>JAJDXO010000055.1 GCA_022823235.1 Rhodospirillales bacterium
AGAAAGAGGATCAGCACCGAGATTTCCAAGGTCTTGACCAGGGCCTCCTGGAACCGCGCCAGGTTCATTTTCCGATAGGCAATGGTCATCAACAGCGCCCCGAAGGCGCCGCAGGCTGCGCCCTCCGTCGGGGTCGCCCAGCCGAGCAGGATCGAGCCGAGAGCGAACGCCACCAGCAAGGCCGGGGGCACCAGGCCCAGATAGAACTCGGTCCACACTTCGCTGACATAAAAGCCGAGCGGCCGGTTGGTCAGCAGCCATCGGTGCGCCCGCTTCAGGGCGAAGAACACGGCCCCGTATGCCAGGAGATAGAGCACCAGCACCAGCAGCCTGAGCAGCAGTCCCTGTACGGCCAACGCCGTCGAGACGCCGTGAACGACGACTGTGACGACGGCGAACAGGACCGCCGGGACGACGATGGCGGCTATGAACTCCAGCCACATACGGCCTGAGGTCTGCGGGCGTTCGTCCTCCGGCAGCGGCGGTCCGAGCGCCGGATTGAGCCAGCACCGGATCAAGGAATAGGCGGTGTACAGGCAGGCAAGCATAACTCCGGGAACGATCGCGGCGGCAAAGAGGTCGGTAACCGGCACCTCAAGCACCGGCCCCATGACCACCAGCATGATCGACGGTGGAATCAGGATTCCCAATGTGCCGCCGGCAGTGATGGTGCCGGCCGCAAGTTTCACATCGTAGTTGGACCGGTTCATGGTCTTGGCCGCCATGATGCCGAGAATAGTCACCGACGCCCCGACGATGCCGGTAGCGGCCGCGAAGATTGTGGAGACGAACAACACCGCAATGTAAAGGGAGCCGCGGGTGCGCGAGAGCATGAGCTGCACTGCACGGAACAGGCGTTCCATGAGCCCGGCCTGCTCCATGAGGATGCCCATGAAAACGAACAACGGCACCGCCGCCAGCGTCTGCTCCAGCATCACATTGTTGAATTGCAACGTCATGAGATAGACGACGAGCTTGGGTCCGAACCCCCAGGCTCCGAACGCCAGCCCCAGGAAGATGAGCGTAAAGGAGATCGGGAAGCCGACGAAGATCGCCAGCAGCATCACGGCGATCATGATGAATCCGATGACCTCCTGGCTCATGCTACGGCCACCGGTTGTTCTTCATCGTGTAGATGCACTTCAGCAATTCCGAGATCCCTTGGACGATCAGCAGCGCGGCACCGACCGGCATGGCGGCGCGAACCGGCGCCACCGGCGCCATGAATGCGGTGTCCATGACAAGTTCCCAGCGTATCCAGGCCTTCTCGGCGTAGCCGAACGAGATGAACAGGAAGAAGATCATCGCGGGAAAGAACAGAGCCACATACAGCATCGCGTCGACCGCCGCCTGCCGGCGCGGCGCCCAGTTCCGGTAGAGGAAGTCCGCCCGGATGTGGACGCCGCGCATCAGGGCGTAGCCGGCGCCGATCATGAACAGCGCCCCGTTCAGCATCCGGCTTATGTCGTACGCCCACATCGTGGGCGCAACGAAGAGCTTGCGGGCCACCACCTCCCACACCATGGCCAGCATGAGCGGGACCAGCAGCCAGCAGAAGACGCGCCCGCTCCAGAGGCTGAACATGTCGAGCCAGGTAACAGCCGCACGCATCCAGCCGGCCATATCGTCCGGCAAGTCCCCCGGCGCGCGGTTTCGCCGCTCGGCGATCAACTCGTCGGTGATGTCCAGTTCTTCGGGTGCGTCGGACACCGCTGGCGTTCTCCCTCGCTGGCGATCAAGAAGGCTTTCCGCGTCCGCATTGACGCAGCCGAAGGGTCAGACCGCCCGCTCTTCCTGCGCCGGGCCTGCCAGCCCCCGGGCGCCTGGCAAGAGTGCCGGTTGTCCGGCGAAGACAGCGCTCCGCCGCACAACCGGCCGCTCTGTAACCAAACCCGTACGCGCGCTACTGAAGCGACTTGGCGAACGCCTGTCCCAGGTTCGCATTCGAGGTCTGGGCACCGGCCCAGAAGGGCACCGCAATCTCTGCAAACGCCCGCTGGGAATCCCAGACGGTCTTGAAAAAGGCGTTCTCCGCCGCGTTCTTCTCCAGCGACGCCTTGGCGGCGTTCATGTACTCGCTGAAATAGTCCGTGGGCGTGTCGTGGAGCTGCACGCCGTGGTTCTCGGTCAGGTCCTTGAGCGCCTTGCCGTTCTCATAGATGCGATACGCCAGGGCCTTGGTGAGCGAAGCGTTCGCCGCGACCTCGATGGCCTTCTTCTGGTGATCGGTAAGCGAGTTGTAGACATCGCCGTTTATGTAGAGGTCCGCGTTGACGACGACCTGGTGAAGGCCCTGCAGATAGTAGTGCTTCAGCACCTTCTGGAACCCGAACACGCTATCCGGCTTCGGGCAGCACCACTCGGCCGCGTCGATGGTGCCCTTCTCGAGCGCCGGGAGGATGTCGCCGCCGCCCATCGCTACAGCCGCCACCCCGATGTCATTGTAGGTCTGACCGGGAATTCCGGGTGGGGTACGGAACCGGTATTTGCGGAAATCGTCCATTGACTCGATCGGCTCCTTGAACCAGCCGAGAGCCTCCGGTCCGACCGGTTGGAGCATGAAGCCCTTGACGTTGACGCCCATCTCATTCCAGAGTTGGTCGTAGAGTTCCTTGCCGCCGCCGTAAAGGAACCACGACATGAAGGCGATGTTGTCGATGCCGACGCCGGCGCCTGCCACCGGCGACCCGAACAGCATCGCTGCGGGATGTTTGCCCGACCAGTAATGGGTCCATGCGAACCCGCCCTCGACGAGTCCGGCGTCGACCGCGTCCAGCGTCTCCTTTACGCCCACAACCGCACCGGCCGGCAATATCTCGATGACGACCTCGCCATTGGTCAGATCGCTCACATCCTGAGCGAACTCCTTGAGCATGTGTACTTCGTCAGCCTTGGAAGGGATCACCGACTGGACACGGATTTTCGTCTCGGCAAATGCCGCCGAGGAGGCGATTACCGCCGCGGCCGTCAGCCCTGCAATTCCTGTCGACCTGAGGGTTGGCTTGCGCATTGTCTCAACTCCCGCTGTGGTTGGAACAATCCAGGGACATACGAAGCGACCATGGACAGCTGCAAAGTTTTATCTGGATACGACCGGACGGAGTTGCAGCGCCGAATTTCCATGAAACGTCCCGTTATTCCGTTCCCCGTATGCTCGTCTTCCGGCCCAGAGGCGCGGAAACGAAAGGGAGTTTGGATGCAGGGGGAGTTCGGCGCAAGCAGGAATCGCCCCCCAGATCGGCGATCTGTGAGGTGGGTGGAAGGTCGTGAGGGTCATAACCTGCGATGATTTGGCTAAAGGGCGGCGGTGTCGATGACTGGAATGCATCCGGTGGTATGCCCGGCCCGGCTCAGGCCGCCGGGGCCCCGGTCACGACACGCCGCCGTTCATCCCGCGCAAACAACACGAAATAGAACACAGGGGCCGCCACCAGCGTAAGGAGGGACGCAAAGGCCAGACCACTCATGATCGTCACCGCCATCGACACGAAGAAAGCGTCGGTCAGCAACGGCAACATGCCGAGGATCGTGGTTGCCGTCGCCAGGACCACGGGGCGCAGCCGCGATGTGCATGCCGTCTCGATCGCCTCGTTCAACGCTTTGCCCTCACGGCGGACGAGGTCGATTTCCTCGACCAGAACGATGCCGTTCTTGATCAGCATCCCGGAGAGACTGAGCAGCCCGAGCAGAGCAGTGAAGGTAAAGGGCAGGCCGGTTCCGAGAAGCCCGATGACAACGCCGTTGACCGCCATCGGAACCAGCAGCCAGATGATAAGCGGCTGGCGCAGGGCATTGAACAGGAGGATCGAGATCAGCACCATGACGATGAAGCTCACGGGCAACTGCCCCGCAAGGCTGGATCGCGCATTGCCCGAAGCTTCGAACTCCCCGCCCCATGCCATCCGGTAGCCCGGGGGCAGCGGTATGTCCTCGACCGGTTTACGGATTGCGGCGTGAACTTCGGCGGCGGTCCTGCCGCGCGGGATATCGGCCGACACCGTCAGGGTCGGCAGACGGTCGCGACGGTGAACCAGTGTATCCTGCGCCTTCCAGGCAAAGCCGCCGATCGCCTGTTCGATCGGGATGAAGGCCCCAACCGTGGCCGAATAGACCATCTGGTCGCTCAGCCCGAGCCCGGAACCGCGGGGCAAACGCACCGTGATCGGGATCAGCCGCTCGCCTTCCCGATACACCCCGGCGCGGATGCCGTCGGTTGCGAACTTCAATGTCGAGGCAATGTCCTCGCGCGCAACTCCGGCGGCCTGCGCCCGGTCGGCGGCATAGACGGGCGAGATGACCAGTTCCCGTTCGCGCCAGTTCGTCCGCAGGGTCTTCACGTCCGCCGAAGCCGCCGCCATCCGCGCCATCGCCTCCTGTCCGAGCTTGCGAAGCATCTTCGGATCGCTGCCGGAGAAGCGGACTTCGATCGGGTCGCCGCCTCCCGGACCGAAGACCAGACGACGGGTGCGGAGTTCGCCGTCGGGAAAGTTGTTGCGGGCGAAAGCTTCCAGGTCCGCCTGCAACGCCGGAATCCGGTCGAGGCTGCGGGTCCGGACGATCAGATGGCCGTAGCTCGGATTCGGCTTCCGGGCCGAATAGGTCAGGACAAAACGCGCGGCGCCCCGACCGGCGAAGGTCGCAACGGACTCGACCTCCTCCCGCCCGGCCAGCCACGCCTCGACCCTTGCAAGGTCTTCGGACACGCGGTCGATGGCGGTTCCCTGCGGCAGCTTGTAATGGACGAAGAAGACCGGCGTGTTCGAGTCCGGGAAAAACTGCTGCCTGAGTTGGGTAAATCCGAACATGGAGGCCGCTGTAAGCGCGACCAGGACAGCGATTGCCGGCCAGCGCATTTTCAGCGCGCCGCGCAGGAGCGCGCCATAGGCCCGGAACGGAAGGCTGCCGTAGGCGGCCTTCTCCGGTCCGCTGCCCCGCCTGAAAAAATAGTGCCCCAGCAACGGCGTGACGGTTACCGCAAGCACCCAGGAAAGCAGGAGGGAGATGCCGATCACGGCGAACAGGGAAAACAGGAACTCGCCGGTCGAGTCCGGACTGAGGCCGATCCCCGCGAACGCCATGATGCCGATGACGGTGGCGCCGAGGAGCGGGATCTGCGTTCTGGAAGCGGCCTCGTCGGCGGCGTCGCGCGAAGACCTGCCCCGCAGCATGGCGATCTGCATCCCCTCCGCGACCACGATGGCGTTATCCACCAGCATCCCCATCGCGATAATCAGGCCGCCCAGAGAAATACGCTCCATCTCGATGGAGAAGACCATCATGAACAGAAGCGTGCCGGCGACCGTCAGCAGCAGCGTCGATCCGACGACCGCGCCCGCGCGCCATCCCATGAACAGGGCGAGCACGATCGTCACGATCCCGACGGACATCGCCAGATTGACGAGAAAGTCGTTCGACGCTTCCTCGACAACCCGGTGCTGGCGGTAGATCGGATGCAATTCGACGCCCACCGGTATGTCCCGCTCAAGTCGTACAAGATGCCGCTCCACCCGCTTGCCGACGGCCACGATATTCTCGGTTGCGAGCCCGGCGACGCCGATCGTGAAGGCTTCGACGCCGTCGAAGCGCACGATCAGGCCGGGGTCGGATCGCCGGCCCCTGCTGACCTCGGCGAGATCGGCCAGGTTGATCGTTTCGCCGCCGACGCCGACGGCAAGGCCCGCGATCTCGGAGACCGTGTCGGATCCCGCAGGCGCCGCGATCCGCGTGCTGTCGGTTGCCCCGGCATCGACCACGGAATTGGCGTTGGCTATCGCCCGGGCGATGACTTGCGGCGGGACGTTCAGATTGACGGCGAGGACGAGCCGGGGCTCAACGAAGATCGCTTCTTCGGG
>JAJDXO010000051.1 GCA_022823235.1 Rhodospirillales bacterium
GCTATTCTGGTGCCGCATGGTGCTGGTCCTCACTCCGTGTCCAAATCGTCGGAAAACGCTTGGACACCAGTAGAATCAACACCATGCAACCTGTCCAGATATCTTAACCGGACACCAGTGGGCTTGACCCGGTGATCCACGTGGATGGCCGGGTCCAGGCCCGGCCATGACGCAATTCAATCGAGTCCCGACCCTAATCCTCGATCTCCACCCACACGGGCGTGTGGTCGGAGGCCTTCTCCCAGCCCCGCGGCGTCTTGTCGATCTCGCACGCAATGAGCCGGTCGGCGGCCTGCGGCGACAGCAGGATGTGGTCGATGCGCAGCCCATTGTCCTTGTTCCACGCGCCGGCGCGGTAATCCCACCACGAGTACTTGCCCTCTTCGTCGCCATGCAGCGCCCGCCAGGCCTCGACGACGCCCAGGTGGAGGATCTTGCGAAAGGCCGCCCGGGACTCGGGCCGCAGCTGGGCATCGTCCGCCCAACCCATGGGATCGAAGGCATCGCGGTCATCCGGCGTTACGTTGTAGTCGCCGCCGAGCACGAAGGCGTCCTCGGTCTTGAGCAAGTCCCCGACATGTCCGTAGAGGCGTTCCAGCCATTTGAGCTTGTAGGTGAACTTGTCGCTGTCCGTCGGGTTGCCGTTGGGCAGATAGATCGACGCCACCCGGGCGGACCCGGTAAACGCCTCGATGTAGCGCGCTTGGTCGTCCTTCGTGTCGCCGGGCAGCGCGGTCAGCTCCACGTCGATGGGGTATTTGGACAGGATGGCGACGCCGTTGTAGGTCTTCTGGCCCGAGATGGCGATGTTGTAGCCCTTGTCCTCGATGGGCTCGCGCGGGAACGTCTCCTCGGTGCTCTTGATCTCCTGCAACAGCGCGACGTCGGGCTGGAAGTCGTCGAGCCACCTGAGGACGTGCTCCAGCCGCGCCTTCACCGAGTTCACATTCCAGGTCGCGATCTTCAAGGGAGGTCTCCAAAACGGAAAGGCCCGCGTCCGGCGGGCCTCTTGTGTAGCACGGGGCGGCGGGATCAGACAGAAAAAGACACCCCGCAGCCGCAGGCCGAGGAAGCTTGCGGGTTGTTGAGCCGGAAGCTGGCGCCGATCAGATCGTCGACGAAGTCGACCTCCGAGCCGTCGATCAGGCCGAGGGACATTTCGTCGACCACCACCTTGATGCCGTGACCCTCGTAGACCCGGTCGTCGTCGTTGGTGGCGCCGTCGAGATCGAAGCTGTAGGAAAAACCCGAACAGCCGCCCGCATACACGGAAACCCGGAGCATGTTCCCGTCTTCGCCTTCCGCGGCGATGATCTCGGAAACCCGCTTGGCGGCGTTTTCGGTAATGGTCAGACCGGCTTCGGCGGTCATTTGCTCAATCTCCGCTTCGGAAGCGATTCGCGTTAAATCTAGCGCTATTCCAAGCTTATGTAATCCCATATCGGCGGTTGTCAAACCCTTCCGGGCATGCGTTGCGCCGCCTAAGAACCCGTCCTATTGTGCCGCGAGACAAGGGTTTCGGAACAGAGGCAATGCTGACCCAGCCCCCGGCGGATATCGCCCGCGCCCCGTATGCCTGCCGGCCCGATGAAAGCCGGGGGCGGTTTCACGACGAGCCGGAAAGCGCGACCCGGACCTGTTTTCAGCGGGACCGGGACCGGATCATCCACTCGGCGGCCTTCCGGCGGCTCGAATACAAGACCCAGGTGTTCGTCAATCACGAGGGCGACTATTACCGGACCCGCCTCACCCACTCCCTGGAGGTTGCGCAGATCGCGCGCTCCATCGCCCGGTCCCTCGATCTCGACGAGGATTTGGCGGAGGCGCTGGCGCTGGCCCACGATCTCGGACACCCGCCCTTCGGCCATGCGGGCGAGGACGCGCTTTCGGACCGCATGGCGCCGTTCGGCGGCTTCGACCACAACGCCCAGTCGCTGGCCGTCGTAACCCGGCTCGAACAGCGGTATCCCGGATTCGACGGCCTCAACCTGACGTGGGAGACCCTGGAAGGCGTCGTGAAGCATAACGGCCCGCTGACCGGCCCGAAGGCGGACCGTGAGGTGCCGGGCGATATCGCGGCATATGTGGCGGCGCATGACCTGGAGTTGGGAACCTATGCCGGGGCGGAGGCCCAGGCGGCGGCGCTCGCCGACGACATCGCCTACAACAACCACGATATCGATGACGGGCTTCGGGCCGGTCTGTTCTCCGCCGAGGACATTTCGGACGTGCCCATGGTCGGCGATATTTTCGCCGGCGTGGACAAGGATTATCCGGACCTCGACAAGTCGCGGCGCAAGCACGAAGCCATCCGGCGCATGATCGGGGAATGGGTCGGCGACGCGCTTGCCGAGTCCCGCCGCCGGCTGGCCGACGCCAAACCCGCCTCGGCGGATGACGTGCGCGGCCTGGACCGGCCGGTGATCGCCCTGTCGGACGCCATGCGCGAGATGGACAGCCAACTCAAACGCTTCCTGTTCGACAACATGTACCGCCACCACCGGGTGAAACGGATGACCAGCGAGGCGCACCGCGTCGTCCACGACCTGTTCACGCTGTTGCTCGACGAGCCCCAAAGCCTGCCGACGGAGTGGCAGGCGAGGACCGGCGCGCCGGGCAGCGCCGAAACCGCCAAAGCGGTCGCCGACTACATTGCCGGCATGACCGACCGGTTCGCGCTCGATGAACATGCGCGGCTGATCGGCGTCCAGGCCGGAACCTCCTGAGCCGCAAATCCTGATCGACCTTTTGGAATTGAGGTCTTAAAAGACCGCCTCATGGATCCCTTTCAACTCCTGAAATCACGTCTGACCGGCATTCTCGACGAATTCGCGGAGGCCGGCGCCCTGCCGCACGGCTTGGACTATGGGCGGGTCAATGTCGAGCCGCCGCGGGAAGCCGAGCACGGCGACGTCGCCACCAACGCGGCCATGGTTCTGGCCAAACCGGCGGAGATGAAGCCGCGCGACCTCGCCGAAGCCATTGCCGGCAAATTCACCGGATTCGACGATGTAACCGCGGCGGAGGTGGCGGGGCCCGGCTTCATCAATCTCCGGCTTGCTCCGGCCTTCTGGCAGGCGCGGATCGGGGACATCCTCGGCGCGGGTACGGCTTACGGGGACTCCCGACTCGGCGCGGGCCGAAAGGTCAACGTGGAATATGTCTCGGCCAATCCCACGGGTCCCCTGCATGTGGGCCACGGTCGGGGGGCGGTGGTGGGCGACGCCCTGGCCGCGCTGCTCGCCAAGGCCGGTTTCGAGGTGACCAGGGAATATTACGTCAACGACGCCGGCGCCCAGGTCGAGGCCTTGGCGCGGTCGCTCCACTTCCGCTATTGGGAAGCGCTCGGTCTGCAGGTGGGCGAAATGCCCGAAGGCGTGTACCCGGGCGACTACCTTATCCCGGTGGCCGAGAAGCTGGCTGAAAGAGACCGTTCCGATTGGCCGGTCGATCCGGCGAAAGAAAGAGTGCTGGGCGAGAGCATCCTGCTCGAACAGTTCCGGGGTTTTGCGGTCGACGCGATGATGGAGATGATCCGCGAGGACCTTGAGGCGCTGGGCATTGTTTTCGATCGGTTCTCATCGGAGCGCGCGCTCGTCGAGGCGGGCGGCGTCGACAAGGTGCTTGCCGATCTCGAAGACCGGGATCTGGTCTATACGGGCACTTTGGACCCGCCCAAGGGCAAGGAGCCCGACGATTGGGAGCCGAGGCCCCAGCTTCTGTTCCGGGCTTCCGATTTCGGTGACGATGTCGACCGGCCGCTCAAGAAGTCGGACGGGTCGTGGACCTACTTCGCCACCGACATGGCCTATCACTTCGACAAGCACGCCCGCGGCTACCGGGACATGATCGACGTCTGGGGCGCCGACCACGGCGGCTACGTGAAGCGCATGCAGGCGGCCGTCAACGCGCTCACCGCCGGGGACGGCAACCTCGATGTGAAGATTTGCCAGATGGTCAATCTGATGGAGGACGGCGAGCCGGTGAAGATGTCGAAGCGCGCCGGCACCTTCGTCACCCTCCGCGACGTCATCGACGAGGTCGGCAAGGACGCGGTCCGCTTCATCATGCTGACCCGTAAGAACGATGCGCAGCTGGACTTCGACCTCAAGAAGGTGCTGGAGCAGAGCCGCGACAATCCCGTGTTCTATGTCCAGTACTCCCATGCCCGATGTCACTCCGTGCTGCGCCACGCCGCCGAGATGTTCCCGGACGAGGATTTCTCGCCGGCCGCCCTGATGGACGCGGATTTTAGCCTCCTCGCCGACGACGCCGAGCTCGACCTGATCAAATCCATGGCCGAGTGGCCGCGGGTGGTGGAGGGCGCCGCGGAGGCGCATGAACCCCACCGGATTGCCTACTATCTTCTGGACGTGTCCGGGCTGTTTCATGCCCTTTGGACCAAGGGAACCCGCGAAGACGCAAGTTTACGGTTTCTCAACGAACAGGACTTAGGGTTGACCCGAGCACGTTTGGCATTGGTGCGGGGTCTTGCGCTCGTCATCGCCTCCGGTCTTGAGGTGATGGGCGTGACGCCCGTAGAGGAGATGCGCTGATGAACGCAGATGACGAGAGCCGGGCACCACGCGACGAGCCGGTCCTGGGGCCGCGCCTGGACCCTGATCCCGCGCCGGAAGCCGGCCCGGAGGATCCTTCCGATACCCTGGCGTTCGAGCCCGTCCAGCGGCGCCGTCCCACGCGGCGCATCGGACGGACCCTTATCATATTGGTGTTGATCGCCGGGGCCGGGGCCGGCGCCTGGGCCCGCTGGGGCGACCAACTGCGCCTGGCGCCGGATGAAATTCCGGTGGTGCGCGCCGATGCCGCGCCGTTCAAGGTCAAGCCCGATCGGCCGGGCGGCCTCGATATTCCGAACCGGGACAAGCTGGTCTATGACCGGCTGGAATCACTGCCGCCGCCGCCGCGGGCCGAGAACCTGCTGCCCCGGCCCGAGGCCCCGCTGCCGCCGCCCAGCGCGTCGCCCGCGAAGACCGCCGAAGCGAAGAAGCCGGTACCGCCGCCCGCCCCGCCGGCCATAAAGGCGGAATTCAAAGTGGCTGCCGTGATGCCGGCCAAGCCCGCGCCGCCGCCGGCCCCGCCGGCAATAAAGACGAAATCCAAAACGGCCGCCGCGCCGCCGGCCAAGCCCGTACCGCCGGTCATAAGGACGGAACTCAAAACGGTTGCCGCGATGCCGGCCAAGCCCGCGCCGTCGCCGGCCCCGCCGGCCACAAAAAGGACGAAACCCAAAGCGGCTGCCGCGACGCCGGCCAAGCCTGTGGCGTCCGCGCCGAAATCCGCCGCGCCCGCCGCCGGACCGGCCGGCAAAGGGTACCGCGTCCAGTTGGCCGCCGTCCGCTCCGAACGGGATGTGCAGCGGGAATGGACCCGGCTGAGGACCCGTCATTCGGGTCTGTTGGACCGGCTGCGGCTCTCCGTCGTCCGGGCCGACCTGGGCGACAAGGGTATCTACTACCGTCTTCGCGCCGGGCCCCTGGAGAACAAGGCGGCCGCAAGGACCCTCTGCGGCGAGCTCACCAAAATCAAGGTCGGCTGCCTGGTCGTGCGGCCGGGCCGTTAGGCGGTGAACCGGGCGCCGCCCCGAGCGGTCATTCTTGGGTGCGCCGGGCCGGAAGTCTCAGAACAGGAAAAGCGGTTCTTCGCCGAGGCCGATCCCCTCGGGTTCATTCTGTTTGCCCGCAATTGCCGGACGCCCGACCAGGTGCAGACGCTGGCCGCCGATTTGCGCGCGAGCGTCCGACGGGATGATGCCCCGGTCCTTATCGACCAGGAAGGCGGACGGGTTGCCCGTCTTGGCCCGCCCCACTGGCGGACGCCGCCCGCGGGGCGCAAATTCGGTCGGCATTATGATCGCGATGCGGCCGCGGCGATCGAGGCCGTGCGCGTCAACTCGCGGCTGATCGCCGGCGACCTCGCCGGTCTCGGCATCGACGTGGACTGCCTGCCGGTCCTGGATGCGCCCCGGCCCGGCGCCGACCCGATCATCGGGGACCGGGCTTATCACACCGACCCGAAAATCGTCGCGGCCCTCGGACGCGCCGCCGCCGAAGGCCTGCTGGCGGGTGGCGTGCTGCCGGTGATCAAGCACATCCCCGGCCACGGGCGCGCAAACGTCGACAGCCACGAGGCGCTGCCGGTGGTGGACACCCCCCTGGGCGAATTGGACGAAACCGATTTCGAGCCCTTCCGCGCGCTCGCCGGCATGCCGTGGGCGATGACCGCTCATGTGGTCTATTCGAAAATCGACGGGGACGCGCCGGCGACTTTGTCCCGCCATGTTCTCACCGAGATCGTCCGGCATCGGATCGGGTTCGAGGGCTTGCTGGTATCCGACGATCTTTCCATGAAGGCGCTTCGCGGGTCCATGACCGACCGGGCCGCGGGTGCGCTGGCGGCCGGTTGCGATGTCGCGCTTCACTGCAATGGCGACATGGCCGAAATGGAGGCCGTGGCGGCGGGATCGGCGCCGCTCACCGACGCCGCGCTGGCCCGATTGGACCGGGGCCGGGAAATGGCCGATTCGCCCGATTCGCCGGATTTTGCGGCCCTGGGCGCGAAATTGGCCGCCCTGATGCCGGAGGCCGGCGGCTGATGGATATCGCCGGGATCGTCTACAGCGCATCCACCTGGGTCCTGCCTGTGCTGTTCGCCGTTACCCTCCACGAGGCGGCGCACGGCTGGGTGGCCTGGAAGCTCGGCGACGATACGGCCTACAGGGCGGGCCGGGTGACCTTCAATCCGATCAAGCACATCGATCCCTTCGGCACCATCCTGCTGCCGGCCATGCTGCTGCTGGCCTCCGGCGGCCGTATGATGTTCGGCGCCGCCAAGCCCGTACCCGTTAGTTTCTGGCGGTTACGCAACGTCAGGCGGGACACCATCCTGGTCGCCGCGGCCGGGCCCGGCACCAATCTGATCCTCGCCGTCGTTTCGATGGCGCTGCTGGCGTTCATGCTGCCCGCCGGCGGACCCGTCGAGCAATGGGTCATCCGCACGCTCGGTTTGTCGGTCTGGTTCAATATTCTGCTGGCCGTCTTCAACATGCTCCCGCTGCCGCCCCTCGACGGCAGCCGGGTGGTGATGGCGCTGCTGCCCTATGCCGCGGCCGAACGCTACATGCGTTTGGAGCGCTGGGGATTCGCCATTATCATAGCCGCTCTCTTCGTGCTTCCCTGGCTGGGCGGCATGGCGGGGATGGATCTCAACATTTTCTGGTGGCTGATCGGCAATCCGTCCGAGGCCATCATGAGATTTCTCGGCGGCTTGTTTGGATTGAACCTGAGGGCATGAACCAAACCATCGAAGAATTCGAGGGGCGTCCCGAGGAGATTCGGGCGGCGGCCCAGGGCGAGCTTGTGCTCGACGTCGGCGGTTTCGAGGGACCGATCGACGTCCTGCTGATGCTGGCCCGCGAGCAGAAGGTCGACCTCACCCGGATTTCCATTCTCGAACTGGCGGACCAGTACCTGGCCTGGGTCGCCCGGGTGCGGCGCACCAATATGGAACTGGCCGCCGATTATTTGGTGATGGCGGCTTGGCTCGCCTACCTGAAATCCCGGCTGCTGCTCCCCGGCCTCGGCGAAGAGGAGGAGCCGACCGGTGACGAACTCGCCGCCGCGCTCGCCTATCAGCTCCGGCGGCTGGAGGCCATGCAGGAAGCAAGCGCGCGCCTGATGGCGCGGAACCGGCTGGGCGAGGATTTCTTCAAGCGCGGCGCACCGGAGAAGTTCGCCTATGTGAACAAGGCCGAGCCCGACGCGGCCCTCTACGATCTCCTGAAGGCTTATGGCGATCAGCAGCGCCGCGCCGAAGCCGCGACCCTCCGTATCCAGCCGAGCCAGCTGTTCTCGCCCGACGAGGCGTTGAAGCGGATGGTCGGCATGATGGGCGCAATTCCCGACTGGGCGAACCTGATCACCTTCCTGCCGGCAAACCTCGCCGACGAGGTGATCCGCAAGTCGGCGCTGGCGTCCACCTTCGCCGCCGCGCTGCAGCTTGCCAAGGAGGGCAAGCTGGATATCCGCCAAGGCCAAACCTACGGCCCGATTTTCGTCCGGGCCACCGACAACATGACGGAGACCGGTTAAGTGTCCGAGGAACGACAGGTTGATCCGCAGCATCTGAGACTTCTGGAGGCGCTGATTTTCGCGTCCGCCGATCCGGTGCCCGAAAAGGCGATGGCCGACCGGCTACCCGACGATGCCGACATCCCGGCCCTGGTATCGGCGCTGCGGGCTCTCTATGAGGGGCGGGGGGTGGAGCTCAGGAAAGTGGGCGCCGCCTGGGCGTTCCGCACCGCAGACGATCTGGGGCCGATGCTCAACGTGGAGCGGACCGTATCGCGCAAACCCTCCCGCGCGGCCCTCGAGACCCTGGCCATCGTCGCCTATCACCAGCCGGTCACCCGGGCCGAGATCGAGGAAATCCGCGGCGTCTCCCTGAGCAAGGGGACCATCGACAATCTGTTCGAAGCGGGCTGGATCAAGCCCAAGGGGCGGCGGCGTACGCCGGGCCGCCCGGTGACCTGGGGCACGACCGAGGGCTTCCTGGATCAGTTCGGCCTGGAAAATCTGGACGACCTGCCGGGCCTCGAGGAACTGAAGGCCGCCGGGCTGCTCGACAAGCGGGCGGCGATCGCCTCCATCGGCGGCGCCGGCCAGACCGGCCCGGAGGACGCCGAAGACGGCGACGTCTTCGATGACGATGAGCCATTGACCGCCGAGCCCCTCGATCCCGATGACGGCGAAGAACCCCTGGGCGCCTCACCCGATTAGACTCGCACGCTCCCCCTCACCCTGACGGGGGCGAGAGAACCCACTGAAACTCCCTCCCCCTTGACCTACTGGAGTCACACATCTCGAAATCTTCAATGATTTGAATAGGTTAGATGGGTTCTGATCGACAAAATCCCCAGATTAGCGATCACCAGAACATATTGAAAATACAGCGTTTTCTTTGGTTAAGGGCTGCATCAGGAAAAGATGTGTGAATGCGGTAGCCCCCTTGACGGGGGAGGGTTGGGGTGGGGGTGGTCCTAAAATGGGCGGGGGTGGAACGACACTCCCCCTCACCCAGCTACGGCTAGGCTCGCTTCGCTCGCCAAGCCTCCGCGTCCCTTGTGTCTTGCTGAATGAGGTAAGATCGGGAACCGGCGGAGCGGTTTGCGCCGCGTCCGCCGGCGCGGAGGTGAGGCCGTCCATCCCTTGGCCGTGTGTGCCACAGGCCGCGGGAGAGCGTGGCCCCCTCCGCCTTCTTTCGAAGCCCGTACAGTTGCACGGGCATGATAGCCCGCACTGCAAGGAAGGGACAGAAGGAATGAGCATGCCGACGATCGGGATCGACGTTTCGAAGGACTGGTTGGACGTGGCGACGTCCGATGGGGAAGCCCGCTTCCGGGTGGCCACCGACCGGGCGGGGCTGGACGCGCTGGTCGAGCGCTTGTCGGCGCCGGGCGGCGCGCAGGCGGTCGGCCTGGAGGCATCCGGCGGCTACGAGCGCGTGGTGATCCGGCGGCTCCGCCAAGCGGGCATCGCCGTGCGCCTGGTGGATCCGGCGCGGGTCCGGCAGTTCGCCCGCGCCACCGGCGTCAAGGCCAAGAACGACCGCCTCGATGCCGCCGTCATCGCCGCCTTCATCGACACCGTCGACGGCCCGGAGGTGAGCGACGACGACCACCGCCGGCGGCTGCGCGCCTTCGTCGCCCATCGGCGCCAGCTGTCGGACACCATCGTCGCCCTCGACAACCAGATGCGGCTGGTCACCGACCCGGAACTGCGGGCGATGGCCGCCGAACACCGCGCCCTCCTGGTCCGCCAACGGAACGCCGTCGAACATCGCATCGTCGCCATCCTCGGCCAGGACCGCGCCACCGCGGCCCTCTTCGAGCTCTTGCGCACCGTGCCCGGCGTCGGCCCCGTCCTCGCCTGGACCCTGATCGCCGAAATGCCCGAACTGGGAACCCTCGACCGGGGGAAGATCGCCGCCCTCGCCGGCGTCGCGCCCTTCGACCGCGATAGCGGCACCCATAAGGGGCGGCGCACCATCTTCGGCGGCCGCGCCAACCTCCGCAAGGTGCTCTACATGGCCGCCCTCGCCGCCGCCAGGCACAATCCCGCCATCGCCACAGTCCACCGCAGGCTGATCGACAACGGCAAACCGCCAAAGGTCGCCACCACCGCCTGCATGCGAAAACTCATCGTCATCCTCAACGCCATGGTCCGGGACAATCAACCCTGGCAAACAGCCACATGAAAAAAACGCCGAACACAGTTGCTCTCCCGCCAGGGGAGAGGG
>JAJDXO010000007.1 GCA_022823235.1 Rhodospirillales bacterium
CGCTCATCGGTTATCCGGGCAGGCGCGGGCCGAAGTGCGATGTGTGTGCATCGGACGAGGCCCGCAACGCACCCGGGGGACCGGGGAGCGCCACCGAAGGCCGGGTTCCTTCGCGCCGTGGCGGCGTTGCGCCGCTCCGCCGATGGTCCGGCATCACCGTTCGGCCCGCGCTTGGCCACGACGCGAATTAATCCCGGTCAAATGGTTCAATCTGGCCGGACACTGCTCTAGGCTGGGGTCAAAGGAGAGCCCATGACCGGCCCGATCCGCATCGCCTACGGCGACACACCGACCAGCTACGGCGAACTGTCGATCCCCGCCGGAACGGGGCCGTTCCCCGTGGTGATGCTGCTGCACGGCGGGTGCTGGCTCGCCTCCCGCGGCGCCATGGAGGATTACCGCCCCATGGCCGCGGCGCTCCGCGGCGACGGCATCGCGGCGTGGAACGTGGAATACAGCCGAGTCGGCCACGATCACGGCGGCTGGCCGGGGACCTTTCTCGATCTCGGCCAAGCGCTGGATCATGTGGCGGCGCTCGCCGGGGCGCACCCCATCGACCCCGCCCGCGTGGTGATCCTGGGCCATTCGTCGGGCGGGCATTTCGGCGCCTGGCTGGCGGCGCGCCCCAAACTGCCGGACGGCAGCGACATCAAAGGCGCGCCGAAGGTGGTCCCGGCCGGCGCGGTGATCACCGATGCCTTCATCGATCCCCGGGTGATCGACTCCAAGGGCGTCGACGGCGAGCTCTATTGCGGCGAGCCGATCATCGAGCGGCTGATCGGCGGGGATCCTTCGGAAAAGGCGGACAGGATGCGGGAAATCTCGCCCCTGGAATGGCTGCCCTGGGGCATGCCGCAGGCCTATGTGGTGAGTTCCGGGCGCTATCCCGTGACCCCGTACCGGGCGCTGGCCCAGGGCCGGACGACCATCAAGATGCCCGACTATCCGGCGCTGGCGCGGGCCGCCGGCGACCCGATCGAGGTCGAAATCGTCGAGGATGCCGAGCATTTCGACTTCATTCACGAACCGGACACCGAGGGCTTCAAGGCGGTGCGCCGGGCGGTGGTGAAGCTGGCCGGCGGTTTATCGAATTTGTAAGTTCCTAGTTTAAGGTCGCGGTATGTTGAGCAACATACGGTTCTTGGTTTTCTGAACCGTCGCCGCGTCCAGCTCTTCTTGAATTGCCGAGGAAAGTTCCTGCACCAATTGGGCAGCAGCTAGAAGCGTCGTCTTTCTGTCAACCTCAGCCATTGCCTTGAGGATAGCAGAGTAGTCGTTGACGCCTATATGGATGCGAAAGTCAGTTTTGCCTGGGGAGTCCCCCGACCCTCCCGAGGCTGAGGACGTGAATTCGAGACAAAGCCCCTTACTTGCCCACGCATTGTTTTTGAACTGATATTCGGTGGCGATTTTCACATTCTCAGAAGCGGCCTTAAACTGAGTGCTATTGGCCGAATTTGCTTTCCTGGCGGTCGAAGAACTCTTGAGAATCGTTCGTTGGTGTGCGGTCATTGGTCGTCATTCCTCCGAAAGAGACGCAGCCAGTGGCCGCTCAACAGGTACTTTAGGGAAAACAAGGAAAGTAGCCAGCAGGGGCCAAGCAGTGTGACGAAGAGATCACCCTGCATCACGCCGTGGATCGGCACGAAAACCAGCAAGAGGAAAAGCGGCATTACGCCCTGCACGAGGATGATCAGGCCAAAAACGAACATCCTATTAGTTACCTCCCTCGCTGGTCACCTGGTGATCGGCCTCTCATTCGTCGTCTCCAAGCGCGAAGTGGAACTTGCTCGTTCATCGTAGGGTAGGCGCGTCGGGGGGGCGGCGGAACGGCAGGACGTTCGGATTGTTGGCAGCGTCGATCATCGGTTGGAGTGTCCGATCGAACTTCTCCCAAAACTCAATGAGGGCAAGACCCTTTCGGGTATCTTGATCTCCATTCTCGGAATAAAACTCATCCCAGACCGGGCCGCGCCGGACGCTGTAGGTTCCGTAGGATTCCTTTCGTATTTCTATGATTCCCACCTCTATCAGGCGCCTCAGGTGAAGCCGCTCATAGTAGTACCCGTCCCGGCGCAAGCGGGCCTTCAACTGGAAGATGCGCTCGTATTCTGGCTGGGCGCGGGTCGCGATAACGACCTCCCGGTCGCTCAGATTTAGACTGTCTCTCATGGTCTCCTCCTCGGCTGGTATCACTCCATCGGCCCCATAGTAAACGACCAAAATAAAAAGGAAAGAGAAAATTTGCACGTTACATAATAAATACATAATTTATATTACATGATGAAACATGTTTAGTTTACAAAGTTAATTGACTTATTTAATTTATTTGTTCGAAATTCATGTACGTTGCGAGGTTTTCGCGTCGTATAACGTGCGGTCGGATGCATATCCGGCAACGTGCGCAATTCGTGGAATAGGAGTTGGGGCGGGGCGCATTGCGACGATGTTTCGAGATTTCGTGGCAGTCGCCCGCCAAACGATGTCCGACATTCCCCCGTCACGGTCTATTGAAAATATCCAGCCAATGGGTTGAGTGTTTTCGTTGACTCAGGAAAGAATGGAAGCAGGCCGGCCGGATTTAAACCAAGGGAGGGGCAGTCGTGGAGAAAACCTATCAAGGGGCATGTCATTGCGGACGGGTCCGGTTCGAACTCACCGCCGACATCGATCACGTGCGGGTCTGCGATTGCTCCATCTGCCGCAAGCGGGGGGCGCTGATCCACCGGGTGCCGGAGGACGCGGTCAGGCTGTTGACGCCGCTCGGCGACATGACCCGCTATGAATGGGGCTCCGGGACCGCCAAGGATTATTTCTGTCCCGCCTGCGGCATCCTGCCGTTTCGCCGCCCGAGCATGCCCACCCGGGAGGAACTGGAGGACGGCAAGGCGCCGTTTACCGGCTGGGCGGTCAACGTCCGCTGCCTGGACGGGTTCGATATCTTCGACGCCGAAGAGCGCCGCATCCATCGGACGGATACGGACGTGGCCGATATCCTGCCGGAGTCGCGGGGCCTTTAGACGGCTCGGATCGGTTTCCTTTCATCGGCGTTCTACCCAAAAGGTTGAGCATTTATTTTTGGAATTGACTCCGCCGCCGATAGATGTTCCTGTTTTGTTCAGACACCCATGAACGCGTGACCAGCCATCAGGAGGAACAAATGGCCGACAGCTACATCAACGAGGGCATGACCGCCGTGACGCCCTATCTATCCATGGAAAACGCGGCCGGGGCGATCGACTTCTATGTCGAGAACTTCGGCGCCGAGGAAGTGACGCGCATGGACGGGCCCGGCGGCGTCATCATGCACGCCGAGATCGCCATCGGCGGCGCGCGCGTCATGCTGAGCGACGCCAATCCCGAATGGGGCACGGTGAGCCCAAAAAATCTGGATGGCAGGTCGTCCTCCACCTTTATTTATGTGCCCGACGTGGATGCCGTCATGACGAAGGCGGAGGGCAACGGTGCCACGATCGTCGAAGGTCCGGAGGACAGGTTTTGGGGCGACCGGCTCGGCCGGATCATCGATCCGTTCGGTCACATGTGGGGCATCGCCACCCATGTGGAGGACGTCCCGCCCGAGGAGATGCGGAAGCGCACCGAGGCCTTCATGAAGGAAATGGCCGAGACGGGCGGTTAGGCGACGGTATTTTCCCTTTCCCGTTTCAGTCCGATTCTTGAACCACGGAGACGGTGAGACGGTGAGGAGCACCGCCAAAGCGTCATGGCCGGCCTACGCCGTCCGAAAGTCGGCTTCGGCCGACTGAAGGCCGGGCCCAGACCCGGCCATCCACGTGTACCGGCGACCGCGAAACGTGGATGCCCGGATCAAGTCCGGGCATGACGGGTTGGTTTGTGCCGTATATCCACTCGTCATACCCCGCTTTATGCGGGGTATCCACATTTCCAATTTTGAACCACGGAGACGGTGAGACGGTGAGGGGCACCGGCTGAGGCGCAAAATGATTGCGTCATGGCCGGCCTACGCCGTCCGAAAGTCGGCTTCGGCCGACTGAAGGCCGGGCCCGGACCCGGCCATCCACGTGTACCGCCGGCCGCGAAACGTGGATGCCCCGAACAAGTCGGGGCATGACGACTTGGTTTGTGCCGTATATCCACTCGTCATACCCCGCTTTATGCGGGGTATCCACATTGTCGAAACCTCTCCTCCCGACCTCCGTGCCTCTGTGGTGAATTCCTTGTTCGCCCGATCTCCGGAGAGCGAGGGAGAATTTACGCGGCCTTCTCCGCGAAATATTCCTGCGTGCCCCGGTGGAGGACCGTGTCCGCGTCTTCCACCGCCGCCGGCGTCAGTTCGGCGGCGGTTTCCAGGCGCCCGTACAGCGGCGCGAAGTCCTGGTAGCACTCGTCGAGCAGCGCCTCGAAGCTGTCGATAACGAAATAAGTCTGCTGGTAATCGTCGATCCTGTAATCGGTGCGCATGACGCGCTCGGCGTCGAAGGCGATGCGGTTGGGGGACGCATCGTCGAGCGCGAAGACGCTCTCGCCCTTGGATGACAGGATGCCGGCGCCGTAGATGCGGAGGCCGCCATGCCCGTCCGCCGGGCTCTTCATCAGGCCGAACTCCACCGTGTACCAATAAAGCCGCGCCAGATGATCGAGGGCGCCGAACTCGAGGGCGCGCAATCCCCCCTCGCCATAGGCCGCCATGAAATCGGCAAACGCCGGATGGGTGAGCATGGGCACATGGCCGAAGACGTCGTGGAAGACGTCGGGCTCTTCGAGGTAGTCCATCTCTTCCGGCTTGCGGATGAAGCGCCCGGCCGGGAAGCGGCGCCCGGCCAGCATCCGGAAAAACGCCGCATCGGGCACCAGGTCGGGCACCGCCTCGACGGTCCAGCCGGTAAGCCCATGGAGCTTTTCGTTGAGGCGCCGGAAATCGGGGATGCCGCCCTCGTCGAGATCCAGCTTGGTCAGCCCGTCCATGAACGTCTCCGCCGCGCGCCCGGGCAGCATCTCCGCCTGGCGGCGGTAGAGCCGCCGCCACATCTCGTGCTCGGCATCGGTATAGCGCTCCCAATCCTGGGGAATGGTGTAGTCCCGATCCAAATCGGTGGTGTGTTTCGGCGATCCCATCGAGCTGTCTCCCGTGTTCGATCCGTTGGGTCACTTTCGGTCAGGATACGGAAGACCAGCGGTCAGGTGTGACCTAATTTGGACCATAATTCGATAAAAAAAGTCATAAATTCATTTATTCCTGCATAATTATGAGATAATATGACCTCATGGACCTTTCCGCCACCGACTTGAAGATCATCGGCATCCTCCAGACCGACGGACGGATCAGCAACGTGGATCTCGCCGAACGGGTGGGCATGTCGCCGTCCCCCTGTCTTCGCCGGGTCAAGGCGCTGCAGGACGCGGGCGTGATTTCGGGATATGCGGGTCTGGTGGACCGGCGGGCCATCGGCCTCGGGGTGCGGGCGGTCTGCCACGTGAAGCTCAGCGACCACGCCGAGTACAAGGTCAACGCGTTCGTCGCCGAGGTGATGGCCATGGAGGAGGTGACGGCCTGCTTCTCGCTCACCGGCAAGTCCGATTTCCTGCTGATGGTGATGGCGACCGACCTCGACGCCTACGGCCGTTTCGCCACCCATCGCCTGCTGCGCCTCTCCAACGTGCAGGAGGTGGAATCGTCGCTGGTGCTCGAAACCTACAAAAACTCGACGGCGCTGCCCCTTTCCCACCTCAAATAGCCGCGGGCCGCGCTTGCCCGTCCGGCCGGGCTCGCCGATACTCCCGGAAACCTTCAGCCAGGGGAGGAAGCCCGATGCCCGACCGTTATCCCGCCATGCCGCCGCGCGACCCCAACCCGCCCTACAAGCGGATCGCCACCGAGGAGGCGTGGCTGCCCCCCGACATGATGCGGATGTATCTGAAGGAACTCGCCGACAAGAACATCGACGACCCCGGCTTCCATAGCCTGTGGGGTTTCTTCACCGGCTCGACCCAAAAGGCCAAGGATCACTCCCGGCGCATCCAGAGCCTGGGCGAGGAGCGGATTTCCGACATGGACGCCTCGGGCATCGACATCGCGGTGGTGTCGCTGACCGCGCCCGGCGTGCAGTTGTTCGATCCCGCGACCGCCAGCGCGCTGGCCGTCAGCGCCAACGACCAGCTGGCCGAGGGCATGGCGCAATATCCCGACCGCTATGTCGGCCTCGCCGCGTTCAGTCCGCTGGACCCGGCCAATGCCGCCAAGGAGCTGGAGCGCGGCGTCGACAAGCTGGGACTCCGGGGCGGCATCCTCAACTCCCACACCCTCGGCACCTACCTGGACGACGAGCAATACTGGGAAATCTTCGAGGCGGCCGAGGCGCTGGACGTCCCCATCTACCTTCACCCCCAGACCCCGTCGCCGCAGATGATCGAGCCGTTCCTGAAGCGCGGTCTGGACGCGGCGGTCTACGGCTTCGCCTGCGAAACGGGACTTCACGCGCTCAGGCTGATGGCCGCCGGGCTATTCGACAAGTTTCCCAAGCTGCAAATCGTCCTCGGCCATTGCGGCGAGGCGCTGCCCTACTGGCTCTACCGCATCGACTTCATGCACGGACACATTTCCGTCAGCGCCCGGTATGAACATGTGGGCCCGCTGAAGCGCCGGGCCTGGGACTACCTGATCGACAACTTCCACTACACGTCGTCCGGCGTCGGCTGGGGGCCGCCGATCAAGTTCTGCCAGGAGGTGATCGGCGTCGACCGGATGATGTACGCCATGGACTACCCCTGGCAGTTCGTTCCCGAGGAGGTCGGCGCGCTGGACGCCATGGATATCGATGACGGCGCCAAGAAGGCGTTCTTCGAGGACAACGCCCGCAGGCTGTTCAGGATCGAATAAGCGGCCGCTCCTCACTCCCCTACAAGTCATCATCACCGGGCTTGACCCGGTGATCCACGTGGATGGCCGGGTCTGGGCCCGGCCATGACGAAATCATTTTATGCCGCCGCGACATTCGCAAGGTGGCGCCGCCTACTCGGCGGCGTGCTTGCCCACGCTCCAGCCGCCTTGCGCCAGATGGTCGTCCCCGTACTGGGTGGGCGCGGCTTCCAATGCCGTCGCCATGGTGTCGTTCCACCGGTTCAGGAAGCCGAACACGGCGACCTGGCCCACCAGTTCGACGATCTGCCGGTCGGTGAAGTGCTTCTTGAGTTCCTCGAAATCCTCGTCGGTGACCATGTTGGGCACCGAGGCGGCGGACTGGGCCACCCGAAGCGCCGCCCGCTCGGCGTCGGTGAACAGCGGGCTGGTCTCGTACTCGAAGGCGGCCTCGATCTTCTCCGCCGCAATGCCGCCCGACCGGGTCGCCTGAAAGCCCGTATGGGCGGCGCAGTACTGGCAGCCGGACGAGGCGCTGACCACGTAGCTGACCAGCCGCTTGATGCCCACCGGCAGTTCCGTGTCGCCGAAGTTCACCGTCCGCGCGAGCTGCAGGAAGGCCTGGGCGAGGTCCGGCCAATGGGCCATGGTCAGGAAACTGTTGGCCGGAAAACCCATGTTTTCCGTCGTCTTGGCGATCAGGTCCCTGACGAAATCATTGGCGTCCGGATCGAGTGGTTGGATACGAGGCATGTGGGCGCTCCCTGGGATCGTTCGATTGTCCGGCCGAGGATATGACGGGCCCCGGCGGCCCATAAACCGCAAACGGCCGATTTTCCGCCTGGCGGAAAGCCCTATGGCATCAGGATCGACGAGCCGGCGGTCCTGCCGGCTTCCGTGTCCTCGTGGGCCCGCACCGCATCGTCGAGGGCGTAGCGCTGGCCGATGTTCACCCGGATGCCGCCGGAGCGGATCATCTCGAAGACCGAGTTCGCCGACATCACCAGATCCTCGCGCCTGGCCGTATAGGTGGCGACGGTGGGCCGGGTGAAGTAGAGCGAATCCCGTTTCTGCAGGATCGGCGGATCGACCGCCGGCATGGGCCCGCCGGTGGTGCCGAAGGAGATGAAGAAGCCCCGCGGGCCCAGACAGTCGAGGGTCTGCTCGTAGGTCGGGCCGCCGATGGGGTCGTAGGCCACCGGCACGCCCTCGCCGCCGGTGATCTCCCTGACCCGGCCCGCCACGTCCTCCCCGGTGAAGTCGATGACCTCCGAATAGCCGTTGGCGCGGGCGAGGCCGCACTTTTCCTCGCCGCCGTCGACGCCGATCATGTAGGCGCCCTTGGCGGCGCCCCACTGGCCGGCCAGCGTGCCGACGCCGCCGCCGGAGCCCAGGAACAGGACCTTCTCGTCCTTCCTGATGTCGTAGCAGCGGTTCAGGAGGTACTCGACGGTCATGCCCTTGAACAGGGTCGCCGCGCACTGCTCGTCGGAGATGTCGCCGGGCAGCGCCACCACGCGGACCGCCGGGAAGTTGCGGTACTCGGCGTAGGCGCCGCAGGGCGCGGTGGCGTAGGCCACCCGCTGGCCGACCTCGAATTCGGCGACGCCGGCGCCGAGCGCGGAGACCGTGCCCGCCGCTTCGAGGCCGATGCCGCTCGGCAGGTCGAGGGGATAGAGGCCCGAGCGCTGATAGATATCCATGAAGTTGAAGCCGATGACGTTCTGCCTGATCTGCACTTCGCCGGGGCCCGGGGCGGCGAGGTCCCGGGTCTCGACGGACATCACCGAGGGCGCGCCCTGTTCGGCAAGCATGACAACGCGGTTTTGCACTTAGATCTCTCCCTCCGGAAACACGGTTCGCCGTTCCGGGAACGGCCCGGCGGGGGCATGATTATCGCGGCGGCTTCGGCGGGTCAAACAGGGAGGGGGGACCGCGCGATCATCTCCCGAGACCGGTCCCCGAGGGCGCGAGCCATGCACAGAACGCATAGCTCTAAGTCGTTGAAAAAACATGATTTGTAATTTTCCCTGTTTCGGCGGAATGGACATTCATGGACATTAATGGACATTTATTGACACCCATTTGGGAGGTACCCCCCGAATAGTTCGTACAAAAATGCATAGCTTCCCTCCAGACGTAAAACGCCGCCCCGGCGAGGGCGCGGCAGTCGCCTATACATTTAGCCCGGACGGATGCCGGCGCAAGGGGGGAAATACAAGTCGTCATGCCCGGAATTGATCCGGGCATCCACGGGGAAACCGGCGGGAGACCGCTTCAGGTCCGTGGATGGCCGGGTCCCGGCCCGGCCATGACGCAATCATTTTATGCCGCCGCTGCCGCTATTTCATTTAGCCCGGACGGATGCCGGGGCAAGGGGGAATTGGAGGAAATGGTCGAGTTGGAGACCCGGCCGGCCCATCGACTTAACCCGCGCCAATCTCTAACTTGGACCGTGGACCGCTCAATGAGGGCAGGCCACCCGGTAGAATGTCTTCACTAAGTGGTCATTTGCATGTGATCTAAAACCCAGGGGAGGATTAACTGTGGCCGCAACGAACGGCGCAAATTCCACAAAAAGTCGGTCTCTCAATCCGTCGACCGCTCTTGCAAAACAGTTGAGTAAGGCAGCGGGGGAATCGCTTGTCACTTACAGGTTGTCTCGGCGCGGATGGCTAGTCGTCAACGCGAACAGCGGCGTCCAGAATATGCCCAACTTCGATCTAATTGCCATGAAAGATGACCACCGCATCACCGTTCAGGTGAAGACTGGGCGACACGGGTTTCAAGTTGCACTGGCAGGCAATTACCGAGAAGACGGTCAATATTTCAACACCAAGGATGGCCCCGCAGCTGACGTAATCGCATTTGTCCGTCTAGACCCAAACGAGGAGGAGGATGACGTGTTTTTCGTGCCTGTAGATGTTGCCAACGAGATTACCCGTCAACTTGCAGAGGCTGGGGCAGAAGAGAAGCGTTCTAGGGGGTCCTCGACGCGGTTTCCCGTGTGGTGCCGCATAAAGGGGAACACTCAATCTACCAGTACGAATGCTGCGAAGAACGCGCTCCTACCTTACAGGGATGCTGACCTGATTTGAGTGGTGGTAGCTGGAGTGACCCCCTGAAAGCGGCCCATTTTCAAAATAATGGATCACCACATGTTTTGCAGTCGGGCAGTTAGTTGAAGTTTCAACTTGATAAATCAGAGTCTTATGAGCATATTATAGGTGGTTTCGCGAGAGAGACACTCGGCTTTGGGACCAATAGCTGGGGTCAACCGTACCAGAGTCCTTTGTAGGGGTTGTTGTTGCGCTCCACTTAGGGTGTGGTGAAGTGAACTAGAGCGAGGGCCTGAACATCTAGAGTTCTCCCCTTGTTGGCGATCTGCACTTAAAGGCGCGTAGATGGATTTTTCGTCTGAAGAGGAGCAAAATATTTTGTTAATAATTTATCAGTAACTTAGGCAAAAGTTCATCGCTAACCAAGAGCAACAATTCAATTTTTGCGGCGGCACCTTCGGGTGTCGCCGCAACTCTTTAAGCTGTCTCATCGAACGTAGTCATTTGGCGAGATGTTGATATGTGTACGAGCAGGAGAAATTGTTACCTCTTGTTCATGGCAACTTTTCCACGAGGTGGCGAGGCTACCCTTGAGCTTTACACAGTCATAGTGAAATCTGGGATCGTATGGAGCTCCAAACCGAATTCGACCTCTGATTAGGCACTGCTTCTTGTGCTCCTTTGACACACTATTAGCAAACCCGTGCCGGGCACTTCCTGGCCCTTGAAACAGAAGGTTTCGTTTATTCCTAAACGAATCCCTATTATTTGGACCTTTGACCCTAGGATTCTGGGCCTTAAATGTCGCAACTAGATTTTTTACTGCTTCGAATACGTCATTGTCTTCTAACGCAATCGTTCCAACAGATCGTGCAAGTTCGCCAATTTTGGACGAATCAAAATTCCGTTCTGGCAACAAAAAGGGGGTCTGGTTGTCATTACTGTTAACTTGGTTATAAACCGCAGAGAGGACTTTTTCACCCCTTCGAACAACACGCTTGATACTCGTTGCAATCTCATTTGCGGCCTGTCCACAGCGGGCATCACTGTAACGACTATGACCAAGCCAATCGGGCATAGGTACGCTCATAGTAAGTGTTTCGATGCTGAAAGCCCTTTCTACAAGGTCGTCATTCCTCCGGTGTTTAAGGAATACCGTCATGGCGCCCTGAAAACCCGAATAGCCGCTTTGGCGCGTAGAGGTGTCTAGCACCGAGCGGCGGAGTTCATCATAAAAATTGTTAAATATCTGCTTGACGTAGTTGGGGTTGTAGCCCCGGGTCATGTCAAGGGGGAGCCAAATAAATTGACGCCTCCCTTCTTCGAGTGATGCGATCTTACCTTTAAATTGTTCGCTAATAATCCCTGGAACGCCTGCGACGACAACTAGGAATTTTGGATCATTCGGTTTCATGGTTTGGATTTTCTTAGTTTCCAAACGATATCAAGTGGCATCTCCAGTCTTTTCAGGTCTTGTGAGTCTAATGCGTCGAGCAAACTGTCAAGAACTGACGGTCCCCTCTGGCGTTCGTATCTGTCCACCAACCTTTGTTGATACGAGAAAGCGTCTAGGTCCAAGTCGCGTTCTTCAGCCCACCTCTTGATATTGGCGTAAACGTCCTTATCAGGCACGGCATTATCAGTAGCGATATACTTTTGAGGTATTTCAACAAATCCCTCGCTCGGAGTCTCATCTTCCTTCCGGTTCTCAAATCTAAAAGGAGCCTCAATTTGGATGTAACGCTTTTCTCCGGCTTCAACTGACTTGCGAAACGCGGTCCAGAACCTACGGTTAAATTGGATTTCCGAACCTTCTCCTTTGTTTGCCACCAATCTTGCTTCTAATAGCTTATCAGTATCGCTCCCCTCCTCCGGCGTTTGGTTTGCTGGAACGGCTCCGACAGCTGCCGGTATTTTTGAGTGCTTAACCAGCGCGACCTCGTCGGCCAGGCAATCCCGAATGAAGCTGGTCAGATTACTGGCCTCACGTCTAGCGGACCTCGCGACCTCTCCACCATCCAACGCTCCCAATTCACTTAGCAGAATGGGTTTCCCATTTTCCCAAGCTTTGTCGACTTCTTCCCTAATCCTTTTTTCGAGCTCTTCGCGACTCATATCGCCCTCTCCCCAGAATAATCTAACCCATAGCTGCTGTAGCCCAATTCACTAGCCTAGCCGTGAACGATATTTATTGCCAACATTGCTGCTCCGCCGATTTCTAAGCTAGGAGCAAATCATTGGTCGCCCAAGTTGCCCATTTACATATGGCCTGCCCCTGAAGTGACCCCCTGAAAGTGATCCAAGTTTGTTAAGGGAGGTTGGCTCATTTTAACGCCTCGAAAGGAGGACAAAATGAGCCGTAAACGCTACACCCCACAATAGATCATCGGCATGCTGCGCGAGGCCGAGGTTGCCCCGGCCCAAGGCGGCGATCAGGCGGGCGCGCGCCGATCCGGAAGCATCGGCAAGAATTTGTCGGGACGTCAGGAATCTGATAGATCATCGCTTCCGGAGCAAGCATGGGTGGGACCCAAGCTGTCATGCCGGACTGAAGGACTGAGACATCGAATGTACCAGATCAACGAATTCGTCGACGAGCGGCAAAAGTCATGGTGTATCCACTGTGGCGCGGGGAATGGCGGCGTCGACACGAACAGGGATCACGTGCCCTCGCGGACACTCTTGCGGAAGCCCTACCCAGCGAACCTCCCTGTCGTCCGAATCTGTAGCGCCTGCAACGAGAGCTTTTCCCGCGACGAAGAGTACTTGTCCCTCTTCCTTCGCTGCGTGATCGCGGGCACGACAGACCCGGATGGGCATAAGAATCCAAAGGTCGCACGCGCTTTGAAACGCCACGATAAACTGCGCGCCAGGATTGAACGGTCGAAGTCGGAGCGCTGGACCGTTGACGGGGAGTCAGTCCCTGAATGGCAACCTGAGATCGAACGCGTAAACCAGGTGGTCCTCAAGAACGCGCGAGGACACGCGTTCTACGAATATGGCGAGCCGATGATGGCCGAACCGGCACGCGTATGGGCCGCCCCTCTCGCCGTGATGTCGGAGGCCGAACGCGAGGCCTTTGAAGACGACACCGCCGGTACGTTGGTTGGATGGCCGGAAGTGGGCAGCCGCATGATGATACGAGCTGTCGAGGGCCAAGACCTGCGCGACGCCTGGATTGTCGTACAGAAAGGCGTATACCGTTACCGCGTGGATCAGTGTGACACGCTTCGGGTTCGGTCGATCATACACGAGTATCTCGCGACCGAAGTCTGCTGGACCGGCAGTTGACGAACGCGCGGTCCCTGAGCCGCCTGTGATTTCCGCCCTGATTCCCACCTTGATCCGCGCTGTGCTTCCCGGCGGCCACGCTACATCTTCAATATGGCTTCGGCATTGCCGTGGAGAATCTTGGCCTTGTCCTGGGTGTTGAGCATCAGCCGGTCCATCCAGTGCGGCCCCGGCTCGTTCCTGACGAACGGATAGTCGATGGCGAACAGGATGTGGTCGGCGCCCATCTCCTGGATGCAGCAGAGCAGCGCGGGGTCGGAGAAGAATCCGGACGTGGTGACGTAGAAGTTCCGGCAGAAAATCTCCTTGAAGGGGAAGGCGGCATTGCCCGGCCGCTGCAGGGCCATGTTGATCCGCCAGGCGAGGAACGGCAGGGTCTCCCCCAAATGGCCGAGAATGATCTTGACCCCGGGATATTTCTCCAGCACGCCCGACAGAACGATGCGGATGGCGATGGTCGCCGTCTCCATGGTGAAGCCCCAGCCCGCATTCACGATCCCCGGGAAGTCCTCGACGTAATCCTTGAGATACGCCTCGACCACCGCCGGGTGGGGGTTGGCCGGGTGGATGTAGAGCGGCGCGTCGAGGGCTTCGGCGCGCTCGAAGATGGGCCAGAAGCGTTCGCCGTCGATGAACGCCCGCTCCTCGCCGATCAGCCCGTGGATCATGGCGCCCTTCATGCCGAGATCGTTCACCGCGCGCTCCAGCTCGTCGGCGGCGGCCGCCGGATCGGCGGTCGGCAGGGCCGCGAAGCCGGCGAACCTGTCCGGGTGCGCATCGCAAATGGCCTTCAGGTTGTCGTTCACCAGGGCCGACATCTTCCTGCCGGTTTCGGCATCCAGGCGCTGGGTGGACGGCGCCCCGTGGGACAGCACCTGAACGTCGATGCCGGCATCGTCCATGGACTTGATCCGATCCTCGCCCACGTCGATGAGGGCGTCCCGCACCCAGCCGCCGGTCCGGGCGTCGACCCCGGTGTACAAGTCCACCAGTTCCAGGTCGTAATAATGCTCTTCGATGGCGATGACCCGCTGGCCGTCGAGAATAGTCATGGTGTTTCCCCCCCTTTTCGCCGCAAAATTGCCGGTTCGAATGCTATCAGCCCGGAACGCCCGAGTCAGGGGGGCGTACGTCCGAAATTCCGGTCAAATTCCCGCCGGAAACCCTCCCTGCATTGCGGGCTGTTACAAAGCGCCGGAATAGGCTAGTATGTTTACGACGCGTTCTGCATTTCCTGGTGTGATCCTTTTCTTGTCTTGAGACGAAACGGCACTTCCAGAAACAGCATCGCCGTAACTTGGGTGGTCCGCCGCCAAACCGCGCCGGCCCCCGCCTGAAAAGGAAACGAGAAGGAAGTGTTATGCCTACTGGTACCGTGAAGTGGTTCAATGCCACGAAGGGTTATGGGTTCATCGAGCCCGAAGATGGCGGAAAGGACGTGTTCGTGCACGTTTCCGCCGTGGAGCGTGCCGGTCTCACCGGTCTCCGCGAAGGTCAAAAGGTCGAGTTCGAGGTGGTTCCCGGACGGGATGGCCGCTCGGCCGCCGACAATTTGAACGCGCTCGACTGACGTTTGCCCGCGAACGGGGCGGCCGAGCCTTGCGGCCGGCCGTCCCCGGGCAGCTCCGCCGAATGGGCGATACGGCCGCACGCGCGCCGGATCGCCCATTGTTTTTTTGAAAGGACTCCCCCCATGGCCGCGGCGCTGGGAAATACGGTTCACGTCCACTTCGTCGGCAGGGTCGGCGACGGCCGGGAGTTCGAATCCACCCTTGACGCCCGGCCCATGCGCATCCAGCTCGGCAAGGGCGAGATCATGCCCGCCGTCGAGAATGGCATCGTCGGCATGGAACAGGGCGACAAGAAGACCCTGAACCTCTCTTCGGCCGACGCCTTCGGCGAGCGGAACGAGGACTTCGTCTACGACATTCCGAGGGCCGATATCCCCGACGAGGTGACGCTGGAACCGGGCGCCCTGCTTTCGGCCCGGAGCGACGAAGGGGACGAGGTCCGGATGATCGTCCTCGCCGCCGATGACGAGACGGTCACCGTCGACGGCAATCATCCGCTGGCCGGACACGACCTGATCATCGATCTCGAACTGGTCGGCATCGAGTAGGACCCTCCATCCGCGCCCCCGGCGCACCCCCTCACCCGGCGCTAAAGCGCCACCCTCTCCCCCTTCGAGGGGGAGAGGGATGTGAAGGCTTGGCGAGCGAAGCGAGCCTAGCCGGAGCTGGGTGAGGGGGTGGAAATGCGCATACCCCGGGTGCTCCGCCTTTGACCGTGGACCTTCCGATGGGGACAGGCCGGCTGCGGCAATCCGGCTAACGCAACTGTGAATTGTTGTGATGGTGGGTATCACCTAGGTTCATGCCGTGGCTATGCCCGGAGTTTCGGGGCGCCGTAGCCGTTTTCCATACACCAGTTCCATCGACAAGGAGATGAACCGATGAACAAGAGCCCAGTATTTCTCGCGGCCGCGCTTCTGGCCGCCGCCAATTTCGCCGCCTCGGACGCGGCTAAAGCGGCCGACAAGAAGGTGAAGTGCTACGGCGTCGCGCTCGCCGGCAAGAACGACTGCCAGGCGGGCCCGGGAACGAGTTGCCAGGGCAGCTCGACCGTGGATTACCAGGGGAACGCCTGGAAGCTGGTCCCCGCCGGATCATGCGAGAGCATGTCCTTCAAGACCAAGGACGGCCGGATGGTGAAAGGCAGTCTGAAGGCATTGAAGCGCGACATTCCGAGCTGACCGGATAACGTCCGGGGCGCCGTCCGGGTCTTCGGCCCGGCGGCGGCCGGACGATTTGCCGACGAATCCGGCCATGCCGGCACTTTACCCTTTCACACCGTTTACCCCGCGGATGCCCGCCCGGGCCGGCGTCGGGTTCAAGGGCGAGCATGCCGAGACGGTCTGCGGGGACCGGCCGGACGTCGGCTGGTTCGAAGTCCATGCGGAAAACTACATGGTCGACGGCGGGCAGAGGCTCGCGGTGCTCGAGGAACTGCGCGGCAGTTACCCCCTGTCGCTGCACGGCGTCGGCCTGTCCCTCGGCGGGGCCGAACGGCTCGACCCCGATCATTTGAGAGCCTTCCGCGAACTGGCGGACCGCTTCGACCCGGCGCTGATATCCGAGCACATCGCCTGGTCCGCGCATGGCGGGGTATGGTTCGCCGACCTGCTCCCGCCGAGCCTCAGCCGGGCCGGCCTCGACCGGCTTTGCGACAATATCGACGAGATGCAGGAAGCGCTCGGCCGGCCGATCCTGATCGAAAACCCGGCCAACTACCTCGTCCTGCCGGACAGCGACATGAACGAGGTTGCTTTCATCGTCGAAACGGCAAGGCGGACCGGGTGCGGCCTCCTGGTCGACGTCAACAACATCTACCTCAGCGCCGAAAATGTCGGCATCGACGCGGACGCCTATATCGATGCCGTCCCCGCCGGCCTCATCGGGGAAATCCATCTTGCCGGCTTCACAATCGACGAGCACGCCGGTGAGCGTCTGCTGATCGACAGCCACGGCGCGGCGGTCGACGCCGCGGTCTGGCGCCTCTACGACCGGCTGATCGCGCGGGTCGGGCCGCGCCCGACATTGGTCGAGTGGGACAGGGATATACCCGACTGGCCCGTGCTGTACGCCGAGGCGGTCGAAGCGGAGAGCCGGCTGGCCCGCTTGGCCCGCCCGGTGCCGGCATGAGGCGCCGCCCGGAATGAGCGCGCCTCTGGCTGACCTGCAGGCGGAATTCGCCGCGGCGCTCGGCGACCCCTCGCCGGATGCGGTGCCGGACGGTTTCTCCGAAGCCGCCGCCCGGCGTTTCCGCATCTACCGCAACAATATGCGGGTCGCGCTGATCGAGGCGCTTGGGGCCGCCTACCCCGCGGTGCTGAGGCTCGTCGGCGAGCCCTTCTTCCACCGAATGGCCGGCGTCTACGCGGCGGCGGAACCCCCGCGCCGGCGCACGCTCAATCTCTACGGCGAAAACTTCGCGGATTTCGTCGCCGGCTTCGCGCCGGCGGGCGGGCTGCCCTATCTCGCCGACGTCGCCCGGCTCGAACGCGCGGTGCTCGAAGCGCGCCACGCGGCGGACGTCCCGGCGCTGGACCCGGCCGCGGCGGCTGCACTCGGTTCCGGGCTCGCCGCCGCGCGGCTGATACCGCACCCCGCGGCCCGGCTGGTGCGCTCCGAATACCCGGTCGCCGAGATCTGGCGCGCCAACACGGCCGAGGCGCCGGCGCCGGACGGCCTGGTCCTGACCGCGGGCGCGGCGGGCGCGCTGGTGCTGCGGCCCGCTCTGACCCTCTCGGTGGAGGCTCTGGCGCCGGGCCGATGCGCTTTTGCGGAAACCCTGCTGGAGGGCGGCGATCCGGCCGCCGCTCACGCGGCGGCGGCCTCGCTCGAAGAGGATTTCGACGTTATACTGGCGTTCAGGGAATTGCTGAGCGCCGGCGCCTTCGCGGGCGTCGCGAACGAACCGGACGAAGGAGGATAGCGATGGGCGGCCTTGCGAACATGGTGCGGCAACTGACCGATCTCGGCCACCGTATCGCGGAGCCCGTGACAAGCGGGCTGGGGCCGCTTGCGCTGCTCGCGCTGCGGCTGCCCGTCGCCATCGTGTTCTGGCGCTCCGGCCGCGCCAAGGTCGAGGGGTGGAACATCTTCTCCGTCAACGACTCGCAGTATTTCCTGTTCCGCGAGGAGTTCGGCATGCCGTTCCCGGTACTGACCGCGCATCTGACCGCGATCGCCGAGCACATATTGCCGGCCCTGCTGGTGCTCGGCCTGCTGACCCGGCTCAGCGCGCTCGGCCTGTTCGTCATGACCCTGGTGATCCAGTTCTTCGTCTTCCCGGACTCGTGGCTGGTTCACATGTTCTGGGCGGCGATCCTGTTCGCCGTCATGATCCTCGGCCCCGGACCCCTCTCGCTCGACCGGGTGTTTTTCAAGCGGTAGGACCCTCTATCCACGCTCCCGGCGCTCCTCACCGTCTCCGTGGTTCAAGAATTGGAAATCTGGATACCCCGCATAAAGCGGGGTATGACGAGTGGATATACGACACAAACCAAGCCGTCATGCCCCGACTTGTTCGGGGCATCCAGGATATTCACCACAGAGACACGGAGACACAGAGGTCGAGAGGAGAGGTTTCGATCTCGGTGCTCCTCACTGTCTCACCGTCTCTGTGGTTCAAATTGGAAATGGGGATACCCCGGACGCAGCTTGTCTTCCGGCCGCCGGCGTACCCGCGGTTCAGGCCGGGAGCACCCGGCCCGGGTTCATGATGCAGTTGGGGTCCAGCGCGGCCTTGATGGATTTCATCACGTCGATGGCCACCGGGTCCTTGTAGGCGGCCATTTCCTTGAGTTTCGAATCTCCGATGCCGTGCTCGGCCGAAAACGAACCCCGGTAGCCGCCCACCGAATCGAGGACCGCCCGCTTGATCTCCGCTCTCAGTTCCTCCAGCCGGTCCGCCCCGCCGTCCGGCGGATAAACCGTGTAGTGAAGGTTGCCGTCGCCGAGATGGCCGACGCTGGATAGCCTGGCGCCCGGAAAAATCCCCTCGACCGTGGCTTCCGTATGGGCGACGAAATCGTGGACCTGGTCCAGGGGCAGGGAAATATCGAAGCCGATCCTCGGACCCGATTTCACCACCGCCTCGTACGCCGATTCCCGAAGCTCCCAGAACTCCAGGCGCTGCTGTTCGGCGGCGGCGATCACCGCGTCGGTGACGTGCCCGGTCTCGAAGGCTTCGCCCAAGATGGCCTCCAACTGCGCGGTCACCGGAACGGCGCCGTCGTCGGCCGGCGCCGCCTCGCGGTCCGAGGTCGCCGCGACCTCCATCAGGATGGAGAGATCCGGCGGATCGGCGAAGGGACGCTTCAGGTGGGGCAGGTGCTTCTCGTACTGCTCCATCATCAGCTTCGGGATCATCTCGAACGCCTCGACGGCGCCGCCGGTTTCGGCCTGCATCCGGTTGAGGAGTTCGAGGGCGCGGTTGATGTCGGGAACGGCGGCGAAGGCCGTCGCCCGGGCCTTGGGCAGGGGAAAGAGCTTGAGGGTCGCCGCGGTGATCACGCCCAGCGTTCCTTCCGAGCCGATGAACAGGTCGCGGAGGTCGTAGCCCGTATTGTCCTTGTGGAGCCCGGTCAGCACGTCCATCACCCGGCCGTCGGGCAGCACCGCTTCCAGTCCCAGGCACAGTTCCCGGGCGTTGCCGTAGCGGACCACGTTGATGCCGCCGGCATTGGTCGCGAGGTTCCCGCCGATCATGCACGAGCCCTGGGCGCCGAGGCTCAGGGGGAAGAACAGGTCCCGTTCCTCTGCGAGCCGGTGGATCTCCTGCAGCACGACGCCCGCTTCGACGGTGATGGTGCGCGCCGATACGCTGGTCTCCCGCACCGCCTTCATGCGCTCGAGCGAAAGGACGATGGAATTGCCGGCGCCGTCGGGCACCCCGCCGCCGGAGGTCGCCGTGTTCCCGCCCTGGGGAAACACCGGCGTTCTGGTTTCGTTGGCCCATTTGAGCACGCCGGAAACCTCGCCGGTGGAAGCGGGACGGACGACGGCCGCCGCCCGGCCGGTATTCGCCCCCGGCCAATCGGTGAGGTACTTTTCCTTGTCGCCGTCGGCGGTGAGTACGCCCGCCTCACCGACGATGGCGCCGAGGGCGCTTTCGAGATCGGCCATTCCGTCCCCCTGTCAAAACCATGCTTGGAGTTGGTGGGGGTTAGATTACCGGGGATTGGCGGATGGGCAATTCCAAATCAACGGCCCTGCCGGCGGTCCCCTCACCCCGGAGCGGGCGAGGGTCAAAAAAAATCCCCCTCCCCCTTGACGGGGGAGGGTTGGGGTGGGGGTGAAAGAGAGGGTGGGGGTGATATGGAAATCCCCCTCACCCAGCGTCGGGTAGGCTCGGCGTTCGCCTCGCCAAGCCTCCGCGTCCCTCTCCCTCCGGGGGAGAGGGAAGGTTTCGAGTGCCGCTACTTCGCCCCGCTTCCGTGGATGGCGTCCCACACCTTCCCGGGCGTCAGCGGCATGTCCAGGTGCTTGACGCCGTAGGGCTCGAGCGCGTGGATCACCGCGTTGGCGGCCGCCGGCATGGCGCAGGCGCAGCCCACCTCGCCGACCCCCTTGGCGCCGACCGAGTTGTTGCCGGTCGGGTGGGGATTGTTGATGAATTGGATGTCGCAGAAGTCGATGCCCCGCGGCATGGTGTAATCGAGGAACGAGCCGGTGAGCATCTGGCCGGTCTCGCCGTCGTACTCGATGCCTTCCAGCAGCGCCTGGCCCGCCCCCTGACCGACGCCGCCGAGGATCTGGCCCTTGACCGTGAGCGGGTTGATCACCGTCCCCACATCGTTGACCGCCACGTAGCGGGTCATCTTCGCGGCGCCGGTCTCCGGGTCCACCTCCACCTCGCAGACATGGCAGCCGTTGGGGTAGGTCGCCTTCTTGCCCTCGTAGGCGGCGTAGAACTCGAGGCCCGGCTCGATGCCGCCGGGCACGTCGCCGTGCGCCGCCCGGGCCACCTCGTCGAGGGAGACCTGCTTGTCGGTGCCGGCGACGTAGAACGTTCCGCCGGCGAACTCGATATCGGCCGCCGCCGCTTCCAGGAGATGCCCGGCGATTTGCCTGCCTTTCTCGATGACGCCCTCGCCGGCGAGGAGGGCCGCGTGAGTGCCCATCACCGAGACCCGGCTGCCGCCGGTGCCGTTGCCCGCCTCCTGCGCATCCGTATCGCCTTCGATGACGGTGATGCGGTCCGTATCGATCCCCAGCCGGTCGGAGGCGAGGATGGCGTACATGGTCGGGTGGCCCTGACCGAGCTCGGTGGTCCCGGCGATGATGGTGAGGTCGCCGTTCTCGTCGAACCGGTAGGTGGCGAATTCCTGGCCGACTCCGGCGGCCTGCTCGATGTTGTTGCCGACCCCGAGGCCCAGGAGCTTGCCGCGGGCCTTGGCTTCCTCGCGGCGCGCCTCGAAGCCCTCATGGCCGATGGCCTCCAGCGCCTTTTCCAGGTTGGACGGGAAGTCGCCGGAATCGTAGACCGTGCCCAAGGGCGTGGTGTAGGGCAACTGATCGGCCCGGATCATGTTCCTGCGCCTGAGTTCGATCCGGTCCATGCCCAATTCGGCCGCCGCGTAATCCAGCAGCCGCTCCATGATGAACGTGCTGTCCGGCCGGTTGGAGCCGCGATAGGGCCCGGTGAAGCAGGTGTTGGAATAGCCGCCCCGGATGGTGTGGTGGATGGCGGGCGTCCGGTAGACGTTGATCATGCCGATCAGGCTCAAATGGGTGTGCATCGTGCCCATGGTGCCGAAGAAGGCGCCCAGGTTCTGGACGCTGTGCACCCGGAGGCCGAGAAACCTGCCGTCCCTGTCGAGGGCCAGTTCCGCGTCCACCACCTTGTCCCGGCCCGCTTGGTCGGTAAGCAGGCTCTCGGACCGTTCGTTCTCCCATTTGACCGGGCGGCCGAGCCGCCGCGCGGCGAGGGCCGTCAGCACGGTCTCCGAATAGAGGGCCTTCATCCCGAAGCTGCCGCCCACGTTGCCGGTGACCACGTGGAACTGGTCGGGGTCGCACTTGAAGATCAAATTGGCCATGGCGGCCTTGAGCCCGAAGGGACCCTGCACCGGCACGTAGATGGTCCAGCGCCCCTTGCCGCCGGCGCCGGCGGGATCGTAGTCCACCAGGCTGGCGCGGTTCTCGATGGTGGCGGGCGCCACCCGGTTCACCGTCAGGGTGAGCTTCACCGTGTGATCGGCCGCCGCGAAGGCCGCGTCCGTCGCCTCCTTGTCGCCGAAGGACGAGTTGAAGGCGAGATTGTCCGATTGCCCCTCATAGCGGGGTTCGGCCCCGGCCACCTCGAAGGAATCCGTGAGCGCCTCCAGGAGCTCGTAATCCACCTCCACCAGTTCGGCGCCATCCTTCGCCTGGGCCAGGGTTTCGGCCACCACGAAGGCGACCTCATGGCCGACCATCCGCGCCGTGTCCGTGGCAATGGGATAGCGGGCGTGTTTGACCATGGCGTCGTGATCGATGCCGGGAATGGGCGGCGTGACGATGGGCAAGGGCCCGATATTCTCGGCCTCGACATCCTTGCCCGTAATCACCGCCAGCACGCCGGGCGCGGCGAGCGCCGCCGCCGTATCGATGCCGTTGATCCGGGCGAAGGCGTGGGGGCTTCTCAGCACATGGCCGTAAGCCTGGTTCGGGAGCGCGCGGTCGGCGGTGTAGGCGCCTTCGCCGCGCAGCAGATAGGGGTCCTCGTGCCGGGGGACCGACTGTCCAACAGAGACAATGCCCATTCGTGTTTTCCTTGTTCAGGAGGCCGGGCCGCTCAATCCAAGTGGGCCAAGTGGCCGGCCGGTCATGGCCTCAAGTCCACCATGCCGGGGCGGCGGTTGCAAGACGATGACATCCGATTCACCACAGAGACACAGAGGCACGGAGAACGGAAACTGGAATACTCCCCAATTTCTCACTGCCTCACCGCCTCTGTGGTTCGAATATCTTCGACCACCTATCGACGCTACACGTCGCCGTCGTGAATGGGGATTCACCCGCCCGGCTGGAATTCGGCGAAGAAGTCGTTGCCCTTGTCGTCGACGACGATGAAGGCGGGGAAGTCCTTCACCTCGATCTTCCAGACGGCTTCCATGCCGAGTTCGGGGTACTCCACCACTTCGACGGACGTGATGCAGTCCTGGGCGAGGCGCGCCGCCGGGCCCCCGATGGAGCCCAGATAGAACCCGCCGTACTTCTCGCAGGCCTCGGTGACCGCCTTGGAGCGGTTGCCCTTGGCGAGCATGACCATGGAGCCGCCGTTGCCCTGGAACAGCGCGACGTATGAATCCATGCGGCCCGCCGTGGTCGGGCCGAAGGAGCCCGACGCCATGCCCTCCGGGGTCTTGGCCGGGCCCGCGTAATAGACCGCGTTGTCCTTGAAGTAGTCCGGCAGCCCGTCGCCCGCATCCAGGCGCTCCTTGAGTTTGGCGTGGGCGATGTCGCGGGCGACGATCAGCGGGCCGTTGAGCGACAGCCGGGTGCGCACCGGATGCCTGGAGAGTTCGGCCCGGATTTCGTCCATGGGCCGGTTCAGGTCGATCTCCACCACGTCCCCGTCAAGCCCGTCGTCCGTCACCTCGGGGAGATACCGAGCCGGGTTCTCTTCCAATTGCTCGAGGAAGATGCCGTCGGCGGTGATTTTTCCCATGGCCTGGCGGTCGGCGGAGCACGAGACGCCAATGCCGACGGGCAGCGAGGCGCCGTGGCGGGGCAGGCGGATCACGCGGACGTCGTGGCAGAAGTACTTGCCGCCGAATTGGGCGCCGATGCCCACATTCCGGGTCATGGCGTGGATTTGCTCCTCGAGTTCCCTGTCGCGGAAGGCCTGGCCCGCCTCGTTGCCCTGCGGGGGGAGGTGGTCCAGGTAATGGGTGGAGGCGAGCTTCACCGTCTTGAGAGTGTACTCGGCGCTTGTGCCGCCGATGACGACGGCCAGGTGATAGGGCGGGCAGGCCGCCGTCCCCAAGAGCTTCACCTTGTCCTCGAGGAACTTCATCAGGCTGTCCGGGTCGAGGATCGCCCTGGTCTCCTGGAACAGGAACGACTTGTTGGCCGAGCCGCCGCCCTTGGCGATGAACAGGAACTTGTAGGCGTCGCCTTTCTCGGCATAGAGCTCGATCTGGGCAGGCAGGTTGTTGCCGGTGTTCTTCTCCTCGTACATGGACAAGGGCGCCAATTGCGAATAGCGCAGATTGTCGGTGCCGAACGTGTCGTCGACGCCCTGGGAAATGGCCGCCTCGTCGTCGCCCGCCACCCAGACGTTCTCGCCCTTCTTGCCCATGACGATGGCGGTGCCCGTGTCCTGGCACATGGGCAGCACCCGGCCCGCGGCGATATTGGCGTTCTTCAGCAAATCCATGGCCACGAACCGGTCGTTGTCGGACGCCTCCGGGTCGTCGAGGATGGCGGAAAGCTGGGCCAGGTGTTCCGGGCGCAGCAGGTGGGAGATGTCCGAGAACGCCGCCGCGGTGAGCATGCGGATGCCCTCCGGGTCCACCTTGAGGATGGTCCGCCCGTCGCATTCGACGGTGGAGACGTAGTCCGACGTCAGTTTGCGGTACGGCGTCCTGTCCTCGACGCGCGGCATCAACGGCCGGAAGTCTTCGTCGCTGATGGCGGCCTTGGGGCTGAGATCGTCCATTTGTCGGGTCCTGATGTGTATTTCCCACCACCGCGTCATGCCCCGCCTTTGCGCGGGGCATCCAGAATTCGGAGAACTGGATACCCCGGACTGCGCCGGGGTATGACGATCCGAGTTGCACCCTTTTTATACCTTGAGGGCCGCCAATGCGAGGGGGGCAAACAAGCCCCCGCAACTGCTACAGCTCAGGCGCCCTGGTGTTCGTCATTCCGAAGGCGCCCGGGCCGCCCAACAGCCGCTCCACCTCCAGCGCCGCCATGGCGACATGATACGGGGTGGAGAGGGGCATGAAGTCGCCATCCGGCACCAGGTTACGGGTCAGATACTCATGCCAGGAACCATCCGGGCGGCAATAGTGGTCATGGAAAAACCCGATGGCGTCGATCAGCTTCTCCGGCCCGTGCTCATTCGGCGTGTCTCTGAGCAGCGTCGCCAGCGCCTTTATCCGTTCGGTCATCGGCCAAATGCGTTTGCGGTCGCTGAGAATGGCGGCCGATGAGTTGACCAGATCGAACATGCCGCCCGCCTCGGTATCCAAGCAATGGCTGTCCCCCCAGTCCACGAGCCGGGCGTTCTCCGATTTGATCGCCGGCCGTTCCGCGCAGTCGGCGTATTCACAAACCAGCCAGTACCACTCATACAGATGGCCGGGCTGAATGAGGGTTCCTTTCTCGCCTGAGGGCTGCCCGTTTTCATCCAAGTGTTCGAGAACCCTGGTGCGGTCCGGCGTTCGGAGAAACTCTTCGTAGACGGACATGATCCTCGAGGCGGAAGCCAGAAACGCCTCGTCCTGCGTCGCCCGATAAATGGAGAGATACGCCTCCAACAGATGCATGTGCGGGTTTTGTTCCAGGTTTCCGCCGTGGAGCGTCCACTCCTGTGTTGCCGCCGGTGCGAGCCAGCCGCCCGGTAGCTCAAAGCGGTCCCAGACCACTGTTTCCGTCCGGCGAATCCACTCAAGGGCCTCGTCGTTGCCGAGAATCGCGAGGTAATGCGCTAAACCAAGCAGGATAAAGGCGTGGCCATAGAGGTCTTTCGTCGCATCGGAGAGGCCGTTGTCAGCGGTCAGGCTGAAGTACCAGCCGCCATTGACATCGTCCAAAAAATTACCGGTAAGGTCTTCGTATAGGGATTGCGCGCAGTCGCGATACGTTTTTTCGCCGGTCAGGCGGTAGGCGTGGGAGAAGTAAAACAACTGTCGGCCCACGACCATGCCCCGGCGGTAATCCAGCGGCGCCGGCGACAGATCGGTCAGCAGCCGTTCCCGGGTTTGTCTCCGGGCATCGTCCCAGCCATGGGTTGCACAGAACCGGGCCATGTCCCGGAACGTGTAGTCGACAAATTTTTTGGCGGTTTCGGTCTGGTCCGGGGTGAAGGTGTCGTTCATGCTTCCGTTTCTATCGGCGCGATACCCATCGCGGCTCCGTTTTATACCTTGAGCGTCCCGATGACGAGGGGCGAGGGAACCCACCGAAACTCCCTCCCCTCGCTCACCCGCAAGTCGTCATCGCCATTCAAACCCGTCATCACCGGGCTTGACCCGGTGATCCACGTGGATGGCCGGGTCCGGGCCCGGCCATGACGCAATAATTTTATGCCTCACCCCCTCACCCCGCTTCGGCTAAGGGTGAGGGGGCGGGTCCATTTCATGGACAGATCGGGCAATTCTATCGACCGCGGGCGTCATCGTCGGCAGCATGAGCCTGTCTCCCGGGGTGCGAGGGCGGAATGGCGGCGATCGAGACGGACGTTCTGGTGGTCGGCGGCGGGCCGGTCGGTCTGGTGCTGGCCATCGATCTCGCCCGGCGGGGCGTGGACGTGACCCTGGTGGAGAAGAATCCGGCGCCCACCGGCCATCCCAAGATGGAGCGCTGCAACGCCCGGACCATGGAGATCTTCCGCCGTCTGGGGATCGCCGAAAGCGTCCGGGCGGCGGGCTATCCGGCGGATGCGTCCATGGACGTGTTCCTGGTGACCCGCCTGACCGAGCCGCCGGTGCTGCACCTCGAATATCCCACGGTCGCCGAAAGCCGCACCCGGATCGCCCGGTGCCGGGACGGCTCCCTGCCGCTGGAGCCTTATCAGGTCACCTCCCAATACGCGCTGGAGCCGCTGCTGAGGGAAATCGCCGAGGGACTCGGCAACGCCCACATCCGGTTCGGCACCGAGCTGCTCGCCTTCGCCGAGGGGGCGGACGGCGTGACCGCCACATGCCGATCCCGGGGCCGGTCGGGCGATAAGGAACTGACCATCGAGTGCAAGTACCTGGCGGGCTGCGACGGCGGCGGCAGCACGGTCCGCAGGCAACTGGGGATCGGGCTCGCGGGCGAGGGCGGGCTCACCCTGCGGCAGGCCATGTTCCGCTGCGACGATCTCTACGGCCGGATCAGGACCGGCAAGGGCCGGCACTATCACGTCATCGACGGCCGCCAGGGGTTCGTGATCGTCCAGGGGGACCTCAGGCACTTCACCCTCCACGCCCAGGTCGGCCGGGACGAGGACATGGCCGCCGCCTTCGAGGAAATCGTCGGCATGCCCGTCGAGTACGAAATGGTGCATGTGAACGAATGGACCCAGCGGCTGCTGGTGGCCGAGAGCTATGGAACCGGGCGGGCGTTCCTCGCCGGCGACGCCTGCCACCTGATGATCCCGACGGGCGGGCTCGGCATGAACACGGGCGTCGGCGACGCCGCCGATCTCGGCTGGAAGCTGGCCGCCTCCGTCCACGGCTGGGGCGGGCCCAAGCTGCTCCAAAGTTACGATGAGGAGCGCCGGCCCGTCGGCGAACGGAACGTCGGCGTCTCCAAGCGGGCCTCTGAGGGCCGTCAGCGCTGGCGGAGCTTTCATGACCCGGCGGCGTTCACCGACACGCCGGAAGGCCGGGCGGCCCGCGACCGCATCGCCCGGGTGGCCGACGAGGAGCAGCGCAAGACCAACGAAATCCCCGGCGCCGAACTCGGCTACATCTATTCGGGCTCGGGCATCATTCCGGACCCGGGGGCGCCCGCGCCGGACTCGCCCATCGACAAGTATGCGCCGAGCGCCTTTCCGGGCGCGCGCCTTCCCCACACTTGGTTGAAAGAGGGGCCAGGCGGCATCGCGGTGCAGGACCGCTGCGGGCCGTGGTTTACATTGCTGCGAGTGGGCGACAGTCCGCCGGATGCGGCGCCGCTGGCCCGCGCGCTCGAGCGGCGGGGCGCGCCGGCTGTCATATTGGATCAGCCGGACGGGCAGGCGGCGGAGGTGTACGGGGCGGGCCTTTTGGTGCTGCGGCCCGATCTTCATGTGGCGTGGCGAGGGAATGCCGCGCCGGAGGACCCGGAGCGCATCGCGGCGATCGTCACGGGACACGGATAGGAGGGGACGATGCTGGAGCTTTATCATCACGGCAGTTCGGTGTGCGCGGCCAAGGCCCGCCTGGCGCTGGCCGAGAAGGGCCTCAAATGGAAAGGCCATTACATCGACATCCTCAAGGGCGAACAGTTCGAACCCGAATTCCTGGCCGTCAACCCCAGCGCCGTGGTCCCCGTGCTGGTCGACGACGGAAGGGTGATCGTCGAATCCACGGTGATCTGCGAATATCTGGAGGAGAAGTTCCCCGAGCCCCGCCTGATGCCCGGCGATCCCGGCGCGCGCGCCGATCTCCGGGTCTGGACCAAGTCGGTGGACGAGCACCTCCACCCGGCCTGCGGCGTCATCACCATGGCCACCAATCACCGCCATTCCATGGCCGAGCACATGGAGGGCGAGGCGCTGGAGGCGTTCCTGGACGCGGTGCCCGACCCGGTGCGCCGGGCGCGGAAGAAGGAAGCCGTGCTGTCCGGGTTCGGCTCGTCCCACTTCGAGAATGCCGTCCTGGTTCATCTTCAATATCTCGACAAGATGGAGGCGGCGCTCCGGGACGGCGAGTGGCTGGCGGGGGATGCCTACAGCCTCGCCGACCTCGCCATGACGCCCTACGTCAACCGGCTGGACATGCTGCGCCAGGAGCATCTGTGGACCGGCCGGCGGCCCCGCGTCGCCGAGTGGTTCGCCCGCATCCGGGCAAGGCCCAGCTTCGCCGCCGCCGTCACCGGCCCCGTGCCGGCGGACTTGACCGAGTCCATGGCCCGCAACGGCGGGGCCGCCGTGCCGGTGTATAAGGAGACCATCGAAAAGCTGGCGGGCGGATAGGCCGTAAGCCATCATCACCATGTCAAATAAGGTCAATTCGTCCGAATTGACCGACCCCTGAACATATTCAACTCCAACAAAGTTTGGACCGATGGTCGCCGTTACCGTCTATTGCACCGAATTTGAACTGCGGGTACGCTTCCAGTCGGGAAAGAGGGACCGATGCCTCTATCGTTGACATCTAGCGAATCCGCGGAAGTCTTCGGAATTATGGAAGACCTAACCCACGGCTACGACAATGCCGAGGTGAGAGAAAGGACGGGTCACCGCCTGCTGCGCTTGCTCAAGGCGGACTATTTCGCCTCATTCGTCTGGAACGAGGGAATTGGCGAATTTCGGGATGGCATCACCATCAACATGACGGACGACAATATTGCCCGGTATGAGGAATATTTTCAGTATCGGGACCCTATCACACCCGCCCTTCAAAAACGAAAAAAGGCCACGCCGGTCAGCTCTATCATGGAGCACCGGAAACTGGTGAAGACAGAGTTTTTTACGGATTTTCTGGCCCGTGACGGCCTGTGCTATGGGATCAACTATTACGCCTACAGCTATGGCCGGAATATCGGGGACGTCCGAATATGGCGTGGCCGTCACGGCGACGAATTCGACCAGCGGGATGCCGATTTGCTGGATGCGATTGGACCGGCATTTACGAATGCCATGCGGCGTTGCTCCCCTCCAACGATTGAGAACGAAGGCACAATGGTCTTCGAATTGGTAAACCGTTTCGGATTGTCAAAGCGGGAAGCCGAGATTGCGCGCGAGTTGCTTCACGGAGCTTCCGATGCCGGAATCGCCGACAGGCTCTGCATTTCAATGCCGACGGTTCGGAGCCATGTGCAATCAATTTTTCAGAAATGCGGCATCAATCGTAGAAGTCAACTCTTCGCGAGATGTGTCTCCACAATTCATCAGAAATGATGATGTAAATCACCCCGGCCCGGACCTACCCTATCGACACTAGACAGGTTGCTTGGGGCCGGTATCGTTCTCGCCCTCAGCGAACAGTCCTGTCAGTTTGTGGCGCTCCGCGTGTGAGCAATCGAGCAGGCGCACTCATGTGCCGTAACGGCGAGGGAGTAGAGATTTGACCGCTCGAGATGATGTTCCAGTAAGGTTTTGGGGTGCCAGGCAGGCATGTGAAGCAATCTCCACCCGGAAAATTTCCTGTTCCGAGTATGTGGGCGAGTTGCTGACGGCCCATCGGGAAAACAGAGATCTGAACGCGTTTATTTCCCTGAATGAGGAAAGAGCGGCCGCGGCGGCCGCGGCACTCGACGGGCAATCGGGTACGGGTATCCTCCATGGCCTTCCGATTGCCGTAAAGGATGCCATTGCGGCGGCCGGTTTGCCGGCAACCGCCGGAACCGAAGCGCTTCGCGGCTATTTGCCCGAAAAAGATGCGGATGTCGTGGAACCTCTGGTCGCGGCCGGCGCCTTCGTCTTGGGCAAACTCAACATGCATGAGCTGTCCTACGGAATTACCTCCAACAACGGCGCTTTTGGGCCCGTCCGCAATCCGTACGACCTGGAGCGAATTCCGGGAGGCAGCAGCGGCGGCGCCGGGGCGGCCGTGGCGGCGGGCCTCGTTCCCGCCGCACTCGGCACGGATACCGGCGGCTCCGTGCGCATCCCGGCAGCCCTTTGCGGAGTTGTGGGATTTCGTCCGACCACTGGCCGCTATTCGCAGAAAGGGATCGTGCCGGTCTCGCACACGCGCGACACCGCGGGACCATTGTGTCGATCGGTATCCGATGCGGCGATGATTGATGCCGCGATTACCGGAGAGCCGGATCAGTTGGAATCCGTTTCGCCGGGTGAGATCCGGCTTGGGCTGCCCAATCACCATTTTCTTGACAATCTCGCACCTGAAACGGCGGAGGTATTCGAGGCCAGGATAGACGATCTCCGCACCGCCGGGTGCGAGGTGATCGATGTGGACATTTCGGGCATTGAACCGCCAACGGAAGCCTGCGGTTTTCCCATCGCGATGTATGAAACCAAGGGCGATCTTGAGTCCTTCCTGGCCGGCATCGGCAACGGAGCGCCAACTCTGGATCAATTGGTCGAGGGAATAAAAAGCCCCGACGTGAAAGGCATTATGGGCGGAACGCTTGCTCCCGAGTTCGAACAGATGGCCGGCGTCTATCAGGACGCCATGGAGAACCGGCGCCCCCGGCTTCAAGGGATTTTCGCGTCGTGTTTTGCCGACAATGGTTTGGATGCCCTGATCTTTCCGACCACGCCCCTGCCGGCCTGCAAGATTGGCGAAGATGAGACGACAGTGCTCAACGGCGAGCAAGTGCCTACCTTCCCGGCGTTCATCCACAATACCGACGCGGACAGTACGGCGGGGATACCGGGTATCTCCATACCCGGCGGACTCACACCGGGCGGTCTGCCCGTGGGACTAGAGATCGACGGTCCCGAGGGCGGTGACCGCCGGCTATTGGCGATTGCCCGGATGATCGAAGACGTTTTTCCCCTGGCTCCACGCCCGCCTAACCGAAAAACGACCTAACGGCTACTTGATTAGACAGATAGTTCAAGGAGGCAACCATGACCAACAAACCGAGACGTATCTCCAGGCGAAGCGTGCTTGCCGGACTGGCCGGCGGGGCTTCCATTATGGCGCTGCCCGGCGGGATCAGAACCGCCGGCGCGTCCAATCCCTTCAAGATGGGGACTTTCTTTTCTCTCTCCGGGCCCGCATCCCTGTTCGGGCCGACCCAGACGGCGTGCAACGCCCTCGCCGTGGACGAAATCAACGCCGCCGGCGGTATTCTCGGGCGGACCGTGCAGATCGTAGCCGGTGACGGCGGCGCGCCGCCCGCCGAGGCGGCGAAAACCGCCGTTCGGATGATGCTGCGTGACAAGGTGGACGTTATCGTAGGCTCCCATGACAGCGCCGTCCGTCAGGCCATCGTCGGCGCCCTGAAGGGCCGGATACCCTACGTCTATACACCCCTTTACGAGGGCGGGGAGTGCGCGCCGAACACCTATGTTCCCGCGGACACGCCGCAGCAGCAGGTCAGGCCGTCGATCAATGCCATGCATGATTCATTCGGCACCAAGAAGATATATCTGATCGGCAACGGCTATGTCTGGCCTCAGCAGACCAATGCCCTGGCGAAGCGGTACATCGCCGAGTTCGGCGGCTCGGTCGTCGGCGAGGAATACGCGCCCCTCGGCCCCGGCAACAAATTCGACGATGCGGTAACCCGTATCAAGAACGCAAATCCGGACCTCGTGCTGATAACCCTCGTCGGCGGCGACAATGTCAACTTCAACCGTACCTTCGCCGGCTTCGGTCTGGACAAGAATATCAAGCGGCTCTCCCTCTTGCTCGAGGAACTGACCCTTCAGGGCATCGGCCCGAAAAACGGCAACGGGTTGTTTAGCTGCATGTCCTACTTCTCCGCGGTCGATACGCCGGCCAACAAAGCATTCAAGGCCCGTTACGCGAAAAAGTTCGGTGAGAAAGCTCCGCCTCTTTCAATGATCGGGGTCGACGCCTATTCCGGTACGAATTGCGCCGCATCCCTCATCAACAAGGCGGGGTCCACCGACGCCAAGGCGGTGATGGCGGCCTCGGAGGGTTTGCAGTACAAGACGGCGACCGGGACCGGAACCATGACCAACCGCCATGTCGCCAAGGACATGTTCCTCGCCGAAGCGAAAGGAGCGGAATTCAAGATCATCAAATCCTTCGGCAAGATCGGACATGGGGAGAAGTGCTCGGTTTGATTCCACCCCGACCCGGGAGCGGCCACGCGCATGGATCCGGTGCTGATAGCCAATGGGCTGAATATCTCATTTGAAATCGTCACCCTTGCGCTGGTCGCCATGGGCCTGGCCGTTACCCTGGGCCTGCTCGGCGTTCTAAATCTCGCCCACGGCGAGTTCGTCATGATCGGCGCCTTCTGTGCATTCTTCGTACAGGAGCAGGGGCTGTCCTATTTGTGGGCGTTTCCGCTGGTCGTCATCGTGTGCATCGTCATTGGCTGGCCGGTGGAGCGGACCATCATCCGCGCACTCTATTCGCGGCCGTTCGACACGATCCTGGCGACCTGGGGCCTCAGCCTGCTGCTGCGGGAAATCGTGGAGTTCTTCTTCGGGCCGGGTTTCAACAGCGTCGATCAGCCGGTTTCCGGCACGGTGAACATATTCGGCGCGGACTATCCCCTGTACCAGCTTCTCGTCATGCTGATCGCCGTAGTCCTGATCGGCGCACTGGTGGCGTGGTATGTCAAAAGCTCTACCGGGCGCCGTATTCAGGCTCTGGTGGACAATCCCGATCTCGCGAAATCGGTCGGAATACCCACTATCGCCCTCGCCAGGAATACATTCATCTTCGGCCTGTGCCTGGCGGGAATTGCCGGCGTCCTCTTGGCCCCGATCGTCGCCGTATATCCCGGCATGGGGATCGATCACGTCCTGAAATCATTCTTTGTGCTGGTCGTGGGCGGCCTCGGCAATGTCGTGGGGCTTGTCGTCGGTTCCGGCGTGATCGGCGGCGCGGAATCCATCGTTGCCGCGATCCTGGACCGAACCGCCGGATACACGTTCGTTTTGATCGTCGCACTGCTGTTCCTTTGGAAAAAACCCGGTGGCCTGGTTAGCCGCTAATCTTGCGTTCATCACCGCGATCCTGGTGGTGCTGCCGCAGATCGTCGGTGACTTCTGGGCGTTCACACTGGCCCTTTTCCTGCTTTACGCCGTCGCTTGCCTGGGTCTGGGGCTTTCCTGGGGACAAGCGGGCCTGCTCTCCCTGGGTCAAGGGTTCTTTCTCGGGTTCAGCGCCTACACATCCGGCCTTATCCTTATCGGCTTTTCGACAAGCGCCTGGCTCTTTCCCCTTCTCGGGCTCAGCGTCGTCGCGCCCGGACTTATCGCCTACCTTTTTGGCTGCATGATCTTTCACGGGCGAACCCAGAACACGGCCTTCTTTGCCATTATTACGCTGGCCTTGATATTGCTGGCCGCTCAAATCGCCACGGCCTGGGAGTCCGTGACCGGGGGATACAACGGTCTCCGGAATATTCCCGGCCTGCCCGGGTTCTCCGAGTTGGAGGATGCGTATACCCTTTCGGCCGTTGCTCTCGGGCTCTCCATGATGTTTGCCGCCTGGATCATGCAGACGCCGCTCGGGGTATTGTGGCGGGCCTTGTCCCAGGACGAGCGGCGCGTCGCGTTCCTGGGGTTCAACCACAACCAGCTCAAGTCGGTCGCTTTCGGCCTGAGCGGACTGTTCGGCGGTATTGCGGGGACCCTGTATGCGCCGCAAAACAGTCTGGTGACACCGGACCTGTTCGGGTTCCTGCTCTCCACCAGCTTTGTCGTGTGGGTGGCCATCGGTGGACGAAATACGCTCTACGGTCCCGTTCTCGGGGCCATCGGTATCGGACTGGCCACCAATACGCTGCGTGAGAGCGTCAGCTTCTGGGAGGTTATTCTCGCCGTCATCTTTATCGTTGCGGTTCTGTACTTCAGAAAAGGACTGACCGGGACGGCGGAGCCGGCCGTCAAGCGATGGTTCGAGCGCAATGACCGGGTACGGAAACCCGCCCCCGCACGGCATTCGGCCATGACTTTCGATCGGATCGCTATCGAAAACCTGAACCTGAGCGTCGGGAACGTCGGCATATTGGAAGACCTTGATTTGAATATCGGTTCTCCGGGCATTTACTGCCTCATCGGTCCGAACGGAGCGGGAAAGACCACCATATTCAACGCCATGACCGGGGAGCTCGAGGCCCAATCCGGGACCGTGTCGATGCTCGGCACCCGGGGGATCAAAATGGATGCCCGGACACAAACGATTGCCGGACTGGGCCGCAAGTTCCAGGTGCCCAGCGTCTTCGACCAGCTTACGGTCGGTGAAAACCTGGCAATCGCCCTATGGTCCGGGCGGTCGTCCCGACGGGATCTCCTGAGACTGTCCCTGCTGGACTGGGAGAGCCCCGTGCTCACCGAGTTGGAACGCCGTTTTCCGTTTCTGACCGACCGCCGGCAAATGGTCGGCAGCCTTTCCCATGGCCAGCGTCAGGTTCTCGATCTCGCGATGGTGCTCTGCACCGAACCGCGGCTCATACTGCTGGATGAACCCTGCGCGGGACTGTCACTCGCCGAAACGAATGAAGTCATAAGTACCGTCCGCTGGGCCGTCGATCGCTTCCAGGCGACCGCGATGATCATCGAACATGATATGGCGATGGTGCGGGAGCTCGCCGACCACGTATTTGTCGTACACAATGGGAGCATGCTTTTCGAAGGCAGCGTCGCGGAAGTTCAGTCGAACGCGGCCGTTCAGGCCGTGTATACGGGAGGCACGAAATGACCGGCCCGGCCCGCTTTGCGTTCGAAGGGATCACGGGCGGCTATGGCGCCATGATGGTCGTCCGGGGACTGTCGGCCGAAGTCGGGGAAGGCCGGTGTCTTTGCGTGCTGGGACGCAACGGAGTTGGCAAAAGCACACTGATGAACGTTCTTTCCGGCCACCTGGGGGCCGCCGAGGGAAGCATTCTTTTGAACGGCCGGAACCTGGTGCCCCTGTCCCCCGATGCCCGGCGCCGCCAAGGCATGAGCTATGCCATGCAGGAACGGCCGGTCTTCGACCACCTTTCCGTTTTCGACAATTTGATGCTGATGCGGGCCTCGGCCGGTATCGGTCTCTATCGCTCCTACTTCGACAGGTTTCCCATATTGGAAAACCGCCTTGACCAGAAGGCGGGAACCCTCAGCGGCGGCGAGCGGAAAATCCTCTCATTCACCCGCGCCCTGGCGGAAGAAGGCGACATCACGCTGCTCGACGAACCGTCCGAGGGCGTTCAATCGGAAAATATTTCGCATATGGAGACTATCATCACCGAAGCCAAGTCGAGGGGCCGCTCCTTTGTCGTGGTCGAGCAGCATCTCCATCTGGCCGAAGCCATCGCGGACCACTATCTCATTATCGATCAGGGCAAATGCGTCCTGCAGTGCGCCGCCGCCGACACGGACAGGCAGGATTTGTTGGCGCATTTGGAAGTTTGAGCCCGACCGCATTTTGTCCGCCAAGGGTCGGCCGTCATCACCGCCCCCCTTCCCTGACCCTCCCCCTCGAAGGGGGGAGGGAATAGGTGGAAATGGATCGGATCACCTCCCCCCTGGAGGGGGAGGTCGAGACGGCCGGCAACCGGCCGGGCGTCGAGGGTGGGGGGGATATACAAATTCCCCCGCACCCGGCTTCGCCTCCGCCGTCACCGGCCACGTACAGGCGGGCCTCACCGCCACAACTGCGCCGTGGCCAAATCCGCGCCTTGTTTCAACGCGTCGAATTTGGCCCAGATGACGGTGGGATGCACTTCCGTGTGGTAGCACGCTTGGGAGGAGAACCCGCAGTCCGCCCCGGCGATCAGGTTCTCCCGGCCGACGAGGTTCGCAAACCGTACCAACCACTCCGCGATAAGCTCCGGATGCTCGACGATGTTGCTCGCGTGGGTGATCATGCCGGGCATGATCGCCTTGCCGTCGGGCAGCTTTTTCTCTTCGAATACGTGATAGTCGTGTTCATGGCGCGGATTGGCCGCTTCGAATGAGTAGACGCCGGCGTTGATCCGGTAGATGTGATCGATAACATCGCCAAGCTGCGGCTCGAAAATCCGCGGGCCTTCGTTGATGCCGTAGCATGTATGGAAGCGGACGTTTTCCTCGGGGATTCCACGGAGCGCATGATTGACGCTTTCCACGAAAATGTCCGCCTTCCGCTGCTTTTGAGTATCGTCGAGCTTGTCGTCCCCGAAGATGTCCGAAAGGAATGGATCATCCACCTGCACGTCGAATCCGGCGTCGACGATGGCCTGATACTCGGTCCGCATGGCTTCCCCCAGGGCGAAAAGGAAGGCCTCGTCATTCTTGTAATGATCGTTGAAGCCGATCCCGCCCGGGGCAATGGAGGGCATGAAAGCGCCGGTCGCGCCGGTCGCCTCCACAGCCGATTTGAGATTGGCGATATCTTGGTTTAATGCCTCCTCGCCCACGTAAGTGATATCTTCGACGGCGTAAATTTTGACGATGGGCGCCACCATGCCGCCGGTCATGGCGCGGGCAAAATAGTCGGCATAGTATTCCGGAAATGCGTTTTGTTCGGCCGTATAGAGCTCGTATTTCTCCCCGGGACGTCCTTCAAAACCGTTCAAGCGCTCCTTTACGTAGACAAAGAAGCCGGCCTTCGATATCTCGCCGTCCGTGACGATATCGATGCCGCTGTCGACCTGGTTCCTGACGGCTTCCGCGACCGCCTCGGTGACCCGGTTCCGGTAGGTTTTTTCATCGGGCGTCTCGCCTTCTCCAATTAATCGGGCCTTCATCATATCCAGGAGGTCATGGGGACGCGGAAGGCTGCCGACATGGCTGGTCATAATGCGGTTCGAGTCGCGTTTCATCTTTCCCCCGATCGCAGGTGGATTTGGCAAGTCGTCGGGAAAATAGACCGTCCAGGTGCGAACCGGTCAACGGTAAAGCGAGTCTCCACGGACCTCGAATCGTCATCATCGAGCCCACCGGACCGGCCTTCAGTCGGCCGCCGGAGCCGACTTTCGGACGGCGCAGGCCGGCCTCTCGACCGGGCGACTGCGCTTGCGGGCCGGTTCCGTCATGCCTGCTTTCCAGTCATTGATAACCGATGGCATTTAGAATACTGTCGTTCCTGCAAATCACCATGGACTCGGCTTAGGCCGGGTCGCCCGCTGAATACAACAGCCGACCCGGCGAGGGAGTCATGACCCGAGCCCGGCGAATAGGCGGGGTCCTCATGTCTACCATGGTGATTTGCAACGGCCCGGTACCAGCCGGCGCCGCAGCAAAAACATGGAGACGACACATGAAGGCTTGGTCCCGATCACTCGCGATCCTTTCTGTTCTGGCGCTGGCACCGATGAGCGCCTTTGCACAGGAGAACACCTCCCTATTCAACACCGACAACCTCTACATCTCTCTCGCGGGACTGTATGTGATGCCGGAAGACTCGGAACTCTCAACCGAAGTGCTCGGCCACACCGTGACATCCGATCTCTCGATGAAGTCCGGGATTGGCTTCCTGGCGGCGCTCGGTTTCGGCGATGATGTCGGGCTCCGCGGTGAGATCGAACTCGGTCGCCGTTCCGTCGATTTCGACAAGCTCAATGGATTGACGGTAAGCGGTCCCACCGCCAACGGTAGCATTGAAGGTTCGATTCCCTACGATGGAAGCATCTCGACGTGGACCGTCATGGCGAACGGGATCGGGGCAACGGAGGTCTGGCAACTCCGTCCGTATATCGGCGCCGGCGTCGGGTTCGCGCTTGCGGATGCCAAGGAAGAAGCCCAGTCGTGGCAGTTCGGAAACACAGTGCTTGCAAGCGACGGCGGCGATGCGAGCGACACAATGTTGGCCTATCAGATAATGTTTGGTGTCGCGTACCCGATGTCCGAGAGCGCGGAGATCCGTTTGGGCTATCGCTACTTCGGAACAAATGAGGGCGAATTCGATGGCATCAAAACCAGCCTCTCCAGCCACAATGTCGAATTCGGAATTCGCTTCCGCTTCTGACCGGAGTTATTTTCCTGATTTACCCTTGAGGTAGTCCCAGTCTTTCCTCGGTGGCCCGTTCATGATTGGGCGGGCCACATTTTTTGGCGGGCCGGGAATCGGCGATGGCCTCGGAGATGGCGGGGCTTTAGCGCCGGGTGAGGAAATGACTGTTTAGCTCTTACTCCGAAACTTATCCAGTGCGATGACCTCGGCGCCTCCGCTTTGATCGACCATGTGCCCGCCGATCTCACCGAGTCACTGGCCCGCAACGACGCGGCGGCGGTCCCGGTCTATAAGGAGACAATCGAGAAGTTGGAGAGCCTTTAGGTGGCCGCGTCTTGGCCCGTCTTTTCATATAGAATAATGCTTGTATATTTTCATCTAATCTCTCGTAATATGAGATAGAGCGATACCGTGTTGGGGAGCAGGATGTGCCGTGGAGCGATGATCTCGATCCAGAGTTAATAGCCTACCAAATTGCTGCGTCTGAGAATCAGTTTGTGAGAGTGGTAGCGGGGCCAGGGACAGGAAAGTCCTTTGCGATGAAGAGACGTGTGGCCCGATTGCTTGAAACCGGAATTGATGCTGAGACGCTACTGGCGGTTACCTTTACGCGCGTCGCGGCGGACGATCTGCACCGAGAGCTAACTCAGTTGGCGGTTCCTGGCTCCCAAAATCTGCGAGGACGTACGCTCCATAGTCTGGCTCTCTCAATTCTCTCTAGGAACCACGTCATGGAGACCGTCGGTAGAGTTCCCCGACCCATGAATCGGTTTGAGGAGAGGGCCTTAATTTGCGACCTGGCAAAGGATTTTGGCGGCAAAAATCCGGCTAAGAAACTTCTCGCAGCGTATTTGGCCGCATGGGCTGAAGCGCAAGGCGATGAACCCGGCTATGAGGCCGGAACCGTCGAACATGCCTTCTCCGCAGCTGTTGTTTCCTGGCTTGAGTTCCATAGGGGAATGTTAATTGGGGAGGCTATTCCTTATTTGCTCCATTACCTTCACAACCACCCTGCGGCAGAAGAAAGAACTGAATTTACCCACATATTAGTCGATGAGTATCAAGATCTAAATCAAGCTGAGCAGCTTATAATTGAATACCTTTCCGACGATGCGTCCGTTTCGATCGTGGGTGACGATGACCAGTCAATCTACAGTTTCAAGCATGCTCACCCGCAGGGGATTCAGGAGTGGCCGGAGGAACACTCTGGATGTGGCGATTTTGGGTTAGAAGACTGCTACCGATGCCCGACCGATATTGTTGACATCGCCAATAGCCTTATAGCGCATAACCAAAACCGAGGAGATCAGGTTCTTGAGGCCCTACCCCAGAACGGACCGGGGGAGATCGAAACGCGCCAGTTTCTGACCATCGACGACGAGGCCAATTGGATTGCGGAAGAGGTTGTGGAACTGCTGGAAGAACCTGCGACCGACTTGGGGGATATAATTGTTTTGACGCAACGTAGCGTTATCGCGAACGTCATACTTGGAGAACTGAAAGACCGCGGTATTCCCTCCAGATCCTACTACGATGAAAGTCAACTGGAATCAGAGGCAGCCCAGGAACCGTTTGCTCTTCTAAAGTTGCTTGCTGATACCACTAGCCGTGCCCCACTAAGATTCTTGCTGGGTGTTGGACACCCAGACCTACGTGCTTCTCAATATTCGCGCATTCGAGAGAACTGCGAGGAGTCGGGGAATGCGCCATGGGACGTACTCACTCAGCTAGCAAATGGTCAACTGAGGATTCGTTATACAACTCAGATCGTCGAGCGCTTCACACAAATTGCCGGCCGATTGGATCAGCTACAGGGGCTTACTGAGAATCTATCCGAGCTAGTGGACGCACTTTTTCCAGAAGGCGAGGAAGAATTGGAAGATATCAGGTCGCTTGCCTTAGAGGCAATTGCCGAAGAAGCGGACTTGAATAGCTTAGTCAAAAAAATGATTGAGGCGATAACCCAGCCAGAGATTCCTCCCTCAATTAATGAGGTAAGGGTGATGAGCTTGCACAAAAGCAAGGGCTTGAGCTCCCCAATAGTGTTTGTGGCCGGTTGCGTGCAGGGCCTGCTTCCAAAGATGCCCGAAGCTGGGTTGCCATCGGAGACTCGTGTCGGCGCGATCGAGGAGCAACGTCGTCTGTTCTATGTTGCCATTACGAGGGCCAAGTCGGACTTACCAAACAATCAACCGGGTAGACTTTATCTGAGTTATTCAATGCAAATGCCTACTGCGCTTGCCTTAAGGGCAGCGATTCAACCAACATCATTTGCTGGCAACACTGTGAATTTGCAGGCGAGTATGTTTTTGAATGAGCTAGGCCCTAGTGCACCAGCCCCGATTGCTGGAGATTGATCAGGCACCAGATGGTGTTCCTTCTGACGACGCCGGCCATGTGCCGGCCGACCTCACCGAATCCCTGGCCCACAACGGCGTGGCGGCCGTGCCGGTCTATCAAGGAGACGATTGAGAAGAATATTCTGGACACCTAGACGGCAGGCTTAAGTTTCTATGCGAGTTCAGACCTCATCCTGTCGCCTCAGAGACTATTTGGTGACTGTTTAGTTAGAGTTGACGCCATTGTCTGATCGTTGACTGCCTGAGTCGTGCGACGGTATTATCGTCATCCCTTTACGCGTTTGATGTTGTTGCATTGGACAGCAACATTTGTCGGGCGTTTCGCCAGACTGATTAGATTGACGACCCTTATCGGCGAGCTGAGGTCATCTCCTCACCTCTGCTTGTCGCGCCGGTAATGAGATGACCTCATCTCGCCTTGCCCTGAGGTAAAGGGACTCGCTTTTGCCGGATCAAAATCCATATTTAGATTCTTTTGTTCGACAAACCGATCCGACCAAATTGCGGATTGCGAACTACTCGAACGTGATCTTCTTTTGTGGCGGGCCGACGAGCGAAGGTCATCAGCACAAGGGAGAGCCACCTCAGTCGGCGCGGGATTTTATTCTTCGAAAACTGGCGACTCATCGACCACAAATATTTGAGCGCCTATATTTTGAAGAGAATATGATGGAGTGGTTTAAGGATGGCCACTTTGTTGAGTTACAAACGTTTGAAAAACACGCCTCAGAAATTTCTTCAGTCGTATTTTTAGTTGCGGAGAGCCCCGGATCATTTGTCGAACTCGGGGCTTTCACCAGCGAAGAAACAATCATTCCAAAGTTGTTCGTGGTGGTCAGCAATGACAATGATAATGGCGAGAGTTACCTAGCTCTAGGCCCAATCAAATTTCTCCGCGAGAGTGATGAAACCAAAGTTCGTTCCTATAGGTGGCGGGCCGATTTTAATACTGGCAATCCACCACAGGTGAATGCAAATGACCTGGAGGGCATTTGGAGCCAAATCGTTGACGACCTGATTGAGTACGAACGTACCTGCAACTCTGAAGTAAAATTCAATCCCAACATTCCTGGGCACGTTAGCCTACTCATACTTGAGCTGTTGAATATTTTTGGAGCGCTGTACAAGAATGAACTGAAACAATTTCTTTCCATAATATTGGGAGAAATTGAGCTGAAGGAGATAAAGAAGCATCTTTTCCTGATGGAGCAAATGGGGCTGGTTAGTTCAGTCAAGCACGGCGGGACTTATTACATCTCCAGGTCCAGCCAGACTCACATATACTTCAATTATTTGCCCGATACGCCGCGAGAGATTGCGGACAGGGCTAGCCTCACGATGTTAAGCCGCGGTTGGTATGAGAAGAATGACCAAAACCGGTTTGACGTCATGCGCAGGTACGTTCCGGTGGACAAACGCAATGCCTAAGGTAATTAATCTTATGGCTGAGCGTTTCGGGCTGCCGCCAGAGTTTGCGTCGATGATAATTCGCTCGGCGCCCCATCGGTACAAAGTCTACCAAATCGCGAAACGCAGCGGGACTGGCACGCGAACAATTGCCCAGCCAGCAAAAGCGATTAAAGAATTGCAACGTTGGTTGGTAAAGGAGGTTTTGAACGACCTGCCCGTTCACGATTGTGCCACCGCTTACAGAAAAAACAGTAGCATCAAGAGGAATGCAGAGCTTCACGCTCCTCAAAATTTCCTCCTTAAAATGGATTTTTCTAATTTCTTCCCATCAATCTCTGGTCAAGACATCTCTAAGCATTTGAGAAAGTATGTTCCCGGCCAATTTGATGCAGAAGATCTGAATTTAATTAATTCCGCTCTTCTCTGGCGACCTCGGGGAGGAGAAGGGCTTGTACTCAGTATTGGAGCACCAAGTTCGCCGTATATATCCAACAGCATCGTCTTCGATTTTGACAATTTGATCGCCGACCATTGCGCCGGTCTAGGCGTCGTGTATAGCCGATACGCTGACGATATGGCTTTTTCAACATCTGAGCCCGGGGTTCTCAGAGAGATTGAAAAATTCGTTGGAGTTACCTGTGCTGCACTGGATTATCCGACACTCCAGATTAACGCAAATAAGACGGTTCATACCTCCAAGAAACATAGACGCTTTGTTACCGGTCTGACGTTGTCGTCCGAAGGCAATATATCCTTGGGGAGGGATCGCAAACGGCTGATAAGGTCAATGATCTACCGGGCCAGCCAAGCGAAGTTGACGACCTTGGAAATGAAAACGCTTGGCGGCTGGTTGGCTTTCGCAATAGATGTTGAGCCACAATTTGTAGCTGGATTACAGAAAAAATTTGGTTCGAGGTTACTGGATCAATTGCTCCAAATGACCCAGAGCCGTCCCAACCCCTAACTCTTATTCCGAAACTTATCCAGCGCGATGACCTCGGCGCCTTCGCCGGCTTCGGCCGCCTCTTCGCCGGCCTCCGCCTCTTCACTCTCATCGGCTTCGGCCTCATCGTCGCCGCCCTCATCCGCTTCCGGCAGGATCACCGTTTCGGCGCTCGGCTGGACGTAGTCCTCGTCCGGGGCCTCTTCCCCTCCGGCCGGCGCCGTCGCTTCCTCTTGGTCGGCGCCGGCGATGTCGGGGGCGAGCTGCGCCACCTGGATGCCGAAATCGACCGCCGGGTCGGCGAACGACACCACCGCCGAGAACGGCACGAACAGGGCCTGGCGGCGGCCCGAGAAATAGAGCGCGACGCGGAAGCCGTCCTCCTCGACGTGCAGATCCTCGAACTGGTGCTGGAGGACGATGGTGATCTCTTCCGGGTACTGGGCGCGGAGGAAGGGCGGCATGTCGACGCCCTCGGCCCGGGTGTTGAAATTGATGTAGTAGTGATGGTCGCCGGCGAGGCCGTGTTTCTCCGCCTGCTGGAGCGCGCGCCTCAATATCCCCGTCAGGGCCTCCTCGACCCATTGCTGATAGGGATAAGTGGGTTCGGTCATCGTCCGCGCTTCGCCGCCTGGTCGTTTTGCCCCGGCCCGCCGCTGGGGCGGAGCATTTGGTCCCGGCCCGCCGATGGGGCGGGACAATTAAGTGAGGGGCTTCTGTTGCCAGGTGCCCCCCGGACCCCGTTGCAGCCTAAGCGGCTACAGCAAATGCCTCGTTATCGTTGGCATCTGTAAATCGGCCCGATAACGGCGGTACCATGCCGGGCGAAAACCAAGCCTTTACCACGCGCGTCGATCCTGTTTCGCCCCCATGACGGCTCCAGGCATTTTTCCCGGAGACCTGGGAATTGGTGGAGGCGCCGGGCACTGCCCCCGGGTCCGCTACGCTTATTCCACTAGGCGTTTATCGCCATAGCCGGCAAGCCGGCGCCTACGAATATAGTCGCATCGCGGGGTCAAGGAAAGCGCGCGGCGACGGTGAGGGGGATTTCGGTGCGTTCCCTCTCCCGTCAAGGGGGAGGGGGTTTCAAGCCGGGCTGGCATTCGGCGGCCGATCACACATATTGATAAGATGGATCGGATATCCCGGCTATTCGGCCCGGACACGGCGGGCACCCTGCCCGCGAAAAGGGGCGAATTGGAGTTTTTCGACGTCATCAAATGTCCATAAATGTCCATGAATGTCCATGAATGTCCATTCCGGCGCGCGCAATCCGGCCGGATTCGAAATTTGCGTTGGAACCGGATTCCAAGCCCCCCGATGGGCCGGCGGGGGCCGGGGCGCTTGCTCCCCTCGGCGGGAATCGGGTAAGGGGGATACATGGAACTGACGCCCGAACAGCAGGCGGAAATCGACGACGCCCGCGCCGCGCGCGCCGAGACCCGCCGGGTCACGGTCCCCGGTCTCGAGGAGCTGCTCTATACGCCGGTGCCGGTGCTCGATCACGGCTTCGTCCGGGTGATCGACTATATGGGCGACGACGCGGCCGTCGTGCAGGCGGCCCGGGTCTCCTACGGCAAGGGGACCAGGCAGGTGTCCACCGACCGGGGGCTGATCCGCTACCTGCTGCGCCACCGGCACACCACGCCGTTCGAGATGTGCGAGATCAAATATCACGTCAAGATGCCGATCTTCGTCGCCCGGCAGTGGATCCGCCACCGCACCGCCAACGTCAACGAATATTCGGCCCGCTATTCCGTGCTCGACCGGGAGTTCTACATCCCGGCGCCGGACCAGCTGGCGACCCAGTCCAGGTCCAACCGGCAGGGCAGGGGCGCGGTGCTCGAAGGCGAAGAGGCCGCCCGGGTGCTCGACCTGCTCAAGTCGGACGCCCAGCAGACCTACGACCACTACATCGAGATGCTCAATGAGAGCGAGGACGGCGAGGCGATCGACGAGGGGCGGGACGGGCTGGCCCGCGAACTCGCCCGGATGAACCTGACCCTCAATACCTATACCCAGTGGTATTGGAAGACCGATCTCCACAACCTGCTGCACTTCCTGAGCCTGCGCGCCGATGCCCATGCCCAGTACGAAATCCGGGTCTATGCCGAGGCCATGCTGGACGGCCTCAAGGCGTGGTGCCCGATCACCCACGAGGCGTTCATGGATTACCGGGTCGGCGGGGCGCACCTCTCGGCGGCGGGCCTCGACGTGGTCAAAAGGCTGCTCGCCGGCGAAGACGTGGACCGGGAGACATCCGGCCTCAGCCCCCGGGAATGGCGGGAATTGATGGAGAGCCTCGGCCGGGAAGCCTGAGGGGCGCCTGTCCGCGAGCCGCGCATAAGCGCATGATGAGCGTGATCCGCCGTGGACTCAGGGGCAAGATCGGTCTATGTAAAATTGTACGCGCCCCGAACAATATTCGGAGGCGGGGAAAGGGCCGGGAAGAGCCCGGCCGAATGAGCATCCAACCAAGGAATTCAGGAACTTACGTCACGGAGGAACCCATGTTCAGACGCACCATCCTATCCACGGCCGCGGCCGGCCTCGTTGCCGCCGCACTGGCTTTCCAGCCCGCCCAGGCCGCCGACACCATCAAGATCGGCGCCTCGGCGCCCAAGACCGGCCCGCTGGCGGGCGGCGCCGCCACGACCCAGTGGCCGAACGTCAGGCTGTGGGTTCACGACGTGAATTCCCGCGGCGGTCTGAAACTCAAGGACGGCCAAAAGAAGATCGAACTGATCGAGTACGACGACCGCACCACGCCCGGCGAGGCGATCAAGAACATTCAACGGCTGGCGACCCAGGACAAAGTCGATTTCATCCTCGCCCCGTTCGGTACCGGCTTCACCATCGCCACCGCGCCGATTTTCAACAAGCTCGGCTATCCGCAGCTCGCGGTTTCCGCCATCACCGATAAGATTCCCGCGCTGACCAAGCGCTACGACAACATCTTCTTCATGCTCGGCTCGACAACCACATTTACCAACTCGGTGGTCGACATCCTCAAGAAGATGAAGGACGACGGCAAAATCGGGAAACGTGTCGCCATGGTGAACGTGGCCGATGCGTTCGGCATCGAACTCGCCAACGCGGCCCGGCCGGTGTTCAAGAAGGCCGGCTTCGAGATCGTCTATGACAAATCGTATCCCCTCGGATCCCAGGATTTGTCTCCGGTCATCAAGGGCGCCAAGGCGTCCAACCCGGATGCGTTCGTCGCCTGGTCCTATCCGCCGGACACCTTCGCGCTCACCGCCCAGGCCAAGATCAACGACCTGAACGTCAAGGCGTTCTACACCGCCGTGGCGACCGCCTACCCGGCGTTCAAGGGCAAGTTCAAGGCCGATGCCGAGGGTATCCTCGGGGCCGGCGGCATCGATCCGGACACGCCGGCGTTGAAGGAGTACTTCAAGCGCCATAAGGAAGTGACCGGCAAGGACGCCGACTACTGGGCCAGCGCCGTCACTTACGCCAGCTTCCAGATTCTGGAACAGGCGATCGAGGCCGTCGGGACGCTGGATAGGAAGGCGGTCACCGAATATATCAAGAAGAACGAGTTCAAGACCGTTATCGGCCCGGTCAAGTACGACAACCAGAACAGCGCCCGGTACTGGACCGTCGGCCAGTGGCAGGGCAACAAGTTCTACGGGGTGTCCTCGCGGGGGCGGCCCGGCGCCAAGGCGATCATCGAAAAGCCCGCTTGGAACAAGTAGCGTGATCTAGACCATGTTCCCGGCGCGGGGAGGTCCTTGCGCCGGGAACAAATTTTTCGGGCCGGGACTTTCCGATGGAAATAATTATCGGCGGCATATTGCTCGGCGGCACCTACGCGCTGATCGCAATGGGCCTGCAGCTCCAGTACGGGGTTGCGCGGATCATGAACCTGGCGAACGGAGAGATTCTGGTCGCCGGATCGTTTGCCGCCTTGTGGCTGTTCGCCGGCGCGCAGCTCAGCCCGGTCCTTTCCCTGATTATCGTTGTGCCGATCGCGTTCGTCGGCAACTGGCTGATTTACCAGTACTTTCTGCTCCCGCTCGTTAAGCGCTCCAAGAACCAGGGGCAGCTGGAGGTTGACAGCATTCTGTCCACCTTCGGGATCAGTTTCATTTTTGTCGGCGTCATGCACGCCATTTTCGGCGGAGAATATTTCAACTACGAATATTTGGAGATTCCGTTCCAGGTGTTCGAGGAACCGTTCGCCCTCAACCGGATTGTCGCGTTCCTGGGCGCCGCCATCGCGGCGGCCTGCCTCTATTTCTGGCTCAACCAGACACGGTCCGGGCTCAAGTTGCGGGCGGTTTCCGTCAATCCGGACGCGGCCAATCTGGTCGCCATCAACGTCAACCGCGCGTCGGCGATGGCGTTTGCGCTGGGCGGCGCCGTCACGGCCGGCGGCGGCGCGCTCATAAGCATGTTCGTTACGTTCGATGCGTCGATCGGCGTTCTGTTCACCATGAAGGCGCTGATCATCGTCATCCTGGGCGGCGTCAAGGAAATTCGCGGCTCGATCGTCGCCGCCTTCGTTCTGGGACTTGCCGAGACGGCCGTCGCCAGCCTGATCGATCCCGGGCTGACCCTTGCCTCCGCGTTCCTGCTGTTCATCCTGATCCTGTTGTTCCGGCCGCAGGGGCTGTTCGGGAGGCAGACTTCATGACCGGCGCGGAAGTCCGTAATTTCGCCGTCGCCATCGTGCTTTTCGCGCTCGCGGCGCTGATCCCCTTGACGGGCTCCGGTTACTGGCTGTCGATCGGCGTTTCCATCGCGACGTACATGGTCCTCTCGACCAGTTGGGCCCTGTTTTCCGGCCCGACCCACTATATCTCGCTGGCGACGGGCGCCTTCTACGGGATCGGGATGTATGTGGTCGGTCTCGGGATCGAGATACTGCCTTATCCCGTTCTGTTGCTTATCGCCGCCGTGCTCGGCGCCGCTCTTGCGGCTTTGGTCGGGCTCGCGACCCTCCGGTTGTCGGGGGTCTACTTCGTGATTTTCACCCTGGGGCTGGCGGAGCTGATCCGCCAGCTGGTCAATTGGGGCCAGACCACGCAGGGTTCGAGCAGCGGGCTCTACGTCCTGACGGATATCTCCGAGCCGATGATCTACTGGCAGCTTCTCGGTCTCGGGGCGATCGTCTATCTCCTCGGCTGGTGGATCAACCGGTCCCGCCTGGGATTTGCCCTGCGGATCATCGGCAATGACGAGGTGGTCGCCGTCCACAGCGGAATCAATACCGCGTCGGCCAAGATCATACTTTTCGTCGTCTCCGGCACCGTGGCGACGGTTACCGGCGCTCTGCTTGCGCCGCGGCTGAGCTATATCGAGTCGAGTATCGCCTTCAGCCCCATGCTGTCGTTCCTTGTCGTCATCATGGCGCTGCTGGGCGGGGCGCACAGGTTGTGGGGTCCGATCATCGGCGTCGTGCCGTTCATGCTGGTTTGGGACTTGGTCACGGCCAAATTCCCCAACCAGACCACATTGGTTCTCGGCATCTGCTTCCTGCTTATCGTCTATGCCATTCCGCACGGGCTGGCCGGGTTGGTGGAAAAATACCGGGCGCGCGCAAGGGGGGCTTTCTAGGCGATGGCCGGAAGATCGGCACTGCTGGTGGAGAACGTCTCCAAGAACTTCGGCGGTCTCATTGCCGTCGACGCCATGACGTTCGAAATCGAAGAGCACGAGGTGCTCGGCCTCATCGGGCCGAATGGCTCGGGCAAGACGACGATGATGAATCTGGTATCCGGCGCGCTGAAACTGAATTCAGGACGAATTCGGCTGTTTGGCGGCGATATTTCCGGGCTGGCGGCCAACAGGATCGCGCGGCATGGCGTCGCCCGGACCTTCCAGCTGGTCCGCATGCTGCCGTCGATGACCGCACGGGAGAACGTGTTCGCGGGCGGCGTATTCGGTCACCGCCGGCTCTGGGGCCGGGATCTCGAAGAGAATGCGGAGGCGATGCTCGAGAAAGTGGGGCTGGGCGGTGCGGGAAGCACGCCGGTATCGGCCATGACCTATATAGATCAGAAGCGGCTCGAGCTTGCCCGGGCACTGGTATCGGACCCCAAATTGCTGTTGCTCGACGAGTGGCTCGCGGGTTTGAATCCCTCGGAACTGCGGATCGGCATCGACCTCATCAACAGCCTGAGGGGGGAGGGGCGAACCATCATCGTCGTCGAGCATGTCATGGATGCCATACGGAGCCTGTGCGATCGTTGCGTGGTGATGAATTCCGGCGCCAAGATCGCCGAGGGCACGCCGCAGGAGGTGCTCGCCGACGAGGAGGTAATCCGGGCCTACCTGGGGGATCATCATGCTTGAATGCCGCGACTTGTCCGTTTTCTACGGCCAGCATCACGCCCTTGACCAGGTCTCCGTCAATATCGGGCCGGGTGAGGTTGTGGTCATCCTCGGCGCCAATGGCGCGGGAAAGAGTACGCTTCTCAAGGCGATATCCGGTCTCGTTCCAACCGTGACCGGCAGCCGGATTCTCATGGATGGAACCGATATTACGGCGATGCCGGCCCACGACATCGTCGAGACGGGGCTTGCCTTGGTGCCCGAAGGCCGCGGCATCTTCGGTGACCTGACGGTGCTCGAGAACCTGATGCTCGGCGCGTACCCGGGCCGGGCCGCGGCATCGGAGGCGGAGAACCTGAGGCGGGTGCTCGGCCTGTTTCCACAGCTCGATGAGCGTAAGAAGCAGATCGTGCGGACAATGAGCGGCGGTGAGCAGCAGATGGTCGCCATCGGACGCGCGATGATGTCGGCGCCGTCCATATTGATGCTCGACGAACCGTCCCTCGGCTTGTCGCCCATATTGTGCGGCGAATTATTCAAGACGCTGGAGGCGGTGCGTCAAACCGGCGTCGGCATTTTGCTCGTCGAACAGAATGCCAAGCAAAGCCTTGAAATCGCCGACCGGGGTTACTTGCTGGAGGTTGGGCGCATTACCGGGGAGGACACGGCGCAAAACCTGGCAAACGATCCGGCGGTTCAGAAAGCCTATTTGGGCGGCGCCGCCGGTACGCAATCGGGAGCGCATGCGGATGAGCCGAGAAGGCCGGCTGAAATGCCGCCGCCGGCAACGCCCGGGGCGCCGGCCGAGATATCGGCCCAGGCTCCGGCCGCCGCCAAGGAAAATCTCCGGATCAGCGCCGGGTCCGGCGGATCACGCCGGATTGCCGCTGACAATGCGATCCCCGAGAGCATCGACGATATGGTCGCGCGGGCCGCATCCATGCAGTCGGCTCCCGCGGCGGCCCCGCGCGCCGCGCCGGCGCCCAAGGCGGCGTCGGGCGGTGGGCCCGGGACTTCGGCGGGCGACGACGTTCAGCGCATGCTTTCGTCCATCGAGCAGGCGGCGGCCAATGCGCTCAAGCGCCGCCCCGCGGCCAACGGCTCGCCGCATGCGCCCCCGGAGAACGGCGCCGGCCAGGAGGCGCTGCCGGAAATCGAAATATACAGGAAGCCTAAAATCGAAGTTTACCGCCGGGTAAAGACGGCATCCGGCGAGCACATGAAGAAGATCAAGGGAGATTGATCATGAACAAGATGTTCGATCGAATCTACGTGGGCGGAAATTGGTCTTCGACGGCCAGCATGTTCTCGGATTTCAACCCGGCGGACGGGTCCGTCTGGGCGCAAATTCCGGACAGCGGCGTCCAGGAGACGCGCGCCGCCATCGACGCGGCGCAAGCGGCCTTTCCCGCCTGGTCCGGGCTCAGTCATGTCGAGCGGGCGAAGCTCATGCTCAAAGTGGCCGATGTGGTCGAAAAAAGGCGTCCGGAGCTGGTTGAGGCCCTTCAAGGGGAGGGCGGCGGCTGGTTCGGCAAGGGGATGTACGAAGCCGGCGCGGTCATCGACATTTTTCACGCGGCCGCCGGCGCCAACTACGGCTCGATCGGAGAAGTGCTGCCGTCGCCTCACGGCAAGTTTTCCATGGCGGTCCGCTATCCCCTGGGGGTCGTTTCGGTCATCAGTCCATGGAACTTCCCGGTCATTCTGACCGCGCGAAACATTGCGTTCACCCTCGCTCTCGGCAATACGGTGGTCCTGAAGCCGTCCGAGGAAACGCCTTATTGCGGCGGACTTTTCTTTGCGGAGATTTTCGAGGAAGCGGGCGTGCCGCCCGGGGTGCTGAATGTGGTGACCTGCTCCCGGGACAACGTGGTGCAGGTCGGCGATGAGTTGATCGAAAACCCCGCGGTCAAGGCCATTTCCTTCACCGGATCAACGGCGGTGGGACGATCCATCGCGGCGAAGGCCGGCGCTCATCTGAAGAAGTGCTGTGTCGAGCTTGGCGGGAAGGATGCCCTGATCGTTTGCGACGATGCCGACATGGAGCGGGCCACCGCCGCGGCAAGCTTCGGCAGCTTCATGCACCAAGGTCAGATCTGCATGGCGGTGGAGAAGGTTCTGGTGCAGGAAAAGGTATTTGACGAGTTCCTGGCAAGGTTCGTGGATCGCGCTTCCAAGCTGAAGGTGGGGCCTCCATTGACCGACAAGGCCAATGTCATCGGCCCGCTGATCAACGACAAACAGGCCGACAACGTCAGGACTCAGTTGGAGGACGCCGTTGCCCAGGGCGCCGAGATCGTTCTCGGCGGGGGCGTGAACGGGCGGTTCGTCGATCCCACGATCCTGGTCGGCGTCACCCCGGAGATGAAAATTTACCGGGATGAAACCTTCGGACCGGTCGCGCCGGTCATTCCGTTCCGTACCGACGACGAGGCCGTCGCAATCGCAAACGATAGCCAGTACGGGCTGTCTTCCGGGATAATTACCGGCGACGAACGAAGAGGGATGGACATCGCTCATCGTCTGGAAACCGGGATGAGCCATATCAATTGCTCGCCGGTCAACGACGAGCCGAATGCGCCTTTCGGCGGCGCGAAGTCGTCGGGCGTCGGCCGCTATGGCGGCAAATGGTCGGCTGAATCGTATTCCGAAACCCGCTGGATCACGCTTGAGAGGGGCGGGAAGGATTATCCGCCGGTCTTCTAGCGCCCGCGGACAGGAAGGAGACTCCCCATGGTCGAGAACTACAGGATCGCCGATTGGAAGCCAAAAAAGCTTCTCAAGGGCAAAACCATCATCGTCACCGGCTGTTCGTCCGGGATCGGCTGGGAAACGGCGAAGACGGTGAAGAAGCTGGGCGGCGACGTCCTGGGCGTCGATCGCAATATGACCACCGAGAACGTCGACGAATTCTACAAGGCCGACCTCTCCGACAAGCTCACCATCCAGGCCCTGGTCCAAGCGCTGCCCGACGGCGTCGACGGTCTTGCCAACATTGCCGGCGTTCCACCGACCCTGCCCGCGGAAACGGTGCTCAAGGTCAATCTGGTGGGGCTCAAGTATTTCACCGAGTTGATGGTGCCCAAGCTTGCGGACGGGGCTTCCATCGTGAACCTCGCGTCTCTGGCGGGTTTCGGCTGGGCGGATCACGTGAACCAGATCAAGGCCAGCTACGACCTGGATTTTGACGGTGTGGCCGATTTCGTTCGCCGCTACGGCATCGATCAGGAACAGGGCAGATCGTACTTCTTTACCAAGGAGGCGCTCGTCGTATGGACCATGAAAATGCGTTGGGAATGGCGGGATAGAGCCATCCGCATGAATTCGGTCAGTCCCGGGCCCGTCGATACGCCGATCATGAAGGACTTCGTCGCAACACTGGGCGAGCGCGCCGAGGAAGATATGAGAGTCATGGACAGGCCCGGGCTGCCGACCGATGTCGCGCCTATCGTCTGTTTTTTGCTTTCGGACATGAGCGCGTGGATGCGCGGTTTGGACATTCCGGTCGATGGGGGCATGTCGTCTCACCTCCACTGCCACATTCACGATCTTTAGGTCCCGGCGGGCAGGGGCCGGGGAGCGGCGGATACAATCTCAGGGAAGCTAATTGTGAGGAAGAATTATGGCTAACGTACTTGTCTGGACATTGATCGTTCTGATCGCGCTGGTGATTCTCGTTGCCATCTTCGCGAAATTTTTTCAAAGGGCCACGCAAGAGGTCAGTCTGGTGAAAACCGGATTTGGCGGCCGCAAAGTCATCATGGACAAGGGAACGATCGCGATCCCGTGGTTCCATGAGGTGTCCAAGGTGAACATGCAGACCCTTCGGCTGGAAGTGCAGCGCGGCGGCGAGTCCGCGCTGATCACCAAGGATCGGATGAGGGTGGACATCGGCGCCGAATTCTACGTTTCGGTCGTGCCGAGTACGGACGGCATTTCACGGGCGGCGCAAACCCTCGGCAACCGCACATTCAATCCCGACCAGTTGCGTGAGCTGATCGAGGGCAAACTGGTGGATTCACTCCGCTCCGTGGCCGCCCGCTTCACGATGGACGAACTGCATGAGAACCGCAGCGCTTTCGTCTCCGAGGTTCGCGAGAGTCTCGCCGACTCGATGGCGAGCAACGGCCTCGAACTGGATTCCGTCTCATTGACCGGTTTGGACCAGACGCCCTTCTCGGCGCTGGACGACAACAACGCCTTCAACGCCGTCGGCATGCGCAAGCTCGCCGAAGTCATCGCGAAGTCGAAGAAGGAGCGCGCCGAAATCGATGCCGATGCCGAGGTGTCCGTGCGCCGCGCCGCCATGGAGGCGACCAAGCGGAAGCTGCAAATCGACCTCGAGGAGCAGGAGGCCGAGATCGCCCAGGTCGAGCAGATCGAGAGCATGCGGGCGAAACAGATCGCCGAGCTGGCGAAGCGCAAGGCGGATAGCGAACGCGATGCGGCCCAGGCCCGCATAGAGATGGAGAAGCAGATCCAGGCCGCCGATATCGCTCGCGAGCGCGCCATACGGGAAGCCGAAATCAGCAACGAACGGGAGATCGCGCTGGCGAGTCAGGAGAGGGAAATCTCTCTCGCCGAAAAGTCGCGGGAACAGATCAAGGCCAAGGCGGCGGCGGATATGGCCAAGGCCGACGCGGTCAAGGCCGCCGAGGCGATTTCCACCGCCAAGGAACTTGCCGAGGCCGAGCGGCGCAAGGACGTGGCGCTGGTCGCTGCCGAGCAGGATGGCATGGTGGCCGGCAACCGGGTACGCATGTCGGCCACGGCCGAGCGGGATGCGGCATCCGACCGGGCGGCGGCCAGATTGGAGGAAGCCCGCGCCGACGCGGAGGCCGCGGCATTGCGGACCGCGGCCAAGAAGGAGCAGGTCCTGGCCGAGGCGGAGGGGCAGGAAGCCCTGGCCCAGGCGGCCAACGCCCTGAACGGCGACGCCATGTCGTTGAAGGTGGACATGGCGCGGCTGGAGGCATTGCCGAAAGTCGTCGCCGAGATGGTCAAGCCCGCGGAGCGGATCGATTCCATCAAGATCCACCACGTCACCGGCCTAAACCCGAAAGGCGGGACCGGCGAGGGAGCCGCCGCAACCGGCGAAAAGCCGGTCGTCAATCAGGCCGTGGAATCCATTCTCGATATGGCGGTGCAGCTCCCGGCCCTGAAGAAAATCGGCGAGGAGCTCGGTATCAGCCTCGACAGCGGACTTGCCGGCTTGTCCGACGAGTTGTCGGAAAAGCGCGGCAAGGATAAATCCGGCTCGTCCAAATAGGGATTTCACGTACCAAGGAAAAGGCCGGCCGCGTAAAGCGTTCCCTGTTTCATCGAAACAGGGAACGCTTTATTTCACTCATATCGGCGCAAATCCGCCGTATACGCGGCTTTCTATTTCTTCTTCTTCGGCTCGGCCTTGGCCTTGGCGTCCGAGGTGCCGAGCACCTGCTTCAGGTACGCCAGCGCGGCCGGCGAAATTTTCTTGTAATTCTTGATGATGAAGCCGGTGTCGTCGCCGACCAGCGTGGTGCCGCGCATGCCCCAGGCCTTGACGAAGCCGTCGATCACGCGGGGGTCGTTCCAGGTGGCGGCGTAGCCCTTGCGGAGGTCGGCAACCACTTCGGCCGACAGGCCGGGAGGGCCGACGACCCAGTTGGACCAGCCGTTGTAGGTCGCATACCACCGGTAGGCCTCCCACTTGTCGCCCGACGGATCGGAGCCTTTGACCTTCTTGTAGTAGGCGGCAAGGGTCGGAACCCCGCTCTTGTCGAGATCGGGCGCGGGAATGAACTTGCCGTCGGCGCCGATTGCCGGATGGTAATAGAGGGCGTGGGCCGTTCCCTTCTTCAAGAGATCGTTCTTGTAGAAGGCGTAGTAGCCCGGCGCGCCGGTGGTCGCCGCGACGATTTCCTTGCGCATCAGCGCCGCCTTCAGCTTGGGCTGATTGCGATAGCCGGTGATGTGGGTGGTCGCTTTACCCAGCAAGCCGAAACCCATCACCGTGTAGACGTCGAGCGCACCGCCGGGAATCCGTCCGCCGGCGTTGAACTTCGGTTGCGCCATCAGATCGTCCCGCGACTTGATCCCGTTGCCGAGCGCCGAACTGGCGATGGTGACGAAGGGAACGCCGCCGGTGGTGCCGACGACCGAGAACTTCGCGGGATCGTACTTGATGCCCCGAAGGCCGGTAACGATGCCGGAGTAGTTGAGGGGCCCCCACAAAAGCGTGGTGCCGTCCTTGTTGCCGCGCTCATAGACGAAGTTGATGCCCCGCTGACCGCCGCCGCCAACGATATTCTTGACGATGACCTTCGGATTGCCGGGGATGTACTCGCCGAAGAATTGGGCGAACCGCCGCGCATTCCGGGTCAGGCCGCCGCCGGCGCCGGCGGGTACGATCATCTCGATGGTCTTGCCCTTCAGGGCCTGGGCGTCGGCGGGCGCCGTCGAGCCCGCCACGGCAACCGTGCCGACGGCCGCCACGGCGGCCAGTGCTGTTCTGAACATTTCGATCTCCCTTGGGTGCTGATTCAGAGTGCTTGATTACCCCCGCAGTATGCAGGGATTCCGGTATCCGGGCAACGGAGTGCGCTCAGTCTGTCCGGTTTGCTTCGAGCCGGGACATATAAACGCCGGCGCCAATAATCAGGGCGGCGCCCATGGCGGTCCACGGGCCCGGGATTTCCGCGAACAGGACAAACCCGAAGAGCGCGCCCCAGACAAGGCGGACGTAGATCAGCGGGGCCAGTATGGTGACGTCTCCCATTTTGAGGGCGCGTGTCAGGGTGGCGTTCCCCGCCGTTCCCAGGCCGCCCATCGCCGCCAGGGCCGCCAGTTCGACCGGGGACGGCCAGGTCCAGACGAAGCTCGCCGCGATGAAGGTCAGCGGGGTGGAGAACAGGAGCGTCCCGGTAATCACACCGGGTATGGGAAGCGTCCGCACCAGCACTTTCCCATTGAGCGACAGGGCCGCATATCCCACGGTCGAGAGAACGACCAGCGCCGCGCCCAGGGCCCGAAGGTCGGTGGTCTCGCCATCCAGAAATACGGCAAGCAGACCGGCGTCCGGGCGGACGACCATAAGGGCGCCGGCCATCCCGGCGATGACGGCGAGCCAGCGCTTGAATTGCGAGGGTTCGCCCAGGAATACCACCGCGCCGATCGCCAGAATGAAGCCCTGGGTCATGCTGAGCGTGACGGCGGCCGCAAGGGTGGCAAAAACGATGCCGAAATAGAACAACGTCTGCGCGCTTGCCTGAACGATGCCGCGGATGAGGAATATGGGCGCCCGCCGCATATTCAGGCTGCCTGATCCGTTCCTGAAAAAGAACGGCAACACCGCGGCCAACCCGAACAGGTTTCGGAAGAACACCATCTCCAGCGGATGAATGGAATCGGCCAGCCATTTGATGATGGCCGCCATCCCGGCGTAGCAGGCGCCGGAAATGACCATCAGGATGACCGCCTGCATGGGCTCGGGCGCTATTGCATGACGATGCGCGGCGCGCTCGCCTCTTGGCTGGATTTGATGGCCGCGATTGCCGCCCAAACCTGGGCCGCGATGTCGCGATAGGCCCGGCTGTGAGGCGACTCCGGCGATGAGACGACAATCGGATCACCGCCGTCCGACGTCTCGCGAATAGCCATATCGAGGGGAATTTCCCCCAGGAACGCCGCGCCCAGCTTCCCGGCTTCGGCCCGCGCGCCCCCGTGACTGAAAATATCCGAACGCTCCCCGCAATGGGGGCAGACGAAATAGCTCATGTTCTCGATGATGCCGAGCACGGGCACGTTGACTTTCTCGAACATCCCAAGACCCTTCCGGGCGTCGAGCAGCGCGATGTCCTGGGGCGTCGAGACGACGACGGCGCCGGTGAGCGGCACCCGCTGCGCCATCGAAAGATGAATATCGCCGGTGCCGGGCGGCAGATCGACGACCAGGGCATCCAACTCGCCCCAGGCCACATCGCGCAGCAGTTGCTCGAGCGCGCCGGTCGCCATCGGTCCCCGCCAGATGATCGGGGTTTCCTCATCGACCAGGAATCCCATCGACATGCACTTGACGCCGTGATTTTCCATCGGCGCGACCATTTGCCCGCCGTCGTCGCTCGCCGTTATGTCGGGCTTGCCCGAAATGCCCAGCATGCGGGGGATGGAGGGCCCGTAAACGTCGGCATCCAGGATACCGACCTTGCGGCCGCCGGCGGCCATGGCGAGGGCCAAATTCACCGCGGTGGTCGATTTTCCCACGCCGCCTTTTCCCGAGGCCACGGCGATGATCGCGTTGATACCCGGCAGTTCGAGACCGCCTTGCCCCTGTTGCGCCTGTTGCGCCGGTTGCCCGGACTGCGGCGGCGCGGCGCGTTCCGCGGTCAGAACCGCGGTCACCGTCAGGACCCCCGGCAGGGCATGAACGGCTTTTTCGGCCGCCGCCCGCATGGGCTCCAACGCCTTGCCCCGCGCCGGATCGACCTCGATCCCGAAGGCCACATGACCATCCTTGATCTGGATTCCGGCGATCATGCCGAGGGCGACGACGCTTTGGCCGCGGTCGGGATCTTCGACGTTTTCGAGCGCCGACAGGATGGTCTCGCGGGTAATTTCAGCCATGGAACCTCCCGGTCTCCAACAAATTCGCGGTCAAGGGCGCCGGTGCCGGGGAAGTCAGCCCTGGATTCCGTTGCGCACCCCGACTAGCTGTCATATAAGGCACACAAAGCCGAGACGCAAAGCGGATCAACATGCGCCTGTTCGGCGCGATCTAGGAGAGGGCGAAATCCCATGAATTCGAATACGCAGCGCGGCGGCCCCTGGGGCGGCGGCGGAGGTGGCGGTGGCGGCCCCTGGGGCGGCGGTGGCGGCGGCGGTCCGAGAGCGCCTCAACCGCCGGACATCGAGGAAATGCTGCGCCGCGGCCAGGACCGGTTCAAGAAGTTCTTGCCGGGCGGCATCGGCGGCGTACGCCGGCTCGTCATGTTGGTGCTGGCGGCAATCGTCGTTTGGCTGCTGACCGGCATCTATACCGTCGATACGGATGAAGAGGGCGTCGTCCTTCTGTTCGGCGAGTGGGTCGACCGCAAGCCGTCGGGACTTCACTGGTGGTTCCCGGCGCCCATCGGTCAGGTGATCACGCCCAAGGTGACCCGTCAGAACCGTACCGACATCGGATTCCGCGGCACGGGCGAGTCCGGCATCGGCGGCTCGACCCGCGACGTGCCGGAAGAAAGCCTGATGATCACATCGGATCAGAACATCACCGACGCCGACTTTACGGTGTTCTGGCGGATCAAGGATTCCGGTCAGTTTCTGTTCAATATCCGTGATCCGGAGGGCACGGTGAAGGCCGTGGCCGAAAGCGCGATGCGCGAGGCTGTCGGGCAGACCTCGCTGCAGGATACCCTGACCGGCCAGCGTCAGCAGATCGCCAACCGCGCGTCCGATTTGATGCAGTCGGTGCTCGATTCCTATAATTCCGGCATTTCCGTCGAGCGCGTCCAGTTCCTGCGGGTCGACCCGCCGAATCAGGTGATCGACGCCTTCAACGAAGTGCAGCGGGCGCGGCAGGACAAGGAGCGGCTTCAGAACGAGGCCCTGGCTTACAAGAACCGCATCGTCCCCACGGCCCGCGGCGAGGCCTCCAAGATGATCGAGGAAGCCAACGCCTACAAGGAACGGCTTATCAAAGAGGCCGAAGGCGAGGCGCAACGGTTCCTGTCGGTCTACGAGGCCTACAAGGAAAATCGCCAGGTGACCCGCCAGGGTCTGTTCCTGGAACGGATGCAGGAAATCATGCAGGACACGGACAAGGTCATCCTGGACAGCCCAAGCGGCGGAACCGGTGTCGTCCCGTTCCTGCCATTGCCTGAAATTCAGCGGCGGATGCGAGCCGCCGACGATGATGATGATCAGCCGGGGAGCAACTAGCCAATGAGGAACCTTACACTTGCCATTGTCGGCATTCTCGTCGTGGCGCTCGGTGTCCTGGCCTTCAGCGCCCTGTTTACGGTCAATCAGGCGCAGCAGGCGATCGTACTCCAGTTCGGCGAGCCCCGCCGGGTGATCAAGGACCCGGGTCTCAACTGGAAACTGCCGTTCATTCAGAACGTGGTTTTCTTCGACAAACGGGTATTGGAATTGGATCCGCCGCCGGAGCAGGTGCTGCTGTCGGATCAGAAACGGATCAACGTCAACGCCTTCGCCCGGTATCGAATTCTGGATCCGCTCATCTTCTTCCAGGCCGTCCGGGATGAGTTCCGTCTCCGCGACCGGTTGGGCAAGACCTTGAACTCCGGTGTCCGTGACGTGCTTGCGCTGCATCCGCTGACCGACCTTTTGTCGGAAAAGCGGGGCGCGATCATGAACGACATCGACGAGCGCATGAAGGCGGCGGCCGGCGATTTCGGAATCGAGATCGTCGACGTCCGGATCGGCCGGACCGACCTGCCCGAGGAGATTTCCAACAACGTTTATGACCGGATGCGGTCCGAACGGCTCCAGGAGGCGAACAAGGATCGTGCCGAAGGCCAGGAAATCAACCTGCGAATTCGCGCCGAGGCCGACCGCGAGCGGACGGTCATTTTGGCCGATGCCCAGCGGCAGTCCCAGATTCTTCGCGGTGAAGGGGAAGGGACCGCGCGTGCGACCAAGAACCGCGCCTTCGGCCAGGATGCCGATTTCTACGAGTTCTATCGGAGCCTGGAAGCCTATGGAACCTCGTTCGGGGAAGGGACGTCGCTGGTGTTGAGCCCTGATTCCGACTTCTTCCGGTTCTTCGGCAATATCGACGGGTCGGCGAAACGGTCGTCGAACTAAGGCCCTGGCGGAGAGCGATTGACCGAGCTTTTCACGGCTCTTGCGCTGGCATTGGTGATCGAAGGCGCGCTCTATGCCTTGTTTCCCGAGGCCATGCAGCGTTTTATCCGTCAGGTGATGGAAGCGCCGCCCGGTTTGTTGAGGATTGCCGGCGCCATCGCCGTCGTGGCGGGACTTGGCGTGATCTGGCTCCTCAGGCAGTGAGGTTCACGCTAATTTGACGTCATGGGAGCGCCGGAAATGCGTGACTTATGCCGTTAATCCGCCACATTTGGGTGGGACGATCCGTTGTCGGTCAGGGCCGGGTCAATCCTGGATTTGCGAAAGATTGACGGCGACCCCGAGCGGGCTATTTTGTGGGTATTCTGTTCTGGAGGCGGTAGGAATTTGATGGCGAAGTTGTACCGGGCGCGGGCGCGCGCCGACGCATCGGCTCCAACCATCTGGCTGGTTGCGGCCTTTGTCGCGACAATGATCGCGATGACGGTCCTTGTGCCCCGTGCCGACGCCCGGGCCGCGCCGGAGAGCTTTGCCGACCTCGCTCAGAAGCTGCTGCCCTCGGTGGTGAACATTTCCTCCACGGGGGTGGTCGGCCGCGGGCAGGGCGGCCAGCGGGGTCTGCCGCAACTCCCCGAGGGTTCGCCTTTCGAAGACTTCTTCCGCGACTTCTTTGACCGCAACCGGCCGCAACAGCAACGGCGCCGCTCCACGTCGTTGGGCTCCGGCTTCATCATAGACCCGGCGGGGGTCATCGTGACCAACAATCACGTCATTGAAGACGCCGATGAAATTACCGTCACATTGCACGACAACCGGACCCTGAAGGCGGAAGTCGTCGGCCGTGACCCGAAGACCGACCTAGCCGTGTTGAAGGTTGAATCCGCCCAAGATCTGCCGGCCGTGCCGTTTGGCGATAGTGATGCGATCCGGGTGGGAGACTGGGTGGTCGCGATCGGCAATCCCTTCGGTCTCGGTGGAAGCGTGACCGCGGGTATCGTCTCCGCGCGGGGCCGCAACATCAATACCGGCCCTTACGATGACTTCATCCAGACCGACGCCTCCATCAACGTGGGGAACTCCGGCGGCCCGTTGTTCAACATGGCGGGCGAGGTGGTCGGTATCAATACGGCCATCTTTTCGCAGTCCGGCGGCAGTGTCGGGATCGGCTTCTCCATCCCGGCCGCCGCCGCCCAGTCGGTAATCAGCCAGCTCCGCCAGTATGGCCGCACCCGCCGCGGTTGGCTCGGCGTCCGCATTCAGCCGGTGACCGAGGAAATCGCCGAGAGTCTCGGTTTGGACGGCGCGTCCGGCGCATTGGTCGCCAGCGTCACCGAGGGAAGCCCGGCGGAAGACGGCGAGATCAAGGCCGGCGACATCATCCTGAAGTTCGCCGGCCGCGACGTGGACGAAATGCGCAAGCTGCCCAGGATCGTCGCCGAGACCGAAATAGACAAATCGGTGCCGGTGGAGGTTTGGCGGGACGGCAAGCGCGTGACCACGACCGTGACGGTCGGAGAGCTCGATGAAGGAAACAATGAGGTGGCCAGCGCCGACCCGGCTCAGGATGCCGGTGAAATCGGCGATCACTCGGTCGCCGAGCTTGGCCTCGTCCTGTCCCGGATCAACGGGGCGGCGCGCAAGAAATTCAGCCTCAAGAACCATACCCGCGGCGTCGTGGTCGTCGGTGTCGAACCCAACGGCGCGGCCGCCGAGAAGAACCTGCGGGCCGGCGACGTGATCGTCGAGGTCAGCCAGGACGAGGTGCGCGCGCCCGAGGACGTGGACCGGAAGATCAGGGAAGCGAAGGAGGCCGGCCGGAAATCGCTGCTCCTTCTGGTCGAGGGCCAGAGCGGTCTGAGGTTCGTCGCCCTGCGTATCGGCGAGAGCTGAGCCTCCCGTTTCCGGTGAAATTACCGTAGGAACCCAACGTGCCGGAACCACTCGTGCAACCCTTTCGCGGGCTTCGTCCCGTCGCGGACAAGGCTCAATCGGTTGCCGCGCCGCCCTACGACGTGATGTCGAGCGCCGAGGCGCGGGAAATGGCAGCCGGCAACTCCTTGAGCTTTCTTCACATTTCCAAGCCCGAGATCGATCTGCCCGAGGGCACCGACGTTTACTCGGATGCGGTCTATGCCAAGGGCGGCGCGAACATGGCCGGGATGCTCGCGGACGGGGTGATGGTTCGGGACGAAAAACCGGGCTACTACATCTACCGGGTCGAGATGGACGGCCATGTCCAGACCGGCATCGCCGCCGCCGGGTCCGTCGAGGCATATGAGACCAATCTCATCCGCCGCCATGAAACCACCCGCCCCGACAAGGAAACCGACCGGGTAAAGCAGATCGAAGCGGTCAACGCCCAGACCGGGCCGGTATTCACCACCCATGCCGACAACGCGGAATTGTCCGAAATCGTCGCCTCGGTCACCGCAACGCCGCCGGCCTATGAGGTAAAGAACGTGGGCCGGGCCGATCATACCCTCTGGGTGGTCTCCGAAGATGATTTGATCGGCCGGATTACCGGGGCGTTCCAGGATATCGGCGTGATCTATATCGCGGATGGGCACCATCGCTCGGCGGCGGCGTCCCGGGTCGCGGCGGCCAGGCGGGCCGAACACGGCGCGGGGCCCTGGGACCGGTTTCTGATCGTCAGCTTCCCCGAAAGCGAGGTGCGGATCATCGACTACAATCGGGTGATCAAGGGGCTGAACGGACGCGGCGCGGAAGCATTCCTCGCTGTCCTTGGCAAGGCCTTCCTGGTCGAAAAGCGGGATGCGCCCGCGAAACCGGCGGTCCGCCGGACCTTCGGCATGTATCTGGCGGGAAATTGGTACAGCCTGGCGCCGAAGGACGACGTGCCCGCTGGCGCGCCCGCCGAAGACCGTCTCGATGTCAGTCTGTTCAACGCCCGGGTCATCGGGCCCATTCTCGGCATCACCGATCAGCGCTCCGATCCCCGCATCGATTTCATCGGCGGCGCGCGGGGCATGGCCGAACTGGAGCGCCGGGTCGACTCGGGCGATTGGGACGTCGCTTTCGCCTACTACCCGATCAGCGTCGCCGAACTCATGGCCGTGGCCGACGCGCAAGCCGACATGCCGCCCAAGATCACCTGGTTCGAGCCCAAGCTCGCCGACGGCATGGTGTCGCTCGTGCTGGACTAGGTCCATGACGGGCGCCCCCGTCATCGTCATCTTCGGGCCGACGGCGTCCGGCAAGTCGTCCCTCGCCATCGACGTCGCCCGGGAGTTCGACGGCGTGATCGTCAACGCCGATTCCATGCAGGTCTACGGAGAGCTGCGGGTCTTGACCGCGCGGCCGAGCGCCGCGGACGAGGCGCTGGCCCCCCACAAACTCTATGGCGTACTCGGCGCGGCGGAGGTCTGCTCGGCCGGCCGCTGGCTCCAACTGGCCATCCCCGAGATCGAGGCGGCTTGGGGGGCGGACAAACTTCCCATCATCGTCGGCGGCACCGGGCTCTACATCCGCGCCCTGATGGAGGGGCTGAGCCATATCCCCGACGTTGCCGATGAATGCCGCGAGACCGCTCGGACAAAATGCTCGGAAATCGGCCCGGAGGCCTTTCACAAACTGCTCGCCGAGGCGGATCCGATTTCGGCCGCCCGCATCCGGCCTTCGGACCCGCAGCGGATGATCCGCGCCTACGAGGTCTATCTCTCCTCCGGGCGGCCGCTGTCGGAGTGGCAGGCCGGGGCCGCGGCGCCGCCCCTCGATGCCCGGTTCTTCGTCATCGCGCTCAAGCCCGATCGGGACGATCTGTATGCCGCCTGCGACGGTCGCGCGGAAGCGATGCTGGAGGAGGGGGCGCTCGGCGAGGTGGCGGCGCTCGCCGAGATGAACCTCGACCCGGCGCTGCCCGCCATGAAGGCATTGGGCGTGCCCGATTTGCTTCGCCATATTCGGGGCGAGGCGGGCCGGGAAGAGGCGCTGGCGAGCCTGCAGCAGGCCACCCGGAACTACGCCAAGCGGCAAATGACCTGGCTGAATCATCAGATTTCTTCGGATTTGACCATTTTTGAGCAATATTCGGAAAGTTTCCGGGAGAAAATCTTTTCAAAAATTCGAAAAAACGTGTTGACGACGCAAGGTTGAGGCCCTAATTTCCGCCTCCGTTGCGCCGCCGGCTGGCTTTTGCCGTGCCGCCGGCGCGCTTCGTTTCCGGTCTGTTGCGTTGCAAAATCCCGGCTCTGCACGGACCGCAAGACTGGGACAGCAAAAAGCGCCTGTGGGCCTCGTAGGAAGGCCGGGTTGAGGAGAAGCACCATGAGCACGCGACGCATGATCGGTGGCGAAATCATCTTGAAAGCCCTTGCCGACCAGGACGTCGACGTCGTCTTCGGCTATCCGGGGGGCGTGACCCTGCCGCTCTACGAGAAGATCGGCCAGCAGAACCGGACCGAACACATTCTCGTCGCCCACGAGCAGGGCGGCGTGCATGCGGCCGAGGGCTATGCCCGCTCCACCGGCAAGGTGGGCGTCGTGCTCGCGACCTCCGGGCCCGGCGCCACCAATACGGTCACCGGCCTCGTCGACGCGCTGATGGATTCGATCCCGGTCGTTTGCCTGACCGGTCAGGTAACCTCTCACCTGATCGGCAACGACGCCTTCCAGGAAGCCGATACGACGGGCATCACCCGGCCGGCGACAAAGCACAACTACCTGGTCAAGAGCACTGACGATCTGGCGCGGGTCATTCACGAGGCTTTTCATGTGGCGACCGCCGGCCGCCCGGGCCCCGTGCTGGTCGATATCCCGAAGGACGTCATTCTCGGAGAGGGCGCCTATGTCGGTCCCGATGACGTCGAAATCAAGCAGACCTATAAGCCGCAGATCAGAGGCGACAGGAAGGCCATCGAAGAGGCCGTCGAACTGCTGGCGTCGGCCAAGAAGCCGATCATCTATGCCGGCGGCGGGGTGATCAATTCCGGCCCCCGGGCCTCCAGGCTGCTGACCGAGCTGGTCGACATGACCGGCTATCCCTGCACGCTGACCCTGATGGGCCTCGGCGCCTACCCGGCGTCGCGGGCCCAATTCCTCGGCATGCCCGGGATGCACGGCAGCCTGGAAGCCAACATGGCCATGTACCATTGCGACGTGATGGTGAACATCGGCGCCCGGTTCGACGACCGGGTGACCGGCAACACCGCCGAGTTCTCGCCCAAGTCCAGGAAGGTGCACGTGGACATCGATCCGTCGTCGATCAACAAGAACATCGCTGTCGACGTGCCGATCATCGGCGACTGCGCCTCGGTGCTCCGCGACATGCTGAAGGTCTGGAAGGAGAACAAGCTCAAGACCGACAAGGCGGCGCTGAAGAAATGGTGGGCGCGGATCGACCGCTGGCGGGCCAAGGATTCGTACGGGTTCGACCAGGGTCCCGACATCATCAAGCCGCAATTCGCCTTGTCCCGGCTCAACGAATTGACCCGGGGCATGGACATCCACGTCACCACCGACGTGGGGCAGCATCAGATGTGGGCGGCCCAGCACCTCCACTTCGAGGAGCCCAACCGGTGGATGACTTCGGGCGGGCTCGGCACCATGGGCTACGGCGTCCCGGCGGCCATGGGCGTGCAGAAGGGCAATCCCGATTCCAAGGTGGTCTGCGTTACGTCCGAAGGCTCGCTGTTGATGAACATCCAGGAGATGGCGACCATCGCCAACTACCGGCTGCCGGTGAAGATCCTCAACCTGAACAACAAGGTGCTGGGGATGATCCGCCAGTGGCAGGAACTGTTCCACGGCAATCTCGAGTCCGAGTGCGATTTGAGCGGTTCGCCCGATTTCGTCAAGCTGGCGGAAGCGTTCGGCTTCGAGGCATTGACCGCGTCCCGTCCGGACGAGGTGGATGACGCCATCATCGCCATGCTGGAGAGCGAGGGCCCGTGCTTCCTGAATATGGGCGTCGACCGGTTCGAGAGCGTCTATCCGATGATCCCGGCGGGCGCCGCTCACTATGACATCGTGCTGGGGCCCAACGACCAGCGGGCCGAGGTTGACGACGACGACCTGGCGATGGCATCCCTGGCCTAGACGGCCAAGTCGCACTGGCGGCGTTCCGCCGGCCGGGACCGGTGTAAAGCGAGGAAAACGTGGCAGCGAAAAAACCAAGGAAGGCGGCGACCAAGCGGGAGCTGGCCGCGGCCAAGGACGCAATTCAGGAGCACACCTTCTCCGTCCTGGTCGACAACGAAGCCGGCGTGCTGGCCCGGGTGGTCGGTCTGTTTTCGGGCCGGGGCTACAATATCGAGAGCCTGACCGTGTCCGAGGTCGATCAGGACGCGCACCGGTCCAAGATCACCATCGTCACCAACGGCACGCCGATGATCATCGAGCAGATCCGGGCGCAGCTCGAGCGCCTGGTGCCGGTGCACCGGGTCGCCGACCTGACCGTCGAGGGGCCGTCGGTGTCCCGGGAGCTTGCGCTGGTCAAGGTGAAGGGCAAGGGCGAGAGGCGGGTTGAATCGCTGCGCATTGCCGATATATTCCGGGCCCACGTCGTGGACAGCACGAACAGTTCCTTCGTTTTCGAGATCGTCGGCGATACCGGCAAACTGGACGCCTTCATCGAACTTATGGAGCCGCTGGGGCTCGTGGACGTGTCGCGGACCGGCGTGGTCGCCATCGCCCGCGGCAGTCAGGATATGTAATTGGCAGGACATGTAACTGGGGAAGATCATGCGCGTATATTATGACCGTGACGCCGATATCAATCTGATCAAGACCAAGAAGGTCGCGATCATCGGCTATGGCAGTCAGGGCCACGCCCACGCCCTCAACCTGAGGGATTCCGGCGTCAAGGAAGTGGCCGTGGCGCTGCGCCAGGGCTCCGGCTCCATCGCCAAGGCGGAAGCCGAGAACCTGCCGGTGAAGACGCCGGCCGAGGCGGTCGAGTGGGCCGACGTCACCATGATTTTGGCCCCCGACGAGACCCAGCAGGATCTCTACTACAACGAGCTTCAGGGCCGCATCAAACCGGGCGCGGCCATCGCGTTCGCTCACGGCCTCAGCGTCCACTTCGGCCTCATCGAGCCGCCGGACGATATCGACGTCTTCATGATCGCGCCCAAGGGCCCGGGCCATACGGTGCGCTCCGAGTTCGCGCGGGGCGCCGGCGTGCCGTGCCTGGTCGCCGTTCACCAGGACGTCTCGGGCGCCGCCCTCGACGTGGCGCTGTCCTACGGTTCGGCCATCGGCGGCGGCCGGTCGGGCATCATCGAGACCACCTTCAAGGAAGAGTGCGAAACCGATCTGTTCGGCGAGCAGACGGTGCTCTGCGGCGGGCTCACCAGCCTCATCCAGGCCGGCTACGAAACCCTGGTCGAGGCCGGCTATTCGCCCGAGATGGCGTATTTCGAATGCCTGCACGAGGTGAAGCTGATCGTCGACCTGATCTATCAGGGCGGCATCGCCAACATGCGCTACTCCATCTCCAACACCGCCGAATTCGGGGACTACCTCTCCGGGCCGCGCATCGTCGATGCGGACACCAAGGCGCGGATGAAGGAGGTGCTCGACGACATCCAGTCCGGCAAGTTCGTCAAGGAGTGGATGCTGGAGAGCAAGGTCGGCTCGCCCCGCTTCAAGGCCATGCGCAAGGCCTCCCAGGCCCACCACATCGAGGAGGTGGGCGAGAAACTGCGGAGCATGATGCCGTGGATCACCGAAAACGCCCTTGTCGACAAGACGAAGAACTAAGCGGCGGACAAGAGCGGGAACTAGGGCTTAGCCTCTCCCGACCGAAGGAGTCGCATGCAAGGCGCGGCGTTCTTTTGATTTGGCTCCAGGCCCTTTTCGATCATCCCGGTCATACAGGCGAAGAACGGAACGGCGTTCTTGGGTAACGGTTCGTTCCGTTTCTTGGCGATAATTGCATGCTCCATCGCTTGCCGGAACTTTAGCTGGGCGGAATAGGCGGTTGTCAGTCCCATGTGGGCATCCCGAGCGTTTTCGTCTAACTCCAGTGCGCGCTTGAAAAAGGAGATCGCTTTCGCCGGATCTCCGGACTTGCCATAGAAACGGCCCATATCAACCTGCAGATCTGCATCCCTGGGCAATAACTCCGCCGCTCTTGCGAACATTTGTTGAGCGGCACCCGCGTCCTTGTCTCGCTGGTGAGCAATAATCGCAAAGCCCCAATAGGCGCCGCCATATTCGGCGTCCAACAGCCAAGCCTGGTTGAAGCGTTTAATGGCCGTGCTCAGGTCACCCTTCCGCAAGAACTGAAACCCTCTCTTCGAGGCATGGATGGCCGCGTCGCGACGGGATATTCCTCGTCTCTCGACCGCAGCCAGAAATTTCTGATCGGCGGCTTTTTGTGCGGCATTCTTCTCCTTCCCGCCGTACATGATCTGCTCATTGGTGGGCAGGTTGTTGGACTGCGCAAGGACCGGTTCGCCGGTACAAATTAGCGGCAACAACCCAAGAAAGATGATTGAAACGGAAATTGTCGATATACGCATCGGGCAATGCTACATCAATGTAGCTGGTCAAGCCACGGCAGGCACAATCGAACAAGCGGCGGGTCTTCGAATCCGCCTTATTTGCGTGTGGCAAGGATTCCTTGGTTTCGCTTTAGTTTTGGCGATTATTGTTGACTTATGGCCCAAACCGGACAATTTAAAGACCTGAATGCGCTCATTTGGGCGCTTTTCGCGGGATTCCCGCGCCTGGAGACGACGATGAACCGCTCGCGCGAGCACGTGAACGATCTGACCGTCGGGCAGCAGCCCGAGGCGTCCGCGCGCGCGCTTTCCACCACCGCCATCTCCCGTCCCGGCCTCCTCCTGGCCCTGCGACTTACCCGCCCCTGAGCGGTCTCGTCACCTAACTGGCGGACGTTCGGGGGAGAGAAGCTTTCCGGTCGCAATCAGAATTCTTCAAATGGTCCAGTGAGATGACAAAAGCCAACGAAACAACGACAGACGCCGCCGGTTCCGCCACGAACCCAGAGCGGATCATCATATTCGATACCACCATGCGCGACGGCGAGCAGTCGCCGGGCGCATCCATGAACCTGTCCGAAAAGCTCCGCATCGCCGAGGTGCTGGAGGGGATGGGCGTCGACGTCATCGAGGCCGGTTTCCCGATCGCTTCCGAGGGCGACTTCGAGGCGGTCAACGAGATCGCCAAGGTGGTCAAGGACTCCGGCGTCTGCGGTCTGGCCCGCGCCGGCAAGGCGGATATCGAGCGGGCCGGCGAGGCGGTGAAGCCCGCCGCACGGCCGCGAATCCACACCTTCATTTCGACCAGCCCGCTCCACATGAAGTACAAGCTGCAGATGGAGCCGGACGACGTCTATCAGGCGGTGATCGACAGCGTGACGCACGCCCGCAACTTCACCGACGATGTCGAATGGTCGTGCGAGGACGGTTCGCGCACCGAGCACGACTTCATGTGCCGGTGTGTCGAGGCGGCCATCGATGCGGGCGCCGCCACGATCAATATTCCGGACACGGTGGGCTATGCGCTCCCCGATGAGTTCGCGGCGATCATCACCATGCTGCGGAACCGGGTCCCCAACATGGATAAGGCGATCATCAGCGTGCACTGCCACAACGATCTGGGATTGGCGGTGGCCAATTCCCTGGCTGCCGTGAAGGCCGGCGCCCGCCAGATTGAATGCACCATCAACGGGCTCGGCGAGCGGGCCGGCAACGCGGCGATGGAGGAGATCGTCATGGCGCTCCGGACGCGGGCCGATCTGATGCCCTACACGCCCCGGATCGTCACCGAGAACATCACCAAGGCCTCGCGGCTGGTCTCCACGGTGACCGGCTTCACCGTCCAGCCCAACAAGGCCATCGTCGGCGCCAACGCCTTCGCCCACGAGGCCGGCATTCACCAGGACGGGGTACTCAAGCACGCCGGTACATACGAGATCATGACGCCGGAGTCCGTCGGGCTCACCGAATCGAAATTGGTTCTCGGCAAACATTCGGGCCGGCACGCCTTCAAGGAGAAGCTGAAGGAGATGGGCTACGACCTCGGCGACAATGCGGTGGAGGATGCGTTCAAACGGTTCAAGGATTTGGCCGACCTCAAGAAGGACGTGTTCGACGAGGATATCGTCGCGCTCGTGGACGAGACCGTGGTGCGCACCAACGACCGGATCAAGTTGGCGTCGTTGGAGGTTTTGTGCGGCACGGTGCACACGCCGCCCAAGGCCGATCTGTCCCTCGATATCGACGGCGAGGTGACATCCACCCAATCGACCGGGGACGGGCCGATCGACGCGGTTTTCAAGGCTATCAAGGCGTTGACCGGCGAAGATCCCCACCTGCAGCTCTATCAGGTGCACGCGGTCACCGAAGGCACCGAAGCTCAGGCCGAGGTGACCGTGCGGCTGGAGGAGAAGGGCAAGACGGTCAACGGCCAGAGCGCCGACACCGATACGGTGGTCGCCTCGGCCAAGGCCTATATCAACGCCCTCAACAAGCTGCTGGTGAAGCAGAAGAAGACGGCGCCCGCGGCGATCTCGGCCTGATGGGCCGGCGTGCCGACCAAGGGGCGGAAAAACGGAGAAAAAGGCACGGGCCCGATTACCGTGGCGAATAAACCGTGTTATAAGACGGTACCGGCCGCCGCCGCTTGGCGAACGCCCGGTGGCGCGCCGGAACCCGACCTACAAAAACCGGTCGAATGGTCCGGACCCGGGAGGAATTGAACGGCTTTTGGAAAGGCATTGAGAGCATAGATGTTGTCCCGACTATTTGGATTCCTCTCCGCCGATATGGCGATCGATTTGGGTACGGCAAACACGCTGGTCTACGTCAAGGGTAAGGACATCGTCCTCAACGAACCCTCGGTCGTCGCCATTGCCGACGTCAAGGGTAAGAAACAGGTTCTCGCGGTCGGCGAGGAGGCCAAGATGATGCTGGGCCGGACGCCCGGCAACATCTCGGCAATCCGGCCGCTGCGCGACGGCGTGATCGCCGACTTCGAAATCGCCGAAGACATGATCAAGTACTTCATCAACAGAGTGCATAACCGGCGGGGTTTCGCCTCGCCGCAGATCGTGGTGTGCGTGCCGTCCGGGTCTACCGCGGTGGAGCGCCGCGCCATTCAGGAATCGGCGGAAGCCGCCGGCGCGCGGCGGGTCTATCTGATCGAGGAGCCCATGGCGGCGGCGATCGGGGCCGGTTTGCCGGTGACCGAGCCCACCGGCTCCATGGTCGTCGATATCGGCGGCGGCACGACCGAGGTTGCCGTGCTGTCCCTCGGCGGCATCGTCTATTCGAGAAGCGTCCGGGTCGGCGGCGACAAGATGAACGAGGCGATCATCGCGTACATCCGCCGCAACCATAATCTGCTTGTGGGTGAGGGCTCGGCCGAGCGCATCAAGGAAGAAATAGGGTCCGCATGTCCGCCGGAAGACGGCGAAGGCCGGACCATGGACATCAAGGGCCGCGATCTGATGAACGGCGTGCCCAAGGAACTGGTGATCTCCGAGCGCGAGATCGCCGAAAGCCTGGCCGAGCCGGTGAGCGCCATCATCGAGGCGGTGAAAGTCGCGCTTGAACACACCGAGCCGGAATTGGCGGCCGATATCGTGGACAAGGGCATTGTGCTGACCGGCGGCGGCGCGCTCTTGTCGAGGATGGATTACGTTCTTCGCCAGGCGACCGGTTTGGCCGTCTCGATCGCCGACGGGCCGCTGAATTGCGTGGTGCTTGGTACGGGGCGCGCCCTCGAGGAAATGAAGAGGATGCGCCAGGTACTGACCACGATGTACTGACAACCATGTATTAACCATTTCCGCCGACAGTCGGGCGGAATACTCGGGGCAGGCCGAGGTCGGAGTTAACGGAGGGAATGGTTTGGAGGAACGTCCAAGCACCTTTCTGCGTCTCGCGGCGCCGCTGAGGGGCTTTGTTCAGCGGTTCACGTACCTGGGACTGATACTGGCCGCGTTCGGCCTGATGCTGGTCGGCAAGGCGGATACCGTGCTGGTCGACCGCGCGCGCACCCATGTGACCGACGCGGTCGCGCCGATCCTCGACGCCATGTCCAAGCCGGTGACGACGTTCACCCGGGCCGTCGACAATGTCCGAGATCTTGCCGATATCCGCGCCGAGAACGCGCGGCTTCGGGAGGAAAATGCCCGGTTGCGGGACTGGCAGATGGCGGCGCGTAAGCTGGATGCCGAGAACCAGGCCTTTCAGAAACTGCTGAACGTCGTCCCGGAGAGCGCGGTCAGCCACCATACGGCGCGGGTCATCGCGGATTCGGGTTCCGGTTTCAGTCATTCGGTTATTCTGAATGCGGGCGAGAGCCAGGGCATCCGGGACGGCCAGGCCGTGCTCGGCAATGACGGCTTCGTCGGCCGGATCGTCGGGGTCGGCTCCCGCGCCTCGCGGGTGCTGCTGATCACCGACATCAACTCGCGGATTCCGGTGGTGATCGAGGAGACCCGGGTCCGTGCGGTCATGGCCGGCAACAACAGCGGCCGGCCCCGCCTGCTTCACACTTTGCCCAGCCAGCGCATCACCCCCGGTCAGAGGATTGTCACTTCGGGCCACGGCGGCGCGTTTCCGGCGGGGCTGCCGGTCGGCATCGTCGCCGCGGTCACCGACGGCGGGATCGAGGTTCAGCCGTATATGAGCCGCGAGCGGCTGGAGTTCGTCCGCGCGGCCGATTTCGGGTTGGGCGGCATATTGGAATCCAACGACCGGGCCGACCCCGCCAGCGGCGGTAAATGAGGAGAGAGTTTTTTCTCCGCCTTGACCGGTTGGCGCGCAATTTGACGCCCTTCGGACTGACACTCGCCTTGATCATCCTGGGTATGCTGCCGGTTCGGATTCCGGACTATGCCTCGGTCGCGCCGATCCTGGCCGCCATCTCCCTCTATCACTGGGCGGTTTATCGGCCCCACCTGCTGCCCTTCGTCGCCGTATTCCTGCTCGGCGTTGCCCAGGACATGCTGAGCGGCGCGCCGGTCGGCCTGTTCGCGCTGGTGTTCCTGACCTTCTACGGCGCGGTTGTCCTGCAGCGCCGGTTTTTGGCGGGAAAATCGTTTCTGGTCTATTGGCTCGGCTTCGCGGTCATCTGGTTCCTGGCGACCCTCGAACTTTGGGTGCTGGCGTCCGCATTCCATGTGACGCTGCTGGACATGAAAGCGTTCCTCTTCCAGTATCTGGTGACGGCTGGCCTGTTTCCCTTCGTTGCCTGGATATTTCTTCGTTGGCAGCAGGCGTTCTTGCAGCAGGCCTGATGGTGACCTCGGCCCATGCATCGCGACAGTGACCGCTATCGCCTTTTCAGCCGCCGTTCCATCCTTTTGGGCGGCGGTCAGGCCGTGCTGTTCGCCGCGCTCGCCGGGCGCATGTATTACCTGCAGGTGGTCGAATCGGAGCGCTACACGACGCTGGCCGAGGAAAACCGGGTCAGCCTGAAGCTGCTCGCGCCGCCGCGCGGCCGGATTGTCGACCGTTTCGGCCGGCCGATGGCCGTCAACCGGCAGAACTACCGCGCCATGCTCATTCCGGAAAAAGCCGTCGACGTCGCCCGGGCCCTCGACACGTTCAGCAACGTGGTGCCGTTGAGCGAGGCCGAGACCGAGCGAATTCTCCGGGAGGTTGGCCGCAAGCGGCGGTTCCTGCCGGTGCTGGTCCGCGAGAACCTGACCTGGGACGAGGTCGCGCGGATCGAGGTCAACGCGCCCGAGCTGGGCGGCGTCTCCATCGATGTCGGCGAAAGCCGGCACTATCCGGACGGCATCTATACCGCGCCGGTCCTCGGCTATGTCTCGGCGGTGTCCGAAGAGGAGATGACCGGCGACCCGCTGCTGGAATTGCCCGGATTCCGCATCGGCAAGGCGGGCCTGGAGCGGGTGCACGATGAGGCGTTGCGGGGACGGTCCGGCACTTCCCAGGTCGAGGTCAATGCCCTGGGCCGCGAAATTCGCGAGCTCGAGCGCCGCGAGGTCCAGCCCGGAACCGAGGCCTGGCTGACCGTAGACCTGGAACTCCAGAAGTACGCCACCCGGCGGCTCGGCGAACAGTCGGCCGCGGCGGTGGTGATGGATGCCCATACGGGCGACGTGCTGACCCTCGCCTCGACGCCGACCTTCGATCCCAATTCCTTCAATCGCGGGCTGACGCCCGAGGAGTGGCGGACCCTGATCGGCGATCCGCGTTCGCCCCTCAACAACAAGGCGATCGCCGGCCAGTACGCGCCGGGATCGACCTTCAAGATGGCCGTCGCTCTTGCGGCGCTGGAATCAGGCGCGGTCACCCCGGACTCGCGGGTCTTCTGCCCCGGCCACGTGGAGCTGGGAAATGCCACCTTCCATTGCTGGAAGCCGGAGGGGCACGGGACCATGAACATGGTCGACGGGATCGTTCAATCCTGCGACGTCTACTTCTATGAGATCGCGCGGCGGACCGGCATCGACCGGATTGCCGCCATGGCCCGCCGCCTGGGGCTCGGGGCGAAGGCCGGCATCGATCTGCCCGGCGAGAAGTCCGGACTGATCCCCAGCCGGGCGTGGAAGAAAAAGGCCAAGGGCGAGTCCTGGCAGACCGGAGAAACGCTGCTTGCCGGGATCGGCCAGGGGTTCTTCCTGATCACGCCGCTGCAACTGGCGGTGATGACAGCCCGGCTGGTGAACGGCGGAAAGGCGGTGCGGCCGCGGCTGACAAAGGAGCTCGTTCCCTTCGATTCCCGGGAAACCGCCGGGCCCGACCTGCCGGCGTTCGACTCCCTCGATATTCACCACTCCCACCTGGAGCTGATGACCAACGCCATGGCCGGGGTGATGAACTCGCCCCGCGGCACGGCCTTCCGCGCCCGTATCAAGCAAACCGGCCGCCGGATGGGCGGCAAAACGGGAACCGTCCAGGTGCGCCGAATTTCCAAGGCCGAGCGCGAGACCGGGGTGCTGAAGAACGAGGAACTGCCCTGGGAGGAGCGGGATCACGCCTTGTTCGTCGGTTATGCGCCGGTGGACAATCCGCGCTATGTGGTCTCGGTGATCGTCGAACATGGCGGCGGCGGCGCGTCGGTCGCCGCGCCCATCGCCCGCGATATCCTCCGCGAGGTGCAGGAGCGCGATCCCTCCCGCGGCCGGCCCCGGGCACGGCTGCCCGAGGATTCCGCGTCCCGCCCGGCGGAGCGGGAAGGCTAGTCCGATGGCGCTTTCCTCCAGCCACGATCCCGAACTCACCCTGGGCCGGAAAATCTGGCAGATTCCCTGGATGCTCGTGCTGCTGGTGACGATGACCGCGTCGGTCGGGTTCGTCATGCTGTATTCGGTGGCCGGCGGCAACGTGGATCCCTGGGCCTCCCGCCAGATGCCCCGCTTCGGCGTCGGGCTGGCGGTCATGCTGGTGGTCGCCGTGACCGACATCCGGTTGTGGCTGCGCTATGCCTATGTGTTCTATGGCCTGTCCCTGGCGCTGCTGATCGCCGTGGAGTTCGTCGGCACCGTCGGCATGGGCGCCCAGCGCTGGATCGATCTCGGTTTTGTCAACGTCCAGCCCTCGGAGATCGCCAAGGTCACCCTTATCCTGGCGCTCGCCCGCTACTTCTATGCCAGCCGGGTCGAGGACGTGGGCCGGCTGACCCATCTGTTCGTTCCGGCACTCCTGATCGCGGCCCCGGTGGTCCTGGTGTTGGGCCAGCCGGATTTCGGGACCGCGGTGCTGCTGTTGTTCACCGGCGTGGTGCTGCTCTTCCTCGCCGGCGTCCGCGCCTGGCTGTTTGCCTTCGCCGGTCTGGCCGCCGTCGCCGCCGTCTATCCGATCTGGCAGTTCGTGCTGCTCGACTATCAGAAGGCCCGGGTGCTGACCTACCTCCGGCCCGAAAACGATCCCCTGGGCGCGGGCTATCACATCCTGCAATCCAAGATCGCGCTGGGCTCCGGCGGGCTGTTCGGCAAGGGCTTTCTCCAGGGAAGCCAGAGCCACCTGAACTTCCTGCCCGAGAAGCAGACCGACTTCATCTTCACCGTGCTGGCCGAGGAGTTCGGCATGGCCGGCGGGTTCGGGCTGCTGGGGCTTTATCTGCTGCTGCTGATCTACGGCTTCGCCGTCAGCCTCCGCTGCCGCAACCATTTCGGCCGGCTGGTGGCGATGGGCGTCATCTCGGCGTTCTTCCTCAACATCTTCGTCAACGTGGCGATGGTGATGGGCCTGTTGCCGGTGGTCGGCATACCCCTGCCGCTGATCAGTTACGGCGGCACCGCCATGCTGATGCTGCTGTTCTCCTTCGGGCTGTTGATGTGCGTCTATGTGCACCGGGACATCACCCTGGGTCCCGGCGCCGCATCCGGGGACTGACGCGACAGCGTATCGACAAACCGGGGCGCGGTTGCTATATGACGCCTCCCCTTGGCGGGGCCTTTCGCGGCCCCCGCCTGAAGGCCTGGCGGGCGATTAGCTCAGTTGGTAGAGCAGCTGACTCTTAATCAGCGGGTCCGGGGTTCGAGTCCCCGATCGCCCCCCATTTTTTTCAATGAAATCAATAAGTTATGTTTCGGCCGGCATAACCGGGCCGGTTGGGAATCGTCTCCTCCCGGCGATAAACCGGAAATTGGGGACTGGATCGACGAATTTCCGCTTCTGGCCATGTGCGGACTTACTTATTTCTCCTGGTTTTCCCATACGATCGGAAACAACGAGTGATCGAACGGTTGTCCGGGTCTCAGTTCGCCAGCGAGGTCCGCCAGGGTATTCAACATATCATCCGGTATGCCCGGACGAAGTTCGAACACCGCATCGTCACCAATCCAACGGGTCGCGATACCCCGCCGTCTCGCTCCGGAGGTCGTGTTTCCGGGCGCGCCGTGCAGCGCGCGAACGTGATGAACGGTACAATCACCGGGCTCTAAATCCCAGGACGCAACATCGTAATCGGCCCGATGGGCGTCGATATCGGGTACTTCGGTAAGTTGATCGTCATACGCGTGACCTTCGGCAAAACTACGGGGTGCGTAAAGGGTACCGCTCTTGTGAGTGCCTCTTAGGTATTCAACCGCACCATTTTCGGAATTCACGTGATCAAGCGCGATCCAGATTCCACAGCAATCGAAGCCCTTCATTGGAAAATACGGGGCGTCCTGATGCCAGGGTGTCGGCTGAGCCGCGCCGGGTTCCTTTACCAGAAGGTGATCAAAGAAAAAGCGGATCGTATTGGATTTCATGAGTTTGCCGGCAATCTCTCCAAGAGCGGATTCCAACAAAATTTCACGAATCACGGGATGTCGTGTCGAGACGAATACATCGCCCAAGAACCGCGCCCCGCCCGGATCGTTAAACTCCTTGGCATAGGGGCCGGGCTTCTCCAGCGCATTTTCAACGGCGTCCCGCAAAGCATCAATTTGGTCTTCATTGAACACGCCTCTAAGGCAAAGCGCGCCATGTTCCTGGTACGCGGAAACGTCATCGGCCGTCAAAGCATAGCCGGCGCTGGTTTTCGACATGCATTCCTCCATAGATTAATCGGCCTCCATGGAATATCCGGGGATTCCGGTTCAAACCGACTTTTCAAAGCTTCAACACCCTCTCGGCATTGCCGCCGGAAGAATTTGTCCGGCGCGGAGCCCGGACCGGTTGGGCGCGGGAATTCCGCCGGATTAAGGTCGACCACGTTCACAAATGGTCACACCATCTATCCAATATGCTAACATATTTAAAATTGACTTGGGTAGCGCTTCAGTCGGAACACCTAAGTAATAATGTGTCTGATATTTAGTCGAAATAAAAATGACCTTTAACCGGGGTAATGTAAAATGAAAAAAAAGGCGTCGATTTCTTTCAGCCATATGGGTATTCACTGTTTCGAACTTGAGCCCATGGTTGATTTCTATTGTTCAATGCTGGAACTGGAAGTAGCCGACATAGGTGTCTTCAATTCACCGACCGGTGAAAGGAAGATTGCGTTTT
>JAJDXO010000002.1 GCA_022823235.1 Rhodospirillales bacterium
CTTCACCCCCACCCAACCCCTCCCCCGTCACGGGGGTGGGGGGTTTTTTTTAACCCTCTCCCCGGGAGGGAGTGGGTTGCGGAGGCTTGGGGTGCGATGCGAGCCTAGCCGTAGCTGGGTGAGGGGGAATGGGTCCGGGGCACTAGAACATGTGCTGGCCGCCGGTGACCCAGATTTCGGTACCGGTGACGTAGGACGACTCATCGGTCGCGAGATAAAAGATCGCCTTGGCCACGTCCTCGGTGGTGCCCATCCGCTCCAGCGGAATTCGGGGAATAAGCATTTCGTATTCGGGCTGGATCATGTCGGTTTCGATCTCACCCGGGCAAACGGCGTTGACCCGCACGCCGAGGGAAGCAAATTCGTTGGCCATTTCGCGGGTGAGCGCCGACAGCGCGGCCTTCGAGGACGAATAGGCGGAGCCGGCGAAGGGATGGATCTTGTGACCGGCGATGGAGGTGATGTTGACGATCGCCCCCCTGCCCTTTCTGAGGGCCGACGCAAAGCCACGGCCCAGTTCCAGAGGCGCGAAGAAATTGATATCGAACACCTCGCGCCACGCGCCGATGTCGCCGTTCAGCACCCCGAGCCGCTCCTTGTAGGGCGTCTTCGGCGACATGCCCGCATTGTTGACCAGGGCGTGCAGGGCATCGTCTCCGAGCTCTTCATTGGCGCGTTCGATCATCCGCCGGACGCTCTCGGGATCCGAGAGATCGGTTGGAATGTGACAGGTCCACCGGGGATCTCGGCCGCATTCGGCGGGGACGTCGTCCCGCGAGCAGGTGATGATCCGCCAACCCCGCCGCATGAAGTAGATCGATGTCGCGTGACCGATTCCCCTGCTCGCGCCGGTGACGATAACGGTGTGCTCGAATTCGGCCATGGGCTCCCTGGTCTGGCGGCAGGACCCGCGGCGGCGCCGCGGTTCAGTGGGACATCAAAACCGGCAGTTCGGCCTCGGACAGGACATGGCGGGTCACGCCGCCGAGGATGATCTGGATCACCCGGCTATGGGTGTAGGCGCCCATCACCAGCAAATCCACGCCGTCCTTGCCGGCCTGCAGCAGCAGCGCCTTGCCCACCGAATGGCCGGCCGGCGAGACCGTCTGCTGTTCGCTGGAAACGCCGTGCCAGCTCAGATACCGGACCAGTTCGGAGGCCGATATGCGGCCCGCGGTTTTTTCGGTCTCCACCGTGGTGATCGTCACCCTGGCCGCTTTTTGCAGGGCCGGCATTGCGCCGGCGACGGCCCGGGAGGCCTCCGCACTGCCGTTCCAGGCGATCGCCACATTGGTCGGCGCCGTGGTCCTGGGATTGGGCGGAACAACCAGCACCGGTTTTCCGGTCTCGAAGATCGCCGCGTGCAGCGTCATCAAGGACGGCCGCTCGACATTCCGGTCGGGACGGCCGATGACGATCAGGTCGGCCAGCCGGCCGTGCCGGGCCACAAGTTCGTCCTCGCGGCCGGTTTCGGTCGACCAGTTGACGGAAATCTCGTCGCTTGGCCCGTCTGCGGCCTCGGCCAAGCCGTGCGCCTCGCGAAATTCCTGGTAGTGGCGGTGCGCGATCTGAGTCCGGCTTTCGGCGTCCCGGTCGGCAAGCTCCATCATCTCCTCGATCATGGCGCCGGACATGCCCTCGCCGAGCAGTGGGACCGCTTCCTTCGAATCCGGCTGGGCATGAAAAATTTCCAGGTGCGCGTTATTGCGGCCGGCAATTCCATGGGCCACCGCGAGCACCGCCTCACCGGAGGGCCCGCCATCAAGCGGAACCAGGATGATCTTATGGGCCAAGGCCGTTCACCAGGGCTTGTTGGGCACGTATTTCAGCAACTGATCATGGACGGGGCTGAGAAATAATTCAACGAATTTCCAAAGACTTAAGCTGGTCAAGCGGGACCGGCCTGCTCCCCGGACGCCTCGATCCCGTCCCGGAAATCACGGGTGCAGCTTCTCGCTGCGCCATCCACCGTCTTCGCGATAGTACGCGGTCCGGTCATGAAGACGGAACCGTCTATCCGACCAGAACTCGATCCGCTCGGCGATCAGCCGGTATCCGCCCCAATGGGGCGGTCGCGGCACGGCGCCGACGCCGAATTTCGCCGTGAACTCGGCTATTCGTTTTTCCAACTCGAAGCGGCCTTCCATCGGCCGGGATTGCTCGGACGCCCACGCGCCGATCTGAGTGGGACGGCCCCGGGTGGCGAAATAAGCGTCCGCCACCTCGTTGGAGACCTTCTCGACCACCCCGTCGATCAACACCTCCCGCTTCAGGGTCTTCCAGTAGAGACACAGGGATGCGCGCGGGTTTTCGGCCAGTTGGACGCCCTTCCGGCTTTCCGAGTTGGTGTAGAACACAATCCCGCAGTCATCGTCGATATCCCTCAGCAGGACCATGCGCACCGTCGGCGCGCCATCGGCGGACGCCGTCGCCAACGCCGCCGCGTTGGTGTTGTAGGGCTCGGCCTCCTTGGCCTCGTCAAACCATTTCCGGAACAAGGAGACGGGATTCGCCGAATTTTGCGTTAATCTTTCATCCATGACTTAACTATACTGATGGACTAGTCGACGGACGCCACACGAATGCCACAATTGTGTGCCTGTGTGGGTCCAATTGCAGACGATTTCGGTCTGGCCGACGCGTATAATTCATATATCATTTTACTTTCCGGGGCACACCAATCAGAGGACCAAGTCAATGAACTCCCGACGTCTCATTTCCGTAATTCTGATCACAGGCTTTCTGGCCGCCTGCGTCAATGCGCAAAACAGCCCGAAGCAAACGGTCGGAACCCTTCTGGGCGCCGGAGCCGGTGCGTTGCTGGGCTCGCACGTCGGCGACGGGAAAGGCCGGCTGGTGGCGGTGGCGCTCGGCACGCTTGGCGGCGCGTTCCTCGGCAGCGAGATCGGCAAAACCATGGACGAAGTGGACCGCATGAAAGCCGGCCAGACCCAACAGGCCGCACTCGAACGCAATCCGGTCGGCCATGCGTCGAGCTGGACCAATCCGGACAGCGGCAACAGCGGGCGGGTCACGCCGACCCGGACCTATCAGACGCCGCGCGGCGAGAACTGCCGCGAGTACCAGCACGAAGTGACCGTTGGCGGCCGCACCGAAGTGATGACCGGCACCGCCTGCCGCAATGCGGACGGCACCTGGCGGGCCATCAACTAGCCGAAGACCCGCCCGGCGATTCGCCGGCGCGGCATGTTTGCGGACGAACGGACGCTTGAGACAAATCCCCCAAGCGCCCGTCTTGCTTGGCCATCGGCCCGCGATAAGGTTTTTCTCGCCGCAACGGGGCGATTTTCATATGCTGTCCCCTGGGACAACATCGTCAGAACGAGGCGGAAATGAGCGATAGCTCGGGCCTGATGGCCGGAAAAAAGGGCTTGGTCATGGGCGTGGCGAACGACCGGTCGCTGGCCTGGGCCATCGCACGGGCCGTGCATGCGCAAGGGGCGGAACTGGCGTTCACCCATCAGGGCGAGGCCCTGTTGAAGCGGGTCCGGCCGCTCGCCGAAGGGATCGGTTCGGACCTGGTGCTGCCCTGTGACGTCACCGACGATGCCGGCGTCGATGCGGTGTTCGCCGAGCTCAAATCCAAATGGGGAAAACTCGACTTCCTGGTCCATGCCATCGCCTATTCGGACAAGGAGGAGCTCAAGGGGAAATATCTGGATACCACCCCCGAGAACTTCTCCCGGACCATGCTCATCTCGTGCTACTCGTTCACCGCCATCTGTCGGCGGGCGCAGGAACTGATGACCGAGGGCGGCTCGCTGGTCACCCTCACCTATGCCGGATCCGAGCGGGTCATGCCCCACTACAACGTCATGGGCGTCGCCAAGGCGGCCCTCGAGGCCAGCGTGCGTTATCTCGCCGAGGACCTCGGCGGCCAGGGCATCCGGGTCAACGCCATCTCCGCCGGACCGATGAAGACCTTGGCGGCGTCGGGCATCGGCGATTTCCGGTATATCCTCAAATGGAACGAATACAATTCGCCGCTCAGGCGCAACGTTACCGGCGACGACGTCGGCGGCGCCGGGCTCTACCTGCTCAGCGACCTGTCATCCGGCGTCACCGGCGAGACCCATCACGTGGATTGCGGCTACAACATCGTCGGCATGAAGGCGATCGACGCGCCGGACATGACGGTGTCCAACGGTTCGGAAGCAGCCTGAGGCATGGCCGGCAACTCCTTCGGGGAATTATTCAGATTCACCACCTTCGGCGAAAGCCATGGTCCGGCCATCGGCTGCGTGATCGACGGCACGCCTCCCGGCTTGAAGCTCGGCGAAGAGGATCTGCAGGTATGGCTGGACAAGCGCCGGCCCGGCCAATCCAGGTTCACCACCCAGCGCAAGGAAGCCGACAAGGCCCGGATCCTGTCCGGCACTTTCGAGGGCAAGACCACCGGAACGCCCATTGCGGTGCTGATCGAGAATACGGACGCGCGCTCCAAGGACTATGACGCCATCAAGAATCTCTACCGGCCGGGGCACGCCGACTTCACCTACGACCGGAAATACGGCATCCGGGACTATCGCGGCAGCGGCCGGGCAAGCGCCCGGGAGACCGCCTGCCGGGTGGCGGCGGGCGCCGTGGCGCGCAAAATCCTGGGCTCGAAGATCAAGGTCCGGGGCGCCCTCGTCCAGGTGGGCCCGCATGGCATCGACCGGAACAAATGGCGGTGGAGCCAGATCGACAAGAATCCCTTCTGGTGCCCGGACGCCAAAGCCGCCGAGCACTGGGCGGCATATCTGGACGGCGTGCGGAAAGCCGGTTCCTCGACCGGCGCGGTGATCGAGATCGTCGCCTCCGGCGTGCCGGTCGGGCTCGGGGATCCCGTTTACGGCAAGCTGGACGCCGACATCGCCAAGGCGCTGATGAGCATCAACGCCGTCAAAGGGGTCGAGATCGGCGCCGGGTTCGAGGCGGCGCGCCTGAGCGGCGAGGAAAACGCGGACGAGATGCGGATGAAGGACGGGAAGCCTCGGTTCCTCTCCAACAAGGCGGGCGGCATCCTCGGCGGGATCTCGTCCGGCCAGGACGTGGTGGCCCGCTTCGCCGTCAAGCCGACGAGCTCGATTCTCAGCCCGCGGGATACGGTGACCACCAAGGGCAGAAACGCCAAGGTGTCGACCAAGGGCCGTCACGACCCGTGCGTCGGCATCCGCGGCGTCCCGGTGGGCGAGGCCATGGTCGCCTGCGTGCTGGCGGATCACCTGCTGCGCCATCGCGCCATCGGCGGCAAGGTCTAGCCGGCGCGAAACCATGCCCCAGCCCGGTCACATCGTCCGCGTCCCACTGCCCGACCCGGAGACCCTGGACGAGGACACCAGGAAGTACTTCGCCATCTGCGAGGAAAAACTCGGCTTGGTGCCGAATGTGCTCCGCGCCTACACCGGAAATATCGAGAAGTTCCGCAACTTCACCGCCTTCTACAACACGCTGATGCTGGATGAGGACGCTTGCGGCCTCTCCAAGCTCGAGCGCGAGATGATCGCGGTGGTCGTCTCGTCGGTGAACCGCTGCTACTACTGTCTGGTCGCCCACGGCCAGGCCGTCCGCCAGCTCTCCGGCGATCCCGAGCTCGGTGAAATGATGGTGATGAACTACCGGGTCGCGGAACTCGAGCCCCGCCGGCGGGCAATGCTCGATTTCGCCTGGAAACTCACCGAGGCCCCCCACGACATCGCCGAGGCCGACCGCCGGTCGCTCCTGGACGCGGGCTTCACCGAGCGGGATATCTTCGACATCTGCGATACGGCGGCGTTCTTCAACTACACCAATCGCATGGCCCATGGGCTCGATATGATGCCCAATGCGGACTACCACAAGATGGATCGCTAGCTCCGGCCGGCCTTCCTTCCGGCGATCAGGAACTCGACGTTCCCCTCCGGACCCCTGACGGGGCTTTCGCTCAATCCGATGACCGACCAGCCGGGCAGCGAGTCCAGCCAGTCCCGTATGTCGCCGCATACCGCGCGGTGCAGCGCCGGGTCGCGAACCACGCCTTTCCTGCCGACCTGCTCCTTGCCGACTTCGAACTGGGGCTTGATCAGCGCAACGAGGCGAGCGCCGGGCGCCGCCAGGGCCAGCGCCGCCGGCAACACCGTCTTCAGGCCGATGAAGCTGGCATCGCATACCACCACGTCCACCGGCGCCGGGATTTCGTCCGGCGACAGATAGCGTGCGTTGGTCCGCTCCAGGACCACCACGCGCTCGTCCCGGCGGAGCTTCCAGGCGAGTTGGCCGTGACCGACATCGACCGCATAAACCCGTGCGGCGCCCCGGCTCAAGAGCACGTCGGTAAATCCGCCGGTGGACGCGCCAACGTCGATGCACACCTTGCCCGACGGATCGATCCCGAATTCGGTCAGTCCATGATCGAGTTTCAGGCCGCCCCGCGACACCCAGGGATGATCCCGGCCCCGCACGTCGAGGGGCGCGTCCTCGGCGATCCGCGTCCCCGGCTTGTCCAGGCGGGTTTCACCGGAATACACCAGGCCGGCCATGACGGTCGATTGCGCGCGCGCCCGGCTTTCCGCCAGGCCGCGGTCGACCAGCAACTGGTCCAGTCTGCGTTTGGAAGCCGAGCTTGTCTTCTTGCGCCCCGCGCCGGCGGGCTTCGCCATGGCTTCGGTGCGCCTCAGGCGCGGGCGGGCCTGTGGGCGCCGCCCTGCTCCGCCCCGGCCTCGTCTTCCAGTCCCAGCGCGCCGAGGGCGGTGGCGACGATATCGGCGGTGCGAAGACCGGCGAGCTGATATTGAAGCTCGGGTTTGTCGTGGTCGAAGAACACATCGGGCAGGATCATCGGCCGGATCTTGAGGCCGCCATCCATGACGCCCTTGGCCGCCAGGCATTGCATGACGTGCGCCGCGAAGCCGCCGATGGCGCCTTCCTCGATGGTGATCAGCACTTCGTGCTCCTTGGCCAGGCGCACCACCAGATCCTCGTCCAGGGGCTTGCAGAACCGCGCATCGGCCACGGTCGCCGTCAGTCCGCGGGCGGCGAGTTCCTCCGCAGCGAGCAGCACCTCGCTCAGCCGGGTCCCGAAGCTCAGGATGGCCACCGCCGTTCCTTCCCGGATGATCCGGCCCTTGCCGATTTCCAGCGGCACGCCCATCTCGGGCATCTCCACCCCGGCCCCCTCGCCGCGCGGATAGCGGAACGATGACGGCCGGTCGTCGATTTCGGCGGCGGTCGCCACCATATGGACCAGTTCCGCCTCGTCGGCGGCCGCCATGACCACGAAATCGGGCAGGCAGGCGAGATAATTGATGTCGTAGGACCCGGCGTGGGTGGCGCCGTCGGCGCCGACCAGCCCCGCCCGGTCGATGGCGAACCGCACCGGCAGCTTCTGGATGGCCACGTCATGGACGATCTGGTCGTAGCCGCGCTGCAGGAAGGTGGAGTAGATGGCGACGAACGGCCGGTAGCCCTCGGTTGCGAGACCGGCGCCGAACGTGACCGCGTGCTGTTCGGCAATGCCGACATCGAAGGTGCGTTCCGGAAAGACCTTGCCGAACTTGTCGAGGCCCGTGCCCGACGGCATCGCCGCCGTCACCGCGACGATCTTGTCGTCCTTCTCGGCCTGCTTGATCAGCGACTCGGCGAAGACGCCGGTATAGGACGGTGCGTTGGGGGTCGGCTTGTTTTGCTCACCGGTAACCACGTCGAACTTGGAGACGCCGTGATACCTGTCGGCGGCGTTCTCGGCGGGTTCGTAGCCGTGCCCCTTCTCGGTGACGATATGGAGCAGGACCGGCCCGTCCTGTTCCGAATCCCGAAGATTCTTCAGAACCGGGAGCAGGTGACCCAGGTTGTGGCCGTCGATGGGACCGACATAGAAGAAGCCCAACTCCTCGAACAGGGTGCCGCCGGTGAGAATGCCGCGGGCGTATTCCTCGGCCCGCACGGCGGTAACTTCGAGCCGGCGCGGGAACTTGCTCGCCATCTCCATGGCGAAATGGCGGATCGACCGGTAGGGCTTGGACGAAATCAGCCTGGACAGATAGGCGCTCATGGCGCCCACCGCCGGGGCGATGGACATATCGTTGTCGTTGAGGATCACGATCAGCCGCGAATCCATGGAACCGGCATTGTTCATCGCCTCATAGGCCATGCCGGCGCTCATGGCGCCATCGCCGATGACACTCACGATCTTTCTGGAGCCGCCGTCGAGATCCCGCGCCACGGCCATGCCGAGCCCGGCCGAAATGGAGGTCGAGCTGTGGGCCGCGCCGAACGGGTCATACTCGCTCTCGGTGCGCTTGGTGAAGCCCGACAATCCGCCGCCCTGCCGCAGGGTGCGGATGCGATCCCGCCGTCCGGTAAGAATTTTGTGCGGATAGGCCTGGTGGCTGACGTCCCAGATCAGCCGGTCGTCCGGGGTGTTGAAGACATGGTGAAGCGCGACGGTCAACTCGACCACGCCCAGGCTGGCCCCGAGGTGCCCGCCAATTTGGGAAACCACGTCAATGGTCTCGGACCTGAGTTCATCCGCCAACTGCTTGAGCTGGTCCGTATCGAACTCCCGCAAATCGGCGGGAACGTTGACGGTATCGAGAAGCGGCGTTTCGCTCATTCCGTTCTAATCCCCGGTTGGCCGAGGTGCCAAACAGCAACCTAAGTGCTTGGTATACTCTACTTTTACACCTCAGTTCCGCCGATTTACAACAAAATCCGCGAGTTGGCATAAATTCGCCGCCTTGTCGTCGAACGGCCCCAAATGGGCGGCGGCCTGATCGGCCAGCATCCGGGCCTGTTCGCGGGCCCTCTCGATCCCCAAAAGCGAGACGAACGTCGCCTTTCCGGCCGCCTCGTCCTTGCCCGCCGTTTTGCCCAGCACCGCCGTATCCCCCTCCACGTCGAGCAAATCGTCGACGATCTGAAAGGCGAGACCCAAATCATGGGCATAGGCGCTCAGAATATGCATCTGATGATCCGTCGCCCGGCCGAGAATCCCCCCGGCCATACAGGCGAAATTGATCAGCGCGCCGGTCTTCATCCTTTGGAGGCGGGTGATCTCCGCGACGTCGAAATCGTGATCTTCCGCAACCAGATCGATCATTTGCCCGCCGACCATGCCCTGCGCCCCCGCCGCCTTGGCCATTTCCAGGGCCAGATCGCAGCGCACATCCGAGTTGGGATGGGTATCCGGGTCGGTAACGACTTCGAAGGCCAGGGTCAGGAGCGCGTCGCCGGCGAGAATGGCCGTCGCTTCGTCGAATTTCACGTGGCATGTGGGCTGGCCCCGCCGCAGGTCGTCATTATCCATGGCCGGCAGATCGTCATGGATCAGCGAATAGGTATGAACCATTTCGATGGCCGCGCCGACGCGCTCGGAGCGCTCGCGCGACACGTTGAACATGTCCGCCCCGGCCATCACCAGAAACGGGCGGATGCGCTTTCCGCCGCCGAGGGACGAGTAGCGCATCGCCTCCATGACCCGCTCCTCGTGACCGTCGCCGTCGGGCAGCAGGCCGGCGAGGCAGTCCTCGACGGCCTCGGCCGAGCGCGCCAGCGCCGCTTCGAATTCGGTGGTTGCGCTCACTGATCGATATCGGCCGGTTCTGCCGTCGGACTGCCTTCGGGATCGACGCTGATTTTGTCGATGCGGGCTTTGGCTTCCTTGAGCTTGGCTTCGCAATGCTTCTTCAGCCTGGTCCCCCGCTCGTAGGCGCTGATCGCCTTGTCCAGATCGCTGTCGCCGTCCTCGAGCGTACCGACGATTTCCTCCAGTTCCGCCAATGCCTCTTCGAAGCTCAGCTTGGCGATGGCGGCATCTTCGTTCTTGTCAGCCATGGATCTCCCCTGAAAAGACCGGCGAAGTTTACGATCCCTCTTCGCCCGCCGCAATCAAGACCCGGACATGGGCGGCAGCCGAATCGGCAAGCGCCTGAAGGTCATATCCGCCTTCGAGGCTGGAGACGACCTTCCCGCCGCTGAACGATGCGGCGATGGACGCGATTTCCCGGCTGACCCACGCAAAGTCGTCGGTGGTCAATTCCAGTTGGCATAGCGGGTCTCGGACATGGGCGTCAAACCCGGCGGACACGAATATGATCTGCGGCGCGAACATCTCCAGCGCCGGAAAAATGGTCTCGCCGTAAACCGACCGGAATTCGGCCGATCCGGCCCCTGGCGGCAGCGGCGCGTTGATCACCGTATCGCCCCGGCTCCGGGTACCGGTGCCCGGATAGGCGGGAAACTGGTGGCTGGAGGCGAAGAACATGCCGTCGGCCCCGGACAGGATGGCTTCGGTGCCGTTGCCGTGATGGACGTCGAAATCCACCACCGCGATCCGTTCGAAGCCGTGAACCGCCTGGGCATGCAGCGCGCCGATGGCGACATTGCCGAATAGGCAAAAGCCCATGGCCCGGCGGCTTTCCGCATGATGGCCGGGGGGACGGACGGCGCAAAAGGCGTTGGCCGCATCGCCGCCGGCCACGGCATCCACCGCCGCGCACACGCCGCCGGCCGCCCGCAGCGCCGCATCGCCGGAGGCCGGTGAAAGATAGGTGTCGGGATCCAGCGCCCGGAACCCGGTTTCGGGAACATTGTCGAGGATGGTCGAAACGTGGCCCGGCGAATGGGCGCGTTCCAGCATTTCGGCCGTCGCCCTGGGCGCCTCCCGCCGATCGAGGCCGTCGAACTCGTCGGCGGAAAGGGCATCGAGGACGGCCCGCAGACGATCCGGGCTTTCCGGATGACCGGGGCCGGGCCGGTGCTCGATACAGACGGGGTGGGTATAGAGTGCGGTGGACAATGATTCGCTCCGTTCGGGGCTTCACGACGACAAGGCCCTCAACCGGATGTTACTACCAAAAAGACGATGATTGGTTGATCGTTTTCGGTCAATCCATTAGGTTGCGGGCGTCGACTAAGCCATTGACTTTGCTCACCAAACACTATTTCAGGGGTATATAGAAGCCCGGTGGCGCCTCGATCCGGCGACGGAAACCCCCGAGGCGGACGTTTAAGACCCGAACCACCGGCAAATGAAGGCATTCACCGCGCGGTCGCTCCACATGTGAGGTGGCCGTCGAGAGGGGGAAGATTTGAGGAAGTCATTTAATCCGCTGGGCTTTTTTGGCGCGCTGGTGCTTGGAGCCGGTGCGCTGGTTATCGGATCAACTCCGCCGGCCATGTCCCAAGGCGGTCCGAGCCCCGAGGCGCGGGCCGTCATCCAGAACCTGAGCGACGAGGAACGGCAGAAGTTCTTCGCCCTCCCCCGCGAAGAGCGCCGGGCGTTCATTCAGAAGAAGCTGGCGGAACAAAATGCCGGGGGCCGTTCCGCGCCCGGCGGCGGTCAGGCTGCCCAGCGGCCCCGGGGAGGACCGGGCGGCGGCCAGGGCGCCGGACGGCCCGGCGGCGGTCAGTCGGCGGGACGCCCGGGCGGCGGACAGCCCGGCGGCCCCGGCGGACGGCGGCGTCCGCCGCCGCTGGTCGAACTCGGCGACGTGGTGCGCGAAAACCTCATTCGAACCGTACCGATTACCGGTCGGCTGGTGGCCAAGCAGCGCGGCACCATCGCATCCCGGATCGCCGGGCGTATCTCGGCTGTCCTGATCGATGTCGGCGACCGGGTGGAAAAGGGCCAGGTGCTGGCCAGGATCGAAACCGACCGGTTCAAGCTCAATGCGGACCTGAAGAGCGCCGAGGTAAATCAGGCGCGGGCAAAATTGAACTCGGCCAGAGCAACGGTCAAACTCCTGAAGCAGGAGCTCAAGCGCATCGAAGGTCTCCGGCGTTCGGCCGCATTCTCCCAGGCGCGCTACGAAGATAAACGTCAGGAAATCGTCAAGGCCCAGGCGTCGGTGGATGAGAACGCCGCCGCGCTGCGCCGCGCCCGGGCGTCTCGGGATATGGCGCGCCTCGACATCAAGGATGCGCAAATCCGCGCGCCGTTTGCCGGTGTGGTCATCAACCGCAAAGTCTCGGCGGGCGCCTTCGTGGGCGCCGGCGCGGCTATCGCGACCCTGTTGGATGACCGCACCATGGAGGTCGAGGCCGACATCCCCTCGGATCGGCTGAGCGGCATAGCCGAGGGCGCGGAACTGGACGTCGCACTGGGCGGCGGCAAATCCATCAAGGCATCGGTCCGCGCAATCGTTCCCGACGAGGACCCCTTGGCGCGGACCCGCGCCGTGCGGCTGACCCCCCGATTCGGCGCCAATTCCAACGTGGTGCCCAACCAAAGCGTGGTCATTCAGGTCCCGCGGGGACAACGCCGCGAGGTGGTGACCGTCGCCAAGGACGCCATCGTTTCACGCCAGACCGGGCCGATCGTCTTCGTGTTTCAGCAGGGCCGGGTACGGCCGGCACAGGTCCGAATCGGCGAAGGGTTCGGCAGTAAATTCGAAATTCGTTCCGGTCTCCGGCCGGGGATGAAGGTCGTGGTCCGCGGCAACGAGATGTTGCGGCCCGGCCAGAACGTGCGGGTGGCGCGCTCGGGTCCCGGCGGCGGCGGCCCCGGCGGCGGCAACCCGCAGGCAGGGGCGATCATCCAGTCCCTGAGCGCTGAGGAGCGCCAAAAGTTTTTTGCCATGAGCGGACCGGAAAAAGGCGCCTTCATCCGGGCCAAACTGGCGGAACGAAACGCCGGCGGCGGGCCGCAAGGCGCTCGTCAGGGCGCTGGCCAGGGCCCCCGTCAGGGCGGCGGGCAAGCGGCGCGCGGACCCGGCGGTGGCGGACCCGGCGGCGGTCAGGGGGGCCGCGGCCCGAGTCCCGAAGCGCGAGCCGTCATCCAGGGTTTGAGCGACGAAGAACGCCAGAAATTCTTCGCCATGCCGCGCGCGGAGCGGCGGGCCTTCATTCAACAAAAACTGAGCCGGCAATGACACCGGCTCATAAGCATTTTGCGTTGGGGAATACGCGATGCCATTAATCGAATTAGCCATAAAGCGTCCGACGGCGGTAATTTCCATTGTTTTGATGGTTGTGCTTGCGGGATTTGTCTCGCTCACCGCCATTCCGATCCAGCTCACGCCGGATACCCGCAAACCGGTCCTGACGATCTTCACGTCCTGGCCGGGGGCGGCGAGCCTCGAGGTGGAAAAAGAGCTGACCAACCGCCAGGAAGACGCGCTCAAGGGCATCGAAGGGCTCGAAGCGATCGAGAGCGCGTCCCGGGACAGCGGCAACCGAATCGTTCTGACCTTCGGGATCGGCACCAACATGGACCGGGCGCTGATGCTGGTCAGCAACCGTCTCAACAACGTCAGGGGCGTCCCCGACGATGCCCGGACGCCGCGCATCCGCACGCGCGACGCCGAAGACAACCCGATCGCCTGGTTCTCGGTCACCGCGAAACCCGACAGCACGCGCCAGGTTTACGAATTCGGCCGTCTGATGGAAGACGTGGTCCAGGATCGGCTCGAGAGGATCAACGGTGTCGGGATCGTCAACGTCTGGGGCGGCCGCCGCCACGAGCTCAGGCTGATTGTCGATCCTCAGCGGATGGCCCGGTACGGTCTGACGATCACCGAGGCCGCCCACGCGCTCCGCGGCGCCAATGCGTCCATTTCCGCGGGCGACGTCCAGGAAGGCAAGCGCCGCTACGTGGTGCGCACGGACAACGAACTCAACTCGCTGGAGCGGGTCAACGATCTGGTCCTGCGCTCCCGGCTCGACCCGGAGACCGGCCGCATTTCCCGGGTGACCGTCGGCGACGTTGCCAAGATCGAATTCGACCTGGTGGAAACCGAAACCCAGATCCGGTCCAACGGCCGGGAATCCCTCGTCGTCAACATCATCCGCGATACCGGCGTCAACGTGATCGAGGTGATGGACAGCATCAAGGCGGTGGTCGCGGAACTCAACGAAGGGCCACTGAATGATGCGGGCCTGGAGATGACCCAGGTTCACGACGACACGGTGTACATCAATTCAGCGATCGGCCTGGTCCAGCAGAACATGGTCGTCGGCGGTCTTCTGGCGGCGATGATTTTGCTGATCTTCCTGCGCTCGATCCGGGCAACGCTGATCATTTCCGCCGCCATACCGGTATCGGTCATCGGCTCGTTCGTCGCCATGGCGATGCTCGGCCGGTCGATCAACGTCATCTCCCTCGCCGGTTTTGCGTTCGCCGTCGGCATGGTCGTCGACGCCGCGATCGTGGTGCTGGAAAACATCTACCGGCTGCGTCAGCAAGGCCATCCCGCGGCTGTCGCGGCGGCCCGGGGCGCAAAACAGGTATGGGGCGCGATCTTCGTCTCCGCCATGACCACCGTAATGGTGTTCATACCGATCCTGGTGATGAAGCTGGAGGTCGGACAGCTGTTCCGTGACATCGCGGTGGCGATCTCGGTTGCCGTGGTCCTGTCCCTCATCGTCTCGATTACGGTGATCCCGTCATTGGCCAACGGAATCCTGAAGCGCGGCGTCCGCACCGGCGAGACCATGTTGAAGCTGCCGGGCATCGATCATTTCGCCCATGGGTTCAGAATCTTCGTCCTCGGCTACACCCGCTTCATCGTCGCCAGCCGGATTCGCTCCATCGCCGTGGTGGCGCTGATCTGCGGCATTGCCGGCGTCTCGACATGGGCGTTCCTGCCGAAGCTCGAATATCTGCCCGAGGGCAACCGCAATCTGCTGTTCGCCCGGGTGATCCCGCCCCCCGGCTACAATCTGGACGCCATCGTTTCCATGGCCGAGAAGGCCGAAGCCCAGATGAGGCCGCTGCTCGGCACGCCGGAAAGTCAGGCCGCGGCGAAAGACGGCCCGCCGCAGGTGGCGCGGTTCTGGTTCGTCATCAGGCGCGGCTTTACCCTGGCGACGGCGGCGGCGGTCGACCCGACCCGCGTCGGCGAGCTGATCCCGGTCATGCGCCGGGCCATCAACAGCGAACCGGGCGCCCGGGGCTTCGTCCGCCAGACCTCGCTGTTCGGCCGGGGTTTCGGCGGCGGCCGGAACATCGATCTCGACATCAGCGGCGCCGATCTGGACGACATCGTCAATGTGGCGGCCCAGGCGCAGTTTCGAATCTTCCAGGAATTCCCCCGCAGCGAAGGCCACCAGTCCCGCGCCCTGCCCAGCTTGAGCGTTCTGACGCCCGAGGTCCGGGTCCTGCCCGATCCCCAGCGTCTCGCCGACAACGGCCTGACGGCGCATGATCTCGGCCAGGCCATCGACGCCTACAATGACGGCATCAAGGTCGCCGAGGTCACCATCAACGGCAAGCTGACCGACTTCATGGTTCGAGGCCCATACCGGCAGATCGACCGGACCCAGGGCATCGACAACATTCCGGTGGTCACGCCCAGGGGCCGGGTGCTGCCGGCAAGCTCGCTGTCGCGCGTCGAGGTGTCCGCAAGCCCGGATCAGATTCGCCACCTCGACCGGGAACGCAACATCACCATTCGCATCGGGCCGTCGAAGGACATGGCTCTCGAAGTCGCGATGGATACGGTACGCGAGAAAATCATGGAACCGATGAAGGCCGAGGGTCTGCCCGTCGGCATCAGCCTGAAGATGTCGGGTACCGCCGATGCCCTCACCCAGACCTTCAACAATATGGTGGTCAATTTGCTGCTGGCGCTGCTGATCGTCTATCTGGTCATGGCGATCCTGTTCGAGAGCTTCATCTATCCGTTCATCATCATGTTCTCGGTACCGCTCGCCACGGCGGGCGGGGTCGGCGGGCTGGCCCTGCTCAACACCTATGAATCCCAGCCCCTGGATATGCTGACGTTATTGGGCTTCGTCATCCTCGTCGGCATCGTGGTCAACAACGCCATCCTGCTGGTCCACCAGACCCTGGTGCATATGCGGGAGGAAGGGATGGCTCCCATGGAGTCGATCATGGAATCCACCGACAACCGCTTGCGGCCGATCTTCATGTCGACGCTGACCAGTGTGTTCGGCATGTTGCCGCTCGTCCTGTTCCCGGGCGCCGGTTCGGAGCTGTACCGGGGGCTCGGATCGGTCGTGGTCGGCGGCCTGGCCCTGTCGGCGGTGCTGACCTTGCTCATTATTCCGCCGCTGTTGAGCCTGTTCGCGGGCGTTCTCGAGCGAGGCCAAGCGAAGGCCGCCGCATCGGCTCCGGCAGCGCCCGCGGAATAAGCCCCGCATAACGGCCGGCGGCGAGCCCGTTGCGCCCTGCCCCGTTGGGCGCGATGATGTCCCGTCACCGGCCATTACCGGATTGGCCGGCGGAGACCCGCGATGACCGAGCAGGCGCCCCACCTGTGCCGCGATTGCGCCGCCCTGTTTGAGCCGGCGGCGGCGGATCGCTGCCCCGAGTGCGGCTCACCCCGGCTGTTCAGCCACCCGGAACTGGCCGACCTGGCCATCGCGCACATCGACTGCGACGCGTTTTACGCGGCCGTGGAGAAACGCGACGATCCGGAACTGGCCAACAAGCCGGTGATCGTCGGCGGCGGCCGGCGCGGCGTCGTCTCGGCCTGCTGTTACATCGCCCGCACCCGGGGCGTCCATTCGGCGATGCCCATGTTCAAGGCCGTGAAGGCGTGTCCCGACGCCGTGGTCATACGTCCCGACATGGAAAAGTACCAGCGCCTCGGCCGGGAAATCCGGGGCATGATGAAGGAAACGACGCCGCTGGTGGAGGCGCTTTCCGTGGACGAGGCGTTTCTCGACCTGAGCGGCACCCAGGCCCTGCATCGGGCGGCGCCCGCCCAGACGCTGGTCCGGCTGGTCAAACGGATCGAGGAGGAGGCAGGCGTCACCGCGTCGGTCGGTCTCAGCTACAACAAGTTTCTCGCCAAGACCGCATCCGACCTCGACAAGCCGCGCGGCTTCGCCGCCATCGGCCGCGCCGAGGCGCTGGACTTCCTCTCCCCCCGCCCGGTCTCGTCCATCTGGGGCGTGGGCAAGTCGCTCTGCCGCCGGCTGGAGCGGGACGGGCTCAAGACGATCGGCCAGCTCCGGCGGATCGACGAAGCAGAGCTGATCGCGCGCTACGGCAAGATCGGGGCGCGTCTGGCCCGGCTGTCCAACGGCCGGGACGCCCGCGCGGTCGATCCCAGCCCGGGCGCCAAGAGCATCTCGGCCGAAACCACTCTGGCCGAGGATACCAGGCGCGCCGACGAGTTGGCCCGCCGTCTGTGGTCGCTGTCGGAGAAGGTCGCCAAACGCTTGAAACGGCAGGAATTGGCCGCTGCCGGCGTGACGTTGAAGCTCAAGACGTCGTCGTTTCGGATCGTCACCCGGTCCAGGACGCTCCCTGCCCCGACCCAGCTCGCGGAAACCCTGTATCAGGCCGCGCTGCCGCTGCTCGAAGATCAATGCGACGGGCGCTCCTTCCGGCTGATCGGCGTCGGGACCAGCCGCCTCGCCGACCCGCCGTCCCCGCGCCAGACCGACCTGCTGGACGACGGCCGGGATGCATCGGCCGCCGAGGTGGAGCGGGCCATGGACGCGGTGCGCGAGAAATTCGGCGATCCCGCGATCCGCAAGGGACGTTCGCTGCTGGGTGGGGAAAAGTCCGGGCCCGACGGCCGGAAGCCGCTCTAGCAAATAGGCGCGTCGAGCTTCTCCAGCCGGGTGATCCTGGCTTCGATCTGATGGTCTCCGAAATCCTGGAGGACCAACTGCACGACCCCGTCGTCTCCATAGTCGACCCCGAGTTCGAACTCGGGTGTTTGGGCCCTGCTGTTGAAGGGAAAGTAGGCCATCCGCGCACGCCAGGCATTCGGCGCGGCGCCGCGCGGGCGCACCTGCGCGCCGACCACGTAGGGATTTTCAAGGGTCCCGCCGTCGAACACCACGCGGCTGAGGTGTTTCCCGCCGTCGCTGCCGGTCTTGATCAGGCTCCGGAGGTGGGCGGTCGGAAACACGGTGTCCCTGGGCAGCTTGACGGTGAACGATTTCGGCCGGGTATATTCGGCGATGCCGCCGTCCTCGCCGGTGACCGCAACCCCCCTGATTTCCTCGCTGACCTCACCGCCGGTCTTTTCGGTTACGCGGAACCGGAAACCGGAACCGTCCTTGGCCTCCCATGAGGAAACAAGCCGGACGCTCTCCATCTCCGGGCCGCGTCCCGACCGGAGACGCAGGTAGACCTTGGTGTCGACCTGCCAACCGTCGCAGGTGTCGCGAAACTCATAGACCATGGCGCCGCGGGCGCCGGACATGCCGCCCTGGCCGCTGGACCGCACCATCTTCATGGCGTAGGTCGCCCGGTGATCGACAAGGCCGCCGGCCAGCGCTTCCCCGCCCCCGGGGAGGCCCCCGGAAAGGCCCATGGCCAGGACCGCCGCCGGAATCACCGCCAGAATCACCGCCAGAATCACCGGCCGCCTCGGATGCCTGTTTCCGCTCACGCTCGGGCTCCTCGTTATCCTCCCGCAGCCTACAAACGGCTACTCGGCCGCGTTCCGTTTCTTTTCTTTCGGAAGGTCGGGTTTGATGTGCAGCTCCTTGTAGCGCGCGGCATCGATCCCCGACGGCGCGCCGAGCATCAGGTCCTGGGCCTGCTGATTCATCGGGAACAGGGTCACCTCGCGGATATTCGGCTCATCGGCCAAAAGCATGACGATCCGGTCGATTCCGGGGGCCGAGCCGCCGTGCGGGGGCGCCCCGTAGCGGAAGGCGTTGAGCATGCCGCCGAACTCGGCTTCGACCTCGTCGGCCGTGTATCCGACGATCTCGAAGGCCTTGATCATGATATCGGCCCGGTGGTTCCGGATCGCCCCGCTGGACAGTTCGACGCCGTTGCACACGATGTCGTACTGATAGGCCAGAATGTCCAGGGGATCCTTCGTTTCGAGCGCCTCCAGCCCGCCCTGGGGCATGGAGAACGGGTTGTGGCTGAAGTCCAGTTGGCCGGTCTTCTCGTCGATCTCGTACATGGGGTAGTCGACGATCCAGCAGAACTTGAACTGGCCGTCCTCGCGGAGTTCCAGTTCGTCGCCGATCTTGACCCGCGCGGCCGCCGCGAAGGGCGTGAATTCCCTGGGCGCCCCGGCGACGAAGAATACCGCATCCCCGTCTTCCAGGCCCGCGGCGGCGCGCACCCGTTCGGTCCGTTCGGGACCGATGTTCCTGGCCAGCGGGCCCGCGCCCTCGCCGTCGCGGAAGAAAATGTAGCCGAGGCCGGGCTGGCCTTCCGCCTGGGCCCACGAATTCATCCGGTCGCAGAACGCCCGGCTGCCGCCGCCACGGGCCGGGATGGCCCAGACCCGGGCCTGGTCGTTCTTGGCCAGCATATCGGCGAAAATCCTGAAGCCGGACCCGGCGAAGGCGTCCGAGGCGTCGAACATCTCGATGGGGTTGCGAAGGTCGGGCTTGTCGGTGCCGTATTTGCTCATGGACTCGGCGAACGGTATCCGCGGAAACGGCGCCGGCGTGACGCCCCGGCCCCCGGCGAACTCCTCGAAAACCCCGGCGAGAACCGGCTCCAGCGCCTCGAACACGTCGTCCTGGGTGCAGAACGACATTTCGAGATCCAGCTGGTAGAACTCGCCCGGAGACCGGTCGGCGCGGGCATCCTCGTCCCGGAAGCACGGCGCGATCTGGAAGTACTTGTCGAACCCGGCGACCATGATCAGCTGCTTGAACATCTGAGGCGCCTGCGGGAGCGCGTAGAACCTGCCCGGATGGACCCGGCTCGGCACGAGGTAGTCCCGGGCGCCTTCGGGGGATGAAGCCGTCAGGATGGGGGTCTGCATCTCCAGGAAGCCGGCCTCGGTCATCCGCCGGCGGATCGACGAAATCACCCGGCTGCGGAGCACGATGTTCTCCCGCGCCTTGTCCCGGCGGAGATCAATGAAACGGTATTTGAGCCTGAGATCTTCGGGAAATTCCTCCTCGCCGGCCACCTGGACGGGCAGCACGTCGGCAGGGGATTCGACCGTGAACGCCTGGATTCGCACCTCGACATGCCCGGTGGGCAGGCTGGGGTTGATGGTGTCGTCGGAGCGCCGGACCACGTTTCCGCTCACCGTCACGACGCTTTCCGGACGCGCCGTTTCGACCGCCTGGAAGAGATCGCTCGAGGAGTCGATCACGCACTGGGTCAGGCCGAAATGATCCCGGACGTCGACGAACAGCAGGTTGCCGTGGTCCCGCTTCCGGTGCACCCAGCCGGACAGCCGGACGGTCCGGCCTTCGTGCTCGGGCCGAAGCTCGCCGCAGGTGTGGCTGCGGTACGGATGCGTCAGGGGATCGCCGGTCATGTCTCGGATTCCAAGGGTTGGAAGTCCGGCGCATAGACACCGCCGGGCCGGGTTTTGTCAAGCCACCACTCGCCGCCCCACGGGCGCGCGAGGGGGCCTCTCCCGGGGCGCGAGCCATGCACCAGACGCATATCTCTAAGTCTTTGAAAAAACATAATTTATAATTTTTTCCGATTCAGGACGTTTCACGGGAATGGACATTCATGGACATTTATTGACACCCATTTGGGAGGTACCTCCCAAACGGCACGTACAAACTTGCATAGCTCCCCTCCAGACGCAAAACGCCGCCCCGGCGAGGGCGGCAGTCTTCTATTCATTTAGCCCGGGCGCGCCTCACAGCAAGGGGGGAGAGGGAATAAAAACGTGGATGGCCGGGTCTTCGCCCGGCCATGACGAGACTATTGTTATGCTATCGTCATGTCCGGACTTGATCCGGGCATCCACGGGAAACCGGCGGGACGGCGCCCCATTCGACAGGGCCGGCAGTAGGCTCGATTATGCGTGCAGCGCGCCCGCGCGCCGTTCGGGGGCGGCCTTTTCGAGGCGCGCTTGTGCAAGCTCGTAACTCGCCTGCATGCGCATCCAGTGTTCGGCGGTTCCCCACCCGATATCCTCCAGCGCCAGCGCCATGTTCGCCGATACCCCCGCCTTGCCGTTCAGCAGCCGCGACAGCGTTCCCCGCTCGCAGCCGAGCCGAGCCGCCGTCTCGGTCACGTTCCAACCAATATCGTCCATGCTTTCGCGGATCAGTTCGCCCAAGTGCGGCGGGTTCCGCATCGGACCGACGCGCTCGTTTGCAATTTCGTTCATGGTCAGTACTCCATTCGGTCAGTGATAGTCGATCAGGTCCACGTCCACGGCCTCGCCGTCCTCGAAGCGGAACACCACGCGCCAGTTGCCGGAGATGCGAACGCTCCACTGGCCCGCGCGGTCGCCCTTCAGGGGATGCAGCCGGAAGCCCGGTGC
>JAJDXO010000005.1 GCA_022823235.1 Rhodospirillales bacterium
CTTCAAGAACACGGGCAACAAAACGGAGACGTTCGTCCATCACTGAGATTTCCTTCCACGGCATCAACACCTCCGGCCAAATAACCAAAAGTGTTACCCATGTCTCCGGAACGATGTGTTACCTATGTCTCAAGTCGGACAAAGTTCAGGGGAGGAGTAAAGATGGCCGAACAGACATTTCTGACGGTGGACGGCAGTGAAATGGAGTGCCTGGTATCGGCGCCGGCGGGCGGCGGCCCGCACCCGGGCCTGGTGCTCGCGCCGCATTTGCCGGCCGATCAAGGGCTCAAGGCGGATGCGTTTTCCGACGGCGTCGCCGACCGCTATGCGGAAGCCGGCTATGTTTGCGCCATGCCCAGGGTCTTCCATCGCCAGCCCCTGGACCGGGCCCGGCCCGACAAGCTGGCCGCCATGAACGACGACGAAGTGATGCGGGACCTGACCGCCGCCCGCGAACTGCTCGAGGCGCGGGACGACGTGAATGCCGAGCGGATCGGCGTCCTCGGCCATTGCACGGGCGGGCGGATGACCGTTCTCGCCCTGACCCGGGATCCCCGCTACAAGGCGGGCATCGACTTCTGGGGCGGCCGGGTGCACCTGCCCTGGGGCGACGGATTGCCGGCGCCCCTGGAGGGGGTCGGGAGCATTTCCGCGCCGCTGGCCGGGTTCTTCGGCAACGAAGATCAAAGCCCGTCGCCGGAGCAGGTGGATGAGTTGGAGGCCGCGCTCAAGGCCGGCGGCAGGAGTTACGAGTTCCACCGCTATGACGGGGCCGGCCACGCATTCCAGAATTTCGCCAACGAGGAGCGGTACAACGAGGATGCTTCGGAGGATGCCTGGGCCAAGGCGATCGCGTTTCTGGACCGGCACCTGAAGGCGTAGCGGGGAGTCGCCTATTCCGGCCGCACCCGGTAGAGTCGTCCTCTCAACGGAGGATGAATTCCATGGCGCAGGATCTCATGCTGGTGGGGAGCATTCCCTACGACACGGCGGAAGACGTATTCCGGGCGATCGGGCCCACCCTCGGCGAATACCTTCCGTTCATTCCCGACGGGGAGATCGGCGAGCGCATCTACTGGGTCAATCACGTCGCCTACCGGGTGCTGCACGGCCACCCGGACCTCGAGACCGTTCACCGGCCGATGACCGGCGACGGCGTCGAACTCTGGCACGGCGAGGGCGACGACAACATGTGGTCGTTCCGGGTCAAGCCCGGCGTGAAGAAGGTGCGGTTCGGCCACACCGGCTGGCGCCTCGGCTATGCCAAGGACGCCATCAACTCGTATTTCGTATTCAAGACCTTGCGGGCGGACGGGGTGATCCCGGCGGATGTCCGCTTCCAGGTCTGCCTGCCGCTCCCGGCCAGCGCCGTTTTCCGCTGGCTCGCCGACAAGGACGGGTATCCGGCGCTGCGCGACGGGTTCACGGAATCCATGCACCACGAGGTGGAAACCATCTTCACCCATATCCCGCACCATGATCTGGCGATCCAATGGGACTGCGCCATCGAGGACACGATCATCGAACAGGCGCTGGAAAAGGCCGGCGGCCTGACCGATGAGGTCAGGGCGGTGGCGGCGGACATATTCGGACCGGCGAACGACCTGTGCGCCCACATCCCCGAAGAGGTCACGCTCGGATACCATGCCTGTTACGGAACGTCCGGCGGCTGGCCGCGGCGGGAGCCGGATGACCTGACCGGCGCGGTCCTGTTGTGCAACGCGGCGGTCGAGGCGTCGGGCCGGCGGGTGGATTTCCTTCATCTTCCCACCGTTGCGTCCAAGGGGGACGACTACCTCAAGCCCCTGGGCGATCTCGATCATCGCGGCGCCCGCGTCTACATGGGCTTGATCCACGCGCTCCACGGCGAAGGCGGCATGCGGGCGCAGATGGAGGCGGTGAAGTCCGAAATTCCCGACTTCGGCATCGCCGCGCCCTGCGGCTTCGGGCGCGGGCCGGGCAAGATGTCGAATCAAGACGGACTGGATACGGCGAACGCCTACATGGACGGCCTCATCGCCGACCACATCCAGGCGGTCCAATTGCTTCGCGAGGTACGGGACGGCTGAGGGGGCTACCCCTCCATATCGACGATGGCAATGACCGGCCCGCCGCCGCGGGGGCCCTGATGCATGGCGTCGACGGAAACGAATACGGCGGGATCGCCGATGGCCGCCGCCGCCACACCGCCCACCGCGGCCTTCGAATGGCGGTGGTGATGGACGTCGGAATCGTCGAGCATGATCTGGCGCCGGCCGCGCAGCCGCGCGGTCGGGTCCGCCTCGCACTTCATGAAGCAGTTGACCACACGGCCGCCGAGATCCCCGGCGCGCGGCCGCTCCGGCAGTTCCAGACCGGCATCCCGGATGGCGTCGTAGATGCCGTCGATATCGAGGGCGTCCTTCATGACCGAATGACCGATCCGGTAACGCCCGCCGGCCCCGGGCCGGTTGCCGAACAGGACGATCTGCGCCTTGTCCAGCTCGACGCCGGACGAACACGAGGCCACCGCCGAGTAGAGATCGAGATTCCGGCAGATGTCTTCGGCCTTGGGCATATGGATCTCGTTCAGCGCCACGGCGATGCCGAGGCCGGTGGTGCCGTTTGAAACCCCCATGGAGTCATGCACTTCGCAGGCGGCCGTCCGGCCCCGTCCGTGGGCCTGCTGAACCGTCTCGACGGTGAGGAGCGGGGTCTTGGTCTGGACGTAGTGGACGTCCTTCGGATCGTCGATCCCCGCATCCTTCATGGCGGCGCGCACGCCGTCGGCAACCTTCTCGACCATGGCCGGGCGTCCGATGTCCTCGGGCCAAATGTCCTCGCTCATGGCGGTGCCCATGGTCAGGCGGTCTTCGCCCTCGGGGCCCGTCTCGCCGTTGCGGGCGAAGGCCACCGCGTGGGGTGTGATCACGCCGTCACAGCCGCCGGACCAGACCATGGGGATCCGCTTGATCGCGGCGTCATCCCTTGTGCCCCGGTTGGTCAGCACCCGCCGGAACGCCTCGTCGGAGAGGATGCGGGTGAAGTCGTTGACGCCCCCGTTTCCCTCGGTCTTGCCGATGATGGCGACGATCTCGTCCGCCGACACTTCCCCGGACGCGATCCATTCGTCCAGCCCGGACGCGTCGTTGACGCTCTTGATTTCGATCTTTTTGACGTTGATGGCCATGTCCCGATGTCCCGAAGCGGATATTATCTGTGTGATACCAATTCGGCCCACGGTAGGCCAGCAGGGGGGAGAAGACCATGTTGAAGCTCTATCACAGCGGCCTCAGTACGTGCTCCAAGCAGGTTCGCCATTGCTTGAAGGAGAAGGGGATTCCCTATGAAAGCCGGTATGTGGAACTGTGGCGCTACGAGAATTTGAACCCGTGGTATCTCCAATGGAATCCCAATGGCGTCGTGCCGGCCCTGGATCATGACGGGACCGCGATCTACAACGCCGCGCCGATCCTCGAATACATCGAGGATGCGTTTCCGGCGCGGCCGTTGCGCCCGGAGGATCCCAAGCTCCGGTGGAAGATGCGCCACTGGATGTGGATGGGCGATTACGTGCACCAGGCGGTCATCGACCTGACCTTTTCCGCGCGGCTGCAATCCCTGGTCGAAGAGCTCGGCGAAGACGACAAGGCGAAGATGACCGCCCATTCGCCCATGCCCGACCGCCGCGAACGGTGGCGCCGGCTCTCCACGGGCGGCTACACCGAGGACGAAATACGGGCCGCCCTCGACATTGTCGATTACACCGTCGCGTGGCTGGAACGGGAACTCTCGCAATCGGCCTGGATCGCCGGCGGGGAGATGTCGCTGGCGGATGTGTACGTCCTGTCGAACGTGCACCGGATCCGTGAACTCTACCCCGAGAAGGTGGAGCCCCGGCGATTCCCAAAGGTGAACGCGTGGCGGGACCGGTTGATGGCCCGTCCGGCCGCCGCCGAGGCTTATGCGCCCGGAACGGCGGAGACCCCGCCGAGGCCCGGCGGAAAGTCCGTCGAGGGCATCGATATGGATTTGCAGGCGGTTCTCGCCGATCGCGCAATCGAAGTGCCGGCGTTCACCTCCAGGGCATAGCCGTCATTCCCGATCGTCCACGAATATCCCGACCCGTTCGCGGTGTCGTTGAAGCTTGTTTTTGACCGTATTTTCGGCTCAATTGCCCGCTCCGACCAAGGGAGGTTTAGATCGTGTCCAGTGATCCAAAAGTCGCCGTCATTACCGGTGCGGGTTCGGGCGTTGGCCGGGCCGCCGCCGTTTCGCTGAACCGGGAGGGGTACAGCCTCGCCTTGGCCGGGCGGCGTGTCGATGCGCTCGAGGAGACGGTGGGGATGCTGGATGGCGGCGCGCCGTCAATCGTCGTTCAAACGGATATCGCGGACGCGGATCAGGTCGCCAACCTCTTCGCCGAAACCCAAAAGGCGTTCGGCCGGCTCGACCTGCTGTTCAACAACGCCGGCGGCGGCGCGCCCAGAATCGCCATGGAGGATCTCGATCTCGCCGACTGGCGCCAGGTGGTCGACGTCAACCTGACCGGAAGCTTCATGTGCGCCCAACAGGCAATCCGGATGATGAAGGCGCAGGACCCGCGGGGGGGCCGCATCGTCAACAACGGGTCGGTTTCCGCCCTGGTGCCGCGCCCGGATACGGTGGCGTACACGGCGACCAAACACGCGATGACCGGTCTGACCAAGTGCATCGCCCTGGATTGCCGCAAATACGGCATTGCGTGCACGCAGATCGATATCGGCAATGCCGACACGCCGCTCGCGGCCCGCTTCAAGGAAGGCGTGCCTCAGGCCAACGGCGAGGTCATGGTCGAGCCCGTCTTCGACGTGGCCCACGTCGGCGACACGATTGCCGCCATCGCGGCCCTGCCGCTGGACACCAATGTCCTGTTCATGACCATCATGGCGACCAACATGCCGTTGGTAGGCCGCGGCTGACACCTCAACAATCCATCCGGAGTCGCTTATGTCCACCGAGATCCGGGATTGCATCCCGCCCGACCGCAATCCGCGCAAGCCGAGTTTCACCCTGCCGTCCGGCGCCGTCGACACCCATGTACATGTCTTCGAGGACAAGTACGCGCTGTCGCCGGCGCGGGGTTACAATCCGCCGGAATCCACCCTCGACGACCTCAAACACCTCCACGCCGCCTTGGGGGTCGACCGGGTCGTATTTACCCAGCCCTCGCCCTATGGCGTCGACAATTCGGCGATCATGGACGGCGCCGGCGCCCTCAATGCCGAGACCCCGGACCGGGCGCGGATGGTCGTCGCGGTTACCATGGACGTGACCCAGGATGAACTGGCGGCGATGGACGCGGCCGGCGCGCGGGGCGTCCGGCTGAACACGGACAACAAGGGCGGCATGCCCATGGAATTCAGTGAGATACCTGAACTGGCCGCCCGGATCGGCGAATTCGGCTGGCATATCGAGTTCCTTTTTCCGGGGAAGGACATCATCGAACTGATGCCCGTCTTCAGGAGCATCCGAATTCCGATTTCCATCGGACATTTCGCCTATCAGCCGGCGGCCGCGGGTATCCAGGCGCCGGGCTTTCTCGCCCTGCTGGAGCTGATGAAGGAGGGCAATACCTGGATTAAGATTTCCGGCGCCAACCGCGTCAGCGAAACCGACCTCCCGCCCTATGACGACGTCAAACCCATGGCCCGGGCGCTGATCGACGCCGCGCCCGACCGGGTGATGTGGGGGACCGACTGGCCACATCCCAACAAGTACGAGGTCAATCCCAACGACGGCGATCTGGCCGACGCATTCGCCGATTGGGTCGGCGACGAACCCATGCGCAAGAAAATAATGGTGGATACGCCAGCGGCGTTTTACCGCTTCTAGGTCAGTTTGCGGCCAAATTGAATCACTTTGGCGGCGCTCATCGGTTGGCCCGGCAGGCGCGGTCGGGCCCTCCGATGACGCCTGCGGCTACATTTTCGCGATAACGCCGCAGCCGATGCGTCCTCCGGCGCCTCCGATGGGCTGGGTCATGTGGTCGTCGGGGTTCGCGTGGATGATGACCGCGGAGCCGTCACCGTCGAGAAGCGCGGGCCTGGCGCCGCCCGCCACCGTGACGAGGGTGGTGAAGAACTCGGCCCGGGCGGAGCCGTCGGCCGAGACGTACAGATTGGGAAGATCGCCATTGTCCGGTCCTTCGGGATGGCGCAGGCCATGCTTGGCGCCGCCCGGATTGATATGGCCCTTGGCCGCCTTGAAATCGGGCTTGCAGGAGCCCACGGCGTGCAGGTGGATGCCGTGGCCGCCGGGCGGCAATCCGGTTGCCTCCACCGAGATGAGCACGCCCGTGGGCGTCTGCTCGAAGCTGGCCTTTCCGATGACGGCACCCTTGGTGTTGACGATTTCGGCTGCCGCCATATCGGCCGCGGATGCGAGAGGCGCCGCGGCGAGGGCCGAGACGGCTATGAGAGCAATAGCAATGACTTTCATTTGGGTCTCCTATTTTTCACCCGCAATTTTCCGTCTTGAAGGGATGCCGTCAAGGCGGTCGAATTTCCACGGTCAACCGCTCGGAACGGCGCCGGCCTTGTAAACGACGATCGTATCCAGCATGGACAAAACCGGTTCGCCGTCCTGGTTTTTCAGCGTCAGTTCGAGTGTCACGACGCCGCGGTCGGGCTTGCTTCGGGACTCCCGTTTTTCCTTGCATTCGCCGAACAGCGTAAGGGTGTCGCCCGCCCGGGCGGGCCGCAGAAAACGCACCCGGTCGTAGCCGCCGGACGCGACCACATTGGGATTTGTGCCGTTTCGTTGAATGAGGTGAATACGGAGGGCCAAAAGATGGACCCCGCTGGCGATGATGCCGCCGTGCTGCGACGCGGCGGCGGCCTCTTCATCGATATGATACGGCATGGGATCCCACCGGCGGGCGAATTCCATGATCTCGTCCTTGGTGAGCTCGTAGGAGCCGATCTCATACCGGTCCCCGACGGCGAACTCTTCGTACGTTTCAGTGTTTTTAAACCGGGCGGTCATTGCTTAGCCTAAGGTCAAACAGGTGTGGTCGGAGACTGCCCGTTCCCGAACCGGGCGTCCACGGTCATTTTGGGGCGTCCCGCCCCGGTCAAGAGGAGGCATCGGCCATGGCCGAATTCGATGAATTGGTGAAGGCGCGGTTCGGCACGGACGGCGATACTTCATCCCCGCCGGCGGGAGAAGAGGTGCTCAAAACCATTCTCGCCCATCGGACATATCGGAAATATTCCGATGAACCCGTGGACCGGGCGCTGCTGGACTTGTTGCTGGCGTGCGCCCTGTCGGCGCCGGCGAAGTCGGATCTCATGCAGTTTTCCGTCATCCACGTGACCGGTGAAGACAGGAAGAGCCGTCTGGCCGAGCTCTCCAATACCGCCTGGATCGCGACGGCGCCCGTGGTGCTTCTGTTTTGCGGCGATACGGGCCGCAACAGGTCGATCACCCGCGCCCGCGGCTACGACTATGCACAGAACACCTTGGACAGCTTTTTCAACGCCGCGGTCGATACGGCCCTGGCGATGCAGAATTTCACCATCGCCGCCGAGGCGGTGGGGCTGGGCTGCTGCTACGTTTCCCAGGTGCGGCTGCATCTTGATGCGGTGGGAGAATTGTTCGCTTTGCCCGAAGGCGTGTTTCCCGTGTGCGGCCTGACGGCGGGCTGGCCGGGGGAGGAGAGGGACACGACCTGCCGCATTCCGCCCGAAGTTTCCGTTCATCAGGATGTCTATTCCAGCGAGGGCCTGGCCGATGCCATGGACGGGTACGATGCCAGGCGCAACCGCCAGCGTCCGACGCCTCCGGAGAAGCAGATGTACCGGGAACATTACGGCGAGGCCGATAACTATGGCTGGTCGGAGAATACGGCCAGGCGTTTGTCGCGTCCGGACGGCCTGTCGCCCATGCGGGCCTTCCTGGTAAAGCAGGGTTTCGATCTCGCCTGACGCATTGACGCAATTGCAATGATCGCGGCGCTGATTTAGCGTCTAGGCATGCTGACCGCCGAACAAAACCAGCTTGTCACCAGCATCGGCCCGGCAACGCCGGCCGGCGAGGTTCTGCGCCACTATTGGCAGCCGGCGGTGCTGGCCGAGGAACTGGCCGGGCCGCGGCCGGCCAAGGCGATCGAACTGTTGGGAGAGAGGCTGGTCGTCTTCCGTGACGAGGAAGGCCGATATGGCCTGGTCGCCCGGCATTGCCCCCATCGCGGCGCCGATCTCAAATACGGGCGGCTGGAGGACGGCGGCCTCAGGTGTCCGTTCCACGGCTGGCTGTTCGACGTAAACGGGGCGTGTTTGGAACAGCCCGCCGAGCCGCCCGATAGCAGGTTCCACACCAAAATCAGGCACACGGCTTATCCCTGCCGCGAGGCCAACGGCATCGTGTTCGCCTATATGGGACCGGGAGACCCGCCGCCGTTGCCGGACTTCGATTGCTTTCTGGCGCCCGATGAATACACCTTCGCCTTCAAGGGCTTCGTCGATTGCAACTGGCTGCAATTGCTGGAGGTGGGGATCGATCCGTCCCACGCGTCGTTCCTCCACCGGTTCCTGGAAGACGAAAGTCCCGACGACAATTACGGCCGGCAGTTCCGATTTGAGACGGAAGACGGCGGTATCCCGATCACCAAGGTGCTCAGGGAATATGACTGTCCCGACATCGATTTCGAGGAGACCGAATACGGGCTCCGCATTTTCGCGTTGCGGGACATTGATGAAGACCATCTCCACGTGCGGGTGACCAACATGATTTTTCCCAATGCCGTGGTCATCCCGATGAGCAACGACATGATGCTGACCCAATGGCATGTGCCGCTGGATGACTGCCGCAGCTGGTGGTACGCCATCTTCTCGAGTTTCTCCGAAAAGGTGGACAAGGAAACCATGCGCCGGGACCGCCTGGAGCTCTATTCGGTGCCGGACTACATGCCGCGCCAGAACAAATCCAACGACTACGGCTATAACCCGGAGGAACAACGGACCGAGACCTATACGGGCATGGGGATGGACATCAACGTCCACGATCAATGGGCGGTCGAATCCCTCGGCACCATTCAGGACCGGACCCGGGAACATCTCGGTTCGGCGGACAAGGCGATCATCGCCAACCGCCGGCTGCTGATGAAGATGATCGAAACGATCCGAAATGGCGGCGTTCCGGAGGTGGCGCGGCAGAACGGGAGACCGCCGCTGAGGGGACCGGTGGCCATCGACACCGTCGCGTCAAAGGAAGACTGGCAGGCCGACTGGCGCGAGCATGCCCGGACCCGCCGCGCCCAATCCGGTTGGGCGCCCGACCCGTGGGCTTGAAATAGGGCCGGCGGAGCTCGGAGGGAGGCAGCATGAGCGGGGACTTCAGCGGCATCGGCCGCTCGGATTTCGTCAACCGTCATGGAATACCCCATGACCCGTCCGCCCGTGACTCCGTCATCCAGGAGATCAAGTCCCGGGGCCTGGAAACCGTCCGGCTGAGCTTTGCCGATCAGCATGGCGTGCTGCGGGGCAAGACATTGGTCGCCGAAGCCGTGCCCTCCGCCATGACCAACGGCTGCACCATGACGACGACGCTGCTGGCCAAGGATACGTCCCACAAGACCCAATATCCGGTGTTTACCGCGGATGGCGGGTTCGGGATGCGCGAGATGTCCGGGGCGGGGGACATCGTGATGGTGCCGGATCCGGCGACCTTCCGCGTCCTGCCGTGGCTCGAGAAGACGGGCTGGATGCTGTGCGATATCTACTTCACCAACGGCAAGCCGGTTCCGTTCTCCACCCGGCGTGTTTTGCAGGGCGCCCTCTCCGATCTCGGCGACGCCGGGTTCGACTTCGTCGCCGGGCTCGAAGTGGAGTTCCATGTCTTCAGGATCGAAGACCCGAATCTGACACCGGCGGACTCCGGCCAGCCCTCGACACCGCCCGACGTGAGCGTGGTCTCCCATGGATTTCAATATCTGACCGAATTGCGGGCCGACGAACATGAGCCCATCTGGGCGTTCCTGCGCAAGGACATTCAGGACCTCGGTCTGCCGCTGCGAACCATGGAGGTGGAATTCGGTCCGAGCCAGTTCGAGGCATCGTTCGATGTCGCGGCCGGAATTACGGCGGCCGACAACATGATGCTGTTCCGGAGCGCGGTGAAACAGATCTGCCGGCGGCACGGCTATCACGCCACATTCATGTGCCGGCCCGGCCTGCCCAACATATTCTCCAGCGGCTGGCACCTGCATCAGTCGTTGCGGACACATGATACCGGCGGGAACGCCTTTGTCTCCGGTTCGGAGAGCGAGATTCTGCCCGAACTGGCGATGCAATATGCGGCGGGCATCCTGGAACACGCCCGCGCGGCATCCGTCTTCACCACGCCGACTATTAATGGATACAAGCGCTATCAACCCATGAGCCTGGCTCCCGACCGCATCGCCTGGGGTGACGACAACAAGGGCGCCATGCTCCGGGTGGTCGGCGGGTACGGCGATCCGCTCACCCATCTCGAGAACCGTGTCGGCGAACCGGCGGCCAATCCGTACCTTTATCTGGCATCGCAAATTCTGTCCGGAATGGAGGGGGTCGGCGCATCGCGAGTCCCGCCGCCCATGACCGAAGCGGCCTACGAAGGCGAGGCGCCGAGCCTGCCGGCCAGTTTGATGGAGGCGGTGGATTCGCTGGACGAAAGCAATTTCTTCCGCGATAGACTGGGTGACCGGTTTGTCGATTACATCGTTCATCTGAAACGGGCCGAGATCGGCCGCTTCCTGAGCGAGGTCACCAACTGGGAACACCGCGAGTATTTCGAAATCTTCTGACCCCCATCAACGAGAATCAAGAAATGCACGAAATTTTTGTTCAGAACGAGGACCAGCGCGCGATCCTGGAATCCGTCCGGCGATTCGCCGAGGAAGAGGTGGCGCCGAAGGTTGCCGAGTTGGATGCGCAGCAGAATCCGGAGGACGGGTTTTCCTGGGATATCGTCGAGGCCGCGGACGCGATGGGGCTGAGGACGCTGACCCTCTCGGAGGAATACGGGGGGCTCGGCGTGGATTCCCTGACCACGGCGATGGTGGTTGAGGAACTCGGGCGGTTCGATCTGGGTATCTCCGTGGTGTTCGCCCAGACCCTGAAACTGGCGCAGATTTTCGAAAAGGCGACCAACCCGGAGCAGCGGGAACGCCACCTGTCCAAGTATCGGGACGATCCCCGTCATCTGTTCGCCATCGGCATCACGGAACCGGAGACGGCATCCAATTACTTCCTGCCCCAGCGCGCGAAGGCGCCCTATCGGACCTTCGCGGAGAAGGTGGACGGCGGCTGGGTCGTCAACGGCATGAAGCACTTCATTTCCAACGGCAACGTCGCCAAGACCTATCTGCTGTTCGTCCAGACCGAGAAAGGGGTGCCCCTGCACGAAGGCAGTACCTGCTTCATCATCGAGCAGGGAATGGAAGGTTTCACCATCGGCCGGGTCCACGACAAGATGGGCGAGCGGCTGGCCAACAATTCCGAATTGATTTTTCAGGACTGCTTCATCCCCGAAGAAAACCTGGTGGGCGAGGCCGGGAAAGGGCACGGCGTGCTCTCCGAGTTTTTCCCGCAATCGAACGCCTATGCGGCCGCAAGCATCATCGGCGTCGCGGTCAACGCCTACGAACGGGCCGTGGAGTGGGCCCAAACCCGCGTCCAGGGCGGCAAGCATCTGATCGAGCACGACGGCATCGCCGCCGATCTCGCGGAGATGCGGATGCTGATCGACGCCTCCCGGTCCTATATTCATCGCGCGGCGTGGCTCGCCGACAATCAGGAACACGGCTGGGACAGCTCTCTCGGCGCGTTGCCCAAGGTCATGGCCTCGCAGGCAGCCTGGAAGATCGTCACCCGGACGCTCGAAATACATGGCGGCCATGGCTACATGAAGGAAGCGGGAATCGAGAAACTGATGCGTGACGCGGCGGCGTTCCTTCATTCGGACGGCGTCAACCGGACCCTGCTCCTGAAGGCCGCCGGTTTCCTGTACGACTGACATGTCCGCCGACAGTCGATCCGTCGCCGTCATTGGCGGCGGCTACTCCGGGGTTGCGTGCGCGGTCCATCTCTCCCGCGCGGCGCGGGAGCCCTTCGAGATCACGATCGTCGAGCCCCGGGCCGAGTTGGGCCGCGGCATCGCCCACTCCGCCGGAGATCCGGATCACCGGCTGAACGCGCCGACCCATATCCACTGCTTCTATCCCGACCATATGGACCACTTTTCGGCGTGGTGCGCGGCGAACGAAATTGGTCAAAAGGATCCGGATGCGTTTGACGGCGAGCGGCTTTATGCCCGCCGATGGGATTACGGAACCTATATCGGAGAGCAGCTGGCCGCGCATCAGGCAGATAACCCGTCGGGTTCGGCGATCACGCATCGGCAGGCCGCCGCCGTCGATGTGGCAAAGCAGGGCAGGGGTTGGGCGGTGTCGCTTGACGACGGCGGACAGTTGACCGCCGATGCCGTCATTCTGACGACGAGCAATGCGCCCCCGTCCGTGCCGCCGCCCTTCCGGGGAGAGGTGGAGGGTCACACGGCCTTCTTTCGCGACCCCTGGGATGTCGATGCTCTGGGACGCATTGCGGCCGACGCACGGATTTTGATTGTCGGCACCGGACTGACCATGGCCGATGTCGTGACCACCCTGATGCGCGACGGCCCGGCGCGCCGGATCACCGCGGTTTCCCGGCGGGGATTGCTCCCGGCCAGGCAACGGCAGGACCCGCCGGACGAGACGCTCCTCAAGGCGTTGACCCGCAAACCGCCCAAGTTCGTCGTCCGGCACGGAAAGCCCGACCGGCTGCTCGATGTATTCCGCGCGCTTCGCGGTGACATCGCGGCATTGGCCGAACAGGGCCGGGACTGGCATATCGCCTTCGATGACCTCCGTGATGCCGCATCCGAGATTTGGCCGGCGCTGCCGCGGCCCGAGCAGTCCCGGTTCATGCGTCACCTGCGGCCGTGGTACGAGACCCATCGATTTCGGCTGCCGCCGCAGAACGCGGAAGCGATGGATCGCGGTGTGCGGGAGGGGCGTCTCGAATTTCGTGCCGCCGATATCGTCGGGGCGCGGGTGTCGGGAAATTGCGTGGACGTTTCGCTTAAACCCAGACGCTCAACGCGTGTGGGCAACACGCTCTATGACGCGGTGGTCAATTGCACGGGACCGGTCAATGTCGCTTCGGCCGGCGGCAACCCGTTGCTGCATTCGCTTATCGAGGGCGGGTTGGCGGTCGCCAATCCGTTCGGCCTTGGATTGGAAGTGGACGGCGAATGCCGGGTGATGGGCCGGGATGGTTCGACCGCGGGGACGCTTTACGCGGTCGGTCCATTGACCCGCGGCCGGTTCGGCGAGAGCAACGGCGTTCCGTTCATCATGCTACAGGCGGTCGCGGTCGGGAAAAAATTGGCGGCGCACGATTATTCGTCGTAAGTCAGCACGACCTTCATGCGATCCAGCCCCGGCCGGGTCAGGAGCCCCATGGCTTCTTCCAGTTGCAGGAACGGGACCCGATGGCTCAGCAGCGGCGTAATGTCGAGTTTCCCGTTTGCGACCAGCTCGATGCTGGCGGGAAAATGACGGGCCTGCGCGGCGCGGGCATTCAGGATCTGAAGCTCCTTGAAATAGAGTTGGTAGAACGGCAGTTCAGCCTGGTTGGCGGTATAAATGCCGAAGGGCACGATCCGGCCGCCGATCCGCGCGAGATCCATGGCTTCGCCAAGAACGGAAAGGGCGCCGACGGATTCGATGACGACGTCCGCGCCCCGGCCGTCAGTCGCCGATAGAACCGCGTCATCCGCCTCTTCCCCATGATTGACCGTCAGGTCCGCCCCGAGCTTCAACGCCAGGTCGCGCTTTGGCGGATTGCGGGATACCCCGATGACGGTTCCGGCGCCGGCCGCTTTTGCCAGTTGAATGTGCATCTGCCCGGTGACGCCGAGGCCGGTGATGACGACCGTCTCTCCCGGCTCGATCCGGGCCATCTCCGAGGCATGAAGACAGGTGGTCAGCACCTGTATCATCGGGGCGGCGGTCAGGTCGATGCCGTCCGGCAGGGCGTACACGTTTTCCGGCCGGACGGCGACAAACTGGGCAAACCCGCCGTTTCGCTCGCGCCCCATCAGGTCGCCGACCGGGCAGAGATGAGATTGGCCATGCCGGCAGTGAAAGCACTTTCCGCAGGTCAGAACCGGGTCGATGAGCACCTTGGCGCCCGGTTTGGCGCCGTCATGGCTGGTTCCTTCGACCAATTCCCCAACGATCTCGTGACCCATGACCAAGGGATACGTCACCGGAATATCTCCGGTGAAAATCTTCCAGTCCGTGCCGCAGATGCCGGTGCCGGTCACTTGAATGACCGAAGCGCCGGTTTCATTGGGTTCCGGAATGTCGGCCTCGACGACCTTTTCCGGGGCTTCTAGGAGCATTGCTTTCACGGGCGGCGGAACCTTCCGGTCATTTGCTGAAAATTACGAGCTGCGTTAGATCAGATCATCGCCGGCTGTCCAAGTCCTATCGGCCGTCTAACGACCGGTCCGGCCCTGACCGCCCAGGCTTCGCTTGTCGATGGCCACGGCCTTGATCAGGGCAAAGACCGGCCGGCCCGGTTTCAGCGCGAGGTCGTGCGCGGATTTGCGGGTCACCCGCGCGATGATCGGCGCGCCGATATCCACCAGCACATCGACTTGCGGTCCGGGCTCGTCGGTCACTTCCACGATCTTGCCGTCGAAGACGTTCAGGATGCTCGAGTCGGCGGGGCGCGAGAGGGCGAGGGACACATCCCGGGCGCGGATATGCGCCCGCACGGGTACGCCGTGATCCATTTCCAATCCGGCGACCCGGAGCGTTCCGCCGTCAAAGGCCAGATGACCCAGTCCGAACTCGGCATCGTAGGCTTCGTAGGTGGTTGCCAGAACCGCACCCGATTCGTAACGGCCGGTGAGAGGCTTGAGATCCAATCGGCTCATGATGTCTTCGACCGCGCCACTGGCGGCGATCGTCCCGTCGGAAACCAGGATCATGTTGTCGGCGAGCCGAATGACCTCTTCGATCTCGTGACTGACATACAACATTGTCAAGTCCACCTCCGCACGGAGGCGATCCAGAAACGGGAGGATTTCGTTTCGCCGCTGCACGTCAATGCCGGCGAGCGGCTCATCCATCAGCAGCAGCCGGGGCCGGCTGAGAAGCGCGCGGCCGATTGCGACCCGCTGCTGTTCCCCGCCGGAAAGCTTGACCGGACTGCGGTTCATCAGGGGCTGCAAATCCAATAGGTGGGCGATCTGCCGGAAATCCGCGCCGCCGACGGTAGCGGCGCCGTAGAGGAGGTTTCGCCGGACATTCATATGGGGAAACAGGCGGGAGTTTTGAAACACGTAGCCGACCCGGCGCTTCTCAGGAGGGAGATTTATGCCCGCGGCGGCGTCGAAGAGCACGTCGCCGTCGATCTCTATTTTCCCGGCGTCGGGACGGGTGAGGCCCGCAATCATATCGACGATGGAGGTCTTGCCCGCGCCCGAACGGCCGAACAGCGCCGATATGCTGCCGGCATCCGCATCGAAGTCCGCGCGGATGGCGAATTGGGGGTAGCCCTTCTCGAGTTGGACCGACAGCACGATCAGGTCTCCGGCCGGTGCTCATGGCGGCGAACCAGCAATTCCGATGCAATCAGCGCGGCGAATGCAAGGATGACCGAGACCACGGCCAGGCGGATGGCGACCGCCTCGCCGTCCGGCACCTGGAGCGATGAAAATATGGCGAGCGGAAGCGTGCGGGTTTCGCCTGGAATGTTCGAGACGAAGGTGATGGTGGCACCGAACTCGCCGAGGCTGCGGGCGAAGGCAAGGACGATACCCGTAACCAGGCCCGGGAGCGCCAGAGGCAAGGTGATGGTGAAAAACGTCCTTATGGGGCCCGCCCCGAGGGTCCGCGCAGCGCGTTCGAGCCCCGGATCCACCGTGTCGAGGGACAGGCGGATCGCCCGGACCATCAACGGGAAAGCCATAATCGCGGCGGCGACGGCCGCGCCTTTCCAGGTGAAGATCACGGTGATGCCGAACACGGTCTTCAGGAACCCGCCGATGGGCCCGGTGGTTCCGAACAGCAACAACAGAATCAGGCCGACGACGACCGGCGGCAAGACCAGCGGCAGGTGGACGATGCCGTTGAGCACGCTTTTGCCGGGGAACGATTTGCGGGACAGGAGCCATGCGCAGGCGACGCCGAACGGCAGGCTGACGGCCACGGCCCAAAAGGCGACCTTGAGACTGAGCAGGATGGCTTCCCGTTCGATGTCCGAAAGTTCGAACATGGGTCAATCCACCGTGAATCCGTGCTGCGCCAAGCCGGCTTGGGCCCCGGCGGAGAACAGGTGGTCGAAGAAGGCCCGGGCGGCGGAGCCCGACCGGCCGGGGACCAATGCGGCAAGATAGCGAATTGTCGGATGACGGGCGGCGTCGATTTGGTGCGCCACCCGGACCCGCGAATTTCGATACGCATCGGTGGCGTAGACGATTCCCGCACCCGCCTGGTCAAGCTCGACGAACCGCAAGGCCGCCCTGACATTGGCGGCGGGAATAAGCCTCCTGCTGAGAGCCTCCCAAACGCCGGCGCTGGTCAGCGCGGCTTTCGCATACCGCCCGGCGGGCACGTGGGCCGGGTCGCCCAGGGAAAGCCGTCCGCCGGACAGCAGCAAGGGCAGGGAACCGAGATCATCCAACGCAGCGGAAGGGCGTGCGGCGGATACCGCGACAACCAGCCGATTGGCCGCCAAAAGCCTTCCCGAATCCGGCGCCACGACCTCTCGTCTGACGAGATACCGCATCCACTGAGGATTGGCGGAGATGAAAATGGCCGCCGGTGCGCCGCGCGCCAGTTGCTTGGCCAAGACGGAACTGGCGGCGAACGACAATCTGACTTTGACCGCGTGTTCGGTTTCATACCGGTTGGCGATTTCCGTGAGCGGGAGCGTCAAGCTCGAGGCGGCAAATACCAGTACCTCGCCCGCCTTGCCTTTGGAAGACGGCAGGGCGGCGAATGCCAGGGCGGCAAGGCCGAGCCGCACGGAGAACCTAATGAAATCAAGCATATGGCGTCTCTCCCGCATGGTTATACCGGCCGTCGGGACGGGAGACCACAGCCGAGTGAGGTCTTAGAGCAGTATCCGGCCAGATTGAACCATTTGACTGGATACTGCTCTAAAGAGCGAGCGTGGCGCTGAAGAAGGTGATGCCGACCGACAGAATGAGAATGGCGCCTGCATGCTCGAGGGCGAGGGCGACAGGGCGTTCGGCAGCCGAGAACCTGTCGGCGGCGGTGACGACCGCGCGGCGGAACAGTACGGCGACGGCGCCGATGGTCGACATGGTGAGCGCCATCCCGGCGCTGATGGCGGCGACCAGGATGATGCCGAAAAGGAGGATGTCATTGGCGAGCGCGAACAGCATAACCAGGATCGCGCCGGTACACGGCACCATCCCGGCGATCACCGCCAGAACGGTTTGCCGGCGTCCGTCTCCGTGGTGATGCCGCTGGCTGGGTCCGCCCGCGCCGTTGAAGAAGGCGTTCATGACCGCGCGGTAGAGCAGGTACAGTCCGATGACGATTATGAGACCATAGCTCACCAGCCGGATGCCTTTGGATTCCGCCGGCACCCCGCCGAGAAATTGCCGAAAGGTCAAATCCACCAGGGAGACCAGGATGACGGCGGAGATCACATGGGTGACGGCGATTTGCACGCCCATGAGCAGGCCCTTGCCGATCCTTGCCTCGTGGCCGACGAAATAGGATGCGACGACCATCTTGCCGTGACCTGGTCCGACGGCGTGAACCGCGCCATACAGAAACGCAAAGCCCATACCCACCCAAATGGCCGAGCGCGAGGTGCCTTCCTTGATGTCCCGCATATAGCGGCCGATGTCGCGCACCATGGTCCGCTGCATATCGATCATCTTGCGGAACATCACGGCGAACGCGGAGGGCTCCGTAGCGGGCGCCGCGGCGGCGGGTTGTCCGCCGGGCGGCGGCGCGAATGGATTTTGGGCAACGGACTCGGCCGGCGAGAAGACGATCAGCGAGAGGACGAGAAGCAGGACGGCCCGCATGGGTTCATTTGGTCCCGCACAGCAGGTCGACCCGTTGCGGGAAGACCACGCCGTAATAGATGGGGTTGTCCCGGTCTTCATCGAGGATGAAATGGCAGGAACCGTCCTCGCTGCCGACCAGGCGAATCGGATCGTCCTTGACGAAGGTGATATCGACGAAAAACGTCTTGTCGTAGATGCTGAGGCTGACCGCCTGTTCGGACGGATCGACCGGCGCATCGAACGGGACCGTAAAGCGGTAAATCACCTGGCTCTTCTTTATCTCGGCCGAGAAGTCGGTGGTGGTCTCGATTTTGAACCGGTCATTGTTGAACCGGATATCGGTGAAGAAGTTCGATGCCTTCGCGCCCTCGAACGCGTTGGCCTTGATATCCTTCTGTTCTTCCTTGTCCAATTTTCGGTTCCGGTCCTTGTCGTGTGCGCCGATCACGCCCGCGCTGAAGAAGTCATCCAATGCCCAGCGGAACGAGATGGACTTGATTTTCTTGGCCTCGAAGTTGAACGCGGCGTCGACATCGATCCAGATATGCGGATGGGCGGAAACCTGGGTGGTGACGCAGGTTGCCGCCACAAGGGCGGCCACCGCCGCCGAGAGGATGCGTAAACGGGCAGGCATGCGCGGCATAACGGGATTTTAGCGTTAGAGCAGTATCCGGCCAAATTGAATCAATTTGATGGCGCTCATCGGTTAGCCGGGCAGGCGCGGGCCGAAGTGCGATGTGTGTGCATCGGACGAGGCCCGCAACGCACCCGGGGACCGGGGAGCGCCACCGAAGGCCGGGTTCCTTCGCGCCGTGGCGGCGTTGCGTCACTCCGTCGATGGCCGCCGATGGGCCGGCATCGCCGTTCGCGGCGCGCCTGGCCACGACGCGAACTAATCCCGGTCAAATGGTTCAATCTGGCCGGATACTGCTCTATAGCAATTTCCGGCCCAATCTCAATTCCGTTGAATCCGCATGCCGATCGTGCAACAAGTTGCAATTGCAACGAAATGCGATCGGGAGTTGGGGAGGACGGCGCCATGTCGGGATTCGCGGATTTTCCGGGCAGCGATGTCAGAAGGAAACTGGACCATCCGGTCATCGATACCGATGCCCACGTCGTCGAGAGCCAGTTCGCCATCGACGATTATCTGATCGAACTGGCCGGCAGGGACGCGGCCGCCAAAATGGCCGAGCGGCGCGCCCGTCTGATGGAGCGCAAGCAATACAACATGCCGTCCAAGTTCCTGTGGTGGGGCGTGCCGTCGGGGGATCACACCGCCGACCACGCCATGTCCAGGCTGCCCAGATATTTCCGCGCCCGCATGGACGAGATGGGCATCGATTTCGCCCACTTCTATACCACCGCCGGCATCCCCGGACTGTACTACCAGGACGATGAGCTTCGGCAGGTCTATTGCCGGGCGCTCAACATGATGTATGCCGACATGTTCGCAGACGCGAGCGACCGCTGCCGGCCGGTGGCGGTGATCCCGACCTTCAACCCGGAGGAAGGCATTGCCGAACTGGAATTCGCCGTCCGCGAGCTCGGTCACAAGGCGATCATGATCGGCACCGAGATTATCCGCCCCGATGACGGCCCGGACGGGGAAACCCCGTTCCGCACCCAATCCATCGCCATCGACCCGCCCCACGACTACGACCCGTTCTGGGCCAAATGCCAGGAGCTCAAGGTCGCGCCGACCGGCCACACGGCGGGGATCGGCAACATGTACCGGAATTCGAAGACCAACTACGTCTTCAATCACCTGGGGGGCTTCGCCGCGGGGGCCGAGTATTTCGCCCGCGCCCTGTTCCTCGGCGGCGTCACCAACCGCTTCCCGGGACTGAGCTTCGGCTTCCTCGAAGGCGGCGCCGGCTGGGCCATGGCGCTGTTGAACGACATCGTCGAGCACTTCGAGAAGCGCAATGTCGACCATCTCAAGGCCAACCTCGATCCGGACAAGCTCGACGTCGATCTCCTGGCCGAACTGTTCGACGAATACGGCGATGAGATCCATACCGGCGAGCGGGTCCGCGCCCAGCCGCGGGGTCCCCTTCAGCGCAAGGCGCCCGACAATTTCAACGAGTTCGAGGCCTGCGGCATGACCGAAATCCGCGATCTCCGGAGGCTTTTCGTCGAGCCGTTCTATTTCGGCTGCGAGGCCGACGACCGGATGACCTCGGTGGCCTTCAACCGGCGGCTGTCGCCGGTGGGCGCGCCGCTGAAGGCCATGTTCGGCTCCGACATCGGCCACTGGGACGTGATGGACGCGGTCTCCATCCTGTCCGAAGCCTGGTCCCTGGTGGAGGCGAAGCTGCTCGACGAGGAGAACTTCCGCGATTTCACCTTCACCAACCCGGCGATGCTGCACCTCACCGTCAATCCCGGCTACTTCGAGGGGACGGTGCTGGAAGACGACGCGGCCAGGCTGCTGACCGGGAAAGGCCAGGTGCCGGCGGCGGCCGAGTGAGCGGACTCAGCTTTCATCCGGCGGGCCCGGCCGATGGGTTCGCCGAGGGTTCGATCACCCATCTGGAGATCGAGGGCCGGGAAATCGGCCTCTATCTCGTGGGCGGAACGTTCTACGCCATCGGCGACATCTGCACCCACATGAGGGCCCGGCTGTCCGACGGCTATCTCACCGGGACGGTGATCGAATGCCCGCTGCATTTCGGACGCTTCGACATCACCACCGGCAAGGCTGTCTCGGCGCCCTGCAAGGCGGACGTCGCGGCCTATCCGGTACGGATCGCAAACGGCATGGTCGAAGTCGGTCTTGATTCCCCGGAAACGGCGTGACATCGAAAGGCGACCGGTAACCGCCTTTCGGGGAGCCCTCCATGCTGTTCACCTGCGCCCATCACGCGCCCGCCGATACGGGCGGGCACGCCTACACCGCCCGCAAGGGCAAGAAGCACTTCACCGTCGACATCCACTGCCACATCCATGTGCCGGCGGCGGATGCGCGCCTGGCCGAACTGGCCTCCCCCGACGCCACCAAGAGCAATGTCGATTCCAACCCGCTGACGGTGGAGATCAACAGGACCCAGCAGCAGGCCATCCTGCCCAAGCTCACCGACCCCGAGGAGCGCATCAGGGACATGGACGCCAGCGGCATCGACGTCCAGGCCGTCTCATCCTCGCCGTTTCACTACAATTACGGCCAGCCCGTCGAGATCGCGCGGGAAATTTGCGGCATGGTCAACGACCGGGTGGCCGAGACCGTGGCGAGCCACCCGGACCGCTTCGTCGGCCTCGGCATTTTGCCCTTGCAGGACGAGGACGCGTCCCTCGCCGAGCTGGAAAAGTGCATCGACGGCCGGGGCTTCCGCGGCATCGAGATCTCGACCAATGTCAACGGCCGTGACCTGACCCGCGCCGGCATCGAGAAGGTGTTCGCCAAATGCGAGGAAATGGGCGTCCTGATCTTCGTCCACCCCATCGGCACCAGCTTCCAGGACCGGATGGACGATCACTACTTCCGCAACACCATCGGCCACCCGCTGGAGAGCGCGCTGTGCGTCGGCCATCTGGTGTTCGACGGCTACCTCGACAAATATCCGGGCCTCAAGATTTGCATCGCCCACGGCGGCGGCTACATCCCGGCCTACTGGGGGCGCTTCGACCACCCCTGGGCGCTCCGCGACGACTGCCGGGTGAACCTCCCCGGCAAGGCGCCGTCCGAATACGTGAAGCAGCTCTATTTCGACACCGTGGTATTCACCGAGGAGCAACTCCGCCATATGATCGAGGTCTGGGGCGCCGATCATGTGGTCATGGGCACCGACTATCCCTACGACATGGCCGAAACCGATCCCGTCGGACATGTGGATTCGGTCAAGAATCTCTCCGAAGACGACAAGGCCAAGATCATGGGCGGCAATGCGGCGGCGCTGCTGGGTCTCGAGGTGAGCGCGGATTAGCGGGGGAATATGTGGCCGTCTAGTTTCGTCCTTCCGGCGCGGTGATGTCGCGGATGCCGTCGCCCATCATGTTGATGGCGATGGCGACGATGAAAATGGTCACGCCCGGGATGGTGACCAGATAGGGGTTGAAGAACATCTGGTCGCGCCCCTCGGACACCAGCCCGCCCCAGGACGGCGTCGGCGGCTGGATGCCGAGGCCGAGGAACGACAGGGTCGCCTCGATGAGGATCGCCAGCGCAACCTCGAGGGTGAAGATGACGATCACCTGGTTCAACAGGTTGGGCAGGATTTCCGACAGGATGATCCGCCGCCGGGATGCGCCGGCCGCTTCCGCCGCGGCAACGAAATCCTGGGTGCGGATCTGCATGGTGATGGTACGGAGCGCCACGGCGTAGGCATCCCAGAAGGCGAAGGCCAGGACCAGCACCAGCACCAGGAACGATCCGCCGAACACCGCGACCAGGGAGAGCGAGACGATCAGGCCGGGGAGCGCCAGCTTGGAGTTGATCACATACATCACCACCGCATCGACCCGGCCGCCGAAATAGCCGCCGATCATGCCGATGATGGAGCCGACGATGGCCGCCACGGTGGCGGCGAGGAAGCCGATGGCGAGCGAAATCTGGCCGCCGAAGATCAGCCGGGTCAGGTAGTCGCGGCCGAATTGGTCGGTCCCCAGCGGGTGGGTCCAGCTGCCTTCCTCGTTCCAAACCGGCGGAACGAAGCGCTTGTCAAGGTCCTGATCAAAGGGATCGAACGGGGTGATCCACGGCGCCAGCGCGGCGACGATGACGCAGATCAGCACGAACCCGCCGCCGATCCAGAACCCCATATGGGAGCGGGCGCGGACCTTCATCACCTCCCACGGCGTGGGCGCGTCGACGTGAAACTCGTTTTCGGCGGTTGCGACGGCGGATGTCTCGTTCGGTGCCATGGGGGCCTCAGTTCAGCCGGATCCGGGGATCGAGCTGGGCGTTGATCAGATCGCTGATGATGGTCAGCGCGATGTAGATGAAGGCGATCATCGCGACGATGGATTGGACCACCGGGAAATCCTGACGGATGATCGCCTGCAGGGCCTCGAACCCAATCCCGTTGAGGGCGAAGATGCTCTCCACCACCACGGTCCCGCCCAGGAGCCGGCCGAAGGAAACCATGGTGATCGACACCACCGGCAGGATGGCGTTGCGCAGCGCGTGCTTGTACATCACCGAGGTCCGGTTGAGACCCTTGGCCCGGGCGGTCCGGATGAAATCGGACTGCATGACCTCGATCATCCCGGCGCGGGTGAGGCGCATCTTCACCGGCATGGAGGACAGGCCGATGGTCAGCGTCGGCAATACAAAATGCACCCACGTCTCCTGGCCGGCGATCGGCAGCCACGCGAGCATCACGCCGAAGACAAGAATGAACATCAAGCCCAGCCAGAAATTCGGGATCGCCTGGCCCGAGACCGCGAACACCAATGCCGCCCGGTCGATCCAGGTGTTCCGGCGCACCGCCGCCAGGATGCCGAGAGGGATGGCGATGACCAGGCTGAGAATCAGCGAATAAGTCGCGAGCTTGATGGTCACCGGCATCGCGGCGGTGATGATCTCGAACACCGGCTCGTTGGAGAACACCGAGACGCCCAGGTCGCCCGACAGCGCCGAGCCCGCCCAATCCAGATATTGAATGTGGAACGGCCGGTCGAGGCCGTAGGCCTTGGCCACCGCCTGGATCTCGGCTTCGGAGGCGTCGTCGCCGGCAAGCTCGGAGGCCAGATCGCCCGACAGCCGGAGCAGGCTGAAGGCGAAGATGGAAACGGTGATCGCCACCAGGATGGCGACGATCAGCCGGTTGAGGAAATAGTTCAGCAACCGAGATTCCCCTCAAGCGTCACGAAGGCCGGGCCGCCGTCAGCGGCCCGGCCTGTTGAGTTTATCCGCCGATCTACTTCCAGCTCAAATCGCTGAGGATGTAGCCGAGCGGCCGTTGGACCGCGGGCGTGATAACCACCTCCTTGGTGTGCAGCGAGTGGACCACATTGCGGATCATCGGATACAGGTAGCCCTTGTCGACCGCATAATCGATCGCCTTGGTGACCGCCGCCTTGCGGGCTTCGGGATCCATGATGCTCATGGTCTTGCGGGCCATGCCCCGCAGTTTCTTGTCCTCGAATTCGGGCCGCATGAAGAACCGCGCCATCGCCGCGGAGACGTCATAGATTCCGCCGCCGCCCCAGGCGTAATAGATCAGCTCCAGCTTGCGGTCGCGGGCCAGCTTGCGGGCCGACGGGATGGGCACGCCCTGCACGGTCGGCCGGAGCCCCACCTTGCGCAGCATACCGGCCACCACCTGGGCATCCTTCCTGATCGAACCGGCGAAGGTGGTGATTTTTACATCGAAGCCGTCCCCGAAGCCGGCCTCGGCGAGCAGTTTCCTGGCGCCTGCCGGATCATAGGCGGGTGTCGTCTTGGTGAAACCGCAGCCGATCTGCGCCGGTACGCAAATGGCGTTCATCGGCTGGTTGATCTTGGCCCCCGCGGCATGAAGTTTCTGAACCGTCGCCCGGTCGATGGCCATGCCGATGGCCCGGCGGACGCGGAGGTCGGCCAGCGCCTTCACGTTTTCCTGGCTCTGGCCGTAAACCGCCACATACTGGAAGCCGAGACCCTCCAGCGCGCTGTGAATGAAGCGGCCGGTTTTGGCCGTGTTGATGGCGATCTCGGGGGAAATTTGGCGGGTGAGATCGATCCGCCCGGACAGCAGCTGCGCCGTCCGGGTGCCGGCGTCGGGGATCAGCGGCGATACGACGGTGCCGATCTTGGCCTTGGGCATCACGTCGTTGCCCCGGTAGCCGTCGTTCTTGACGAACATATGTCCCTTTGCCTTGTCGAACCGGGCCAGGCGATAGGCGCCGTAGCTGACGCCCTTGGACGCGAACAGGCGCTTCTTCTTGGCGTCGATCGGCCGGTGAATATGCTCGGGATAGATATAGGTCCGATGGGCCAGGCGCTGGAGCGCGAACGGGGTTGGCCGCTTGGTGACGATGCGCACCTTGTGGGGGCCCAGCTTCTCGGCGGCCTTGATGAAGGTCCAATTGGCCTTCAAACGCAGCCGGACCTTGGGATCGACCAGCCAATTGATGATGTAGACGACGTCGTCGGCGTCGATGGCCTCGCCGTCGGACCACTTTAGATCGTCGAACAGCTCGAACTCGTAGGTGACGGGATCCACCTGCTTCCAGCTCTTGGCGATGGCCGGCACGTACTTGCCGGTCTTGGGGTTGAAATCGATCAGGCCGGAATAAAGCGCCGGTGAAAACACACCGTCCCACGGGCCGGGCGTGATGAAGAAGTCGATGGTTTGGAGCTGCACGTTGTGCGGCATCCGCAAGGTGTCCTTGGATTTCTGCGCCAGGGCCGGGCCGGCGCCGGTGGCGGCGAAACCAAGAGCCAGGGCGCCCGCGGCGGCCAGCGATATGGTTCTGCGATTGGTCATGGTCGTCTCCCAGTCCTATGTTCCTGTCAAAACGGTTTGCCGGTGCGCGTCAGGCGGGAAGGGCGAGGTCCTCCACGTCTTCGTCCGGCTGTTTGTCTTGCTTTTGCGCCAAATAGCCGTCGATCTTGGCGAATGCGGTGTAGAGATATTTTCGCTCGGTCGGCGTGAGCCGGTTGAGCAGTTCCAGTTGCCGGGCCAGGCCCTCCTCGACGATGGCGCGTTCCAGCTTTTCGCCGGCCTTGGTGGCGGTGAAGATGGCACTCCGCGCATCCTCCGGATTGTCGGCCCGGGTGACGAAACCTTTGTCCACCAAGGTGGTCAGCGCCCGGCTGATGGCCGCCTTGTCGATGGAAAGGTAGTCCGCGATGTCCCGGACCGTGGACTGCCCGCCGTTCGACAGCCGGGCCAGCGTGCGGCGTTCGGAAATGGATATGCCGAACGCCGCGTTCAAAAACCGCGTGGTCTGCGTATCCAGCAGCCGCGAGATGCGGCTGATGCGATAAGTCAGATAATGCTCCAGCCGCAGTTTCGACGGGCCGGCCTCCATCACCGGTTGATCGATGGAGTCCGGCAGCGTCCATTTCCGGGGTCGGGCCAACGGCAACCTTCCTTTCTCGGTTGACATTATTGTTGTTGCGACAACGTTGTTGCGTCAACAAAAATTTTCGGCTTATGTTTCGGAATGGAGATATCCAGGGATCGAATTCTCACCACCCATGTGGGCTCGCTGCCCCGTCCGGCGGACCTGTTCGAACTGCTGATCGCCGAGGATGCGGGAGACGATCACGATGCCGCGAAGCTGATCGAGACCGCCCATCGGGCCGTCGGCGAGGTGGTCCGCCGGCAAGCCGATGCCGGGGTCGACATCGTCAGCGACGGCGAGTTGAGCAAGTCGTCGTATACCCACTACGTCAAGCACCGCCTGAACGGCATCGGCTCCGGGAAACGGGGCGGCGGTGGCGACGGCGGTGGCGGCGGACCGCGGGATATGCGGGATCACCCGGACGCGGCGCCGCATGCCGGGCGCGGCACCGGGCGGGACCTCCTGACCCCGGTGGTCTGTGACGGCCGGGTCAGTTACGGCGACACGGGTCCCTTGGAGCGCGACATCGACAACCTCAGGGCGGCACTTGCCGAGGCCGCGCCCGACACCCGGCCGGTGGAGGCGTTCATCAATGCAGCCTCGCCGGCGACGCTCGCCCATTTCATCCGCGACGACCATTATGGCGATCACGACCGTTTTCTCGCCGACCTCGCCGATGCCATGCGCACCGAATACGAGGCGATCGCCGATGCTGGTTTGTTGGTGCAGATCGACGCGCCGGATTTGGCCATGGTCCGCCATATGAGCTACCAGGATTTGAGCGACGAGGAATTCCTCCGAATTGCCGAGCGCAATGTGGAAGCGCTGAACCACGCCACGGCCAACATCCCGCCCGACGCCATGCGTATGCACATCTGCTGGGGCAACTATCCGGGCCCCCATACCCACGATATCCCGGTAAGCCGGGTCATCCCGGCAATCATGAAGGCGCGGCCGCAGGCCGTCCTGTTCGAGGCCGCCAACCCGGCGCACGCCCATGAACACGAGGATTGGGCGGCCGCCCGTATCGCCGACGACAAGATTCTCATCCCCGGGGTCATCGACACCACCACCAATCTGGTCGAGCATCCGCGCCTGATCGCCCAGCGCATCGGCCAATTCGCGGAAATCGTCGGGCGGGAGCGGGTGATCGCCGGCACCGATTGCGGGTTCGGCACCGTCGCCGGCCGGGACGTGGTCGCTCATTCGGTGGTCTGGAAGAAACTGGCCAACCTCGGCGAGGGCGCCGCTCTCGCGTCCAAGAACCTGTGGAACTAGAGACCGTGGAAGCCAAGAACCTGCTGATCATCATGTCCGACGAACACAATGCCCGGTTCATGGGCGCGGCCGGGCACCCCATGGCCAGGACACCCCACCTGGATGCGCTGGCGGCGGGCGGCACACGATTCACCTCGGCCTATTCCAACTGCCCGATCTGCGTGCCGGCGCGGGCGGTGTTCGCCACCGGCACCTATACCCATCGGAACGGCTATTGGGACAATGCCATTGCCTATGACGGCCGGGTGCCGAGTTGGGGCCACCGGCTGCGGGCGGCGGGGCGCCGGGTGGAATCCATCGGCAAGCTGCATTTCCGCAGCAACGACGACGATAACGGGTTCCAGGTCGAGCACATCCCCATGCACATCAAGGACGGGGTCGGCATGGTGCAGGGATCGATTCGCGGCCAGTATCCGGACTTCTCACCCCCGGAACCCCGGCGGGGCGGCGGCCCCTCCATCGTCGGCAGCGCCATGGCCGGCGAGACCAGCTACACCAAGTACGACCGCAAGATCGCCGAGATGGCCGGGGACTGGCTGTCGGCGGCGGGCGAACGCGGGGTCGAGGCGCCCTGGGTGTTGTTCGTCAGTTTCGTGAGCCCCCACTATCCGCTCACCGTGCCCCGGGAATATCTCGACCTCTATCCGCCCGCCGACATGCCCCATCCCAAGCTGGATCCCGCCGACGGCCACGAACTGCATCCCTGGTCGGCGCGGCTCGGTCTCGCCAACCAGCGGTTTTCCTTCGAGGAGAAAGCCTTCGCGCTTTCCGCCTATCTGGGCTTGTGTACGTTCCTGGACGATCAGGTGGGCCGCGTCCTGGCGGCGCTGGATACCGCCGGCCTCGGGGACGAGACCCGCATTCTCTACACCAGCGATCACGGCGAGAATGCCGGCAGCCGGGGCATGTGGGGAAAGTCGGTGATGTACCAGGAAGCGACCAATATCCCGATGATCCTGAGCGGCGCCGGCGTGCCGGCGGGCCGGATCTGCGAAACGCCGGTCAGTCTCGTGGATGCCTATCCGAGCGTACTCACCGCCACTGGCACGCCCGGTGACGGTGAAGAACGCCCCGGGCGCTCTCTGTTCGACATCGCCGCCGAGCCCGCCGATCCGGACCGGCCGGTGTTTGGCGAATATCACGCCATGCGTTCGCCGTCCGCCGCCTACTTCCTCCGCGAGGGGCGCTACAAGTATCACTATTACGTGGGCTTCGATGCGGAGCTGTACGATCTAGCCGCCGACCCGGAAGAGACCGTGAACCTCGCCGCCGACCCGGCCCATGCCGGTCTGGCGGCCCGGTTCGAAGCCAAGCTCCGTGAGCGCCTTGATCCCGAAGCCACCGATGCCCGGGCCAAGGCCGATCAAAAGGCGCTGGTCGACCATCATGGCGGTCCCGAAGCGGTGATGTCGCGGGCCGCCGGCGGCAATAACTACACCGAGGTACCCGACGAAGTACTCGCGGTCCTGTAGCGGCGGGCGCCGGGGACGGCGCTCTTCGTGCGGTATCGGCCCGAAACGGTCAGCGACGGAAACGGCGGCTCCAAACGTATTACCTGGGAGACGACCGACCAGCATCGGAGACCAGGCATTTGACCCCCCACGTCCCCCAACTCTCCCGCCGGGCAGCCCTGATGGGACTCTCGGCCACCGGGTTCTCGCTTTTGACCGGCAGCGCAATCGCCGCGGACCGCCCCCTGCTCTCGCCTCCCACCACGCCGCGAAGCGTCTGCGGCAACAGCGGCGTTCTGGCGTCCTCGATTGCGGACCGGGTGGCCACGGTGGCCGATTTCAAGGGCGCCGGCGCCGCCGGCCTGACGCCGAGCAGCGTCGAGGGCCCCTATTTCATTTGCGCGGATGCGCTCGGCGGCAAGGACATCACCGGCGGGAGACCCGGCCGGCCCCTGACGGCGGCGTTGCGCGTGTTGAACCGGTCCGGTGCGCCGGTCCCGGGCGCCATCGTCGATCTATGGGGCTGCGACGCCAGGGGTTTCTATTCGGGGCACGACGTGCATCCCGATTCAGGCGCCATCCCGCGCGGCGGCCGTCGTATACCGGACCTTGCCGGCCGGTTTCTGCGGGGCGCGTTGATGACGGATGCGGATGGGATCGCGGAGTTCGATTTGATCTATCCCGGCTATTACGCCGGACGCGCCATACACCTGCACTTCAAGGTCCATGTCGGCAACAAGGCGTTTCTCACCAGCCAGGCTCTGTTCCCCGAGGAATGGAACGAACGAATTATGGCCATGGCGCCGTATAACGAACCAAGAAGTTCAACCCGGACAACGAACGGTTCCGATCCATCGTTTATCGGCAACGCCGGCGAGTTCAGGATTGTGGAGCGCGGTCCCGTTCTCCTGGCCCTGATGAACCTCGGCATCGACGTATAGCGCGCCCGCTTCCGGCCGGGGCGGAAGGGGGGGGAGCATTCCAAAGCCGCCTAGGGTCGGTACTCGATTGAGCCGCCCTACGAGTGTCGCGGCGGTGAGGCATAAACTGATTGCGTCATGGCCGGGCAAGGACCCGGCCATCCACGTGTACCGCCGGCCGCCAGACGTGGATCACCGGGTCAAGCCCGGTGATGACGACTTGCGGGTGAGCGGGGAGAGGGGGTTGGCGTCGGACATTGGTTCTCCCTTTCGGATTTCCGGACCCGTCAGTCGCCGGAGGGCTCGGGAAACTTCCCGGGCCAGGTGTCCAGGATCAATTGCAGATAGCGCCGCACGTTCTCCGGGTCGGTCCGCACCGAGCCCTTGATCTTCTCCACATCGTGCTCGGTGATGTCCATGTGGAGCGAGTCCATGATCCGGTTGGTCATGTTGAACGAACCGCAAACCAGGGTGAGTTCCAGGATTTCCGGCTCGCTGAACAGGCTTTTGACATGTTCGAAAACGTCGTCGCGGAACTTGGCTGTGTTCCTGGTCACGTGTTCGGCCCACAGGACCGCCGCCTTCTGCCGGTCGGTCAGCAGGTCGCTCTCCATGTAGCCGTCCGAGCGGATGACCTCGACCTGTTCGTCGGTAATGCCTGCCGCTTGACCAAGCGACGTGTTGTGGGAAATTCAGTGGTTGCAGTCGTTGATGAAGCTGGTCTTGAGGACCACCATCTCCTTGATCCGGGTCGACAGGACGCCCCCCGCCCCTTCCCGCTGGAGCACCATGGGCATGAAGGCCATGAACTTGGTCACCTCGGGCAGATGCGCGGACACCCGGGTATAGGTGTTGATCCGCCCGAGCGACTTCTTCACGTACTCATATCGCTTGGCCAGATTGCCGGTGAATTTGTCGACGTCCACCAAACTCAGTCGTGCCATGCCGTCCCCCTGTTCCTCGGGTTCTACTCCCTGGGCGCTTGCGGAAATTCGTCGGGCCAGTTGTCGACCAATACCCGCAGGTAGCGCTTCAATCCCTCCGGATCGACCCTGGAGCCGGCGCCGACCGCGGCCGCGCCCGACGGCGGATCGAGATCGATCTGCAAGGAATCGTGCATCCGGTTGCGCATGTTGCGGAACGCGCTGAGCGTGGTGAGCTCGACGATCTCGGCCTCGGAAAACACCGCCGCCACCTGCTGGAAGACATCGTCGCGGAACTTGGCGGTATTGAGGGTCACATGCTCGGCCCACAGGATCGCCGCCTTTTCCCGGTCGGTGAACAGGCCGGACGCCATGTAGTCGTCGGACCGCAGCGCCGCCAGCTCTTCCTCCGTCACCCCCGCCGCTTGACCAAGCGACTCGTTGTGATGAATTCAGTAGGCGCAGTCGTTGACCGTGCTGGTCTTGATATCCACCAGTGTCTTGATCTTGGCCGGCAGAATGCTGCCCGCGCCGTTCCGCTGCATGGACGCGATCAGCGGAAACAGCCAGCGCGAAATCAGCGGAATGTGCGCCGTCAGCCTGCCCGAATTGATGTTCGCGCCGCGCTTGCCGAACATGGCCTCGAGGGCCCGGCCATTGATGTCGAGGTGTTCCTTGAGGTGATCGGGCGCGTTGTCCCCTTCAATGAAGCTGACCCGTGCCATCCGCGTTCTCCCTTGCCAAAAATTACGACGTGCCGGCTTCTTCCTTCATCGCCTCCGCGAGGGCGGTGATCGCGTGGGCCCCGCAGGACCAGCCCGCATAGTGCATGACCTGGATGATCACCTCGCGGATCTCGTCCTGGGTGATCCCGAGCGCCCGGGCGTTCCGGAGATGGGGCCGCATTCCCTGCGTGCGGTCCAGCGCGATGAGGGTCGCGAGCGTCACCATCTCCCGGTCCCGTTTCGACAGGCCGGGCCGGTCCCAGATATTGCCGAACAGGTGCCCGACCGTCAGTTCCCAGAACTGCTCGTCGGCCGCCTTGATCGGCGCCATCGGGGTATCGCCCCAGCCGATTTCCTTCAGGACCTCGAGGCCCCGTTCGTGGTCGAGCCGCGCGTCGCTCATGCTTTCCTCCCTGATTGAATCTATTCGACCTTGGGCCACACCCGCCGTCCGGCATTGGGGCTGTTGGGCGCGTGGATGACGTATTCCAGCACGTGCCGCCCGGGCCAGTTTTCGTCGCGGTCGGCGGCGACGAAGCGGGGCTCGAAGGAGAAGTCGTCTTCCGCCAGCTCGGTCCCTTCCCACAGCACGCCATGCTTGGACCAGCCGGCGATGGATTGGAGCTTGCGGCCGCGGATCATGCCCTTTGAAACGGACACCCTGGGGAACCGTTCCGCCCGGTACCAGCGGGCGAGCTCGAAGCCGTCCTCCCAGGTGCGGGTATTGAAATTGCCGAGCTGCATGGCCGGCGGCGGACCCATGCCGTACGGAGAGGCCCGCTGCTCCGGCGAATTGATCACCTGCTCTTCGATGAACACCGCCCAGCGATGGTTGAGACACTCGGACAACTTGTCCGCATGCGCCTCCGCCAGAGCATCGACCGCGTTGCCCTTGCCGAAGAAGGTCTCCGGCGACGTGCCGGCGGTGAGGATGACGTTCTGCCAGCCCGTCGGCACGTCCGGATCGTCGGTTTCCACCTTTACCGGCGCGCCTTCGATGTAGGGCCGGTCGGGCTGCTCGATGATGTCGTAATGCCCGACCCAGGCGACGCCCGACGCGGATTGGAGCGCCGGCAGGAAGGTCTGATGCAGCCACGACCAGAACTCGTCTTTTTGATTTTCTTCGAGATCGAACCAGTCGGCTCTCAGAACCTCGCTCATATGCTTCTCCTATCCGGTTCCCAGTTTGGCCCGGAAGTCGCGCCACGCATCGACGCCGGTATCAAGGCCCGCTTCGAAATATTGGGGAATCGAGTCGAGAAAATCGTCGACCTCGTCTTCGTTCGCCAGGGTGAAGGACGCCGTCACGACCTTGGAGTGGTTGTAGGTCTCGCGGACTTCCGCCAATGCCCATTCGATGCCGAGCATCTCCTCGTCGTCCTCGTCGCCGTCGATTTTGGAAATGTCGACAACGATGTTGTTTTCCATGGTGACTTCGTAACGTGGCACGGTCTTCCTCCCTCGCTAAGCCGCCCCGCGGCGGCCCGCCGGCCGCTTACTCGGTGACCGAATAATCTTCTTCTTCGCCTTCGGGCGTCGACCATTCGGTGGACATCGCCTTCTCCATGGCCGGCGTATAGCCTCCGGGCAATTTCACCACGGCATCATGGGATACGGCAATACTGCCGTTTTGCTTGCGCAGAACCACGTTCTTCAGCCAGTTCTCGTCATCCTGGTCGGGATATTCGAGCCGGTAGGCGCCGCCGAAATACCCGCCCCGGCTCTCGGCGCGCTCCAGCGAGGCCGACCCCAGCAGCCGGCAGAGCGTGATCTGGCCCTCGGCTTCGACGGCTTGGCGGATTTTGCCCGCGACTTCCTTGTCGTCGGCGCCGGCGGCGGAAATCTCCGGAACGGCGTTGGCCGCGATATCGTCCAATTCGGCGAAGGCCCGGCGGATGCTGTCCTCCGACCGCACCACGTTAAGGTGGATGTTGGCGACGTGGCTGTTGCGCTCCAGAATCTCGCCGGGATCGATGCCGTTGTCGCGTCCCGTCCAGCCGGCGAGCTTGTCGCGGACCGCCGCGATGTCGGCATCGGCGATCGGGGGATGGGTATTGAGTTTCCCGGCTTCGTTCGCCGCCTTGACGGCGCCCCGCGCCCCGAACACCAGGCAATCCGACAGGGCCGAGCCGCCGAACCGGCTGGCGCCGTGGGAGCCGCCCGTCGCTTCGCCGGCGGCATAAAGGCCCGGCACGTTGGTCTCGCCGTCGATGGTGATTTTGATGCCGCCCACGAGATCATGGGGATAACAGACCAGCTCGATGGGGTCCGCTTGGAGGTCGCAGCCCGCCCGGTCGGCCAATTGCCACACCCGCGCATAGCGGGGATCGGACCTGATCTCTTCGGGAACGTCGGAAACATCGAAATAAACGCCGCCGTGCGGACCGCCGCCGCCCTTCAGGTTCTCCTCGCCGATGTAGCGGGTCAACTCCTCCATTTTCAGTTTCCTGGCCCCGGTCTCGGGGAACTTGTCATAGAAGAACTCGCGCCCTTCGTTGTTGCGCAGCTTGGCGCCGCCTTCATTGACGAGACCATTGGTGTAACCGGCGAATACGGATTTGATCCGCATCTTCTCGGGGTAGATCGGCGTCGGCAGGTAATGGCCGAATTCCATGCCCAGCATTTCGGCGCCCGCATCGAAAGCGATGGCGTAGCCCTCTCCCGTCGCCGCGCCCACATTGTCGCCGACCGGATAAAGGGAGCCGTAGCCGCCGGTGGTCATCATCACCGCCTTGGCCCGGATGATGTATGCCTCGCCGGTGCGGTAGTTCACGCCCCAGGCGCCGGAGACCCGCTCGCCGTCCTTGAACAGACCGCCGATGATGGTGTGGCTCAACGCCTTGAGGTTCATAGCCTCGGCCTTGGCGCCCAGGCATTTCATCAGGTATTTGCCCGTCGTCCAGTGATGGTGGACCATTCGCGGATAGGTATGCCCCTCCCACGGCCGCTGAAGATATTTGTCGCCGTCGAAGATGAGATCGATGCCCCACTCCCGCATCTCGTCGGTGAGGGCGCATATGCTGTCGACCCAGGTCTTGACCATCACCTCGTTGCACAGTCCGATGCCGTTGCGCACCACGTCGCCGAAATGGACCTCGATGGAGTCGCGCGGGTCCGTGTGGCCGAACGCCGCGGCGTAGCCGGCGGCCGCCTTGGTCGTGTTGCCCGACGGATACGGCCCCTTGGTCACGACCAGGACGTCGGCCCCGGCCATCCGGGCCTTGATCGCCGCCATGGCCCCGGCGGAGCCGGAACCGACGACGAGAACGTCGGTGGAAATAGATGTGGTATTCACGGTCATCGCCCAAGCAGCGCGCCCGGGGCGCGCCCTCCCCAATAAACTTCCAACGGCTTCGGATACCGGTCGGCAAAACTATAATTGGTCAATCGACCAAATTTCAATGTGAAAATCAATGAATGTAGTGTTTTTTGTCCGTATCCAGTTGACATAAATTGGTCGATCAACCAAACTTTCCGTAACTAGAGGCTGTTCGCGTTCGCGGACAACGGGGACCAACCCGGCATGGACGATACGCAGAATTTACGATCCGATTCACAGCGATCCGTCGAACGGATCCTGGACGCGGCCGAAAAAACCTTCGCCGAGCGCGGTTTCGAAGGGGCGTCCCTTCGCGGCATCATTGCCGAGGCGGGCGTGGCGAACGGCGCCATCCACTATCACTTCAAGACCAAGGAAGACCTGTTTCGCCGGGTGATCAGGCGCAGGGCGCAACAGATCTCCAGGTTGCGGATTGAGAAGCTCGAGCAGTGCAGGCTCGCCGACGACCGACCGCCGCTGCTGGAACAGATTATCTTTGCCTTTATGTCGACGCTGGTCAGCCCCGAACTCGGCAATGAGGAAAAGCGCTACAGGTTCGCGCGTCTTCGCGCTTGGGTGGTCAACGAGTACAACTGGCCGAACGAGTCGCCCCTCGGCGAACCGGCGGCGGCCACCGACCAGCGGTATCTGGACATGATCGCGGGAGATCAATCGCACCTGCCCCGGGAAGAGGCGCGGCGGCGATTCATCATCATGTGGTGCGCGGTGCACGATATCGCCTCGGCCACGGCGCGCGCCGCCCTGGATGAAGCGGAGCGCAAGAAGAACATTCATCCGATGGTCGATTTCGAGGAACAGATTCCGTGGCTGGTGACCATTTTCGCCACCATGTTCCGGGCGCCCGCCGGCGCCAGCGACGGATTTTCCGCTTTTTTGGAAAGACTGAGAGACGAACGTATGAGTGACGCACCTTCCGTGCCCTAGCGGCGCGGAGCGGGATTGCAACCGGCCGCCACGAAGCCATTATCCCGCATCAACGGAATTCAAACCGGGGAGGTTAACGATGAAGACCAAATTGTTTTCGATAACTGCCATTGGCCTAGCGGCAGCGGCATTCGTCGCCGCACCCGCGAACGCCCAATACTTCAAAGGCGAAACCGTCAAGCTGATCGTCGGGTTCGGACCCGGCGGAACCGACACCATGTCGCGGTTCCTGTCGAAGCATCTGGAGAAGCATATTCCGGGCAATCCCAAGGTGATCGTCCAGAACATGCCGGGGGCGGCGACCATGAAGGCGATGAACTTCATCGCCCACAAGGCGCGGCCGGACGGCAAGACCATTGGCTTCAACCCGTTCCAGGTGGCGGCCCAGTTGGCCGGACAGCCGGGCATGCGGTTCAAGTACCAGGACCTGATCTATATCGCCGGCCTGCAGGGCGGTCCCGGCATGGTGCTGGCCCGCCACGACCTGGCGCCGGGCGGCGTCAAGACCGCATCGGATCTGTTCAAGGCGACCGGCCTCAAATATGCCGGGCGCAACCCGATCCACGGCTCCGACGTCAACGCCATGATCACCCTCGATCTGCTGGGCGTGAAGTACGACTACGTTTCGGGCTTCCGCAACGTGCCGTCGATCAAGACCTCGATCCAGGCGGCGGAAACCCACTTTACCGGCTTCTCCATGGGTTCATGGTTCAAGAACCTGAAGCCCACCATGGCCGACAAGGGGATCATCGTCGGGCTCTACCATCTCGATGTCATGGACCCCAGCGGCAAATTCTCGCCCGATCCGCGCTACAAGATCCCGTCGTTCCTGCAGGTCTACAAGAAGGTGCACGGCAAGGAGCCGTCGGGGATGATCTGGGATGCCTTCAAGTTCTACACCTCGGTCACCTTCGGGGGCGGCATGCGCATCTTCGCGCCGCCGAAGACCAATGCCGAGGCGGTCCGCGACCTGCGCATCGGCTTCAAGAACGCCGCGACCGATCCGGAAGTGCGCGGCCGGATGCAGAACGCCATCGGCCAGGTGTTGAAGTACATTCCGGTCGATGTCGGAGAGAAACAGCTTAAAACGCTGGCCAGCGTCGATCCCAAGATCGCCAAGTTCTGGAAAGACCGCGTCGCGTCCTTCCAGAAGCAGTAGAACCGGCCAAGACCCGGCCCTCGCGATGACCGCGGGGGCCGGTTCATTTTGACCAAGATTCCTAGGACCGGTTGATGTTCGACGCCTTCCTCCAGGGGTTCACCCTGGTATTTCAGTGGCCGACCATCGGCGTCATCGTCTTGGGCGTCGCCATCGGCGCGTGGCTCGGCGCGGTGCCCGGGCTCGGCGGCATCATCGGGCTCTCGATCCTGATCCCGTTCACCTTCGAGATGGACCCGGTGCCGGCGTTCGCGCTGCTGCTGGCCATGGTCTCGGTCACCGCCACCAGCGATACCATCGCCTCGGTGCTGTTGGGGGTGCCCGGCACCGCCGCGTCGCAGGCCACCATCCTCGACGGCCATCCGCTGGCGATGAAAGGCGAAGCGTCCCGGGCGTTCGGCGCGGCGTTCACGGTCTCCGCCTTCGGCGGCGTGTTCGGCGCCTTCATCCTCGCCGTCTCGATCCCCCTGGTGCTGCCCATCATCCTCGCCTTCAACGCGCCGGAGATATTCATGCTCGGCGTGCTCGGCCTGTCCATGGTGGGTTCGCTGACCGGCGGCTCGGTGCTGAAGGGGCTCGCCATCGGCTGCCTCGGGGTCGTGCTGTCCACCGTCGGGACCGGCGATACGGTGCCCATTCCCCGCTTCAACCTGGGCACCGACTATTTGATCGACAGCCTGCCCTTCCTGCCGGTGGTGCTCGGCATTTTCGCCATCCCCGAGCTCATGGAGCTGGCCCTCAAGGATACCTCCATCTCGCGGGTGCCCAAGGACCAGGCCAAGGGCGGCGGAATCTTAAGGGGCATGAAGGATGCCTGGGTTCACAAATGGCTGGCGGTCCGCTGCGCGGCCCTGGGGAGCTATATCGGCATCCTCCCCGGCCTCGGCGCGGCGATCGTCGACTGGCTGGCCTACGGCCATGCGGTGCAGAGCGCCAAGGACCGCTCCAAATTCGGCCAGGGCGACATCCGGGGCGTCATCGGCCCCGAAGCGGCCAACAACGCGACCCAGGGCGGCGCGCTGATCCCGGCGGTGGCGTTCGGCATTCCGGGCGGCGTCGGCGTGGCCATCCTGTTGAGCGCCCTGATGATCCAGGGCCTCCGCCCCGGCCCCGAGATGCTGACCAAGGACGCCCACGTCACCTTCTCCATGGTGTGGACCATCGTCGTCGCCAACCTCCTGGTCGCGGGGGTCCTGATGTTCTGGTCCCGGCAGGTGGCGCGGGTCGCCTTCCTGCCCGGCCACCTGATCGTGCCCGGCGTTCTGTTCTTCGTCTTCATGGGCTCGTGGCTCGGCGGCGCGTCGCTCGGCGACTGGGTCTCGGTGATCTTCTTCGGCATCCTCGGCTATCTGATGAAGCGGTCCGGGTGGTCGCGCCCGCCCCTGGTGCTGGGGCTGATCCTCGGCGACATCATGGAGAACAAGTTCAACATCGCCTGGCGGGTGCACGACGGCTGGGGCTGGCTCGACCGGCCCATCGTGCTGATCATCATCGCGCTCATCGCGCTGACCATCTATCTGTCGGCCCGCGGCATCGTCTCGACCCGGCGCCAGGGGGCCATCCAGCAGGGCGAGGGCCGGGAGCGGAACCCGCTGGTCTCGCTGATGGTCTCGGTGCCGCTGCTGGCGTTCTTCATCTGGGCGCCCATCGAATCCGCCGAGTGGCCGCGCTCGATCCGCCATTTCCCGGCGACCTTCGCCCTCCCCGGGCTCGCCTTCGTCCTGCTGATCGTGATCTCGGAACTGCGCGCCGTGCGGGGCGCGGTGATCGAACAGGCCGGGTTCGGCGGGGCGTGGCGGGAGGCCCGCGAGAAAGCGCTGCTCCGCCGCGCCGTGACGTTCTTCGCCTATCTCATCGTCATGGTGCTGGCCATGCTGGTCATCGGCCAGAAGCTCGCGCTCCCCATCCTCATGTATCTGTATCTCAGGCGGTGGGGCGAATACTCACGCAAGCTCTCGGGCGCATACGCGCTCGCCGGCTACGCCGTGCTGGTGGTGTTCTACGAGCACACCCTGCACCTGTTCTGGTTCCAGGCCCTGCTCCCCGAATGGGTGATCGAGGTCGCGCCCAAGGGCTTCCCCACCTGGCTGTTCTAGTAACGGTGGGGATGCTACCCGTCCCGGCGGCCCAGATTTTGGTGCCCGCGCACTATAGCCAAATATCGCTTTGATTTAAGAGAACGGAGTGCCCTACTTACTATTTGCTCCACAACCGCTCCTTGGTCATACACCAATATTGAGAGTAACTGTAAGGCTTGCGAGTGTCAGTATAGATGTCTACTGCACTCAAAGCCCACGTTTGAAGTGAACCATCTGCTCTTAAAGCTCCGATATATGAATTGCCCCCAGATGACCTCGCAAACCAAATATGTTTATCTGTTGAGGGTACAGTAACGTATTGTTTGCCCTTCTTTCCGTCTAAAAAAGGCCAAACTTTTTTCTGCGCTGTATCGACAACAATCTGTCGGTATCGCCCATCGTCTCTGCCTTGACCACATTTAAGTTTAATTTCTTCTGCATTTATCTCCGTCGACCCAATAAGCATTGCAACCGCTACTGCAAAAAGTACAACCCAAAGTCTTTTCATCTCTCGTCCTCCTGTAATTGGAAAATTGGCACCGACTTACGAAAAATTGTTCTGAGCTAATAACTAAACACTCATAAAGGGTGCTATAGATGTTAGCTTTATACTTTGAGGTAGGGAAGCAGGGCTAACTCACAAACCTTCATAAATCTGTGTGGTGGGGCAAAATCGGGAGGTCAGAAAAGAAACCTTATTTTCACTTCACCACCGCCCAAGGAGGATGACACATTGAGCAAGATATTATTTCTGACTTGGCCCAACGTAGGGGTCATCTAATGGGCCATATGTGCCAAGCACCGGAAATGGTGTGTCGGCGGTTGGCGGTATACCGATGAAGTTCAAGAATTTTACCTGTTACGCAGTCACCTCTATTTCACTCTGCACAACTGCTTCACCGGTTGGCGCTTTTACTTCCACCCGGTCATCATCGTCTTCGATTTCGGTTTCTACGCCGCCAGAGTTTTCGAGTGCGTCGGCCAATACCCTCAGAGAGTTAGAGTAATAATCTTCCGCAGCTTTCCAGTTTCGGAAGAACCTGCAACGAATTTTTGACACGAAGACTTTGGGTTCCAAAGCCAGGAACAAACCGGCTGTCGAAGTAATTTTATCAAAAATTTCATCGCGAAGCGGATCGCCGTACGGCAAACGACCTGGATTAAAATTCTGATATACGAAATTTCTAACTGCCTCCTTTACATCCCTCCAATTCTCAAGCGGGACAACAGGCGGGGCAGAACCTTTAGTTGCAGCTTTATCGCCAAAAATAAATGGTTGGATCTCGTAATTTCGGGGTTCAAGATCATTCAAAATTCGGAATAAGTGCTGAGACCCTTTGTCGAACCACTCCTCCGAAATCACGACAACGTCAACGTCCGAAGTCTCAGAGAATGCAACTCCGTATTTACGCGATGATGGAGATGGACTGAAGCCCAATCTTGCGCTTCCTACGATACAAACGTCTTGCGATCCTACTTCAAACCTATCGGCTACTTGCTCTTTGAAGATTATGTATTTCATCGGGTTTTTCTCAAAGACAAAGGGCGTTCCGTCGAGCAGGAACACTTTTGCCAATACCCGATGACTATCAACACTCGTGACTAATCTCCGAAACTGATCTGAGTCGGGTAGTTTGCCGCCTCCGAGCAGATCAAGTAGTTCGTCTTTGTCCTCGTCAGACATAACCTAGCCCTATCAAAACTCCGCACGGAACAGCTTCAAATTTTCAACGTATACCAAAAGTCGCAAAGTTAAAATATTTTCTCGGCACCGGGGTTGAGCAAAAACTCTCGAAGCAATTGCGCCTAGTTGGATAAAAGCCATCCTCGACATTTTTTGCCCGATAGGTCCCGGTAAGAAACAATAGGTTACGAGAATCCATGACCCTAAAATGATTTGACCCCGCCTATTCGTGACGCCTTGGCGGCGTGCTTTCTCAGCAACGAATAGACGGGGCCGTTTTCTATCAGTGCGCCCATACCAAATATGAGCACGAGTTAGTAGGGCTAGCGAAAACTTCATCGCTGATTACGATTTTAGATTTATCATTTTCCGACATGCGTGATTTAGGCTCCGACTTACACTAGACCAATCTGCTTCGCGAGAGTTTTTCCTAAGTGAGTAAGTTCAAAGCAATCGTTATACTCATCAAAACTTGCATAACCGTTTGCTCCGAGCTCCTCCAACGCCGCTTCAACGGTGATTCTGCCAAAATTGAATGCCGAGATTACTGAATCGAAGTCCCAATCCTCAGCATCTCCTTCGTCATACTGCACGATCATAAATTCAAACACCTGGAATGCTTCGATTGAGAGGTCTGAATTTGACCGCGCAACGGTTCTGCTCGCATCACCCGCTTGATTGTCAAATTCAGGGGGCTGACCAAGCGGCGGTTTTGATGAGATTTCGGCACCAAGTAGGGTTCGCAACAAGTCATCAAATACCGATTCGAAGTACTCGTCGTTCGTGAAGTCCAGGTTTCGCTTCGACTCGATAAAGCGAGGAACATTGTTTTCCCCAGCCTCGCGAATAATGGGAATGAATTTTCCTGCATCCATATCCTTGACCATTTCCGCACTGATGATCATTCGCTCGTAGCCGACGCCGCCAGTGCCCTTGTTGGCTTTTTCGACATATCTTTTTGTGCAAACCAAAATTGCATAGTCACACTCAGACAACTGTTCTTCCATAAACAGGGAAACATCTTTTCCCGGCTTCAGGTCCCACTGATCCAATACTGCATCTACACCTTTGTAGCGAAGTTGAGTTGCCAATTGTCTGACCCATGTCTTGTGCTCATCACTATCATGCGAATACGAGATAAAAACACGTGGTGGTCTGTCAGCCATGGGGAATCTCGTCGAAAATAAAGGATTGGTACGGACGGGGAGACTCGAACCCCCACGACCTTACGGTCAACAGACTCTTCCTACCACCAAATATAGAGCAGTCGCCAATTCCGCCTGTCATATGAATGCTATGGTCTGTTAGCGCCCATCCCCAAATTCGCGCCTAAGTGTCGCCAACACGTCGCCGAACGTTTCTCGAATACGTCCTTGAGGGAATCTTATTTGTTGTATGCCCTGCAAATTGGAGAATTCTTCGACACCTTCTTCGACAAGGACGGTCGCCCGCTCAAAGCCCAATTTCCCCTGGAACAAACCAATCTCATGGACAACGTTCTGGCGAGCCCTTCGCGAGCCCTCGCTGTCCAATTCATCTCCAGTCATTACCAGGATCGCAAAGTTACTCTTGGACGACATGTCCTGGAGAATGTCGCGAATTACATGTCCTGCGCGGGCCCCCGTCTCGTACGCTTCGACTATGTAGCCATGCAGTTCATGAAGGTGATCCTTGAGGTCCCGCCAGGCTGGAGAATGGCCATGGCCAATGAAAATCGTCGGAGTGGAGATTGTTTCATCAGGCACCGGTTCCGGTTCCATGGATCCATCTGCAACGCTTTCGAAGTTTGCAAACAGTTTCTCGATGGTTTCTCTGTCTGGTGCCTGCACAGACACATCGGTTTTGCATCTCCCGTCAAAATATCGAAAAAATTCAATCTCTAAGTAGTAATAGGATCGGGTGTCGCCAACCTCCACGATCACTCTTCGTTGAAAACGACTATTACGATCAGTTCTTCTATAGTCCGCGAGAAATTCCTCTATCGACTCATGTGACCACCGTTCCTTGTCGACCTCTACCGTCAAGGAACTGTACTCGCTCTCTTTTACTGTACCGGCTTTAGCGGCCTCACCATCCAAGAGTGCGCTACTATCTCTGATGACTTCGGCGGCAAAATGACATTGCCAATAAACCTTTGATTTTTGCATCAGTACATCTGCCCATTATCGTCGCTGAGGTAGTGGTGCCCGCGCCCGGACTCGAACCGGGACAGCCCGAAGGGCCGAGGGATTTTAAGTCCCTTGCGTCTACCAATTCCGCCACGCGGGCACACATGTAATTTCCGCCCAATCATGGGCGAGTAGTATCCGCCCAATTTTGGGCGAGCGGGAATCGCGGCGCATTATAGGGCGGCATTCGTTGGATACTAGTTAAGTGAGTGTCCGCCCCCTCCATGACGGAGGGGAAGGTTTCGAGTCGCCGAGTTTGTGCTTGCCGGGGACAGACGGGCAAGCGAGGGTGCGCCATGTCTTCCGGCGGCCCCGCCCAACTCCCCTCGAGCGCCCTCGGCCAGGCGCTTCTGGTCGCCACGCTGCTCGGCGCCAGCACCCTCACGGTCATGTCGGGCGCCACCATCGCGCCGGCCCTGCCGGCCATCACCGAGCACTTCAAGGGCCTGCCCGACGCCCAGTTCCTGACCCAGATCTCGCTGACCCTGCCCGGCCTGTTCATCGTGCTGGCCTCGCCGCTGGCCGGATACCTCGCCGACAAATCGGGACCCAAGCCGGTGCTGGCCGTCTCGACGGTGATCTATATCCTCGCCGGCTCGTCCGGGCTGTTCATCGACAGCCTGACCGACCTTCTGATCGGCCGGGCGCTGCTGGGCGTTTCGGTAGCCGGGATTCTCACCGCCGCCATCTCCCTGATCGGCGGCTGCTACGAGGGCCAACAGCGCAACCGGGTGCTGGGCTGGCAGGCGGCCGCCATGTCCCTCGGCGGCATGATCTACATCACCGCCAGCGGCTTCCTGGCCGATTTCGGCTGGCGGCTGCCCTTCGCCATCTACGCGGTCCCGGTGATCCTTCTGCCGACCCTGTTCTTCCTGGTGCCCCACATCCGCGAGCGGCAGGACGCCCAGGCCCGCGAGGCGGCCGGCGATATCCCCTGGAGACTGTTCGCCGTCGCCTACGGCGCCGCCTTCGCCTCCATGGTGGCGTTCTACGTCATCCCGGTGCAGCTGCCCTTCCTGCTCCGGGAGATCGGCGCGCCCGGGCCCTCGACCGCGGCGCTCACCATCGCGTGCTCCAGCCTGACCTCGGCGGTGATCGCCGCCCTTTACGGCCGCATCCGCCAAGTCCTGTCCGGGCGCACGGCGATCACCCTGACGTTCCTGCTGCTCGGCGCGGGCCTGACGCTCGTCGGATCGGCGGCCTCGCTGCCGGTGATCGTCGGCGGGATGATCCTGTCCGGCGCCGGCGTGGGGCTGCTGTTTCCGTCCCTGGTCGGCCTGATCCTCGAGGGTGCGGCCCCTCATATCCGCGGGCGGGCGACGTCCGGGCTCACCATGGCGGTGTTCCTGGCGCAGTTCCTCTCGCCGGTGGTGATGACGGCGGCGGCGAGCGGCGGGACGGCGGAATGGTTCAGCCTCGCGGGCCAGGGCGCCCTCGCCGTCGGCACCGCGCTGGCGATCCGCTTCGTCTGGATCAGGGCCCGCCGGGCTTGACCCGCCGTCGTCATCACTACTCAAAGCCGTCATCACCGGGCTTGACCCGGTGATCCACGTCCAGCGGTGCGCGGTACGCGTGGATGGCCGGGTCCGGGCCCGGCCATGACGAAATTCAATTGAGTCCGGACCCTAGGGCCTCAACCGGGGGGCAGCTCCGAGCCGTCATCCTCATGGGGCTCGCCGCCGAGATCGCGGATCATTTGGCGGATGTCCTCGGCCGCCGCGTCCAGTTCGTCGGGATCGGTGGCCCGGGTAACCAGCGAACAGCCGAACTTGCCGGCCTTGTAGAACGGGTACGATCCGATCTCCGTATCCGGGTGATCGTCCTGAACCCGGCCCAATCCCTCGGCGACGGTGCCCTCGGGCAGGTAGGCGACGACGGTCTTGGACAGCATCTTCGCGCCGCCCTTCAAATCGCCGGCGATCCCGTCGAACATGGCCCGCATGATCGAGGGCACGCCGGCCATCACATGGACATTGCCCATCCGAAAGCCCGGCGCCTTGGACACCGGATTGTCGATCAGGGTCGAGCCGACGGGCACCTCGGCCATCTTCAGCCGGGCCTCGTTCAGCCGGTCCCTGCCCATGTGGTCTTCGAGCAATTTCACCGCTTCGGGCCGGCGTTCCAGCTCCGTCCCGAAGGCCTTGGCGACGCAGAGCGCGGTGATGTCGTCATGGGTCGGGCCGATGCCGCCGGTGGTGAAGACGTAATCGTACTTCTCCCGCGCCTCGTTAACGGCGGCGATGATGACCTCCTCGTCATCCGGGATGACCCGGGCCTCGGCGAGCCGGATGCCCATGCCGGTCAAGCGGGTGGCGAGCCAGTTCAGGTTGGCGTCCTCGGTGCGCCCGGACAGCACCTCGTCGCCGATGATCATCACGCAAGCGGTAACGGTGTCGGTGACCGGGGCGGTGACTGGGGCCGTAACGGTGTCGTCCACGTTTCTCTCCCTAAAGCGGCCGCCATCCTATCAAAGCATCTTGGCGCCGCAATACGGCTGGTGCCGGTTCAAAGACTATTGAGCGCGGACGCCAGCTCCGACGGGTGGGCGGCCAGGCGATCGGCGCCGGCTTCGACAAGTTCGGCGTCGGACCCGTAGCCCCATTGGGCGCCGATGGAGTTCGCCCCATGGGCCCGGGCGCCCTCGATATCGTGACGGCGGTCGCCGATCATGACCGCATTCGCGGGCTCGATTCCTTCCGTGACGAATATGTGCGCCAGCAGATCACGTTTGCCGGCCCGGGTGCCGTCCAGCTCCGAACCGTAGACCCGAGGGAAATACCGCCGGAGGCCGAAATGATCGATGATCCGGTCGGCGTAGACATGCGGTTTGGACGTCACCACCAGCAGCGGATAGCCCGCCCGGTGAAGTCCCTCGACCGCCGCTTCGATCCCGTCGCACAGCTCGTTCTCGTAGATCCCGATGTCTTGGAACCGGTCTCGGTACAGCACAATCGCGCGGTCGATGTCCGCCTGCCCCGCGTCCGGCATCATGGCGCCGAAACTCTCGTAAAGCGGCGGGCCGATGCACCAGGTGAGGTCATCCGCCGGATCGATGGGAATGGCCAGCTTCTCGATGGCGTGACGAATGCAGTTGATAATTCCCAGCTTGGGGTCGGTCAGCGTCCCGTCGAGATCGAACAGCAGCGCCGGTTTTCCGGTCACAACAGATCGCAGAGCAGGGCCACCAGGGGTTCGTCCGCCGGCGGCATGGGATAGTCCCCCATCCGGTTCGGGAACACCCATTTGAGCGCCTGTCCCTCCGACGGGACCGGCGTCCCCTTCCATACCCGGCAGACGAACAGGGGCATCAGGAGATGGAAGTCGTCGTAGGCGTGCGAGGCGAAGGCGATGGGCGCAAGGCAGCTCTCGGCGACGTCCAGGCTGAGTTCTTCCTTCAGTTCGCGAATCAGCGCCGCCTCGGGGGTCTCGCCGTCGGCCACCTTGCCGCCCGGAAATTCCCACAGCCCGGCCATGGACTTGCCCTCGGGGCGTTGGGCCAGCAGGACCCGGCCGTCGGCATCCACCAGGGCCGCCGCCGCAACCAGCAGGATCGGCGCCGAGCCGGACCGGCTCCGGCTCTCGGCCTCCAGGCAGGAGGGATCAGGTCCGATGGTCATTCCGCCATTCCTCGGCCGTAATCCGGCGTTTCGTCGTTTCGATCTCCCGATTCCGGGCCGGCGCGAGGCGGAACCTCGTTTCCACCGGGGTCATGCCGAGCTTCTCCTGCACGCGCCGGGAAGCGGGATTGTGCGCGAATGTCCACGCATAAACCGTCCCGTAACCCAATTCGTCGAATGCATAGCGCAAAATACCCCGTGTCGCCTCGGTCATGTACCCTCGGTTCCAGTATATTTGCCCGAGCCAGTATCCAACCTCCGCCGAACGGCCTTTCTCGCGACACCATAGCGCAATCGCGCCGCGGAGGGAGTGACCGGCCCGCACTTGAATCGCAAACGTGTAGCTGTCGCCTTCCCGAGCTTCCGCGTCGAGAAGCCGCAACCATTTTTCGGCGTCTCTTTCCGTATAAGGATGCGGAATGTTCGAAGTCATGACGGCAACCTCTTCGTCGGCCAACAGGGCGACGATTTGTTCCAGATCGGTCGCCGCAACAGGCCTGAGAACCAGGCGTTCAGTCTCCAGTACGGGAACCATCGCCGGATCAGGTCCGGTAATCGGCATTGACGGAGATGTAGCCGTGGGTCAAATCGCAGGTCCAGACCGTCGCCCGGCCGGGTCCGACGCCGAGATCCACATCGATATGGATTTCCTCGCCCTTCATGTGGGCCGCCACCGGGGCCTCGTCGTAGCCGTCCACGGCGACGCCGTCCCGGGCGACGGCGATGCCGCCGATGGTGATGGCGAGCCTGTCCCGGTCGGCCGCCTCGCCGGCCTTGCCGACCGCCATGACGATCCGGCCCCAGTTGGCGTCCTCGCCGGCGATGGCGGTCTTGACCAGGGGCGAGTCGGCGATGGCCCTGGCAACCACTTCCGCGGCGCGGTCGTCTTCGGCGCCCGACACGTTGACCGTGATGAATTTTGTCGCCCCCTCCCCGTCCCGGACGATCTGGTGGGCGAGGTCGAGGCACACCTCGCCGAGGGCATTCCGGAAGTCCCGGAGATGCGCGTCGCCGGCCTGGGCGACCCACTTGTGATCGGCCGTACCCGTCGCACAGAGCAACACTGTGTCGTTGGTGGACCGGTCGGAATCGACGGTGATCCTGTTGAAGCTCCTGTTGACCGCGTTCTCCAGGAGATGCTGCAGCACCCCGTGGGAAATGGCGGCATCGGTGAACACATAGGCCAGCATGGTCGCCATGTGCGGCGCGATCATGCCCGAACCCTTGGCGATCCCGGCGATGGTCACGGTCGTGCCGTCGATCTCGACCTGCCGCGACGCGCCTTTCGGAAACGTATCGGTAGTCGAGATGGCGAGCGCGGCATCTTCCCAACTCGCCCCCTCATCGATCTTCAGGCCGGGCAGCGCATCGGTGATTTTCCCGACCGGCAACTGCTCGCCGATGACCCCGGTGGAACTGATCATCACGTCGCCAGGCGCACAGCCGAGCACGTCTCCCGCCGCCGCCGCTGTCGCCTCGACCACGGCGACGCCGGCTTTGCCGGTGAACGAGTTGGCGTTGGCGGAATTGATGACCAGGCCGCGCACATGCCCGCCTTTCAGAACGTCGCGGTCCCAATCGATGGTCGGCGACGACATGGCGCTGTCGGTGAACACGCCGGCAACGTCAGTCGCCTCGGGCAAGGAAACGAAGAGCAGGTCGAGCGCCCCGTCTTTCTTGAGCCCGCAGGAGACCGGGGCGAATTTTACGCCCGGAACGGGGGGCATCTCCGGGAAGCGATCCGGTGCGAGGGGTGATTTGTCGGTCATGGGTCGGTGGTCTGGTTTGGCAATCACGTCAAAAGAAAAGCGCCGCTGCCGCGGCGCCCTCCTTTTAATCAAAGCCGCGCCCGCCGTCCAGCGGATGCGGGGCGGCGTCTTCATCTATTTCGGATCGGGACGCCCTTCGGGCCCGAAGGTTTCCACCTTGGCCTTCTCGCGCAGTTCGCTCACGTACTTCCGGGTTAGCTGCTCCTGCACCTGTTCGCGCATCTGGCCCTCGGCCTGGGCGTAGCTCGGCGCTTCCTGGGTGCGACGGTCCTCGACCTTGATGACGTGCCAGCCGAATTGGGTCTTCACCGGCGATTTGGTGACGTCGCCCGGCCGCAGCCCGAACGCGGCGGCGGAGAATTCCGGCACCATCTTCTCGCGGGTGAAATAGCCGAGATCGCCGCCGACCTTCCCGGACGGCCCGGTCGAGAGTTCCCGGGCCAGCCTCCCGAAATCCTCTCCCTTGCCGACGCGGACGATGACCGCGCGGGCCTGCTCTTCGGTCTCCACCAGGATATGGCGGGCCCGAACCTCGTCGAGGGGCGGATTTTCCTTCAGGAACTGGTCATACCGCGCCTTCACCGCGTCATCGGTCAGGTTGTCCTTTACGTAGCGGGACATCAGTTCCTGCTGGAGGAGCTGGTCCTCGATCTGGGCTACGGCGCGGCGGACCTGGGATTCCTTGTCGTAGCCCTGCTTGCGGGCTTCGTCGGCCACCAGCCGGACGGTAATCATGTCCTGCAGGATCAAGTTGAACAGGAGCTGAGCGGGGTACTGTTGGGCCTGGGGGCCCAACTGTTGGCGCCGGTTCATGATGTCCGACATGAAAATCTCATAACCGTTCACGACGGCGACCACCGGATCATCGGCGGCTTTCGCGGTGGTGGACAATTGCGGCAACGCCAGCCCGGCGGAGAGAGCCACGGCTGCCGCTGCGAGAGCGAATTTGCGCATATTTCGATCCTGCGATGCTGATCCCGGTCGGTTTCACACCCCTGGCATCGCGTTCGGAGGCAAGGAACCGTTCCCTTACCATACTCCATGGCCTAAATGGCCGCATCACACAAGGATGCGAGCGCGGATGCCGGTCGTTGACAAGGCGCTGTCCCGGCCATATCTCTTTGCCAGCGCGGTGAGCGTGCCGCCAAGCTTCTGACTCGTCCGAGGAATTTCCATGTTTGACGCCCTCGCCCGGCGCGTGTTTGGGTCGGCCAACGACCGTTACGTCAAAGGACTCGGCGGCACCGTCGACGCCATCAACAAACTCGAGCCCGACATGGAGGCCCTGTCGGACGCCGAGTTGAAGGCGCGCACCGATTGGCTGAAAAGCCGCGCCGCCAAGGGCGAGAGCCTGGACGAGCTGCTGGTCGATGCCTTCGCGACGGTGCGCGAAGCGGCCAAGCGGGCCCTCGGCGAGCGCCCCTACGACGTTCAATTGGTCGGCGGGGTGGTGCTGCACAACGGCATGATCTCCGAAATGAAGACCGGTGAGGGCAAAACGCTGGTCGCCACCATGCCGGTCTATCTCAATGCCCTCGAAGGCAAGGGCGTCCATGTGGTCACGGTCAACGACTACCTGGCGCGCCGCGACGCCGAGTGGATGGGCAAGATCTACGACATGCTGGGCCTTTCGGTCGGGGTCATCGTTCCCCAGATGAGCGACGAGGACCGGCGCGTCTCCTACAACGCCGACGTCACCTACGGCACCAACTCGGAGTTCGGCTTCGACTACCTCCGGGACAACATGAAATTCACCCTCGAAGACATGGTGCAGCGGGAATTCAACTACGCCATCGTCGACGAGGTGGACTCGATCCTGGTCGACGAGGCGCGGACGCCGCTGATCATTTCCGGCGCCGCCGAAGCATCGTCGGATATGTACGCGGCGGTGAACGAGGTGATCCCGGACCTGGTCGAGGAAGACTACGAAAAAGACGAGAAAATGCGCACCGTCACCTTGACCGATCAGGGTACCGAGCATGTCGAGCAGCTGCTTGACGAGGCGGGGCTGCTGCAAAACGGCAACCTGTACGACTACGCCAACGTGTCGCTGGTTCACCACGTCAATCAGGCGCTCCGCGCCCATACCATGTTCCAGCGCGATACCGACTACATGGTCCACAACGGCCAGGTCGTGATCGTCGACGAATTCACCGGCCGGATGATGGAGGGCCGCCGCTTCTCCGAGGGCCTGCATCAGGCGCTCGAAGCCAAGGAGGGGGTGACCGTCGAGCAGGAAAACCAGACCCTCGCCTCGATCACCTATCAGAACTATTTCCGCATGTACCCGAAGCTTGCCGGCATGACCGGCACGGCGATGACCGAAGCCGGGGAATTCTCCGAGATTTACAAACTGGAAGTCATCGAGATTCCCACCAACCTGCCCATCGTCCGCGACGACCGGGACGACGAGGTCTATCGCTCGACCGCCGAGAAATACGACGCCATCGTCGAGCTGATCGAGGACTGCCGGGAAAGAAAGCAGCCGGTGCTGGTCGGCACGGTCTCCATCGAAAAGTCGGAAGACATCTCCGAACTGTTGAAGAAGAAGGATATTCCGCACCAGGTGCTGAACGCCCGCTACCACGAGCAGGAAGCCTACATCATCGCCCAGGCCGGCGCGCCGGGCGCGGTCACCATCGCGACCAACATGGCCGGCCGCGGCACCGACATTCAGCTCGGCGGCAACGTCGACATGCTGGTCCGCCAGCAACTCGAGGGCGAGGCCGACGAAGCGAAGCACGAACAGCTGACCCGGAAGGTCCGGGAAGACGTCGCCGCCGGCAAGCAAACGGTGCTGGACTCCGGCGGCGTGTTCATCGTCGGCACCGAACGCCACGAAAGCCGGCGCATCGACAACCAGCTTCGGGGCCGGTCGGGCCGTCAGGGCGACCCGGGCGGATCGAAATTCTTCCTCTCGCTGGAAGACGATTTGATGCGCATCTTCGGCTCGCAGCGCATGGAGAGCATGCTGACCAAGCTCGGCCTCGAGGACGGCGAGGCGATCGTCCACCCGTGGATCAACAAGGCGCTGGAGAAGGCGCAGCAGAAGGTCGAGGCGCGCAACTTCGATATCCGGAAGAATCTGCTCAAGTTCGACGACGTGATGAACGACCAGCGGAAGGTGATCTACGAGCAGCGCAAGGAGTTGATGAGCGCCACCGACGTCTCCAACACCCTCGCGGACATGCGGACCAATGTCGTCGGCCGGACGGTCAGCCGGTGCATCCCCGAAAAAGCCTATCAGGAGCAATGGGAAACCGATGCGCTGCACGAAGAGATGAAGCGCATATTCGGCCTCGATCTGCCGGTCTCCGAGTGGGCCCGGGAGGAAGGCGTCGCCGACGCCGAGGTCAAGGACCGCATCCTGGACCGGGTCAACCGCAAGATGGCCGAAAAGGCCGCGACCTGGGGACCGGAGATCATGCGGGACGTGGAGAAGAGCCTGCTCCTGCAGATTCTCGATCAGGTGTGGAAGGAGCACCTGCTCTCCCTCGACCATCTGCGTCAGGGCATCGGCCTCCGGGCCTACGGCCAGAAGGACCCGCTCAACGAATACAAGGGCGAGGCCTTCGAGATGTTCAACGGCATGCTGGACGAACTCGACGAGCGGGTCTCTCAGGTGCTGGCCCACATGGAGCTGCAGCTGACCGGTATCGACGAGATGGGCATCTTCGACCGCGACGCGCCGGAGACCGTCGAGGGATACCTGGACCCGGCCTTCGCCGACGGCGGCGAAATCGCCGGTCCCGAAGGCGATTACGGCGATGCGGTGGTCATCGAAGAGCCGGTCCGCTCGCGCCGGGCGGCGGCGGAGGTCGATCCCGAAGATCCCTCCACCTGGGGCAAGGTCGGCCGCAACGCCCCCTGTCCCTGCGGGTCGGGCAAGAAATTCAAGCACTGCCACGGCACCAAATAGCCCTCACCGGCTAATTCCACGCGGCTCAATCGACCGGCCGGTTGAGAACACCCACTCTCAATTTCAAATATGAATGAGGGTGATCCGCTTACCCCCAATGCTCATCCACATACTCTGTGAGATCAGTACCATGAAACTGATCGGTTCTATTGCCTTGGCGAACCCAGAAATCAGTGTGTTCTTTGCTATTCAATGGGCAGGTGAACACCGGCTTGGCTGACGCTGCGACGTCAACGCGGCAAACATCACTTCCTTCGATGTCTTGAAACGAGATGCGACACAAGGAGGCAGAAGGTCCAGTGATTTTGTCGCCGACAAGCTGTGTAAGAAACAACTCAAATCCGTCCCGGCTAGCCTTAGATAATGTTTCGTAGTCGCTTTCTATCCCAGATACCTCGCCATCATCAGTAACTCCGATGATTAGGATACCGCCCTCACTATTCATAAATCCGCTGATACTCTTGGCGATGATCTGCTCGCTCTTGCCTTTCTTGTCGGTCCCATGGCTCCACCGGGCACTCGCCTTAAACTCGAGGACATTGGATTCACCGTCAGCGATCAGGTCGTGAACTGTGTTGGTCTCTACGACGTTCACAACATCACTGTTCCACAGTCGCTGAAATCCTTCCCGGACAACTTCGCCAATTTGCTTGCGGCGTTTGTCACAAAATTCTTCGTATTCCAGCTGTTCCCAGCCCACCGGAAGTGCGTGCCACCGTTCTTGGTGTTTCAATTGATCTTTTGGCATGTTCTCAGTCATCGTGGCCCAATACTCGACTGGCGCCCGGTCGGAAATGGCAAGATTGTCCGACCAATCCACAAAGGCCATATTGGCGATCGCATTTACCTTGGCCCTATCGGTAATCCCCTCACGCTCCAAATGTGCCCTCGGGAAAAGGTGGTGCCTCTCCATGTCTTTCACTGGAGTTACCAATGGATCGAGCATCGTTGAGACTTTGAGGTCCGAAAACAGCATTTCGGCATCGAGTATATTCAGTGCTGCCCAATAGGCAGACAACGGCGGGGACTTCGGCGATGAAGTGTCCAGACGATTGGGTAACGTAATTTCCCAATAATCTCTGGTGAATGTGTCCTGCACAATGCGATCAAGCAATCTACAGAAACCTTCAGAGTCGCCGTCACTTAGTGCGCGTATACGGTTGAGATCGGCTTCGATTTGGGTTTCTGAAGAGCCGGTGTAACGCCCCGTCGTATGGGCCATGAACCACCAACGCGCAATGACGTCACGTAGGTTCTTGATCTCAATGCCAAAATCATGACGACCAACCAGCCACAAGATATAGACGTACATCAGTGCCGTTTCCGACGACACCATCCGGCTTGATCGAAAGCCAGCTTGTTGCAAACACCTGAGATACTCATGCCAATTGGTCAGCTCGAGAGTTGCGGTTTGCGCCTCCTGCAATTTCTCGAACTGAGAATCGCGCTGTTCGGGACTGAACTCGCCGGTTTCCAGGTCTTTCCCGCGGAGGATCGAGTATACGTATTGCAGTCGGCCACGACGGAACGCTAAGCCGACAGCAGCCCGAAGCAATTGGTCTGGGGCAGGTTCAATGAAATGATTGAATGGTGAGGCTCCGCCGTTGCTCGGCAGCTTGGCGGCCCGGGAAAATGCCTCCAACTCGCGACGGCCATTCTCCCAAAAAACTGACATCAACGTCAAAATGAAGTCGGCATTATTGAGTTTGACGCCTTCACTATTTATGCGAACGAATACTTCCGCTACATGTTCCTCGTCGACGGTTCGGTCTAACTCGATCGCCTGGAAAGGATAGTTTTGCAGGTCTTTGAGCCGGTCAATATTCTCGACCAACCGATCTTTCTCTTCATTGCTAAGCTCAACTCCTCTGTAGGTTCCGAGCTTTTCAAGATATCTGTTCACAAATGTAAGAAATGATCCCTCAAACACCTCGGAAATATCGGGGATAAACTCGGGATCGTTTTCAACTGCAGCATCTGTCACTTCAAAAGTTTGGTCTGTCGGTCTGAACGCCACACGGATTTTGCTCTCGGTATAATCCTTACGCACTACCGGCGTTCCAGTGATAACCGCGTACAACGAAGTTAATCGCTGTTGTCCATCAACAATCAGCAACGCCGGCGCCGCCTGTTTGGTATCCGTGCCAATTTGCTTAGCACCACCATCGGCGCCGGTGGACCAAAGCAGCAGGTAACCAACGGGGAATCCTTTGTACATGGAATCAAAGAGGTCACGAACTCGCGAGTTTGACCAAACGAATGGACGCTGAATATCAGGCAACGCAATCTCACCATGTTTAATACGAGACAAAAGTCCTGCGAGGTTGTAACTCGCGTCTTTGAATACGGTCACAGCCATTTCGATGCCCTTTCCTTGTAACTCGTTCCCACCGGGGAAAAATTTTCTGGCATTAGCTTAGTGTCATCTTGCGCCAACGCAATCCCGCTAAGAGTTTTATCTCAACCATAAGTTAGGGTTGGATTCTCTGCCTTCGGCGTGTCTGTTTTTGTATCCCCTGAAAAGGCGAGAAGCGGTCCACCACCTCTGTAATCCGGCAATTCCTCCAAATACCGGCCCCAACAGGCCGAATTAATTAAATCAAACGATTGAATTAAACGGTTGACCGGCCTATATCAGCGGTGGAGGAAGGTGAAATGGCACCAAACACCGCTCGCGATACCGCTCTCGATGCGTCCCCCGGCCGGGGCGACGAGACCCGCGGCCAGCTTTTGGATGCGGGGCTCACCCTGTTTTCCAAATACGGCTACGACTCGGTCACCACCCGGCAGCTGGCGTCCGAGGCCGGGGCCAATATCGCCGCCATCGCCTACCACTTCGGCGGCAAGCGGGATCTCTACCGGGCGGTGCTGCATCAGCTGGTGGAGGACACCGAGCCTCTCCTGGGGCCGGTGGCCCAAAGGATGGCCGAAGGCATCGCCGCCGCGGGCGCCGACAGGCCGGCCCTCGCCCGCGTGGTCGCCGGCTTCGTTCACGGGTTTACCGGCACATTCCTCGAAGGCGATTTCATAGCCTGCCGGGCGCCGATGGTGATGCGCGAGTTCGCCAATCCCTCGGAGGACTTCGACATCCTCTATGAGGGCCGGCTTGGCCCGATCCACCGCAACGTCGCCGCCCTGGCGGCGGCGGCCCTCGACATGGACCCGGACAGCCCGGAGGCCAAAATCCGCGCCCATGCCGTCATGGGCAACCTGATGGTCTTCGAAATCGCCAAACAGCTGCTACTGAAACGCACGGGATGGGAGGAATACACGCCCGACCGGATCGCCTTGGTCCGGCGCATGATCACCGAGGCGGTGCTGGACTCCCTGCGGCTGCCCCATCCGGACGACGGAGACCGCCAATGACCGGAGAAACAAAGTCCATCTGGCGCCGCCTGCTGATCGTCCCCCCCATCCTGATCGGCATCGGCATCATCGCCATCATGGTCCGCGGCAAGGAACCGCCGGCGCACACCGAAGCCCGCGAAGACGTCACCCGCGTGCGGGTGATCGAGGTGCCGCAGCTGACCCTCACGCCGCGGGCCCTGGGCTTCGGCACGGTCGCACCGGCCAAGGTCTGGGCGGCGGTGGCCGAGGTGGACGGCAAGATCATCGAGTTTCGGGACGACCTCAGAGCGGGCGAGATACTGCCCCGGGGAACGGTCCTGCTACGCATCGACCCTACCGACTACCGGCTCGCCGTGGACCGGGCCAAAGCCGACATTCTGGCGCTGAATGCACGGCTCACCGAGCTCGAGACCCGGGTCGGGAACACCCGCGCCTCCCTGGAAATCGAGAAGCGCGCCCTGGCTCTCAACGCCAGGGACCTGGAGCGCAAGCGCGCCCTGGTCGAGCGCAAGGCGGTCTCCCAGGCCGCGGCCGATCAGGAGGAACGCAACCTGCTGGCATATCGGCTGCGCGTTCAGAACCTGGAAAACGCCCTCAATCTCATCCCCGCCGAACGCCGACAGTTGCGCGCCCAATTGGCCGCGCAGGAGGTGCGCCGGGCCGAGGCCGAGCGCGACCTCGCCCGCACCGTGATCACGCTGCCCTTCGATGCCCGCATATCCGAGGTCAATGTCGAGGCCGATCAGGTGGCCAAGCTGGGCCAAACCATGGTCCGGGCGGATTCCATCGACGTCGCCGAAATCACGGCGCAGGTGCAGATCGACAAGCTGATCAACCTGATTTCGGCGGAAAACCTGTCCGGCGTCACGCCTGCGAACGCGTCCGCCGAGTTGTCCCGGGCGCTGGGCCTCGAGCCGTTGGTCCGGCTGCGCACCGGCGCGTTGGAAGCCGAATGGCCGGGCCGGGTCGCCCGGATCAGCGACCGGATCGATCCGCAGACCCGCACCGTCGGCGTGGTGGTCGCCGTCGACCGGCCCTACCCCATTACCGCCCGGCGGCGGGATGACGGCGTCCCGGCCCGTCCGGCGCTGGCCAAGAACATGTATGTGGAGGTGGAACTCCGCGGCCCGCCGCAGCCCGGTCGGGTGGTGATCCCCCGCGCCGCCGTTCATGCCGGCCGGGTCTACGTGCTGAACGGTGAAGACCGGCTGGAGCTGCGCAAGGTGTCGATCGCCTTCGAGCAGGAAGATGTCCTGGTCGTCGATGAAGGCCTCCGGGCCGGCGAGCGGATCGTGGTCTCCGACCTCATTCCGGCCATCGCCGGCATGAAGCTGGCGCCCGAGACCGATGAAGCCGCCGCCGCCCGGCTCGGGGCTCAGGCGGCCGGCTCCGGCGCCACGCCCGGGAATGGGCGATGATCCGCTACTTCGCCGGCCACCCGACCGCCGCCAATTTGGTGATGATTGCTTTTTTGGCGATTGGCGCCTTGTCGGTCTCATCCATCAAACGCGAGACCTTCCCCGACATCCCGTCCCGCAACGTCGAGGTGCGGGTGGTCTACCCGGGAGCGAGCGCGGAAGAGGCCGAGGAAGCCATCTGCCAGCGTATCGAGGACGCCGTCGAGAACGTCCAGGGCATTGCCGAGACCCGCTGCGATGCCCGCGAAAACCGCGCCACCGCCACCCTCGAACTAGTCGAGGGCGGTAACCTCGATTTGTTCTTCAGCGACATCAAGACCGAGGTCGAGGCCATCGACGGGTTCCCGGACGAGGTGGAGGATCCGGTTGTCCGTCAGCTTGGCCGGACCGACTTCGTCGCCGCGGTTGCCGTCACCGGCCCGATGGCGCCCACCGATCTCAAGGCCTATGCCGAGCAGCTCAAGGACGAACTCCTGCTGACCGGCGCCGTTTCGCGGGTCGATATCAAGGGTTTCTCCGACCGCCAGATCCGCATCGAGATACCGGCCCAAATTCTCCGTCAGTACGGCATCAGCGTCGACGACATCGCCGCCGCCGTGGCCCGTCAGAGCGTCGATTTGCCGGCCGGCACGATCGAGACTTCGGATACCGATGTCACGGTCCGCTTCGACGACGAACGCCGAAACCCGCTCGAATTCGACCGGCTGATCATCGTCGGCGCCGAAACCGGCGGCGAGGTGCGCCTGGGCGATATCGCCACGATCACCGACCGGTTCGAACTCGCCGAGGACAAGGTGGTGTTCAACGGCAAGCGGGCGGCGGTCCTGGAAATCATCAAGACGAAGACCCAGGACACCCTGGACGTGGTCGACACGGTGTACGCCTTCGTCGAGGAAAAGCGCCGGACCGCACCGCCCGGCGTCTCCTTCGAGGTTACCCGCGACATCGCCTCCATCGTCCGCGACCGGCTGTCGATGCTGGTCAACAACGGCGCGGCGGGCCTGGTGCTGGTGGCGCTGACCCTGCTGCTGTTCTTCAACTGGCGGTTCTCGTTCTGGGTGACGGCGGCCCTGCCGGTCTCCTTCGCCGGCGCCTTCGTGGTCATGGCGGTGGCCGGTATGAGCTTCAATATGATCACCATGGTGGCGCTGCTGATCGGCATCGGCATCCTGGTCGACGACGCCATCGTCATTTCGGAAAACATCGCCGCCCACGTGCGCCGCGGCTCCCCGCCCTTGAAGGCGGCGGTGGAGGGCACGCGGCAGGTGGCGCCCGGCGTGATTGCCTCGTTCGCCACCACGATCTGCGTGTTCGGATCCCTCGCCTTCCTCCAGGGCGACATCGGCTCGATCCTCAAATGGATGCCGATCATTCTGATCCTGGTACTCACCATCAGCCTTTTCGAGGCGTTTCTGGTGCTGCCCCATCACATCAAGGGCGCCCTGTCGCGCGTTTCGCCGAGACCCAATCCGCTGCGGGTGCGCCTCGACAGCGGTATCGAATGGATACGCGACGTGGTCGTCCATCGCATCGTCACCGTTGCCATCGGCTGGCGCTACCTGACCCTCGGCCTCGCCCTGATGGCGCTCCTGGGCTCCATGTCGCTGCTGGCGGGCGGGGTGATCAAATTCAAGCCGTTTCCCGATATCGAGGGCAACGTGGTCGTAGCACGCCTGCTGATGCCCCAGGGGACGCCGCTCAGCCGCACAACCATGCTGGTCGACCGGCTCAGTGCGGCGCTGCAGGAGGTCAACCGGGAGTTTGCGCCGGATCAGCCGGACGGCCGGAACCTGGTCCGCAACATCAACATTCAATTCAACCGCAACATCGACGCCTTCGAGAGCGGCCCCCATATCGCCACGGTCATCGGCGACCTGCTCGGCACCGGGATTCGCAACACCTCGGTGGACACCGTCCTCAACCGATGGCGCGAACTGGCGGGGACGCCCCCCGACGTGATCGGCTTGAAGTTTACCGAACCCACCATCGGCCCGGCGGGCCGGCCCATCGACATCCGCCTGAGCGGCGAGGACCTGGATGAACTCAAGGCCGCCTCGGTCGCCCTCATAGCCTGGTTGAAGGGCTACGACGGCGTCACCGATCTCACCGACGACCTTCGTCCCGGCAAGCCCGAAGTCCGGGTTCGGCTCCGCGAGGGCGCGACGGCGCTCGGGCTGTCGGCCCGGACCGTCGCCACCCAGCTCCGATCCGCCTTCCACGGCCGCACCGCCAACGAGATTCAGGTCGGCACCGAGGCCTACGAGATCGATGTCCGGCTCGCCCCCGGCGACAAGGACAGTCTTGGCGATCTCGAATATTTCACCGTCACCCTGCCGGGCGGCCAGCAGGCGCCGCTGGGCGCGGTCGCGGTGCTCGAACAGGGCCGCGGCTTCGCCCGCATCCACCGCATCGACCGCAAACGCACGGTTAGCGTTCAGGGCGAGGTGGATACCGCCCGGGCCAACGCGGTGGAAGTTCTTGGCGATCTCCAGGCGCGCTTTCTGCCCGGGTTCCGGGAACGGTTTCCCGGCGTGAGCGTCACCTTTGAAGGAGAGGCCGCCGAAGGCGACACGACGGGCGGGTCCATCCTCCGGGGGTTCATCCTCGGGCTGCTCGGCGTCTTCATCCTGCTGAGCTTCATGTTCCGCAACTACCTCGAGCCGATCATCGTCATGGCGACCATCCCCTTGGGGCTGATCGGCGTGGTCTGGGGCCATATGCTTCTCGGGCTGAACATGTCCATGCCCAGCATAATGGGATTTGCCTCGCTCGCCGGCGTGGTGGTCAACAACGCCATCCTGATCGTCGAGTTCACCAAGATCGAGCGCCGGGAGGGCCGCGATCCCTCCACGGCCGCCCTCAACGCCGCCAAGCGCCGGTTCCGGGCCATCCTGCTGACCTCGCTGACCACGGTCTTCGGGTTGCTGCCGCTTCTCACCGAGACCAGCCTGCAGGCGCAAGTGCTGATTCCGCTGGTCACAAGTCTCACCTTCGGCCTCGCGACCACCACGATCCTGATGCTGTTCGTGGTGCCGGCGTTATACATGGTCCTCGACGATCTCGGCTGGACCGCTTCGGTCGAAACCGAGGGTGAAGATGAACTGCCGGCGGCGGCGCAGCCGGCCGAGTAGCCGCCCGCTCCGGCGGGCCTATTCCGGCCGCTTTTTCCGGTCACTTATTCCGGCCACCTACTCCGGTCTGGGCAGGGAAAATACGTTCTCCGGTTCGATCACGGCGTAATCGAGATAGCCGAGCCGGGCGACGGGCCGCAGCTTGGCGATATCCACCATCCCGCCGCTGATGACATCGTCCGAAATATGGACCCCGACCACTTGACCGATGACGATGTGATTGGGCCCACCCCGCCGGGACTTCGGCAGCCTGACGGTCTGCAAATGTCTGCATTCGAGCGCCACCGGCGCGGCGGCGACCCGGGGCGGCGCGACCACTTCCGACGGCGCCGGCTCGAGGCCCGCTTCCCGCATCTCGTCGACGTCGGCCGGCGCGTGCACCGATGTGGCATTCATCTGTTCTCGCAGGTCATAGGTGCAGAGATTGAACACGAACTCCCCCGTCGCCTCCGCATTGGCGACCGAATCCTTGATCTCGCCGGTTCCCGGCTTGAGGCCGTTGGGACAGTACATGACGCACGGCGGATCGCCGGTCACCGCATTGAAATAGCTGAACGGCGCCAGATTGACGACGCCGCCGGCGCTGATGGTCGAAATCCAGCCGATGGGCCGCGGCACCACCAGGGCGGTAAACACCGAATGGACGAACGGGGGCGGCCGCATCCCCTCGGCCGGATCAAAAAACACCATCTCGCTCCGTTGATTGGACGCGGGCTTCCGATTCCGGCGCACCGTGCACCGATTTCACCGGCCCGGCCAGTGAAAACGGGTCCGTGGCCGGCGTATGGGGAGGAATGCCGGACCCACCCCTGCCGGAACTCCCCGATTTCGTTGGCGTACGAGCTTTCCAGACCGATCTCCATGACATTTTTTCTATATTGTATAACAGGATATATATTGCCTTTTATAATAAAAAAACGACTTAAAAGGCCTGAAATTACCTATTGACAAAAATTAAAATTATAGGCTATATACGACCTATAATATACATTTTAGACCTTTAGAAGGCAATATACTGCTGTTTGAGGAAAACATGAAGACATCCAGGCAATTGGAAACCGAGCTCGGATCCCGTCTGGCGCAATTACGGCTGTCCCGCAACGTGACGCAAGCCATGCTGGCGAAGGATGCCGGGATCGGTCTCCGCACTTTGCGGCGCATCGAGGCCGGCGAACCATCGACACTCGACACATTCCTGCGTGTCGCCTTGGCTCTGGACTTGGGCGATGCCGTCCTCGGCGCGGTACCCGCCGGCCAAACCCGCCCGATCGAACGCGTCTCGCGGGCCGGCGCCCAGCGACGCCGCGCGCGTCCGCGCGCGCGGGAAGACCGCGACCCTGCCTGGACGTGGGGTGACGGCCCGAATGACTGACGCCAACGTCATGCTTTGGGGCCGGCGCATCGGAGCGGTGTCCTGGGATCAAACCCGTGCCCTAGCGGTCTTCCAGTACGACCCGGCTTTCGTCGGCGCCGGCATCGAGGTTGCCCCTCTGACGATGCCTGTCAGACGAACACCCTACGAATTCCCAGCTCTCAACAGGGAAACCTTCAAAGGTCTGCCGGGTATGCTCGCGGATGCCCTGCCGGACAGGTTCGGAAACCGGCTCATCGACGCGTGGCTGGCGGAAACCGGCAAGCGTCCGGAGGACTTCAACCCGGTCGACCGACTCTGCTACATCGGCCGCCGCGGCATCGGCGCACTCGAGTTCGGGCCCGCCATTCGGCGGCCGACAAGAGCCAAGAGACTGGAAGTCGCCCGACTGGTCGAATTGGCGAACCGGGTGCTCGACGAACGCGCGAACCTTGCCGGGCGTCTGGACGGTGACAACGATGCCGATTCGCTTGAGGACATTCTGAGCGTCGGCACGTCGGCGGGCGGCGCCCGGGCGAAAGCGGTTCTTGCCTGGAACCCCACAACCGGCGAATTCCGATCCGGTCAGCTGGACGCCGCTCAGGGCTTCGAGCACTGGCTCCTCAAGTTCGACGGCATTGCGAACAACAAGGACAAGGAACTGAACGACCCTATGGGATTCGGCAGGATCGAATTCGCCTATGCCGGCATGGCGCGTGCGGCCGGCATATCCATGTCCGAGTGCCGGCTCCATCATGAGGGCGGCCGCAGCCATTTCATGACGAAACGTTTCGATCGGGACGATGACGGCCGCAAGCTCCACATGCAGTCCCTCGGGGCGATGCGGCACTTCGATTTCAACGACCCGTCGGCGTATTCCTATGAACAGGCCATCATGACGATCCGGCAACTGAAACTGGGGATGGTTGCGGTCGAAGAACAGGTTCGCCGGGCACTCTTCAACGTCATGGCGCGTAACCAGGATGATCACGTCAAGAACATCGCCTTCCTGATGGACCGGTCCGGGCAATGGGCCCTGTCGCCTGCTTATGACCTGGCCTATGCCTATAATCCAAGCGGCCAATGGACCCGCGACCACCAGATGAGCCTGGCCGGCCGCCGCAATGGCTTTGAGCGTGACGATCTCCTTCAGTTTGCCGTCTCCGCCGGTCTTAAGCGGCGCAAGGCACTGGACATACTTGAGGCAGTGAGCGCTTCCGTCCGTGATTGGCCAAAACACGCCGAAGCAGCCGGCGTCGCGCCCGGCGATACGGAGCGAATTGAAAAGACCTTCAGATCAAACCTTATGTAGGACCATTAGGCATTCCCCCTCCGCACCCCGATCAACCGGACCGGTGGTCCTATGAACTATGTTACCCGGAACTTTTCGGCGCCGGCCTTGCCAGGGGATGGCTGCGCCGGACCAGGGACTTCAGGCGTTCATCCAGAACATGCGTATAAATCTGGGTGGTCGAGATATCGGCATGGCCGAGCATCTGCTGCAGCACACGCAAGTCCGCGCCGTGGGCGAGCAAATGCGAGGCAAAGGAATGACGCAGCACGTGGGGCGACACGCGCGTGGGATCAAGCCCCGCCGCGGCAGCCAAATCTTTGAGAAGATTGGAAAAATGCGCCCTCGACAGGTGTCCGGCCGCCCCCGGAGCGGGAAACAGGAACCGGCTCTCGCGGCGCTTGCCCAGATGCGCCTTTCGAACCGCCAAATATGCGGCGACGGCGTCGCGCGCCGGATCACCGAGAGGGACCATGCGTTCCTTATCGCCCTTGCCGCGAACGGTGAGCGTCCGCCCGTCCCGGGCCAACGCGCCCATGGGCAGACCCACCAGTTCGGATACGCGCAGGCCCGTTGCATAAAGAATTTCAACCAGCGCCGCCAGGCGCAGCCCATCCGTCCCGGTTGCCCCATGGGCCGCCGCCAGCAGCCGTTCGACCTCCGCTTCCGTCAGGTATTTCGGCAGCGGCCGGCCAAGTTTGGGATTGTCGATCCCGGTGCAAGGGTCATCGTCCCGAATGCGTTCGGCATGGAGGAAACGGAAAAACTGGCGCAATGACGAAAGCCGCCGCGACGCCGTGCGGGCGGAGCGTCCCTTCGCCCTAAGCCAGCTCAAATAATCGCGGATCAGCCGCGCGTCCGCCGCCTCGATCCGCCGTTCACGCCGGGCCGTGAAGCCCGCGAAGTCCTCGAGATCGATCCTGTACGAGGCGATGGTGTTGGCCGCCGCCCCCCGTTCCGCGGCCATCATTTCAAGGAAAGCGTCGACCTCGCGGGAGGCGGGAGGCTTGGTGGCCGCGCCCAGCGGCCGGCTCATATGCCCGCCGCGACCGCCGCCTCGAGGGCGATCGCCCTTGCATCCGCTTCCAGCCCGGCCCGCCGCAGGCTCGACACCACCCGGCCCAGGACGATGGGGTCGGCCTCCGCCGGTCCCGCCTCCCCCAGGGTCAGCAATGCCAGCAAAACGGTTTCACCGATCCTGCCGTTTTCCGCCGCGTCGCCGAGGGTCCGCCAGATTGCCGCCCGGGGCATCAGGACCGGCGCCCGGGGCGGTCCGGCCAGCAGCCCGGCCCACAATGCCGGCGGCACCTCATCGCCGAGCGCCTCCAGAATGTTGAACAGCAGCGACGCGCGCCGGGCCGGTTGTTCGCCGGAGCCGCCATCCGCCGCCGATGCGGCATCCTCTGCCCAGCGGCGAAGCGCCCGTTCATCGATACTCGCCTCGTTCGACAGACCGGCGAGCCGCAACAGCGGCATCAACCGGTCGCGCTCGAGGGCGGCGTCTTCGTTCAGCACCGCGCCCGACCGCAAAACGGCAAGCCAGCGCCCGGCGGTGTCCGCATCGCCCGCAGCAATGGCCGCCCGAACCGCGGCCGGCGCGAACCACGCCAAATCCTGTGTCGGGATCAGGTTGCCGAGAATCCCCGAATAGGCCCGCGCCGCGGCCATGAACCGGCCCCCGTCGCGGGCCAGCCCGAAGGCCCGGTTCAGCACCTCGGCGAGGGCGGTGGGCACGCTTTCGACCAGCGCCTTCCGGTACAACAGCGCGCGGCTGAGCGGCGAACGGTCTCCCTGGGCTCGGGTCAGCGGATTGTCGAGGGCGTCTTCGGAGAATGTTACGCCGGCATAGAGCTGCCGCAGCACATCGGTCCGGAGCGCGCCGATGTTTTCCGCCCGTTCGGCGGCATCGATGCGGAGTTCGGGCCGGGCATTGGGGCTGGTCGCGACGGTGCGCAGCACCGACGGGTTATCGGATGAAATCACGTCCAGCGGCAACCGGGCGCGCGACGCCCGGACCATGGCGAAGTGCAACGGCGCCGGGCTCGACAGGCTCTCGATCTCGAACTTCTCGACCCCCGACAGGCGGTCGATCAGGCCGAAAAAGACCGGATCGTCCTCGCCCTCCTCGCGGAGCAGGCTGACGCCCAGGGACGCCTTGTCGTGCTCGCCGGCAAGCGACTGGCAGAAGATGAACGCCTTTTGCCAATAGGTGCTCACGTCATCCTTGATCTGACCCGCCACCAGCGGACAGGCCCGTGCGTTGTCGTTGGTGACGAACAAAAGGTCGGCCTCGGCGCGCAACAGTTCCTCGGTGATCCCCCGGGACGGCGCGGCCTTTATCAGGGCATCGGTTCCGGCGACATCGCCAAGCGCCGCCAAGGCACCTAGACGCATGGCCACCAGGCTCTTGGCGTTTTCTCCGCCCGGCGGCGCGGTCGCGGTGCTCAGCAGCAGGCGGCGCATCAGGTCCCGCATGGCGCGGGAGGTGGTCCGGACCGGCAGACGCGGCAACAGGGTTTCAATCACCCCGCGACCGGTCCCGGCCCACATGTCGATGCCGAATCCTCCCTGCCCGGCGGTCAGCGTGCCCACCGAATCGGGGCTGATTCGCCCGAGCTGGTCGACTTCGATCCGAACGGGCGCGGGTCCGCCGGGCTGCGTGGTCGCCGGATCGGACGCCGGTCCCGGGGGTTGCCCCGGAAACCGGGGCGGCGGCGGCGCACCGTCGGCGGCCGCCGCGCCGGGCCGCTGGGGATTGTTTCGATCCGGTGCCGGCGCCGGATCGGCGACGGCCGGCGGCTCGAGGGTGATCGGCGCCAGCGGCCGGGGACCCTGCTGGGCAAGGGCGGGGGCGGCCGCAACGCTTGCGGCTACGGCCAGCGCGACCGCCGGCAGGCGGCGCCTAACGGGGGAATCGTTCATTCGGTATCACCTTCTCCACCGGCGCCGTCGGCGGGGGGATATCCCACGTCATGAGGAACACCGCCGCCCCGGCAATCACCAACGCCAGGACAATCAGCAGGATAGCCGGCAGCCTGCGCATCAGCGGGACCTCGACGTTTCAGCGCGGTGCGCGGGACGAATGCAGATCATCTTATGATCAACCACTTTGACGACCGGGTTTCGGGATATACTATGAATGGATTATGGCGATTTTTCGGCAGTCTACCGCCTCACCCATGGGCTTTCAACGGCACCTCCCGGGGGGAGCCGGCGATTAGCGCCGTCATGGATCAATTCATCATCCTGATCGGCCTGATGGGCGCCGGCAAATCCAATGTCGGCAGGCGGCTCGCCACCCAACTGGAAATGCCGTTCATCGACACCGACGACGAAATCGAACTCGCCGCCGGCTGTTCCATCGAGGATATCTTCGAGGAATACGGCGAGGCCTATTTCCGGGACGGCGAGCGGCGGGTGATCGCCCGGCTTCTGGAAGGGGAACCGGCGGTCATGGCCACCGGCGGCGGCGCCTTCATGAACGAAGAGACGCGCACGAAGCTCTCGGCAAAAGGGACCGTCATATGGCTGCGGGCCGATCTCGAACTGCTGCTCAAACGCACCCGCCGGCGCGACAACCGGCCGCTGCTGAAACAGGGCGACCCGCGGGAAACATTGCAATCGCTGATCGACCGGCGCTATCCCATCTACGGCGAAGCGGATATTATCGTCGACGTACGCGAGGAACCCGCCGACTCGACCACCGGCCGGGTGCTCGAGGAGCTCAAGGCGCACCATGACCGATCCGATGACTGAACCGGATACGCTGAGACTGGATCTCGGCCGGCGCGGCTATGACATCGTCATCGGCCGGGACCTGCTGTCCCGCGCCGGCGGCCTCATGAAACCCCTGCTCCGCCGGCCGCGGGCGGTCATCGTCACCGATGAAAACGTCGGCCCCCTCTACCTGTCCCGGCTCACGGACGGTCTCGAGGCCGACGGCATCCGCACGTCGGCCATTACGGTTCCGGCGGGCGAGCAATCCAAGACCTTCGCCGGGCTCGAAGACGTCATGGAGCAACTGCTCGATCAGCGGATCGACCGCAAGACGGCGCTGGTGGCGCTCGGCGGCGGCATCGTCGGCGATCTCACCGGATTCGCCGCGGCGACCGCGCTCCGCGGCATCGATTTTATCCAGGTCCCGACGTCGCTGCTCGCCCAGGTGGACAGTTCCGTCGGCGGCAAGACGGCGATCAACAGCCGTCACGCCAAGAACATGATCGGCGCCTTCCACCAGCCCCGCCTAGTGCTCGCCGACATCGACACCCTGACCACGCTGCCGCACCGGGAGGTCATCGCCGGCTACGCCGAGATCGTCAAACACGGCCTGATCTGCGACCCCGCGTTCTTCGATTGGTGCGAGCGGAACGGCGCCGCCGTGGTTTCCGGCGATCCCGCCATCCGTCAGGAAGCGGTGCGGCGGAGCTGCGCCATAAAGGCCGGGGTGGTCGCGGAGGACGAGACCGAGCAGGGCCGGCGCGCCCTGCTCAACCTCGGTCACACGTTCGGCCATGCCCTGGAATCGGAAACCGGGTTCAGCGATTCCCTGCTGCATGGCGAGGCGGTCGCCATCGGCATGATCATGGCGTTCGACCTCTCCCACCGGCTGGGTTTGTGTCCGGGCCAGGATGCCGAACGGGTGAAGGCGCATTTCGTCCAGGCCGGGCTTCCGGCGGGGCCCGATTACGTCAAAGGCATGCGCTGGGACGCCGATGCCCTGCTCGCCCATATGGCGGGCGACAAGAAGGCGGCCGACGGCAAACTGACCTTCATCCTCACCCGGGGAATCGGACAAGCCTTCATTGCCGCCGACGTCGCGCCCGAGGACGTCCTGGGCGTGGTCAACGAGGCCGTCGCCGCCTAAATGCCCTCCCGCATCAATGACATCAACCAAGTGGATTGACCCATGGTGACCCTGATCATCGCCATCGTTGTGCTGCTTATCCTGTCGGCGTTCTTCTCCGGATCGGAGACCGCGCTGACCGGCGCCTCGCGCGCCCTCATGCATCACCTGGAGAGCCAGGGAGACCGCCGGGCGCGGCTGGTCAACCGGCTGATCGAACAGAAAGGGCGCCTGCTCGGCGCCATTCTGATCGGCAACAACCTGGTCAACATCCTGGCCTCGGCCCTCGCCACGTCGGCGTTTCTCATCTTCTTCGGCGATGCGGGCATTGCCTATGCGACGCTGATCATGACCGCGCTGGTGGTGCTGTTCGCGGAAATACTGCCCAAGACCTACGCCCTCCATAACGCTGATCGCATGGCGATCGTCATCGCGCCGGTGATCCGGCTCGTCGTCGTCCTCCTGGCGCCGTTCTCGAACGCGGCACAGGCCATCGTCCGGTTCACCCTGCGTGTCTTCGGGGTCAAGCTCAGCCCCGACCAATCGTTCTTTTCCAGGACCGAGATGCTGCGCGGCGCCATCGATCTGCACCGTGGCGAAGAGGAAGTCATCGGGCACGAGCGCGCCATGCTCAGAAGCGTGCTCGATCTCTCGGAGGTGGAGGTGGGCGAGATCATGGTCCACCGCAAGACGGTCTCGATGATCAATGCCGACGACCCGCCCGGCGATATCGTCGATCAGGCGCTGGACAGTCCCTATACCCGCCTGCCGCTCTGGCGCGAGGACACCGACAACATCGTCGGCGTCCTGCACGCCAAGGAACTGCTGCGCGCCATCCGCGCGGCGCCGGAGCTGGAAGCGGACATCGACATCAAGGCGATCGCCGCCGATCCGTGGTTCGTGCCCGAGACCACCCGGCTTCTCGACCAGCTTCAGGCGTTCCGCGAACGCCACGAACACTTCGCCCTGGTGGTCGACGAGTACGGCAGTCTGCTCGGCGTCGTGACCCTCGAAGACATTCTGGAGGAAATCGTCGGCGATATCTCCGACGAGCACGACATCAGCGTGCCGGGATTGAGGCCTCAGGGGGACGGTTCCTACCTCGTCGACGGCCAGTTCACCATCCGCGACCTCAACCGGGCGCTGGAATGGAATCTGCCGGATGAGGAGGCCGCGACGCTCGCCGGATTGATCCTCCACGAATCCCGGCGCATCCCGGAGGTGGGCCAGACCTTCATGTTCTTCGGGTTCCGCTTCGAGATTTTGCGCCGCCAGCGCCACCAGATCACCGCTGTCCGGGTGACGCCGCCGCCGCCGCCGGAGGCCGGGGAGGAATCCGAGCGGCCGGCGGCGGACTTCTAGGGAACCGTCTTGCGGACCAGGACGTGGTTGTCGAGCACCAGGCTTCGCGACCAGATGAATTTGGCGCCGGATCCGATGAACTGGTCTTCGAAGTTGGTGTAGCTGGGCTTGCCGCGCACGCCGACGGTCTCGTTGGTGAAGACCGTGGCGGCCCGCCAGCCGCTATCGTCGAAGGCCGGGCTCATCCAGCCGGCCGGCACGTCGAAATGAACCGCGAAGCAGTCCCGGCCGCAGCGCTGCCGGCGCCAGTCGATGGCCGCGCTGTTCCTGTCCGCCAGTTTCTCGGCGGTCCGGCGGTCGGCAATCGGGGCGATGTAATAGGCCCGGGCCTTCCAGCTTTCGTCGGTGCGGGTGCCGTCGCTGAAACTGGCCGCAAGCCCGCCATCCCCGGGGTGGAAACGGCTGCCCCGGCCGGCCTCGGTTCCGAGCCCCAGATTCTCCTCCCAGTCGACCAGCCGGAAGGCGTAGGTCACCGGTCGTTTGGCTCGGAACCGGACGACCACCGAATTGAACGGGGTGAACGCGTTGGGATCGACGGCGACCAGCTTGCCGTTGACGAACAGCTCGAAATAGTTGTCGGCGAAGATCAGGCCGCTGATCACCTCGCCGTCCGCGTCGACGTCGGTGACGGGCACCCGGTCAATGTCGACCTGGGAGATGTTCCGCGGGGTCACGCCAGTGCAGCGATTGAACAAATCCGTCCCCCGCGGTCCGGTCATCAACGCGGTTTCCGCGGGCACCCGGATGGTCTTGCCGCCGGCCACGATCTCGCCCATGCGGACGGGCCGGCCGCCGCAGCGGCTCAGATTCTCCGTAACGGCCTTGGCGCCGCCCTGGGAAATGGTCATGGTCTCGGCGGCGGCGGGCTGGGCGGCCAGCAGGCCGAGAAAGGCCGCGGCAAGAGTTCGCATGGGAGTTCCTAACGCCTGATCGGTGCGGACGGTCAATGGTCTAACGCGGCAGGCACCGATGTCCGTCGGCGCGAAGCGGGCGCGCCTATTTGACGCCCCCGCGCCGGTCACCTATATGGACTACCAGATCTCAGGCGAATTCAGGCACTTGAAAGGCTTTGCCATGCCATTGTCCCAGCCCGCCGACCGCAAGCTGATCCACACCCGCCGCATCGAATGCCACGGCTTCGAGCGCGAGGACGGCCTGTGGGATATCGAAGGCCGGATCACCGACACCAAGAGCTACAGCTTCGAAAACCAGGATCGGGGACTTGTCGCGTCGGGCCTGCCGGTCCACGACATGCACGTCCGGCTGACCCTGACGCCGGAACTGGACGTGGTCGAGGCGGAAGCGGCCACCGAAGCCTCGCCGTTCAACGTCTGCCCCGCCATCACCGGCCGGGTCGCCGAACTCAAAGGCCTCAAGGTGGCCCGCGGCTGGACCGACGCGGTCCGCAAGGTGCTGGGCAAGAAATTGGGCTGTACCCACATCACCCATCTACTGATCGGGCCCATGGCCGCCACCGCCTACCAGACCATCATCCCCTACAAGAACCGGAACGTGGCGAAATCCGCGCCGAAGGTGAGGCCCGACGTGCTCGATACCTGCCACGCGCTGGCCAGCGACGGCGAGGTGGTGCGCGAGCGCTGGCCCCAGTTCTATACCGGCGACGGCACGGCGGACGAACTGGTCTCCGATACGGACGCGGTCTCTTAGCGTTCCAAGGGCGTCATGCCCCGCCTCCGTGCGGGGCATCCAGGATTTTCATCACAGAGACGGTGAGACGGTGAGGAGCACCGCCCCCACCCCAAATTAGCGTCATGGCCGGGCCCAGACCCGGCCATCCACGCCTCGCGGCAGGCGATACACGTGGATGCCCGGATCAAGTCCGGCTCGGTCAATTCGGACGAATTGACCTTACATGACGAAATCATTTTGTCCCGGGGGAGAAGGGAATTCGCCTATCCGGACGCGTCTACCCGAGGACTTCCTTCAGCCTGGGATCGTCCCTGGCGTACTTGCGGGCGCGGAAGATGCGGTTCGAGTGTCCCATCTGCGGATCGGCGAAGTAGAAGGGCGAGATGTATTCCCACACGATCTCGCCGCCCGGCGTCACCTCGAACAGACGCCCGTGCAGACCCTCGTCGATGAACGTGTTGCCGTTGGGCAACCGCTCGGCGGCCGAAATCCGCGCCGAGAAGAATGTCGAGGTCGGATCGCCCTTGTACATCCAGACGATCTCCCGGCTGTCGGGGTCGATTTCCAGTATGCGGGAAAACTCGGGCCGGGTCTGTTCCGAACCGTTGGCGAAGATCAGGATATTGCCGTTGTCCAGCCGATGGGGATCGTGCTGCCCGCCCCACGTCCAATCCTGCATTTCCCAGTCGATGCCGCCGGTTTCGCGGTTCACCAGGATGACCAGACTCAACGACCGGAAGCTGACCAGGATGTTGCCGTCGGCCTGCACATGACACGCGTTGGCATGGGCGAATTCGTGGCGGTTGTGATTGTCCCTCAGGGGATACTTGTCGTAGGGGAAGTGATCCTGCATCCGCCATTCCCAGACCTGGTTGCCGTCCCGGTCCACCTCGCGGAGGACGTCCTCGTAGACGCCGCCGTCATCGTGATCGCTGTCCGGCAATCCGCCCTTCACCCGCTTGGCGTCCTCGGTCGGGGTCAGTTCCCACGCCAGATACAGCACGTTGCCCGATGCCGTCGGATTGAAGTCGTGATGCTGAAAGGGGTCGGTAAATTCCCAGACGATGGAGGAATCCCTGTCCAGCTCCAGAATACGCCCGCCCCTCGCCGAGAGTTTCGGACTGTCCTGGGTCTGGCAGGTGACCAGGATATTTCCGTTGTCGAGAAACTGGGCGTAATTGCCGAGTTTGCCCGGCAGTTGCCATTGGTGAACGATGGCGCCGGTTTCGTCGAGCAGGTAGCTGTTCCGGCCGTTGGCCGGTGAAAACAGCACGTAGCCCGGCAAGGCATCGCCCTTCCTGTATTCCGTAACCCCGTGCGCCAATGGCCTCATGATCGTCCTCCCTGATCGTCGCCTGATCGCTGTTCGCGCCGAGACCTAAGCACCGGACCCCGCGAACCTCAAGACAGATTGTCCCCCTCACCCGCGCCTACAAGCCGTCATCACTCGAAATCGTCCCCTCTCCCCTGGCGGGAGAGGGATGCGCAGGCTTGGCGGGCGGCAGCCCGGCTTAGCCGAAGCTGGGTGAGGGGGAAGCCGTCAAATAGCTGCACACATTAGTCACCCCCACCCCAACCCTCCCCCGTCAAGGGGGAGGGAGCAATAAAGGCGCGCCGTTACCCGCCGCCGCTCCTCACTCCCCCGGCGCCTCGTCGGGTGACCGGGCGGTGACGCTCAGCGCGTGCACCGGGCCGGCGAGTTCTTCCCTGAGGACTTCGTAGACCGCGCGCTGCCGGGCGACCCTGTTCTGCCCCTCGAACCCGTCCGCGACGATGGTCACCTTGAAATGGCTTTCCCCGTCGCCGCCCGGATTGCCGGCGTGGCCGGCGTGCAGATGGGATTCGTCGACGATCTCCAGCGCGCGCGGCTCGAACGCGGCTTCGAGTTTCGACCGGATGGCGTCGGCGACGGACATGGCGCTTATGTCGCAGATGCCGCGGCCGGGAGCAAGCCGGACATTCCAGGCCCGCGCGAAACGGCGCCCCGGCCTTGATCGGTTGGAATTCAAATACCATAGTGCCCGAAGGGAAAGCAGGAGTGCCCGGAGGGAATACAAGAGAGCCCGCATGACGGCGCGACGCACCAAATACCAAGGCGACCCGGAGGCGGCGGCGGTTCACGCCTGCGCCTGGCCGGGCTGCGGCGCGCCCGCCGGATACAAGGCGCCGCGGTCGAAGGAGGAGCTCCGGGACTATGTCTGGTTCTGCCTCGACCACGTCCGCGAATACAACAAGTCGTGGAATTTCTACGAGGGCATGGACGATGCCGAGGTCGAAGCGGCGGTGCGCTCGGACACCACCTGGAACCGCCCGAGCTGGCCCCTCGGGGACAACGGGCGCGAAATTCCGGGGGATGGGACGGGGCCTGAGAAAAACGGTTACAAACCGGGCGATTTTGCTAATATGCGCGACCCTTTCGGCCTGTTTGACGATCAGGCTGTCAACTGGTCACCGTCCATCGAGGTGGTTAACGGCCGGGTACTGACCGAGCCCGAGCGAAGAGCCGTTCGCGTGCTGGGCCTCGATTTCCCGCTTGAAGAGCGGGTTGTGAAGGCCCGTTACAAGGAACTGGTCAAGCGTTACCACCCCGATGCCAACGGCGGCGACAGAGGCGCGGAAGAGAAGTTTAAACAGATTACCGGGGCCTATGAGACAGTCCTCACCTGTCTCACCGGATAACGCCCCGAGGAAACCGGAAAGAACAATGGCAACGACTCACGACCACGCCGATTTTCCCCTGGCCGAACCGGATATCAAGGTCTCGGTCAATCAGGTGTTCGGCCTCGAAAGCGACATGGAAGTCCCCGCCTTCTCGGAAGACTGCGAGTATGTGCCCACCCTCGACGAGGCCTACCGCTTCGACAAGGAAACCACCCTCGCCATCCTCGCCGGCCTGGCCCACAACCGCCGGGTCATGATCCAGGGCTATCACGGGACCGGCAAGTCGACCCATATCGAGCAGGTCGCGGCGCGGCTCAACTGGCCGTGCGTGCGGGTGAACCTGGACAGCCATATCAGCCGGATCGACCTCGTCGGCAAGGACGCCATCGTCCTCAAGGACGGCCAGCAGGTGACCGAGTTCAAGGAAGGCATCCTGCCCTGGAGCCTGCAGAACCCGGTGGCGCTGGTGTTCGACGAATACGACGCGGGCCGCCCGGATGTGATGTTCGTCATCCAGCGGGTGCTCGAGGTGGAAGGCAAGCTGACGCTGCTGGATCAGTCCGCGGTGATCAAGCCCCACCCCTATTTCCGCCTGTTCTCGACCGCCAACACGGTGGGCCTCGGCGATACCACGGGGCTCTATCACGGCACCCAGCAGATCAACCAGGGCCAGATGGACCGCTGGAACATCGTCACCACGCTCAACTACCTGGAGCACGACGCCGAGACCGAGATCGTGCTCGCCAAGGTGCCGGCCTATTCCTCCAAGGAAGGCCGGGACACGGTGAGCAGGATGGTGGAGCTCGCCGATCTCACCCGGACGGGGTTCGTCAACGGCGATATTTCGACCGTCATGTCGCCCCGGACGGTGATCATCTGGGGCGAGAACGCGCAAATCTTCGGCGATCTCGGCTTCGCCTTCCGGCTCACCTTCCTCAACAAGTGCGACGAGATCGAGCGGCCGGTGATCGCCGAATATTACCAGCGCTGTTTCGGCGAGGAGCTGCCGGAAAGCGCCGCCAACGTCACCATGTCGTGAGGCCGCGGGTCAGCGGGTAAATCGAATGGCGGTGGATCCAGAAGGCCAGGATCTGATCAAGCGGGTCACCGAAGCGGCCCTGAAGGCGGTCTCCAGCCGGGACGACGTCAACGTCTCGTTCGCGCCGGGCGCCCACGGCCTGACCATCGGGCCGGACGGCGGCAATGCCCGCCTGCCGGCGCCGGCCCGTCAGTTCAGCCACGAGGATTTATGCGCGCTCCGCGGCGAGGCGGACGCGGCGGCGCTGCGCCTGCGCTATCACGACGAGGCGCTCTACCGTAAACAGGCGCCTTCGACCCTCGGCGGCGCGGCCGTGTTCGACAGCGCCGAGCAGGCGCGGGTCGAAGCGCTCGGCTGCCGCAACATGACCGGGGTCGCCCGGAACATCCGCGAATACCGGGACGCCGATTGCCGCCAGAAGGGCTATCACCAGGTGGTCGACAAGGACATTGCGCAGCTCGCCGACGCGGTCGGGCTTCTGGTCCGCGAAAAAGTCACCGGCGAACCGACGCCCGCCTCCGGCCAGCCGCTGATGGAGCAGTGGCGGGACTGGGTCGAGGACAAGATCGGCGCCGAGCTTCGCGAATTGCCCCGATGCGTTCATGACCAGGAGCAATTCGGCCAGAACCTCCGCGATATCCTGGAGATTCTCGATCTGGCGCCCGAATCGGATGCGGATTCCGAGAGCCAGGACAACACCTCCGACGAACAGGATCAGGATGCCCAGGACCAGGACGAGCAGGACAACGCCGATTCCCAGTCCGACGACGGCGCCGAAGATTCCGATTCCATGGAGATGGACGCGGATTCCATGGAATCCGATTCCGACGAGGACATGGAAACCCTGATGGATCCCTCCGAGCTCGAGGAGGACCCGAACGTCAGCATGCGGGGCCGGCCCATGCGGCCCGAATTCTCCGAAGACGCCCTGCCGGCCTATACGGCGTTCGCCACCGAGTTCGACGAAGTGACCCCGGCGGAAGCCCTGTGCGAGCCCGAGGAACTGGGGCGGCTCCGGGGCCAGCTCGACCAGCAGCTGGTGCACATGCAGGGCGTGGTGGCGCGGCTCGCCAACCGCCTGCAGCGCCGCCTGATGGCTCAGCAGCAGCGCTGGTGGGAATTCGATCTCGACGAGGGCCTGCTGGATGCCAGCCGGCTTCACCGGGTGATCGTCGACCCCCGCCACGCGCTTTCCTACAAGGTCGAGAAGGAGGCCGACTTCCGGGATACGGTGGTCACCCTGCTGATCGACAATTCGGGCTCCATGCGCGGCCGCCCCATTTCGGTGGCCGCCATGAGCGCCGATATCATCGCCCGGACGCTGGAGCGCTGTGCGGTGAAGGTCGAGGTCCTGGGCTTTACCACCCGCGCCTGGAAGGGCGGCCAGGCGCGCGAGAAGTGGGTCGCCGAGGGCAAGCCGGCGGCGCCCGGCCGGCTGAACGATCTCCGGCACATCATCTACAAGGCGGCGGACGCGCCGTGGCGGCGGGCCCGGCGCAATCTCGGCCTGATGCTGCGCGAAGGTCTGCTGAAGGAGAATATCGACGGCGAGGCCCTGCTTTGGGCCCACAACCGGCTGATTTTCCGGGCCGAGCAGCGGCGCATCCTGATGGTGATCTCCGATGGCGCGCCCGTCGACGACGCCACCCTCTCGGTCAATCCGGGCAATTATCTGGAGAGGCATCTTCGGACGGTGATCGATTACATCGAACGCCGCTCACCGGTGGAGCTTACCGCCATCGGCATCGGCCATGACGTCACCCGCTACTACCGCCGCGCGGTGACGATCAACGACGCCGAGGAATTGGGCGGCACCATGATGCAGAACTTGGCCGAACTGTTCGAGGAGGAGACCTCGGCGCCCCGGCGCGCGCTGGTGCATTAGGCTCCGACCCGACGACTCCCTCTCCTCACTTACCCGTAAGCCGTCATCACCATGTCGAACCCGTTTGGAAATGTGGATACCCCGCATAAAGCGGGGTATGACGGATTAGGGGGCTCCAACAACACCCGTCATGCCCCGACTTGTTCGGGGCATCCACGTGGATGGCCGGCCTACGCCGTCCGAAAGTCGGCTTCGGCCGACTGAAGGCCGGGTCCTTGCCCGGCCATGACGAATTGATTTTAAGGCTCTCCCTCACTGAGGGAGAGGGCCGGGGCGGGGGCGCAAACAAAAAGGCCCGCGTTCGAGCGGGCCTTTGGCGACATTGCGAATAACCGGCGCTTAGGCGGCGGCCCGGTCCTGGGCCTTCTTCAGCCGGCGCTTGAGCTTGCGGCCCTCGGGGGCCAGCTTGGCGGCCGGCGTCCCGGCAAGAAACGCATCGAGGCCGCCCTTGGCGACGATGGTGCGCAGCGCCGAGGTCGAAATCTTCAGCGACACCGGACCCAGCACGTCCGAATGGACTGTGGTCTTCTGGACGTTGGGCAGAAACCGCCGGCGCGTCTTGTTGTGCGCGTGGCTCACATTGTTGCCGCTCTGGACGCCCTTGCCGGTCAGTTCACATCGGCGCGCCATCGTCTTCTCCTCGTCATCCCGCCCGGGCGGCGGGGTCAAAACCAGCGGCGGACGCCCGTAGCGCCCGCGAGGCCGGTGTTTTAAGGCTCGAAACGCCCATGGTCAAGCCCGCGATCAGGCCCGCGATCAGGCCCGTGATCGGCCCGAGGACATCCTCGAGGTTTGACTCGCCGCGGGAGACGCCCAAAATGGAATGGAGACCGAAAATGTCCGGGACACACACCAAATGAGTTTCTACGCGGATTCGGACTATCCCGTCCGGCAAGACCTCGCCGATATCCACGAAGCGCAAATGAGCCAGCTGTCCGAGCCGGGCACCTGGGGAAACAGCGCCCAACGGATCGCCATCGCGGCGGAGGCCAGGCGCGCCGCTTATGACGCCGGACAATTGGAAGCACCGGACGGAGGCGACCCCGAGCCGGAGGTCCCGCTGCCCGGCGTCGCCAAGGGGGTCGTTCGAAAACTCGCGGTCTCGCCAAGGGATTTTCTCGAGGACTCGTACCGGGAAGCCCGCGACGGAGGATTGAGCGACGAGGAATATGTGGAGATCGTCGGAATCGTCTCCCGGATGGTTGATCTGGACGTATTCGCCCGGGGCATCGGCGTGCCTCTGAGGCCGCTTCCGAGCCCCGGCCCGGGCGAGCCCAGCCGCGTCCGGCTCGAGACCGCGAAGCAGGAGTTGGCGTTCGTCCCGACCATTCCCAATCCGCCGGAGGGCGGCGCCGAAGCGGCGGAGCTGTATGGCGGGCATCCGATGCCCTACATCATGCGCGCCGTGAGCCTGGTGCCGGACGAGTGTCGGCGTCACGTGGAACTGGAGCAGGTCCAGTACCTGCCGCTGCCGAATATTCGAATCCCCGACTATCAGCATCATGAGGGCTTCAGCCGCTCGCAGGTGGAGATCGTCGCGGGGCGGGTATCGGCGCTCAACGAGTGCTTCTACTGAACGGCCGGCCATGCCAGGTTCCTCCGTGAGAGTGGACGCGCTACCGGAATCGAGATCAATCTGCACGCGCTGGTGCAGCCGGACCGGGACGTGGGCGTCCCGGGCGGCGCGGAACTGCTTGCTTTCTCCGATGCCGTCGTCGGCAATGACCGGGCGGCCCTCGATGAAGCGCGCCGGGCGGTGGCGGCGGCCATCGGGCCGCAGGCCGTTCCCGCGGCCTCGGCGATTGCCGCCAACTTCTCCAAGAACGACCGCGTCGCCAACGGCTGCGGCATTCCCGTCGATGAGATGGCCCTCAAGAGGACCGAGGAAATTCGGGAGCAGCTGGGCCTGAATGATTACCGCTCGGCGCGGAATACCTTCCGGCACTACGCCTAGGGTCCCGACCCGATCAGGGGATTCCCCCTCACCCAGCTTCGGCTATAGCTCGCTCCGCTCGCCAAGCCTTCGCATCCCTCTCCCTCTAGGGGAGAGGGAACGCACGGCAAGCGCCGACGATCTACTTTTTGCCGAACTGGTAGATGAACTGCGCGATTTCGCCTTCGAGCGGGAACGACAGCATGCCCATGACCTCGTAGCCGAGCAGCCACGGCGTGACATAGAACCGGATCATGAAGAAGAACCACGCGACATAGAGCGGAACGAATATCGGGATCAGAAATCCGGGCGTGATGGGGGAGAACAGCCGCAACAGCGGATTCGTCGAGTTCACGAAAAATCGCATGAAAAAGAACGACGAGTTCTCCGGCAGGAACAGCGACATGCCGGACCGGCCGATGAGCGTCCACATGATGACGCCCATGATATAGTCGATGACGATGACCCAGAGGGGGAAGGCCTCAACCACACATGGTCTCCCGGCTTCTTGTTTGGCGCATCCTAAAAATAGTTCGGGGCGAAGCCAAGCTTCGCCCCGAACCTCGTCAATGTTGGACGACTAGTGGTCCGATGAGAGGACGGAGGCCCCCTTCGGAATCCGCATGTCGTCGACCATCTGCTGAGTTTCCTCGTCCGGCTCCTTGGTCATCTGCGTGACAACCACCATCGCCACGAGGCTGACCGCCATACCGACGATGCCGAAGCGGAGATGGTCGAGGCCGATGAACTCGGCGCCGCCCATGAACCGTACCCAGATCAGGTAGGCGGTTCCGGCGACGAAGCCGCAGATCATGCCGGCGACGGCGCCCTCCCGGTTGGCTCTCTTCCACCAAATGCCCAGAACGAGCGGGAAGAAGAGACCCGAAGCCGCGAAGTTGAACGCCCACGCCACCGCGCCGAGAATGCCGGTCAGCTTGAAGCTGGCCACAAACGCGCCGGCCGCACCGATCACTATCAGCAAGACCCGGGCCGCAACCAGACGCTTCCTGGTGTCCGCGCTGGGATCGATGATCTTGTAGTACAGATCATGCGACAGGGCGTTGGCGATGGCGAGCAGCAGACCGTCCGCCGTCGACATGGCCGCCGCCATGCCGCCCGCGGCGACCAGACCGGAGATCACGAACGGCAATCCGGCGATTTCCGGCGTTGCCAGCACGACGATATCGCCGCGCATGAAGAATTCGTTGATCTGCAGTATGCCGTCCCCGTTGCTGTCGGAAATCTTCAGCATGCCGACGTTGCTCCACTTCTGAATCCAGTCGAGCGAGGCAACTTCGGAGAACGATTTCCCGATGATGCCCGTCGCCAGGTTGGGATCCAGAACCTGAAGCTTGGTGAAGGTCGCCAAGGCCGGCGCCGTGAAGTACAGCAGGAAGATGAAGAACAGCGACCATGCCACGGACGTCCGCGCCGCCCGCACCGAAGGTGTGGTGAAGTAGCGCATCAGAATGTGCGGCAGGGACGCCGTACCCGCCATCATCATGAAGGCGAGGGTAACGAACTTCCAGTTGGCCAGGGCGCTGGCGCCCGCCGTCGCGTGCTCGATGGTCAAAGCCCGGACACCGGCAAAAGCCTCGGTGGGCTTCATCTCGCCGACCTTGTGCAACGCCTCCAGTTCGGCCACCCGGGCGATCGCGTCGCCGTAGGCGAACTGAGGGATCAGGCCGAATTCCTGCTTGCTGGACATCCAGAACACCGGCACCAGATAGGCGATGATCAGCACGATGTACTGCGCCACCTGGGTCCAGGTCACCGCCCGCATGCCGCCGAGCATCGAGCACAGCAGAATGCCGAGGAGACCGAACCAGACGCCGACCTCGAACGGAATCTGCAGCGCCCGCGCCGCGATGGTGCCGGTGGCGTTGATTTGCGCCGTCACGTAGGTGAAGGACGCGACCACCAGAACGATCACCGCGCACAAGCGGGCCAGATCGCCGCCATACCGGGTTCCGATGTAGTCCGGCACCGTGTAGCAGCCGAACTTCCGGAGATAGGGCGCCATCAGCGAGGCCACCAGCACGTAGCCGCCGGTCCACCCGACGACGAAGGCGAGATAGCCGTGACCGCCGAAATAGATGCCGCCGGCCATCGCGACGAAGGAAGCGCCGGACATCCAGTCCGCCGCCGTCGCCATGCCGTTGAATACCGCCGGAACCTGCCGGCCGGCGACGTAGTAGGCGTCGACCTGCATCGTCCGCGACAGCCATCCGATGGCGGCGTAGATTACAACGGTGAAGAGAACGAACAAAATACCGATCGTCTCTGCGTCGACGCCGACCTGCTCCAGGATCGCCATCAACAGGATGAAGACAACAAACCCACCGGTATAAAGACCGTAGATTTTGGGCAGGTTGTCGATGAAGTTACCTTTCATGGTGTCTCTCCTCTCAACCCGCCGTTAGGCGTCGTCCTCGGCCACGCCGAACTCTTCGTCGATCGAATTTTGCCGGGACGCCAACCAGAAGATCAGCACGACAAACACGATCAGTGATCCCTGCGCCGCCATGTAGAAGCCGAGCGGGAACCCGAAGATTGAAAGTGCATTGAGATCGCTCGCGAACCAATGCACCACGAAAGAGAAGATGAACCATAAGACCAGGACCGTAATGGTCAGGGTCTTGGTTTTTGCCCAGTGCGCGGCGCGCACTTCAGGCGACACGTCAGTCATCTGTGATGCTCCCAATCCGAGTTAGCCACATGCACGCGACATCTCCTTCTGGTCCGCCACGCTCTCGTTCATTCCTGCCAATATACTGGCCGGATCATTCTGATCCGACCGATGCAATGCTCTTCCCAGGAATTTATTGTTGGGTTATTGACGGCAATACCGTAGGAGGTACCCCTTTATGTACTCTTAACGACGCTACCCCATTTTTATGCGAACACAAAATAAAATGTTGAAAGACCTCCGCGACGGCGTCAAAGAGGCTATATTTTTCATATGGTTAGCCCTTCGCGCCCTCAAGTTCTGGCGGAAGGAACCGCCCGTGTTGACGCCGTCCGATTTGGCGGGATTCGTTGAAACCCGGGCCAAGTACGTCGCCCAGCGAACCCTGTTCGGCTACGTCAAGACCCGGGCCGGCACCCGCTACACCTCGCTCTTCGAGGACGAGATATTCGTCGCCTCGGTGGACGCGGCGAAGTGGGAGATCTACCTCGCCTGCCTCGCCGACCTGGCGATTTATGCCGCCGCCGCCATCGGCCGGACCGGCGCCTTCGACAAGCCGGCCCTCGACGGCCTCGCCCGGGACTGCTTCCTCGCCGGGCTGGTGGTCGACGAACTGCCGGACCGCCGCGCCGAAGGGTTCGGCCAGGACCGGGACGCCTTCGACCGTCGTCTCGCCGAAACCCGGTGGGCCGAGATCCCCGAGGGCGAGGCGGTGTTCGAGAACAGCCTCAAGGCGCTGGTTCACTGGGCGCCGGTCGCCGACGAACTGAAGCAGTACGACGTCGTGCCGGTGCGCAACTCCATGCGCTTCCAGTGGAAGACCGTCCGCGACCAGCTCAAGAGCCTGCTCGACGCCGACGCCGTCGCCGCGGGCCTTCCCCCGTCCCCCGACTGATCCCGCCTAGCGTTTGTAGAGACCCATCAGGGTCGCCTTGGCCACGTGGTTGAAATTGAGCTGGAAGCCCATCACCGCGCACGGCGTTTCCCCGGTCACCGGCAGCGCTTCCTCGCTCACCGCGTAGAGGGTGAACAGATAGCGGTGCGGATGATCGCCCTGGGGCGGACACGGCCCGCCGTAGCCGGCGAAGCCGAAATCGTTCCGCGCCTGGACGCAGCCCTCCGGCATGGCGCCGCCGGGCGTTCCGGCCCCGGCCGGCAGTTCCCGGAGATCGGCCGGCAGGTTGAGCGCCAGCCAATGCCAGAACCCGGACCCGGTCGGCGCGTCCGGGTCGAACATGGTCAGCGCCAGGGACTTGGTGCCCGCCGGCGGGGCGGTCCAGGAGAGTTGCGGCGAGACGTTGCCGCCGGCGCAGCCGAAGCCGACCTCCTCGTTGACCACCTGCTCGAGCGCCAGGTACTCGCCGTCGGCGAAGGCGCTGCTGCTCAGAATGAATTCGGCCATGTAAACCTCCCCGTTTCGATAAACATCCGGCCGTCCTAGCCGATGATGCCGTTCAATGTCGCGCTGGGCCGCATGGCGGCGTCCACCGTGTCCTGCGGCGCATTGTAGTATCCGCCCAGATCGACCGGCCTGCCCTGGGCCGCCAGCAGTTCGCCGTTGATCTTGTCCTCGTTGCCGGCCAGCGCCTCGGCGATGGGGGCGAAGTGGGCCTTCAGGTCCCTGTCCGCGTCCTGGGCCGCCAGCGCTTCCGCCCAGTAGAGGGCGACATAGAAGTGGCTGCCCCGGTTGTCGATCTCGTTGACCTTGCGGCTCGGCGACCTGTTTTCGTCCAACAGCCTCCCGATGGCGGTATCCAGGGCATCGGCCAGGACCTGGGCCTTGGGATTGGACTTGGCCTGGGCAAGGTGCTCCAGCGACGCGCCCAGCGCGCAGAACTCGCCGAGGGAATCCCACCGGAGGTGGCCCTCCTCCTGCATCTGCTGGACGTGCTTGGGGGCCGATCCGCCGGCGCCGGTCTCGAACAGCCCGCCGCCGTTCATCAGCGGCACGATGGAGAGCATCTTGGCGGACGTGCCGAGTTCGAGGATGGGGAACAGGTCGGTGAGGTAGTCGCGAAGCACGTTGCCGGTGACCGAGATCGTGTCGTCGCCGTTCTTCATCCGGGCGAGCGAATACTTGGTGGCGTCGACGGGCCGCATGATGCGGATGTCGAGGCCCTTGGTGTCGTGGTCCTTCAGATAGACCTCCACCTTTTTGATCAGCTCGGCGTCGTGGGCCCGGTCCTTGTCGAGCCAGAACACCGCCGGCACCCCGGTGGCCCGGGCCCGCGCCACGCCGAGCTTCACCCAGTCCCGCACCGGCGCATCGCGGGTAATGGCGGCGCGCCAGATGTCGCCCTCCTCCACCCGGTGCTCGATCAGGGTGCCGCCGCCCGCATCGACCAGCCGGATAACGCCGCCGGCCGGCGCCTTGAAGGTCTGCGGGTGGGAGCCGTACTCCTCCGCCTTCTGGGCCATCAGCCCGACATTCGGAATGGAGCCCATGGCGGCCGGGTCGAAGGCGCCGTTTTCCTTGCAGAAATCGATGGTCGCCGAATAGACCCCGGCATAGGACGAATCCGGAATGACGCACTTGGTGTCGTGTTCCCCGCCGTCGGGTCCCCAGCCCTTGCCGCCGCCCCGGATCAGCGCCGGCATGGACGCATCGATGATCACGTCGGAGGGCACATGGAGGTTGGTGATGCCCTTGTCCGAGTTGACCATGTACATGGGCTGCCCGGTTTCCATGCAGGCGTTGAAATCCCGTTCGATGTCGGCGCGGACATCGCCGGGCAGTCCGGCGATCTTTTCGGCGAGTTCGCCTATACCGTTGTCGGGAACCACGCCGGCTTCGTCCAGAACCGCGCCGTGGCGGTCGAAGAGCGGCTTGAGATAGGCCTTCACCGCGTGGCCGAAGATGATCGGGTCCGAGACCTTCATCATGGTCGCCTTCAGGTGAACCGAAAACAGCACCCCGCGGTTCCTGGCGTCGGCGATCTGGCGCTCGAAGAACAGCGACAGCGCCCTGGCGCTCATCATGGTGGCGTCGACCACGTCGCCGGCGAGGATGGGCGTCGCCCCCTTGAGCTCGGTGACTGTCCCGTCCTCGGCCACGAACTCGATCCGCGCATCGCCCGCCTGGTTGGCGGCGACGGTCAGCGCCCTTTCGTTGGTGAAGAAGTCCTCCCGGCCCATGGTCGAGACGTGGGTCTTGGACTCCCTGGTCCATTTGCCCATCCGGTGGGGGTTCTTCCGGGCGTATTCCTTGACCGCCTTGGGCGCCCGGCGGTCCGAATTGCCTTCGCGCAGCACCGGGTTCACCGCCGATCCCTTGACCCTGTCGAAGGCGGCCAGCACCGCCCTGTCCTCATCCGTACCCGCCTCTTCCGGATAATCGGGGACGGTGTAGCCCTGATCCTGCAGCTCCTTCACCGCCGCGTTGATCTGCGGGATGGAGGCCGAAATGTTGGGCAGCTTGATGACGTTGGCGCCCGGCTCCTTGACCAGTTCGCCGAGCTCCGTCAGGTCGTCCGGCCGCTTCTGGTTGTCGGACAGGTGGTCGGGGAAATTGGCGAGGATGCGGCCGGCCAGCGAAATGTCCTTGGTGCCGACGGAGATCCCGGCCGGCCGGGTGAACGCCCTGATGATGGGCAGGAACGACGCGCTCGCCAATTCGGGGGCTTCGTCCACCTTGGTGTAGATGATGTCGGGCCCGGCGGCGGGCCTGCCGTTGTTGCCGTCGCTCATTTCGTCACTCGTCCCTGGCGTCCCTGGAAATCCTTAAGTCCGGCCCCGGAACATCGCGGTTCCGGGCGGCCCCTTTTTTAGTCAGCCCGGCCCGATTGGGCAAGCAAGCCCCAAATTCCAACCCGCCATTCCGCGCACCGGACATGATTCCGGCCGCAGGCGTTTCGGCGGAATGGACATTCATGGACTTTCATGGACATTTATGGACATTCGATGACTTCGTTTCGTTCCAATTCGGTCGTTTCGTCCCGGAGAGCATGGGCGCACGGAGGCCCCCCCTCGCCCATGATTGGGGGAGAGGGAACGCACCAAAACCCCCTCCCCCTCGACGGGGGAGGGTTGGGGTGGGGGTGATTCAGTCCGCTTCGTGTCCTCCGTGGTGAACAATTCAAGCCAGGGTGGCCAGGACCTCCTCGAAGGGCGGCCAGTCCGGCTCCTTCGGCGCGGGCGCGCGGCTCCGCGGGCGGATGGTCGCGCCGCCATGCACCAGACCCTGTATCCGGGCCTGGAGCTCGACGGTCTGCAGCACCGTGTCCAGGTCGCCGTCGGCGAGCGCCGCGTCATAAACCGGCTCCAGCTTGCCGGTCAGGCCGCCGGCCAGTTCGGCCCGCTGATCGCCCCAGGCGGCGGAAAGCTCGGCGATGCGGGCGCGAATTTCCGGCCGGATCAGCAGCCGCGAGGCCTGCCGGGCGGGATCGGCGGCGCCATAGCCCGCCTCCCGGGCCGCGTCCGCCCCGTGGGGACGGCGGGCATAGGCCGCGCAAAAGGCCTCCGCCCTCTTGGTGAGGGGCGACGTGGCGTCGTCGCCGGAGTCGCCGGAAGTGGTCGTGTCGTCGGAAATGTCGGTGGTCATAGAGGAACTCATGTGTCGTGAAGCCCGATTTTGTTGAAAGGGGCCCTTATATAGGCAGGGGATGGGCGAATCGGGAGTCCCTACAAATGACTATTTAAGACCACGATGTCGGGCTCGGGGGCGGCGGCGATGGCGGGGAACACCTCGTCGACCGTGTCGACGACGGAGAACAGGTCCCGCACCTTGGGGTGGGCGAAGCCGTTCTCGATGGTCCAGTCGATGAGCGCCTTCAAGGGGTCCCAATAGCCCGCCACGTTCAGCACCACCACCGGCTTGGCGTGCACCTGGAGCTGCTTCCAGGTGATGATCTCCATGGCCTCGTCCAGGGTGCCGAGGCCGCCCGGCAGGATCACCGAAGCGTCCGAGAGCTCGAACATCTTGTTCTTGCGCTCGTGCATGCTCCCGACCTGGTGCAGTTCGGCGAGGCCGTCATGCTCCACCTCCAGCTTGGCGAGGAACCGGGGGATCACCCCGATCACGCGGCCGCCCGCCTCGACCGCCGCGTCGGCGAGGGTCCCCATGAGCCCCAGGCGCCCGCCGCCGTAGACCAGGGCGATACCGCGCCTTGCGGTCTCGCGGCCCAGCGCCGCGGCGGTCGCCGCGTACGCCGGATCGGAACCCATCTTGGAGCCGCAGAAGACGGTTATGCTCGTCACGTCCCTCACCCGGCCAGTCTACCACGCCGGTCCCGGTGTTCCAGCGGGCTTACCCGCCGCCGGGTGCGCGGAGAGCGCGGAGAACAAGTGAACCACCCCCACCCTTATCTTCACCCCCACCCCAACCCTCCCCCGTCAAGGGGGAGGGGGATTCTTTTTTAACCCTCTCCCCTGGCGGGAGAGGGATGCGAAGGCTTGGCGGGCGACAGCCCGACTTAGCCGAAGCTGGGTGAGGGGGAACTTCGTGCCCCCCCGTGCGCTCCGCGGTAGAATCCGCGTGAGGAACCGGGAATAAGGCTGGGGTCCTCCGCGCCGACCACCTATAGTCGCTGCATCGTTTCGCGTCGGGGAACAGATCGAACTTGAAGGGAGACCCGTTCATGCAGTTCCGTTATTTGATTTTCGCCGGGGTGGCGGCGGCCGCGATGATCGCGGCGTCCTCCGTCATCCCGCCCGGCACCGGGGCGGCCAACGCCCAGGGCAATATCGTCGAAGCCCGGTCCCAGGCCATGAAGACCCTCGGCGGCTCGCTCCGGCGGGTCGGCCAGGCGGCATCGGTGGAGGATGCCCGGGGCCCGGCGGCGGCCATCGCCAGCGCGGCGTCGCGCCTCGAAACCCTGTTCCCCGAAGGCTCCGGCGGACCGCCCACCCGCTCCAAGCCGGAAATCTGGCAGAACATGGCCGACTTCAAGGCGATGCTCGCCGCTCTCCAGGACGCGGCCCGGGCCCTCGACGCGGCGGCCAAGGGCGCCGACCTGGACGCGGTGAAGACGGCGGCGAGGAACGTCGGCGGCACCTGCGGCGCCTGCCACCGGGTCTACAGGGCGCCGAGATCGTAGGCGCGCCCGTCTCCTGAGCGAGAGCACGGAGTACGAGTGAATCACCCCCCCCCCCACCCACCCCCGGCAAGGGGGAGGGAGAAATTATTACCTCTCCCCCGGGGGGGGGGGGGGGTGGAGGCTTGGCGAAGCGGGAGCTGAGCCTAGCCGAAGCTGGGTGAGGGG
>JAJDXO010000044.1 GCA_022823235.1 Rhodospirillales bacterium
CGACGGCGACCACCAGGGTGTAGGGATTGACGTAGTGAAGCTCCCCCCTGGGCTCGGGGTTTTCCCGTTCGAGCCGGGTATAGAACTCTTCAATGTCAGCTTTCTTCATGCCCCGAATTTATCGGCCCCATTCTCCAAGACAAGTCCGCAAGACAAACACCCGCCGATTACGTTAGGCTCTCCGCCTTATGCTCGATGTCTCGGTCAGGGACCGGACGCCCGATTTCGACGCGGTGTTCCTGGAAATCCGGATGGCGCCCAATATCGTCGCCTATCTGCGCCAGAACGCCGTGCTGCTGAGCGTCTTCGGCGGCATGTGCGTGATCGTCGGCGGATTGTTCTGGCTCGCCGGCGCCGGTCCGGTCCTGCCCTTCATGGGGATCGAGCTCGTGCTGCTCTATATCGCCTACCGGTTCGGCTACAACCGGGCCAAGCAGCGGGAGCGGCTCACCTTGTCGGGCAGCGCCTTCCGCTATCAGTCCCGGGACCACCGGGGCCGCGAGCGGGACGTGACGCTCGAGCCCTACTGGCTCCGGTTCCATACGGAGAGGGCGCCGGGGCGGGTCGGCCGGCTGTTTGCGAGCGCCAGGGGCGAAACCGTCGAGATCGGCAACTTCCTCGGCCCCGACGAACGGGAAGAGGTGGCCCACACCCTGGAGCGGGCGCTGATTGATTTGAAGGAACGGCCCGTATCCTGAGAACCGAAGCCGGAAAACCCGGATACGATCCCCCTCACCCAGCTACGGCTAAGCCGGGCTTCCGCCCGCCAAGCCTCCGCATCCCTCTCCCACCCGGGTTGTGGTAATAAATACTCCCTCCCCCACGACGGGGGTGGGTTGGGGTGGGGGTGAATGTAAGGGTGGAGGTGATCTGACGCCGGGGCGCGCCTAGGCGCCGAAACCCAGCACGTCCATCATGGAATAGAGCCCGGCGGGCCGGCCCTCGGTCCACAGCGCCGCGCGCACCGCGCCCCGGGCGAAGATGACCCGCGACGCCGCCTTGTGGGTGAGCTCGATGCGCTCGCCGGCGCCGGCATACACCACCGTATGCTCGCCGACCACGTCGCCGCCCCTTAAGGACGCAAACCCGATCCGTCCCGGCCCCCGCTCGCCGGTGATGCCGTCCCGGCCCCGGTCCGCCATCCGGTCCAGGCCGACGCCGCGGCCCCTGGCGGCCGCCTCGCCCAGGCCCAGCGCGGTGCCCGACGGCGCGTCCACCTTGTGCTTGTGGTGCATCTCGACGATCTCGATATCGAAATCCTCGCCGAGCACGCCCGCCACCTGTTCGGTGAGGCCGAGCAGCAGGTTGACGCCGACCGAGAAATTGGGCGCCAGGACGATGGGCGCGCGTTCCGCCGCCCGGCCCAGGGCGGACCGCTGTTCTTCGTCCATGCCGGTGGTGCCGACCACCAGCGCGGTCGAGGATTCGGCGGCCAGGTCGGCGTGATGCAGGGTCGCTGCCGGGAGGGTGAAGTCGACCACCGCGTCGGACGCCGAAAACAGCGCCGCCGCGTCGCCGCCGACGGTCAGGCCCGACGCGGCGAGCCCGGCCACCGCCGAAACGTCCTCGCCCAGCAGCGGGTGCCCGGCGGCTTCCGTCCCGCCGGCCAGTTCGCAGTTGCCGGTTCCGGTGATTTCGGCCACCACCATCCGGCCCATCCGGCCGGTGCAGCCAACGACGCCGATTTTCATGGATATACCCCTCACCGAAAAAATTCGACGGGCGTTATAGCAACCTTAGTCTTTCAGGTCTTCCCAGATTTCCCTGACCTTGGTGAAGAAGCCTTCGCTCTCGGGGTTGTTGTCCGCCTTCCTGCCGGCGGACTCGAACTCGTTCAGCAGCTCCTTCTGCTTCCTGGTCAGGTTGACCGGGGTCTCGACCGAGGCCTGGACGAACATGTCGCCCCTGTCGCGGCTGCGCAGAACGGACATGCCCTTGCCCTTGAGACGGAACTGGTGGCCGGGCTGGGTCCCCGCCGGGATATTGATCTTCGCCCGCCCGCCGTCGACCGTCGGCACCTCGATGTGGCCGCCGAGCGCCGCCGTGGTCACCGGGATCGGCACCTTGCAATAGATGTTGGCGCTGTCCCGCTGGAAAATGTGGTGGGGCGCGATGGAGATGAAGATGTAGAGATCGCCCGACGGCGCGCCGCGCAGGCCCGCCTCGCCTTCGCCCGCCAGGCGGATGCGGGTGCCGTCCTCGACGCCCGCCGGAATGTTGACCGAGAGGGTCTTTTCGCGGCCCGTGCGGCCGGACCCGCCGCAGCTTGGGCACGCTTCGGAAATGACCTGACCCTGCCCCTGACAGGTCGGACAGGTGCGCTCGATGGTGAAGAAGCCCTGCTGGGCGCGGATCTTGCCGTAGCCCTGGCACGATGGACAGGTGTCCGGCGCCTTGCCGCCGGCCGAGCCGCTGCCTTGACACGAGTCGCACTGGATGGAGGTCGGCACCCGGATATTGGTCTTCGATCCGGAGAACGCCTGGGTCATGGAGATTTCCATGTTGTAGCGGAGATCGGCGCCGCGGCCCGACGTGCGGCCGGCCCGGCGTCCGGCACCGCCGCCGCCCATGAAGTCGCCGAACATCTCGTCGAAGATGTCGGCGAACCCGGCGCCGAAACCGTCGCCGAAGCCGCCCTCTCCGAAGCCACCGGGACCGCCCTGCTCGAACGCCGCGTGGCCGTATTGATCATAGGCCGCGCGTTTCTGCTCGTCCGACAGGACGTCGTTGGCTTCGTTGAGTTCCTTGAACTTCCGCTCCGCCTCCTCGTCGCCCTGATTTTGGTCGGGGTGATACTTCATGGCCAGTTTGCGATAGGCCTTCTTGATGTCGTCGGCGCCGGCGTTCCGGTCGACACCCAAGGTCGCGTAGTAATCGTTCTTGGCCATCGCTCAGGCACTTACCCCAAATAGCGGACCCCGCGCGGTTCGGGGCCCACCCTGAAACTTCCCATCCGCGAACCCGGTCAGGCGTCGTCTTTCTTTTTCGGATCGACTTCCTCGAAATCGGCGTCCACGACGGTGGCGTCGTCATCCGGCGGGGCGGCGTCGCCGTCGCCCTCGGGCGCATCCGTCCCGCCCATGCCGCTCATGTCCAGGTCCGGCGCCCCTTCGCCCTCCTGCGACGCCTTGTACATGGCCTCGCCGAGCTTCATGGACGCCTGCATCAGCGTCTCGGTCCTGGCCTTGATGTCGTCGGTATCTTCGCTCTCCTGGACATCCTTGAGGGCCTGAAGCGCTTCCCCGATGGAGGCTTTTTCCTCCTCCGAGACCTTGTCGCCGTATTCGGCGAGGTTCTTCTCTGTGGTGTGGATCAGGGTGTCGGCCTGGTTCCGGGCCTCGACCAGCTCTTTCCGCTTCTTGTCTTCCTCGGCGTGCTCTTCCGCCTCGTGGACCATGCGGTCGATATCGGCGTCCGACAGGCCGCCGGAGGCCTGAATGCGGATCTGCTGTTCCTTGCCCGTCGCCTTGTCCTTGGCCGAGACGTTGACGATGCCGTTGGCGTCGATGTCGAACGTCACCTCGACCTGGGGCATGCCGCGGGGCGCCGGCGGAATGCCGACCAGGTCGAACTGGCCGAGCAGCTTGTTGTCCGCCGCCATCTCCCGTTCGCCCTGGAAGACCCGGATGGTCACCGCCGACTGATTGTCCTCGGCGGTGGAGAACACCTGGCTCTTGCGGGTCGGGATGGTGGTGTTGCGGTCGATCAGGCGGGTGAACACGCCGCCCAGCGTCTCGATGCCCAGGCTCAGCGGGGTCACGTCGAGCAGCAGCACGTCCTTGACGTCGCCCTGAAGGACGCCGCCCTGGATCGCCGCGCCGAGGGCCACCACTTCGTCCGGATTCACGCCCTTGTGGGGCTCGCGGCCGAAGAATTCCTGCACCCGCTCCTGCACCTTGGGCATGCGGGTCATGCCGCCGACCAGGATCACCTCGTCGATTTCGCCGGCCGTGATGCCGGCATCCTTGAGCGCCGCCTTGCAGGGCTCGATGGTCTTCTCGACCAGGTGCTCGACCAGGGCCTCGAGCTTGGCCCGGGTGAGCTTGATGTTGAGGTGCTTCGGCCCGCTGGCGTCCGCGGTGACGAACGGCAGGTTGACCTCGGTCTGCATGGAGCTCGACAATTCGGTCTTGGCCTTCTCGGCGGCCTCCTTGAGTCGCTGCAGGGCGAGCTTGTCGTCGCGAAGATCGATGCCCTGCTCCTTCTTGAACTCGTCGGCGAGGTAGTCGATGACGCACTGGTCGAAGTCCTCGCCGCCGAGGAAGGTGTCGCCGGCTGTCGATTTGACCTCGAAGACGCCGTCGCCGATCTCCAGGATGGAAATGTCGAAGGTGCCGCCGCCGAGATCGAAGACCGCCACGGTGCCGGAATTTTTCTTGTCGAGGCCGTAGGCCAGCGCCGCGGCCGTCGGTTCGTTGATGATCCGCAGCACGTCCAGCCCGGCGATCTTGCCCGCATCCTTGGTCGCCTGGCGCTGGGAATCGTTGAAGTAGGCGGGGACCGTGATCACCGCCTGCTCGACGTTCTCGCCGAGATAGGCTTCCGCCGTCTCCTTCATCTTCTGCAGGATGAAGGCGGAGATCTGGCTCGGGCTGTGCTTGGCGCCGCTCGCCTCGACCCAGGCATCGCCGTTGTCCGCCTTGACGATACTGTAGGGGACGAGGCCCTTGTCCTTCTCGGTCATCGGGTCGTCGAACCCGCGGCCGATCAGGCGCTTGATGGCGTAGAGCGTGTTTTCGGGATTGGTCACCGCCTGGCGCTTCGCCGGCTGGCCCACCAGCCGCTCGTCGCTCTCGGTGAACGCGACCATGGACGGGGTCGTCCGCATGCCCTCGGCGTTTTCGATAACCTTGCCCTCGCTGCCCTCCATCAAAGCGACACACGAGTTGGTCGTGCCGAGATCGATTCCTATAACTTTGCTCATTCCGTCCTCTTACGTTGGCAACAGAACCCGCGGCCCTTCCGGCGCCGCCGGTTTCCCCTTTCCCGGGCCTTGCCGGGCCTTCCGGGGAACGTGTCAAAAAAATTGCCGGGGATATATAAGGCGGCGGTATAGCCCGCGCAAGTGAGGGCGGGCCGCATTTTTTTCGGCCCGAAACGACTCTTTTCCGGGCCCTTACGGCTCCTTATCCGCCCCCGCCTCGCCGGCGCCTTCCGTATCGGCGGCGCCGGAGGGCTTCCCGCGGTCCGCCGGAGGGTCCTTCGCGTCCCCGTTATCGCCAGCGGGTTCTTCCTCAACCGCTTCCGGTTTCGGCCCGCCCTTGGAAACGCCGACCATGGCCGGGCGCAGCAGGCGGTCGTGGATCATGTAGCCGGTCTGGATTTCCTGGACGACGACGCCTTCCGGCCGGTCGGGGTCCTCGACCTCGAACATGGCCTGATGGAAATTGTGATCGAACTTCTCGCCCATGGCTTCGATGGGCCTGATGCCGAACCGCTCATAGGACGCCTCGAGGGCCTTCTGGGTCATTTCGATGCCGACATATAGGTTGTTCAGGTCCTCGTTGCCCTCCACCGTCTCCCGGTCGACCGCCTCGACGGCCCGGCGGAGATTGTCGGCGACGCCCAGGACCTCGCGGGCGAAGTTGGCCACCGCGTATTTCGACAGATCCGCCTTGTCGCGCTCGGCCCGGCGGCGGACGTTCTCGGTCTCGGCCAGCGCCCGCAGCAGCTGATCCTTCAGCGAGGCGACATCGGAGAGAAGCTCCTCGTAGGTCGGCGGCGCATCGCTCCCAGGCACATCGCTCCCGGGCGCCTCCTCTTCCCCGGCGGCCTCCGGCTCCGCCCCCTCCGGCGCGGTGTCCCGGTTATCGTCGGCTGGTTCTTCGGCGGCGGCATCCTCGGGGCGGTTCCCGCCATTGCCGTTTCGGTTTTTCTGGTCGTTCATTGCCGTTCCGTTTCCTGGTCAGCCCATGGCGTCGCCGATGAGTTTGGCGGTGTAGTCCACCATGGGAATAATGCGCGCGTAGTTCATCCGCGTCGGGCCGATGACGCCGATCGCCCCCACCAGCTGCTGCTGGCTGGAATGATAGGGCGCGACGATAAACGAGCAGCCGGACAGCGAGAACAGTTCATTGTCGGCGCCGATGAATATCCGCACCCCCTCGCCGCCGTCCGCGAGGTCCAGGATGCGGAGCATCATTTCCTCGGTCTCCAGCGCAGCGAACAGGGCGCGGATGTGCTCCAGGTCGGCGAGCGCCGTCACATCGTCCAGCAGGTGCGCCTGACCGCGGATGATCAGGCTTCCGCCGCTCTCGCCGCCGGCCCAGGTGGCGATGCCGGCCTCCACCACCTTCGCCGTCAGGCCGTCGAGGTGCGCCCGGTTGGCCGTCAGTTCCGCGTCGATGGACCGCCGGATCTCGGTGAGCGTCCTGCCGACGAAGCGGGCGGCGAGGAAGTTGCCGGCCTCGGTCAGGGCCGACGCGGGGATGTCCGCCGGCACTTCGATCAGCCGGTTTTCGACGATGCCCTCCGCCGTCACCATGACCACCAGCGCGCGGCCCGGGCTCAGCGGCACGAATTCGATGTGCTTGAGGGGCGATTCGGTCTTCGGCGCGAGAACCATGCCGGCGCAGTGGGACAGCCCGGAGAGCGTCGACGACGCCTCCTCCAGCATCTGTTCGATGCTCTTGCCGCTCCCCGCCAGGCGGCGCTCGATGTCGCGCCGCTCCTCGCTCGCCAGATTGCCCACCTCGAGCAGGCCGTCGACGAACATGCGGAGACCCGCCTCCGTCGGCAGGCGCCCGGCCGAGGTGTGCGGCGAGTACAGCAGGCCCGCATCCTCCAGGTCCGCCATGACGTTGCGGATCGTCGCCGGGGACAGCCTGGACGTCAGGCGCCGGGACAGGGTCCGCGAGCCGATGGGCTCGCCGGTCTCGACGAATTCGTCGACGATCAGCCGGAATACCTCGCGGGACCGGTCGTTGAGCTCGGTCAGCGTCGGGCGTTTGGTGTCGGGTCGGCTCATGGGCCTGTCATAAGCTTGTCATGGGCTTGGTCTCGTTCGGCCCCTCGGGCGGGGCCGCCGGAAATCTATGTCCGCGGCCCCCGGGCGTCAACCGATGGAGGCCGGCCGTCATCACCATGTCAAAGTCGTCATGCCCCGACTTGTTCGGGGCATCCAGGATATTCACCACAGAGGCACAGAGACACGGAGGTCGGGAGGAGAGGTTTCGATCCCGGTGCTCCTCACTGTCTCACCGTCTCTGTGGTTCAAGACCTGAAAATCTGGATACCCCGGACTTGCGCCGGGTCGGTCAATTCGTCCGAATTGACCTTACATGACGAGTGGATATACGGCACAAACCAAGCCGTCATCTCCGGACTGGACCGGGTTCCGCCGAGGGTCTAGGGTCCCGATCCAACCGGCGAACGCGGAAACCAGCCATGAGACCATCGGGGCGGGCCCCGGACGAACTCCGGACCATCACCTTGGAAACCGGCATCAACAAACATGCCGAGGGTTCCTGTCTCGCCAAGTTCGGCGATACCCACGTCATCTGCACGGCCAGCGTCGAGGAGCGCGTGCCGCCGTGGATGCGGGATACGGGCAGGGGATGGGTGACCGCGGAGTACGGCATGCTGCCCCGCTCCACGGGCACCCGGACCGACCGGGAGGCGGCCCGCGGCCGGCAGGGCGGCCGCACCCAGGAAATCCAGCGCCTGATCGGGCGGTCCCTGCGCGCCGTCACCGACCTCGCCGCCATGGGCGAGATGCAGGTGCGCGTCGACTGCGACGTGATCCAGGCCGACGGCGGCACCCGGACGGCAGCGATCACCGGCGCCTATGTGGCGCTCCATCTGGCGTTCGAGAAGGTCCGGCATCTGGGCCTGATCCGGGCGGTGCCCCTGACCGGCGAGGTGGCGGCCGTGTCGTGCGGGCTGTATGACGGCCGGGCGGTGCTCGATCTCGACTATGACGAGGACAGCAACGCCCAGGCCGACGCCAACTTCGTCCTCACCGGGGCCGGCGACATCGTCGAAATTCAGGGCACGGCGGAGGAGGATCCGTTCAAGGAAAGCGAGCTGATGGCGATGCTCGAACTGGCCAAGAAGGGCATCGGCGAACTGGCCGCCCATCAGCGCCGGGCCATCGAAAACGCGGCCCGCTGACCGGATGGCGCGGCAATTCGAGGGCGGCCGGCTGGTTATCGCCAGCCACAATCCGGGAAAGGTGGCGGAAATCCGCGAACTGCTGGCGCCCCTCGGGGCCGATGCGGTTTCGGCGGGCGAACTGGGCCTGCCCGAGCCCGACGAGACCGGCCGGACCTTCATCGAAAACGCGGAACTGAAGGCGCTCGCCTCGGCGCGGGGCGCGAACCTGCCGGCGCTCGCCGACGATTCCGGCCTCGCGGTGCACGGCCTCGGGGGCGATCCCGGCATCTATTCGGCGCGCTGGGCGGGGCCCGGCAGGGATTTCGGCCTCGCCATGAAGAAGGTGGAAGAGGCCCTGGGCGAGAATCCGGACCGCACGGCCCATTTCGCCTGCGCGCTCGCGCTGGCGTGGCCCGACGGGCATGCGGAGACGGTCGAGGGCGCGGTCCATGGGACATTGGTGTTCCCGCCCCGGGGCGAGAGGGGCTTCGGCTATGACCCCATCTTCGTCCCCGACGGCCAGGGCGAGACCTTCGGCGAGGCCGACCCGGACTGGAAGCATTCGGTGAGCCACCGGGCGGACGCGTTCCGGAAGCTGACCGCCCGGTGTTTCGGCAATATGCCATGACGACGCCGACGGACTGCCGGCTGATCGGCCGGTGGCGGATCGTCGAGGCCGACCTGTGGGACCGCGGCCACCTCGACCTCGGCGGGCCCGCCATGCTGGTCATTCACGAAGATGGTCATGGCGAAATCGCCTTCGGCGCCCTGAACGCCGGCTTCGACGAGATGGACGAAGTCAACGGTTCAGGATCGGCCGAACTCCTCGACGACGGATCGGTGGAGATCGAGTTCGCCTACCATCTCGGCGACGAGGCCACCCTCAAAGCCGAACGAGCCACTATTTCAGCAGCCTGCTAGGGGTTGACACGGGGACCGCGGGCAACGGTCCCCGCTAATTCCTCTAAGCAGTGGGGCCTGCCATGAACCCCACATAACGCACCCATCTTGCCCAAAATTAAATTAAGATGGCGCTACGGCCGGCAGAATTGCACCGTGTCACACTTGGAGGCAACTTATTGAATCAAAAACAGGAATCCATGTCACTAATAATTTTTCGGAATTTCCTAGTTTAAGGTCTTAGTTTAGATTGAAATTACAATCCGCGGTCCTGTGGTCTCATGGTCGTCGTTAAGCCGTTGGGCCTCGTTTTCTCTGAAATCTGGCGGACCGTCCCCGTACATGTATTCCAGTTCCTCTTTGGTGACCCCTTCTGCGGATGTGTCCTGATGGCTCACACCCTGTCCAGACGATATTAGTTCTCTGTACGCCGCGACCGCGACCCTCTTGGCAGTTTGGGCATCAGAGGCTCGAATCAAGAAAGTGATATAATCGGGCTCGACGTTCACTTCATAGTAATCCGCCATGTCTCCCGGGTCGGCGGCCAATTTCTCAATTTCGTCGGCGGAGATATGAATGTCCCCATCATCATCGTAATCATACTCCAGAAGCATCTCTATCAGGTTGCTCGCATCCTCGAGCGTTCTTGGTTGCCCCTTGTTGATTGTCTCCAACGTGATATCCCGTTCCTTGAGCAGAGCATCGATGTAGTTTATTTGGCGCTCCGTGGGGGGACGTTCCCCCGGTTCCAGCCGCTCCCGCGGTCGCCTGTCTTTCGGCCGCCCGAAAATCCAACGAACCAGCTTTACAATGATTAGGATAGGCAGCCCCACAGCCACCAAAACACCAAAGATCAGCAGAAGAACAAACGCCACTTCCCCCAAAGGAACCCTCCCGGTTTGGTGGGAGGGCACACTTGACAGCAAGTAGGGCACCTATACCGTGACCTTGGCGCTGCTGGTCTGGTGTACCCTCCCAAAGGTGGACACCGTAATTTTTCGTCCCTAATTCTGACTCAATTTCAACTGTTTAGGGAAAGTTTTCTGTTGCCTCTCCCGGTACCGACTCTCCAATTGCCGCTCCCGAAGCGCCTGCAAAACTCCCAGCTAAAAGTCCCGGCATGAGCCCTTCAGACCAAAAACCGGATATTGGAAACCGCATGTCCGCCGGTTTCGGCATCTACGTGCACTGGCCCTATTGCGAATCCAAGTGCCCGTACTGCGACTTCAACAGCCATGTCGCCGACACCGTCGATCACGGACGCTGGCGGGCCGCCTACCTCTCGGAACTGGACCGCACCGCCGAGGAAACAAGGGACCGGACCGTCACCTCGGTGTTTTTCGGCGGCGGCACGCCGTCCCTGATGAAGCCGGACACCGTCGCGGCGATCATCGAGCGCATCCGCGCCGGCTGGCCGGTGGCGGACGACGTGGAGATCACCGCCGAAGCCAACCCGTCATCGTCGGAAGCCGCCCTGTTCGCCGCCTTCGCCGATGCCGGCGTCAACCGCCTCTCCATCGGCGTCCAGTCCTTCGACGACGCGGCGCTCAAGTTCCTCGACCGCCGGCACAAGGCGGACGAGGCCAGGCGCGCCATCGAGGCGGCGCGGGACGCGGTCCCCCGGTTTTCCTTCGATCTCATCTATGCGCTTCCGGGCCAGACGGCCGCCGACTGGCGGCGGCAATTGTCGGAAGCCGTCTCCCTCGCCGGGGGCCATCTCTCGGTCTATCAGCTGGCCATCGAGCCCGGGACCGAATTTCACAAGCGGCGGGTCGAGGGCGCGGGAGACGAAACCGCCGCGGAGCTCTATGAGGTCACCCAGGAGGCCCTGGCGGCCGCCGGGCTGCCGGCCTACGAGATTTCCAACCACGCCCGGCCGGACGATGCCTGCCGGCACAATCTCACCTATTGGCGGGGCGGCGCCTATGCCGGTATCGGACCGGGCGCCCACGGGCGGCTCAGGACCGGCGGCGCCTGGGCGCTGACCCTCGAGAAACGGATGCCGGACGATTGGCTGCGGGCGGTCGAAACCGAGGGCGCCGGGCTCCACAAGCGCACCCCCATCGACCCCGACGAGCGGGCCCGGGAGGCGGTCCTGCTGGGGATGCGCCTCGCCGGCGGCCTGAGCGCGGCGGATTTCGCCGAGACCACCGGCCTGTCCCTCGAGGACTGGCTCGATGGGGACCGGCTGGACGTCCTCGCCGATGAGGAACTGATCGCGCCCTTCGACGGCACGCGGCTCCGGGCGCTGCCCGACGGCCTGATGCGCCTGAACGCGGTGCTCGATTATCTGCTGAACTGATCTACCGGGCGGGCGGCGGCTGGGTGAAATTCGACGGCGCGTCGGCGATCACCGCCGTCCCGCGCTCCCGGACCTGCAGCACGCTCAGCCCCCGCTGGGCGATCCCCTCCGGCAGGAACCGGAAGATCCCGTCCCGCCCGGCGAAGCCCTGGGCCGCGGTGATTTTCTCGGGTTGGAACCCGCCGTCCTCCCGGGCGAGGACCGCCGCCAGCGCGGTGGCGTCGTAGGCGAGGGTCGCCAGCCGGTGCGGCGGCGCGCCATAGGCCGCCTCGTACTGCTTGACGAAATCGGCCCGCGCCGCCGGCGACGGGGCCGCGAACCAGCCGCCGACCAGCGCCGGTTCGGCGCCGAGCCCCGGCGTATCCCACTGGCCGGTCCCCAGCATGCGGATTTTTTTCGGGTCGAGGTCGTAGTACGGCAAGAGCGCCGCGATGGCCTGGAGGCGCTTGCCCCCCTCGGCGATCAGCAGCGCATCGAACGGCACGTCGCCCAGGGTCTGGAGGTTCTCCAGGCGCTTGAGCGCCGCCGCCGCGACCTCGTCGTCGCGGGCCCTCAGGGTTTCGATCTGACCGAGCAGGTTTCCGCGGCGGGCATCGTAATCGGCGAGGTCGCGGATCACCGGCGCGAAATCGGCCGCCGAGGGGTCATAGTGAACGATATCCGTCAGGAACAGGCCCGGCGCCTCGGCGGACTGCCGCACCTGCTCGACCACCCGCAGGCCATAGCTGTTGTCGGGGGCCAGTACCGCCAGCCGCCGCACGCCCCGCTGCCGGGCGAAGGCGACGATCCGGGCGACCTCCTGACCCGGCAGGAAGCCCATGGTGAACACGCCGCCGCCGGCGACCGTCCGGTCGCTGGTGAAGGCGATGACGTTGATCCCCGCCGCGCGGGCCGCGGGCGCCGCCGCCTCGACCGAGCCGGACAGCAGCGGCCCGAGGATCAGCGAGGCGCCATCGCCGATGGCGAGCGCCGCGGCGTCCGCCGCCCCCCGGGGGGTGCCCCCGGTGTCGCGGGGCAGCAGCTCGAACCGCCGGTCGGCGAAATGGAACAGGGCCAGTTGCGCGGCGTTCAGCAGATCCCGGCCGACCTTGGCGCTCGGACCCGAGAGCGGCAGCAGGATCGCGATCCGGGGCGCGTCCGGCTTCGCCGGCGGCTCGAGTCCGCCGGGGCCGGCGGGCGGCAGGGCGGCCTGTTGGGCCGGGGCGTCCGCAGGCGGCGCCGGGGCGGGCTGGACGGCCTGTTGCGGAGGCGCTTGCGGTTGGGGCGGCTGCGTCTGGGAGGACGGCACCCCCGACGGGGTTTGCAACGGGGGCGGCAATTGCGACACTTGGGTCTGACAGGCGGAGAGCAGAAAGATCAGCGCTCCCGCTCCAATCCCGACGCGAGTCCTGAATGCCGAAAGCCGCAAATTCTTCCTCCGATGGGCCCGGAACCGGGCCGGACACCGCCGAGCCTAGCGGGGGCCCCGGGGGAAGTAAACCGGCCGGCGGGCCGCTGCCCGGCGGGCTCTACCTGGTCGCCACGCCCATCGGCAATATCCGCGATATCTCGCTCCGGGCCCTGGATGTGCTGGCCGCCGCGGACCGCGTCGCCTGCGAGGACACGCGGATGACCGGCAAACTGCTGTCCCTGCTGGGCATCGGCGCCGAACTCGCCCCCTATCACGACCACAATGCGGCCCGCGCCCTGCCGGGCCTGGTTCGCCGCATGGAGGCGGGCGCCGCCGTCGCGCTGGTCAGCGACGCGGGGACGCCGCTGGTCTCCGATCCCGGCTACCGGCTGGTCCGCGCCTGCATCGAGGCCGGCATTCCGGTGACCGCCGTGCCGGGGCCCTCCGCCGGGATCACCGGGCTGATCCTGTCCGGCCTGCCGACCGACAAGTTTCTGTTCGCCGGGTTCCCGCCCCCGAAACCGGCGGCGCGGCGGAAGGAATTCCAAAGCCTCCGGGCGGCGCCGGCGACGCTGATCTTTCAGGAATCCGCTAGGCGCCTGGCGGCCAGCCTCGCCGACATGGCGGCGGCGCTCGGCGACCGGGAGGCCGCGGTCGCCCGGGAACTGACCAAGCTCCATGAAGAGGTCAGGCGCGGGCCGCTCCGGGAACTGGCGGATCATTACCGGACCCAGGGCCCGCCCAAGGGCGAGGTGGTGGTCGTCGTTGGGCCGCCCGCCGGTGAGACGTTCAGCGACGAGGCGGTGGACCGGATGCTCCTGGACCATCTGCAGACCCTGCGGGTTCGCGATGCGGCGGCGGAGGTGGCGGAACTAACGGGCCTGCCGCGCAAACGGCTCTATGCCCGGGCGCTGGAGTTGAAGGACTAGAATGGCGGGGGAGCGGGACCGCCGGAGGGCCTGGGCGTTCGGCCTCGCCGCCGAGACCGCCGCCGCCATGTTCCTGCGCCTCAAGGGCTACCGCATCGTCGAGCGGCGCCACCGCAACCCCCGGGGCGAGATCGATCTGATCGCCAGGCGGGGCAAGACCCTGGTGTTCGCCGAGGTCAAGGCGCGGGCCGAGGAGGAAACCGCCGTCGCCGCCGTCACGGCGCACCAGCGCCGCCGCATCGAAGGGGCGGCGGCGGGATTCCTGGCCCGGCGGAACGTGCCGCCCGACGCCGCCGTCCGGTTCGATTTGATCGCCGTCTCGCCTTGGCGCCTGCCGCGGCATATCCCCGACGCCTGGCGGCCGGAATCGGACTAGGGTCCGGACTCGATTGAACCGCCATAAGCGTGTTGCGGCGATGCGGACGGACGCCGGGTGAGGGGGAATTCCCGTATCACCCCCGTACTCTCCTTGCCCCCCCCCCCCAACCACCCCCCCCCAGGGGGGGGGGGGAGTTGTTTTTAAACAAAACCCAGGGGGGGGGGGGGTGGGGGGGGGGTTGGGAGAGGCCGCGGGGCGTATACGG
>JAJDXO010000036.1 GCA_022823235.1 Rhodospirillales bacterium
CGACGGCCCGGTCGTACTCGCTTCGCGGCAGCCAGGCCTCGAGGTCCGGCACTATCTCCGGCATCTCGTCCCGGAGGCGTCCGATCCACCCGGCGCTGTCGATCACGGCCTGCGGGTCGTCCCCGTTGAGGCCCCGGCGGATCTCCCTGATCCGGTCTTCGGGCACCCGGCCCGCCCGGCGGATGATGTCCAGGTCGACAACCTCCCGCGCCCGGGGGTCCATAAGCTCCAGGGCCGGCTTCATCACCTCGCGGTACCAGGGATCGATCCATTCCCGGGTGCGGATGGGCAGCGCCTTGCCCCGCATGATCGTGTCGCTGATCTCCGCGTAGCGGCCCGCTTCCTCCTTGAGTTCCGCCCGCCGGGCGAGGGCCGCCTGGCGCAGCTGCTCGCCCTCCTCCCGGCCGATGAGGCCCGACTTCACCGCCTGGGTGATCTTCGCGCCGGAAACATCCCCCGACCGGATGGCCTGCTCCCGCTCGGCCCGGAACATGACGGCGGCGAGGCCCTTCATCTGTTGGTTTTCGAGCTCGCCCCGCTCCCGCTCCCAGGCGTCGTCGTCGTCCCGGGTCACGGCGGCCTGCGTAAGATGCCCCTCCCACGCCTTGCGGCCGTCTTCGTCGTCCCCATCGAACAGTTCGGCATAGCCGCCCGACTTGAACGCCTCCAGCGCGCCGCGCGGGTCCGTCTCCGATGCCCGGTTCAAGACCGCATCCCGCACCTCGGTCCTGAACATCCGGCGGCGTTCGTCGATGGCGTCCCGGGCGGTGCCCAGGCCCCGGAGCCTGCCGAGGGTATCGTCGGCCTCCTGGAGCACCATGGGCGCCAGCGCCGGATTGGCGGCGGCCAGTTCCCGGTAGCGGGCGAGCATCCCCTCCCCCACCGTCGCCCGCTTCCTCAGCCGCCGGGCGTGTTCCCTGCCGACGATCGCCGGCCGGGTGCGCTCCCAGATCCGGTCGAGATTTCCCTGCAATGCCTCGCGGGTCCCGGGGTCGGGCGCGCCGTCCAGGTGCTCCCGCATGTCCTCGTAGAAGCGGTCCTCGAGGCCGGCCGGGGTCCAGGGGTTGCCGTCCCCGTCGTCGTCCCCGTCGACGAGTTGGCCGAGGTGCGCCTCGGCGGCGTACCCGGCTTCCAGCAGGTAGTCGTCGTTGTCGATGCGGTCCAGGTCGGCGCCGCCGGTGTCGTTCCGGCCGGCCGGCGAGCCCGGCTCCGCATCGTCCCGCCCCGGCCCCAGGGGCTCGAAATCGTCGTCGTCGAAGAAAATCGTCATTCGAAATCCTCAAAACTCCAGTGTGCCGTAGTCGGTCTCGGCCTCGGCCGGGGCCAGGGCGCGAATGTCCCGGCGGCCGACGGCCTGGGCGAAGGTCAGCGCCGCCGCATCGCCGCCGTCGGGCGACAGGTTGAGGCGCTTCCGGATGTCCTCTTTCTTTTCGAGCACGAGGCGGCCGGACGAATCCGGCCTGGCCTTGGGCGCGGTCATGTCCCGCTGCAGGGAGGCGTCGTCGGCGATGTCGGCGCCGTCGGCCAGCCAGGCCTCCAGCCGTCCCCACATCTCGGCCCGCCTGTTGGCGAAGGTGTCGGCGGCGTCGGCGCGCGATCCGAAATTGATTCCCCTGACGCAGCGGTAATTCTGTTCCCTCAGGCGGTCGACCAGTCCGCCGCCGTAGCCGCCGGTCACGTCGACGAACACCATGTCGGGGCCATAGCTGTCGATGATCCGGGCCAGCCTGCCGGCCAGGGTCATTTCGTCGGCGTCGTCCCAGGTCTCGTTGACGACATGGCCGAGCCGGCGGCCGCAGCGGTCGATGACCCGGGTCCTGTCGCCGCCGCCCCGCGCCACGTCGACGCCCAGGATCAGGGGCGTATTGGCGTCGGCCTCCGGGAACTCGTTGGCCCGGGCCTGGATCACCAGTTCGGCGCGGATGTATCCGCCGCCGCCGGAGGCCTGGAAGGCCTCGGCGGGCGTCGCCGGGTATTCCTGCCGGAACAGCCAGCTGATCTCGTCCAGCGTCCCGCCGATGGAGCCCGCCAGTTCGGCGTTCTTCGAATAGGCCCAATAGAGCTGTTCGCCGGAGAGGCCGTGGAGCCGCCGGTATTCGGCCCAGGCGGCCGGCGGCGTCCAGCCGTCGGGCGCCGGCTTCATGTACTCGCCGTGGCCGAACCACGGGATGAACACGAGCTCGTACGGCCCCTCGCCCCGCTCGGCCTTCAGGCACAAATTGTAGAACAGCCCCGATGCGCCGTTGGCCGTGCTTTCCAGCCACACCTCCGTGCCGCCGGCGTCGGCCACCGCCTGAAGGACGCCCGCGGCGTGCCGTTCGGCATTGGGCCAGTGGGCAACCTCCGATCCATGGAAAAGCTGGATGGTGTCCGACCGCCCGACGCCCTCCGCGTTGGCGGTGCCGACCCTGTAGGAACTGTCCAGGCGGCCGAATTTCAGCTCCTTGGCGTTCGAGGCCCGGGTCTCCGGCTTTACCGGCTCCGGGCAATTGGCATGGAACCGCTTGGCCATCTCGAACAGGTTGTCGGTGGCTTCGATCTTATGGGTGAGGATGAAGGCGCGGAGACCCGGGCGATGGGCCGTCTTCCAGTAGAACCTGGCTTCGATATAGGTGCTGACCCCCGGCTGGCGCGCCTTGAGGACAAGCATGCGGACCCGCCCGGTCCGCGCGTACTGGTTCTCGGCCCGCAGATGAATGCGCCGCTGCACCCCGTTCAGGTTCAGCGGCGAGATCTCGCCGGATTTGGTGCGGATCTTCAGGCAGCGGGCCGCATAGTGCTCGAAATCGTCCTGTAGGCGCTGATAAATTTCGCGCTGGTCGTCCGACGGAAGGGTCATCTGAGAGTCTCGAGAACGTCTTCGAAACGGGGCCAGGCGTCACGTTCCGCCTCCACCGGCGAGAGGCGGGGGTGGCAGTAGGGGGCCGCGTGATAGGCGGCCCACTTCCGGTCGTCCAGGGACGCTTCGGTGTCCCGCAGCAGCGTCAGCATGAAGTCCAGCGGCATCAGGTTCCCCCGGTCCGGGCCGCCGGCATCCCCGTTTCCGGCAGGCTCCGGGGAACGCCCGGCCGGCGTCGGCGGGCGGGGCATGGGCTTCGGCATGGCGGTCGGTCCACGGAATAAGGTTTGGAATTCCACAAAAAAGCGCCCGGGGGAGACCCCGCGGGCGTTCGTCTATTTGCTCGTCTATCTCTCCAGTTGGTCTGTTTGACCGGCGCCGGATTGGCGCCGGCCTTCCTCCCTGGAGTGAGATATCTGTCTTTCACGCCCCTTCGGGCTTTGTCGCTCACACTTGAGCGTGTTGATTTGTCCGCGTGGCGGCGGCGGGGCCGGGTCTGGGATTCCCGCCCCGCCGCTCGCCCGCCTACGTCTTGATGATCTTGTTCACGACAGCCGAGGGCGGCATGTTGTTGTGGGGCTGGCCGCCGCCGGCGTCTGCGGTCGACCCGCTGACGGTGTGCTTGTGCGAGCCGGCTTCAGCTGTCTCACTGGTTTCGTCCGTATTGTGGCGCGGGCCATTGTACCCGCCTAGAGAGTAGCCGCGAAATGGATCGCGAGGAAAATGCTCATAGTCGTGATGGTGCCCCCCCGCGGCCGCGGTCTCCAGCGTTCCTGACCCATGCCCGTGTAGCGGCGTTTCGGAAACGGTCAAGGTATGCGTCTCCGCGCCACCGGTGTTTCCGGGTGCGTTGCCGATGATATCGGTACCTGTGCCACCCGAGCCGATGGTCGTGCGCCGCCGCAGGTCGGGCACGTTGAACGTTGTCGAGCCGTCGCCCCCGCCCCACGTCTCGCCAATCGCTGAGAACAGCGCCGCGTAGGTGGTCCGGTTTACCGCCGATCCGTCGCAAGCCAGATATCCGGGCGGCGGCGTGGTCCCGGCGAAGTCCAGGATCGTACCGGCCGGTAGCACACCCGCCGCCTGAAGGACATCGGGCGCGATCTTGTCACGCGTCACCGTCTCGTTGGCGATCTTGTCGGTGGTGACCGCTCCGTCGGCGAGACTGTCGGCGGCCACCGAGCCGTCGGCGATCTTGTCCGCCGTCACCGAGTCGTTGGCGATCTTGTCGGTGATGACCGCTCCGTCGGCGAGACTGTCGGCGGCCACCGAGCCGTTGGCGAGACTATCCGCCGTTACCGAGTCGCTGGCGAGACTGTCCGCCGTCACCGAGTCGTTGGCGAGACTGTCGGCGGTCACCGAGTCGCTGCCGAGGACGACATTGAGAGATACCTGGTTTGTCATTGAGCTACTCCTTCTGGCTTGATGAAACTTGATGGCGGGCCGCGGCGGAGCGGGGACCTGGAATCCCCGCCCCACCGCTCGCCCAAGTCACCGGCTTCGGCTTGGCAGCGTTCGAACCGGCAACAGGCTTCCTCCCGTTGAAATGGACGGGTGATTCCGCATTTCCGTTGGCGAGGAATCGGTATCGGGGGCCGGACCTGAACCGGCGACCTTCCGGTTGTGAGCCGGACGGGCCGCCACCGCTCTACCCCGCATGGGTTTCTGATAGGCACCGATGAACCGCTGCATGATCAGCGGGTCGTAGGCCGCGTCGCCGTGCACTTGGCTTGCCAGGTTCTTGGCGTGTCTAAGAAATTCGCGCCGGAATACGCTCATCGCACCGGGCGCCAATATTGCGGTCCACGGAAAAGGCGTTGAATTCCACAAAAAAGCGCCCGGGGGAGACCCCGCGGGCGCAAAACTTCCGATCATGGGAATAATTTATACCATATCTGTCGCATATGTCGCAAGCTTTTTTTTATTTTTTTTCAAAATTCCTTATCTATTTGATTCATATGCGAATTTAGGTGAACTTTTTTTCCCGGCGGCGCGGCGAAACGGCATGCGGCCCTTATTCGGCCCCGGCCGCCGGCAGGACGGGCACGCCGTTCGCGTTCAGGTACACGGCGATCTTCCTGAGCGTCGCGATCCGTTTGCGATGCACGGTTCCGCGATGCAGCCCCATGCGCTTGGAGACCAGCCAAACCGGCACCCCGAGGACCCAACTCCACAAAATCCGCACTTCCTCGCGGTCCAGCCAGCCGATCCACTTGATCAGAACCTCGTCCATGCGATCGATGGCGCCGGCGGCGGGCGGGGTCGGATCGTCCTCGGCCGGCGTGTAGCCGTAAGCCTCCTGCGGATTCAAAACCACATCGGGCCAGGAGCTGGACAGGCGCCGGCCCGGATGGGCGTCCGGCAGGCGCTTCAGGGTTTCCGCCGCCTCCCTGATCCGGTCGGCAACCAGTATGGAGGTCCATTTTTCGGACATTTCATGAGTTCCATGGTTAAATTTGGATATTTACATCTCTAATATATGGAATTATAAGACTAGTTACAACGGTTTAATTTTCCCTGGAAATGGGGTTAAAAATCGGCTTTGTTTACCGCATGGATCATTGGTCAAAACGTTTGTTGCGCGCCCTGTCGTGGAAGGGCTGGTCCCAGCGCGAGCTGGCGCGGCGGGCCGGCCTCGATGAACAGAAGGTCTACAAGTATTTGCAGGGCAAGGTGGATCAGCCGCGGGGCGACACCCTCCTGCGCCTCGCCGATGCGCTGGGAGTCACCGAAACCTGGCTCCGGTACGAAGTGGGGCCGGCGGTGGTCAGTATTCCCGTCGTCGGCCGGGTGGCCGCCGGCGAAAGCTTCATCCCCTTCGACGATGCCCCGATGGGCGGCGGCTTCGAGGAAATCGAGTTCACCCTCGAAGATGCGGACCCCATCGCCATCGAAGTCCGGGGCGATTCCATGCTGCCGGTCTACCGCCCGGGCGACTACCTGTTGTGCTCCCGCCGCCGGGGCACGGATATCCAGAACGCCCTCAACAAGGACTGCGTCGTCAAGACCTCGGAGAACGAGGGCTACGTCAAGAAACTGGTCCACGGATCGCGGGCCAACACCTATACCCTGGTCTCCTACAACGCCGCGCCGATCGAGAACCGGACCCTGTTGTGGGCCGCGCCGGTGGTCTGGGTCAAGCGCGCTTAAACCCCCGCGGCCCCATTCATTCCGGGACGGACGCCATGCCGGGTAACTGGCCGGGTGACTGGCCGGGTGACTGGCGGCGGCTCGGCGCGCTCCACCGGCGGTATGACGGCCCGGTGCCGGCTGCCGAGCGGCGCCTGGCGCTCCACGGCCGCCGGGACGGGCAATCCTCGCGGCGGCAATTCGTGCGGTCGCGCATCGGGTTCTGCCTGGACGTTCTGCGGCCCGCTCTCCGCGCCGGGCTCTCGGACCGGCGCCGGCTCGCGGGATCCCGGCTCCTCGGTCATTTCGCGGACCTCTCGGCCTACGTCCGGCTGAATTCAGCCGGCTAGGGTCCGCACGGTTATTGTTAGGTTATCGTCATGCCCCGACTTGTTCGGGGCATCCAGGATATTCACCACAGAGACACAGAGACACAGAGGTCGAGAAGAGAGGTTTCGATTCCGGTGCTCCTCACTGCCTCACCGTCTCTGTGGTTCAAGAATTGGAAACGTGGATGGCCGGCCTACGCCGTCCGAAAGTCGGCTTCGGCCGACTGAAGGCCGGGTCCGGGCCCGGCCATGACGAAATTATTGTTAGGTTATCGTCATGCCCGGACTTGATCCGGGCATCCACGTCCAGCCGTCCCGAGGTCCGTGGATGGCCGGCCTACGCCGTCCGAAAGTCGGCTTCGGCCGACTGAAGGCCGGGTCGGGGCCCGGCTCGGTCAATTCGGAGCGAATTGACCTTACATGACGGATTCGGGGGATGGCAATTAAATCGGGTCCTGGCCCTAGCCCTTGAGCCGCGCCCGGGCCTGCCTTACCAGATGCTCGTTGAGCCGGCGCCGGGCCTCGGCCGCCTCCTCGGGCGTCCATTCCCGAAACCCCTTGCCGGCGTCCATGCCGAGCTCCCCGGCCGCCACCTTGTCCGTCAGCAGTTCTTGAGGTCCGGCCGAGCGGTCCAGATCGGCCAGCAGCGTCCGGTGAATGTCGAGCGTGAGGTCGAGCCCGACGAGATCGGAATTTTCCAGCGGGCCCATGACGGCGAGGCGCATGCCGAACCCTTCCTTGACCACCAGGTCGGCGGTCTCCGCGTCGCAGATTCCGTTTTCCACCAGGGCGATGGCTTCCCGTTTGAGGGCGTGCTGAAGGCGGTTGCCGATAAAGCCGGGCACGTCCTTCTTCACGTGGACGGCGGTCTTGCCCACCGAACGCAGCAGGTCGATCGTCGCTTCGACGATCGCCGGGTCGGTCCGGTCCCCCTGGATAACCTCCACCAGCGGCACCAGATGAGGCGGGTTCCAGAAGTGGGTGCCGATCACCCGGCCCGCGTCACTCAGCTCCCGGGCGATTTCGCCGATCGGGAGTCCGGAGGTATTGCTGGCGAGGATCGTCCGATCGCCGGTCATGGATACCAGATCGGCGAATATCCGCCGCTTCAGCTCCAGCTTTTCGGGCGCCGCCTCGATGACCAGATCGGCATCGCCGGCCGCGCCCTCCGGCTCGCCCATCAGTTCCAGGCCGTCCAGCCCGGCGGCGTCCAGTTCCAGCAGATCAAAGATCGACCGGATGCGCTCGGGCGCGCTCGCCAGGGTATCCGGGTCCGGATCGTGCAGCGCCACCGGATGCCCGGCGGCCAGAAATATCTGGGCAATGCCGTGGCCCATGAGGCCCGCGCCGAGGACAGCGATCCGTTTCATCGGCGGCGGCTAACCGGCGGTGAAGCCGCCATCCACATACATGACCTGCCCCGTGCAGAAGTCGGATGCCGGCGACAGGAGATACAACGCCATCCCCATCAGATCCTCGACCTCCGCCAAACGGCCCAGGGGGATTCGCGAGAGCGACCTGGCGCGGGTCGCCTGCCCCAGCTCGTCCTCCTCGTCATACATCCACGCCGTGAGCTTCGAGCGGAACACGGTCGGCGCGATGGCGTTCACGGTGATGCCGTACTTCGACCATTCGGTGGCCAATACCCGGGTCAGTGAATCCGTGGCGCCCTTCGACGTGCAGTACCCAGTATAGCCGGAGATATTGCCGTGGCGCCCGCGGACCGACGACATCATGACCATCTTGCCCTTGACCTCGTTTTCGATCCAGTAGGTGCCGAGTGCCTTGGCCATGAACCAGTTGCCCCGGACATTGGCGTCCATCACCGCCTGCCAGGTCTCATAGTCGAGTTCGTGAATGAACCCGGCCTTGTTGTAGCCGGACCCGATCGCCAGCAGGTCGGCGCCCCCGAATTCATCGAGGGCGGCCTTGAGCATGGCCTCGGCGTCCTCGAGGGTATCGGGCCGCCGGTAGACGGGAATCGCGTTTCCGCCGACGTCCTTCACATCGGCGACCGCCTCATCGAGGTCTTCCCTGGTCCCGGACGCCATGACCACATTCGCCCCGAGCGCGCCCAGCGCTATGGAAACGCCACGGCCGAATGCGCCCGAGGCGCCGGTAACGACGGCGGTCTTGCCCTTCACGTCGAACATGCTGAGCGGATTTCTGAGGGTGTCGCTGATCTCCCCCATGCGGGCCTCCCTATTCTTGTTTCCGAGGTGTTTTCGTCAGGCGCCGGTCTCGAACCGGAATTTCCGTTCGGGATCGATCACCGCCAATATGCGGACCCCGCATCCGTCGCCGCCCTCCCATCGCCATGGGAAGCACATGAAGGTGCAGCGCTTGCCGGTTACCTTTTCCAGATCTCCGCCCACGTTCTCGATACCCGGGATGCCGCCGCCGATCATCAGCGTCTTGTGTCCGGCCTCCCAATCCGGGAAGTCCTCCTTCGGATCCCGGCCGAACTCGGCCTTGTATTCCTCGATCAGGTGGGGGTGGGTCGGCCCGAGACCGTGATCGACCAGCTTGGTCGCCATGGGATGGTCGTTGGACTGCACGTCATACCCCACCAGTTTGACCTTCCTGTCCACCAGCCACTGGGCGCCTTCCTTGTAGATGCCCGGCGAGTAGGCGAAGTAGTCGTCGGTGTCGTCCATGTGATGATGCATGCCCGTATTGATCATCACCATGTCGCCTTCCCGGATTTTCGGCCGGGCGTTTTCCAGGTCCTCGGCGGTGATCACTTCCCACCGCTTTTTCGGAATCGAAACCGCGACACCGGTGCCGAAGAACCGCCAGATGGGGTAATCCATGATATGCGGCGTATTTTCCGTCACATGGATGGGCGCATCCATGTGGGTGCCCCGGTGCATGATGCCTTCGAACTCGGCCTGGTAAACGCCATCCTTGGCATGGAATTTCCTGACGTGGACGTTGACCCCCGGGGTCGACGGCCATTCCGGCATGTGGTGGCCCCAATCCTGGCTCAAGTTGAAAATGGTCAGGCTTTCATTGCCGCCCGCCAGATCCAGGTCTTCGGATGTGCGGATATCGTCCATGTCAGTCCACCTCCTTGCCGCTGTCGATCCGGCAGTTTCCGCCGGGATCGATCATGGCCACGAATCTCACCGGGCACGCATCGCCCTGGTCCCACTTCCACGGCGCGCCGTGGAACGTCGCCCGCTTGCCGAGCAGATCATCCACATCCCCGCCGACCTGTTCAATGGTCGGGATGCCGGCGGCCAGCAGCGTCCTGTGCGCCGCGTTCCACTCGGGAAAATCGTCCTTCGCCCGGCGCCCCGTCGCCTCCTCGTATTTCGGAACCAGCCGGTTCATCAGCGGCCCGCCCCTGTGCGGGCCCAGCGACGTCGCCAGGGGGTGATCGACCTGCGGCGTATCGACGGCCACGAGTTTGACCTCGCGGGCCACCAGCCACTCGGCGGCCTCCTTGGACAGTCCCGGCGAATCGCCGAAATATTCGAGGCTGTCGGAGTATTTGTGGTGCCAGCCGGTGACGATCACGACGAAATCGCCGCGCCGGACGCCGGGAGCCGCCGCCTCGAGGTCTTCGGCGGTCACCAGTCCCCACATCCCCTTGGGAACCGACAGGACGACGCCGTTGCCGAACAGATGCTCCAGCGCGATCTGGCCGACCGCGGCCCCCCGCTGAACCAGATGAAGCGGCGCATTCATATGAGTGCCGGAATGCATGACCATCCTGATGCGATGGGTCATGACGCCATGCTGGGCGTGCTTGACGGACCGATACATCCGGACGTCGTCGTCGCCCGGCATGGAAGGCGCGCCCACGCCCCAGACGTGGCTGAGCTCGAACAACCGGAGGCCCGAATAGGGATCGACAACGGCATTCATGAATCGTTTTCCCCGCTGAACTGTTTGGCTGCTGTTGGTTCCGTTTGGCAGTCTTCAAAAACGGATCACGTTCATTTTTGAGTTTGAGCCGGTCTTTGTCAAATGCCCAATGAGCATGGGCGCCCGCCGGACCCGCGACTGCTCCCTCTGCCTCCCCGAGGGAGAGGAAAAAAAGGGAATCCCCCTCCCCCTCGACGGGGGAGGGTTGGGGTGAGGGTGAACCGACAATTCGTCATGCCCGCGCCGATCCGTGCGTCCGCCTATTGAATCGCCTCGGATTTTCGGACCCCGTTGATCATCGAGGTCTGCATGAGCAATTCCCGCGATTTTTCGGGGTCTTCGGCGACCGCTCTCAGCTCGTCCTGCCGGCGCTTCCGGACGGCCGGGTCCTTCTCCTCGAGATTCTTCTTGTTTCGGATCGTCTGCGCCTGGACATATTCGACGGCGATGGGCCGGCGCTGGCGGTCATACCGGTCGAGGAGGTCGTCGCTCTCTCCGCCGCGGATGATGCGGACCAGCTTGTTGGCGAGGTTGATGCCGTCATGCAGCCCGCCGTTCATCCCCATTCCGCCCAGCGGGTTGTTGACGTGCGCCGCATCGCCGGCAAGCAGAATGCGTCCCTTCCGGTAGGTTTCCGCGACCCGCTGATTTACGCCGTAGAGGGTCTTGTGGTTGACCGAGTAAGCGGAGTCCCAGGGCGCCAGCCGATGCAGCCGGTCTTGAAGGTAGGTCTCGTCGAACGCTTCCTCCCGGGTCATTTCCATGGGGATGGGAAACAGAAAGCGCCAGAAATCCGGCGCGTGAATCAGCGCGCACCACTCCGTCGGGTGGGAGATGTAGGCCACATGGCCCATGTCGGGAACGATCCGGTCCACGGGCTCGGGAACGCTGATGGTGACGAACTGTTCGGGATAGGTAAATCCGGCAAATTCGATGTCCTGCGACTTCCGGACGGCGCTCCGCGAGCCGTCGCAGCCGATCAGATAGGTCCCGGAAATCTCGTCTTCTCCGTCGGGCGTCGAATACGACACCGCAACGCCCTCGCCGGTCTGGGAGGCGCCGGTCACCCGGGCATTGAACCGGAACTCCGTATCGCCGAACGGTTCCAGCATCCCGTGGATGACGCGGGTCAGCTTGAACTGCTCGCACTGGAGCCGGTAGGGGTGATTGGTTTCGCCGGCGATAAGGGCGTGGTCGAACTCGGCCACCAGCCCGTCATCCAGATCCCGGTATTGAATTGCCGGCGTGATCAAACCCCGTTCGATGAGTTTCGGCGTCACCCCCAGATCGTCGAGCATATCGAGGCTCGGCGGATGGAACGTCGAGGCGCGAAGGTCCTGGATCAGCCCGGCCTCCGCCTCGAGCAGGGTAACCGGGATGCCGGCGTTGGACAGAACCAATGCGGCAACGCAGCCGACGGGCCCGGCGCCCACGATGATGACGTTGTTCCTGATTGCCATCGGAATCGGATCCAAATACGAGATGACGAATGTGAAAAATTGATACAATTATCGGGCGTCGATTGCCTGCCGGTCAATCGGGCCGTATGCGCCGGAATTGATCGGCCGCCGCAGCCCTCTCCCCCTGGCGGGTGTGAGAGAACCCGCCGAAACCCCCTCCCCCTTGACGGGGGAGGGTTGGGGTGGGGGTGAACCGACAAGCCGTCATGCCCCGACTTGTTCGGGGCATCCAGGATATTCACCACAGAGACAGTGAGGTTGAGAGGAGAGGTTTCGATCCCGGCGCTCCTCACTGTCTCACCGTCTCTGTGGTTCAAGAGTTGGAAATCTGGATACCCCGCATAAAGCGGGGTATGACGAGTGGATATACGACACAAACCAAATCGTCATGCCCGGGTCGGTCAATTCGTCCGAATTGACCTTATTTGATCCGGGCATCCACGGGAAACCGCCCTAGAACCGCTCCAGCAGCCAGCCCCGGCCGAAGAACTTGTCGTCGATCCCGTTGGTCCTGAACGTGTGCCAAATCGTTGCCACGTTGATGGGAATGACCGGTTTCCCGAGCTGTTTCTCGAGCGCCGGGAATATATCGAGCGCCGTCAAGTTGGTCCCCGCCTGGACGATGGCATCGACATCGGCCCCGTCGAGCCGGTTCATCACCACATCGATAACCTCGCCGGGCGGCGTGTGGGCGATCGATGTGGCGGTGTCGCATTTCAATCCGACCACGTTCGACACCTCGTAGCCGGTTTCTTCGAGAAAGCGGCGAACCTGCTCGTCGCCGACCGGCTGGTACGGCGTGAGTGCGGCGACCCTCCTGGCGCCGAAGGCCTTGAGCGACGCATCGAGCGCATTGGCGCCCGTCGTTATGCCGATCTTATCGCCGCAAACCTCCCGAAGCCCGGCGGTGAACTCGGCGTTGCCCTCCAAGCCGCCCCAAAACGTCTCGGCGGACATGCCCATCATGATGTGCGACGGCTCGCAGGTCATGGCGTCGCGCACGGCATGCGGGATGGTGTGCCGAATGGCGTCGACGAAGGCCATGAACATATCGTCGCTGGAAAGATCGGGCTGTTCGACAAAGAAGCGGCAGAAATGCCACGTGACGCCGGGAGGCGCCAGTTGCTGGCAGTCGTATTCCACGCCGATATTGGTCGACGGAATGATGACCGCTATCCGTCCGCGGCTGCCGATCCAGGGTTCCTGCGGCTTCATGACAACACCTCCGATCCACGCGGTTGCCGGAAATTCGCGTACAATCCTGCCCGGCAATGGTGATACCGGCAAGACGGCAAGCATGGTATGACCGGAAATCCGAATGTCCCGGGGTGAATTATTCGGCACAGCCAGACCGCGGACCAAATTGGAGATGATCGATGCCGGTTCCGACCGACCAACGCGACCCCAGGCTCGAAGGCCCGCTCGCCGGGGTGCGAGTCATAGAGATGGGTCAATTGCTGGCGGGGCCGTTCACCGGCTCCCGGCTGGCCGATTTCGGCGCCGAGGTCATCAAGGTGGAAACCCCGGGCGGCGGCGACCCCATGCGCGAATGGGGACACCATCGCTACAACGGCAAATGCCTTTGGTGGCCCGTTCTGGGCCGCAACAAGAAATGCGTTACCGCGAACCTCAAGGACGAGCGCGGACAGGCCCTCGTCAAACGCCTGGCCGAGTCCGCGGACGTTCTGGTCGAGAACTTCAAGCCCGGCACGCTCGAGAAGTGGGGCCTCGGCCCCGACGACCTTCACGCCATAAACCCGGGACTGGTCATCGGCCGGGTATCCGGATTCGGCCAGACGGGGCCCTACGCCGACCGTCCCGGATTCGCCAGCGTCGGCGAGGCCATGGGCGGGCTTCGCTACATCAATGGATTTCCCGATCAGCCGCCGCCGCGCGCCGGCATTTCGCTCGGCGACACCCTGACCGGCATGTTCTGTGCGCAGGGGATACTGATGGCGCTCTATTGGCGGGACGCCCTGGGCGGCGGCAAGGGCCAGGTCGTCGACGCGGCCATTACCGAGTCCTGCTTCACCCTTATGGAAAGCGCCCTGCCGGAATTCGACAAGCTCGGCATCGTCCGTTCGCCGAGCGGCACCGGCCTTGCCAACGTCGCGCCGTCGAACATCTATCCGACCAAGGAAGGAAAATACGTCGTCATCGCCGCCAACATCGATGCCATGTTCCGCCGGCTGTGCGCGGCAATGGACCGGCCCGAACTGGCCGATGATCCGAAATACGTGGATCACAGAGCCCGCGGAGAAAACGCGGCCGAACTCGACGCGCTGATCGGGGAGTGGACCAGGACCAAGACGGCGCAGGAGCTCGACCGGCATTTGGACAAGCATGGCGTCGTCGTCGGCCCCATCTACACCATCGGCGACATCGCCGGGGATCCGCACTTTCGGGCGCGCGGCATGGTCCGGCAATTCGAGGACGAGGCACTGGATGGCCTTGCGATCCCCGGCACGGCGCCCAAATTCTCCGAGAGCGACGGCGCCGTGGCCTGGCTTGGCCCGCCCGACGTCGGCAGCCATAATGAAGAGATCTACGGCGGCCTGCTCGGGATGAGCGCCCGGGAGCTGGAGGAATTGAGAAATGACGGCATCATCTGACGCCGGCCGAACCATCGAGATTTGCGAAGTCGGCCCGCGGGACGGCCTGCAAAGCGAAGACCGCCTGTGGAGCGTCGGCGAGCGCGTCGAATTGATCAACCGGCTGATCGGCGCCGGGCTCAAGCGGATCGAGGCGGTCAGCTTCGTCAACCCGAAGCGGGTTCCGCAAATGGCCGATGCGGAGGCGGTCATCGAGGGGATCGATCGCTCCGGGGATGTCCGGATTGCCGGACTTGCCCTCAACGCCAGGGGCGCGGAGCGGGCAATCGCCGCCGACGTCGACGAGGTCCGCTTCGTCGTCGTCGCCAGCGAAACCTTCAACCAAAAGAACCAGGGGGCGTCCATCTCCCGGACCCTCGACGGATTCGATGCGGTCGCCGAGCCGGTCCGGGCCGCCGGCATTCGCTTGTCGGGCATCATCGGGGCGTCGTTCGGCTGCCCCTTCGAAGGCGCCGTCGCACCGGCCAAGGTCGCCGAAATCGCCGGCCGCCTCGCCGATAGAGGCGCCGAGGAAATAGGCCTCGCGGACACCATCGGCTCCGCCGTTCCGACCCAATTGACCGAGCTTTATCCGATGATCGCGGACGCCGTCGGCGAGGGAACCAAGATCGGATTCCATCTCCACAACACCCGGAACACCGGATTCGCCAACGCGGCAATCGCCGCAAGCCTGGGCGCGGATTTCCTCGACGCGTCCATCGGCGGCCTCGGCGGCTGCCCTTTCGCGCCGGCGGCGACGGGTAATATCGCCACCGAGGATTTGTGCTTCATGCTGCGCAACATGGGCTACGAGACCGGCATCAATCTCGACGCGCTCATCGACGTGGCCAGGTGGACGGAGGGCTTCTTCGACGAGCCGCTGCCGGGTCAGGTCATGAAGGCCGGTCTTTTCCCCGAGGTCGCGAACCGGGCGGCCGGGTAAGCGGCAATGGACGGCCAAATGGACGGCCAAATGGACGGCCCTGGCGCCGGCGCCCGCCACCCCACGGCTTACGGCTGGCGGGCGAAGATCGGTGTGATCGTCCCGCCCACGAATACGGTTAACGAAGCGGAGTGGAACCTGATGGCGCCCGAAGGCGTCTCGGTCCACGCGACCCGCATGCCGCTTCACGACGGCGCTTCGGGCGGGGAAGGCAAGCGGCGTCTTTACGAGGATATCGGGCAGGCGACCGGATATCTGGCCGAGGCCGGTCTCGACGCCATCGCCTACGGCTGCACCGCCGGTTCCATGGTTCAACCGGTATCGGAACCCGGCGACTTCATGGGCGGAATCGCCGGCGTTCCCTGTGTGACCACCGCCGCGTCATTGGTGGCGGCGGCCGGCGTCCTCGGCGCCGACAGGATCGCCATCGCCACCCCGTACCACGATGCATTGAACGAGCATGAAGCCCGGTTCTTCACCGAGGCCGGATTCGAGGTGACCAGCATCGCCGGCCTCGGCATCGGCGCGGACGGTCCCGGGGATTATGTTCGAATTGCCCGCACCGATCGGGACCATATCGCCCGGCACGTTGTCAATTCGGATACCGGGGACGCCGACCTCTTGCTGGTATCGTGCACGGACTTTCCGGTGCTGGGGCTTATCCCGGAACTCGAGGACAGGCTTGGAAAACCGGTCATCACCAGCAACCAGGCCACATTCTGGGCAACCCTGAGGGCAGCCGGGATCGGCGACCGGTTCGAGGCGTTCGGCGCCCTGCTGAAAAATCACTAGGGTCCGGACTCGATCGATTGCGTCATGGTCGGGCCCGGACCCGGCCATCCACCCTCACCCCAACCCTCTCCCAGAGGGAGAGGGAGTTTCAATGGGTCCCTCGCCCCCGTCTTCGGGGGAGAGGGTTGCGAAGGCTTGGAGGGCGGGAGCCCGACTTAGCCGAAGCTGGGTGAGGGGGAAAGCCAGAGCGGTTTCCGGTCAAATGGTTCGATCCGGCCGGAAACTTCACATCTAGCCGGCCGTGACGCCGGCGAGGTAGCCGATCACGCCGCCGCTCGAAACCAGGTCGGCATATTTCTGGCCCATATCGAACAGATTGGCCTCGTGGGGCTCGAGCGCCCGGTCGCCGACGCAATCGGTGACGACAATTGTGCGGAAGTTGTAGCTCATGGAATCGACCACCGAAGCCCGCACGCAGCCCGACGTGGTGCATCCCGCCACGAGCAGGGTATCCGCCTGCCGGCTCACCAGCCACGCGGCAAGGCCGGTGCCGAAGAAGGCCGAGGGCTGGGTCTTGCGGAGAACGTACTCGCCATCCGCGGGCGCCAGCGCATCCACCACCTGACTGGCTTCCGACTGTTCGGTCAGGTTCTTCAGTCCGGGCGCCTTGTCGCAGAACACGCCGGCGTCCGAACCGTCATCGGCATAGACGACGCGGGTGAACGCGACCGGGATTTTCGCTTCGCGCGCCGACGCCAGCAAGGCCGCGGTGGCGGAAATAGCCTCGCCGATATTGCCGCCGCCGAACTGATCCGGATCGGCGAAGCCGTTGACGAAATCGACGATCAAGAGAGCCGGCCTGTCGCCGAACCCGCTCGAATTCCCGAAATTCTGTTTCCGATAGACGTCCAGTTCGTTCATCCGGCTTCCAGGGCGCTCCCAGCGCCGTTCCCTATGCCCGGCAATCCGGGTCGTAGTGTAGTACGGCAAATCACGCTCGGCCACCTGGACAATCGGACCGGCCTCTTCCTCCGGAAAAAGAACCGGGTCTCGACTGTATGGGGAGTTCCGGTGTTTACTGCGGGGACGAACCGCCTGACGCGAACGTCGGTCGGATGAACGCTCGAATTAACACCGGAGACGCGCCCGCGATGCAATACCAATCCATTACCGTGCACGAAATGTCGCCCTCGTGCGGCGCGATCATCGAGGGCGTCGATCTTGCGGGCCCCGTGTCAAACCGGCAGTTCGATGAAATCCACTCGGCCGTGCTTGACCGGACCGTGGTCATTTTCCGGGATCAGGTGCTCAGCGAAGCGCAGCACGTCGCCTTTGCCCGGCGATTCGGGAATCTCCAGCCGGCATCGGTCTCCGGTTTCGACAAGCATCCGGGCGAGCCGGAAATCGACATTCTGGAGTACGACGCGGATAACCCGCCCCATGTCACCCGCGACCTGTGGCATACGGATTTCGTCGGCCGGGAGAAACCCTCCATGGGCACGGCGCTTTATGCCCGCGACATCCCGCCCGAGGGCGGAGACACCATTTGGGTCAACTCGGTGGCGGCCTACGAAGCGCTTTCGGACCGCATGAAAGCCCATATCGAGGGTCTCCACGCCTATCACGATTCCTACCAGCCCTATGACGAGCACGTGCGCCCCGAACTGTGGGAGAACGACTACGGAATTTACGATTCCGGCGAACGCGCCAGATACCGCCCGGCCCTGCATCCGGTGGTCCGAACGCACCCGGACACGGGAAAGCGCGGATTGTTCGTCAACGAATCCATGACCAGCCTCATCAAGGACCTGGACCGGCGGGAGAGCGACTGCCTGCTGCGGTATCTGTTCGACCATCTCAGAACGCCGGAGTTCCAGTACCGCCACAAATGGAAGACCAACGACCTCGCCGTGTGGGACAACCGCCTGAGCCTCCACTACGCGCTGTTCGATTATTCGGAGCATCGGTTGATGCACCGGGTCGTCATCGAGGGCGACAAGCCCGTTTGACGGCGCCTGCCCGATAGGCCATCCGGGGAATAGTGCCCAGGGAGGGAATTCACCATTACCAACAATACCCTGGGATCACGGCTCCAAGGTACGGCAGGTTCAAATCCTGGACCCGCAACCACCGAGACCGACATTCTCTGATAATCTCGATCTGATTCGTTGTAACCTTCTGAATTTGCGAAGAGATTTGTAGTCGGCGCCCTGTCTGCCGCGAGCCGTCAAGTATTGTGTATGGACTGGGTGAAACGAAATTCCTCGCGAAGCTGGGCGATATTCACGCTTCCCCAGCACCGCGCTGTCAATTGCGCTCCTCTGGGCGGAAACGCCCCGTGGATCACCTTGATACCCCGCGTCTCCAAGAACTCGGCCGCCGGTACGAAATCCCGGTCTGACGAGACCAGCACCGCAATGTCATAGTTGTCCGCCCAGGCGAGGCTGATCATATCGGTCGCCATGCGCACATCGACACCCTTCTCCTCGGTCCCCCTCATGTCAGCGCCGCAGGCGGGGCATTGGGCGACCTCGCTGCGGCAAGCGGGGCATGCGGGCGGCGAGCGCTTCCGCTGGCGTGGCACGATCGACACGCTCACGCCGGGAAACGTGTCCACCACCGTCGTCGCCCATCGGTGAAGCCTTCGGTCCCTGTCGCTGTCCGGGTCGTAGGAGCCATAGAAGTTCAGCCCCTGATACTCACCTGCGGTTGCGGTATCGACGACCGCGGCTGCGGCGCGCGCGAGCACCGGCCCGAGCTTCGCCCAGTCCGTGCGGAACTCCGCGTCGGCATCCCGCATGGACAGCGTGTAGTTCCAGAAGTCGACGAACACACGCACTCGATGGCGGGGGGCTTGAACGGGGGTGTCAGCGGGCATATTGCGTCACACCACAAAAGTACAGGGACGCGCGAGGCGTCCCTGGGGTCATGTTAATCGGACCCCGTAAACCCCTGTCTGGGCGGTAGTCCGATGGGTTATCTTGGACGACAATGTAAGCCCACTAGGTAGGGATTGCAAACTGTTTCGCGGGACGCCTCCAGACCGGTTGCCATCTCGCGGATCAGAAACCATTGGGTACACGATGAAGATATTGGGTCTATCCCCGCGCGTGCGGGGGAACCCCATGGGAAACGCTCTCAGGCGTGATGCTGCTCGCTGGAATCGTCGACAACCACGCGACAGCTTCATCTCCATGACCATGAAAGTTGACAGTCGGGACCGGGCATGTCCGCCGCCGGCTGCTCGAACTCCTCGACGACGCCACGGTGATCCAGTGCCAGGAACCATGGGCCGCCGGGCCCTGCGGCGGCCAGATGAAGCGTTCCCCTCGCCGTGGTAGAGCCGTAACGCGCCCAGCCCGCCTCCTCTCCTAGGGAACGGCGATAGCCGTTCTGCGAGGCGGCCTTTTGGCACTCCTCGGCGACAACGAAACCCTGGGGCGCCTCGACCACTCTCAACCTTTCCCGTTCCAGAGCCTGTGGGCGGAAATGCCCATCGCCGTCTCCACGGCGTTCGCCGCGCGCATCACGGCATGGAGGTTTAGATGCTCGAACGCTCCCTGGTATTTCGCGAGATAGCTTTCGCTCCGGGGCTTCGCCCCGTTCCGTTTTGCGACGAGATATGCTGTGCACTCGGCCTCGACTTCTTGCAGCGCATGATAGGTTTGGCTGCGGTCCGGAACGCGGCGTCCGCGGTCGGCGCCCAGATGGCCGAGATAGAGGTGGGCCAGTTCGTGGGCGACCGTAACGAACCGTGTCGGCGGAGGATGGTTGCGGTTGTAGCCAAGCCGATAGAAGTTCTTGCCGGTATCCGACTTCGACCGCGCCAGAAGTCGAATCCAGCCTGCTTGGGCGTCACCGGCATCAAGCTCAACGATTTCGATCTTCTCTCGCGCGACCGATGCGATCAACTGGACAAACCGCACTTCGCTGAGATTTCCAAAAGTCGGAAAGGCGAAGGCATCGGGCGGCACCTCCGCCCCTTCCGTATCCAGAATGTCGAAAACGAAATCGACCGGCCCCATGGTGCGCAGGACCAGCAGCGGCCGCGCGCCCGTCTTCGGGACCCGGCGGAATCGCCTCCACCAGTCCCGCGCCGTGGCGGCGTGGGTCAATCCCGGCTTCTGGATATGGAGCAGCATGGCGTTGAAGGGGGCGAACTCGCGCAGCCGGACGATAAAGTCGAACAGTTCCTGCACCGCCTTGCTGCTGTCGTAGAGCCGGGTCGCGGCAATGAGCTGATCGATCAACGCGCGTTCGGTCGGGTCGACATATCCCGCGTTCAGCGAATCGTTGCCAACCATCGCGCTACAAACCGAGCTCGCGGAATTCCCCGTTCGCCTCCATCCGGTCCCAAGCGGCGAGGACGAGGCGGCGGGTGCGGTATTCGCCGTATTGGCGGATTTCGTCATTCTTGCGCATACTGGACTTCCGCCGTATCGAGGACTTCCTGGCGGAAATACCGGCTCAGATCTTCCGGTGTTCGCAGGTCCACCTTGCGGCCGCCGAACAGCGGGGACAACTCGATCTCCATGCCGGCCACCCCCAACAGGCCGGGCGCGCGATCCGGCTCGAACTCGACCAGCACGTCTATATCGCTTTCGGGGCCGAAATCCGCCCGTAACGCCGAGCCGAAAATCGCCAGACGCCGGATGCCGTACGCCTGACAGAAATCGGCCAGTTCGGACTTGGGAATAGACAGTTGCGCATTCATGTCTAAATCACCTTGTTGGCGTCGATATTAAAGCCGGCGCCCTTCAATTCCTGAACGAGTTTTATCTTCCACGCACCCGCATCGTCCAGCTTGGTATAGACGACTCCGTCATATCCCGCCGTCCGTTTTTGGGATCAATACCAAGTCCGTCTGCCCCTGCCGAGGCGAGGGCCGGCGATCATCAATTAGCCGGAACCGGACATTGATGCCGACTTCACCCGGACCTAAAGCTCCGGCATTGCCGCCGGCGGCATGAGGCGTTTCTGGGCCGCGATACGGAACGAAGCGTTGTAGGCGCCGTAGCCCATGTAACGGTCGCGACGTTCAACGATTTCACAAAACAGCCCATCGCCAAATGGCCGGCTGTAGAGCTGCAAGAACGCCCCGCCGTCATCTTCGTCGTACAGGATATTCCGGGACCGGAGAGCCGCGATATAGTCCGGCGGGAGGTCCAGGCGGGCGGTCAGGTCGTCGTAGTAGTTGGCCGAAATCTCGAGCGGCTCGAAACCCCGGCCGATGAGCTTGTCGGCCGTGGCCATGATGTCATCGGCTTGAAATGCGAGGTGCTGGAACGACGCGCCGAAACTGTCGGTCACGAACCGGCCGGCGAGCGTCCGGTGCGATTCGGCGCCATTCAGCGTCAGGCGCAGCGCGCCGTTGGGCGCTTCGATGGCCCGGCTGCGCACAAGGCCGCCCGGATCGACGACATCGACCATGGCCGCTTTCTCGACGTCGAATATGGACGTGTAAAAAAGCGTCCAGGTGAGCATCTCCTCATAGTTCATGGTCTGGGCCAGGTGATCAAAGCAGATCAGACCGGTCTGGGACGGCACCTCGCCCGTCTCTTCAAACTCGGCGTCCCACAGTTCATTCAGTTTGATTCCCTGATCTATGAACCGGATGACGCCGCCGCCAACCCCGCGGATGGCTGGAATATCGAGCTGCTGTTCCCCGTAGGGCTCGTTGAAAAGGTTGGCTTCGAGCGCACTTGCGCGAGAAACCGTCGCCTCGGCATCATCGACCCTCAGGCCGATATCGCAAACGGAGAGCCCATGCCTGATATAGGAGGAATGTGCGAACCCGACCGGCTCGGAGTTGAGCACGATGTTGATATCTCCCTGCCGCCAAAGGGTGACCGACTTGTTCTTGTGAACACCGACCT
>JAJDXO010000020.1 GCA_022823235.1 Rhodospirillales bacterium
CTTCAAGAACACGGGCAACAAAACGGAGACGTTCGTCCATCACTGAGATTTCCTTCCACGGCATCAACACCTCCGGCCAAATAACCAAAAGTGTTACCCATGTCTCCGGAACGATGTGTTACCTATGTCTCAAGTCGGACAGTTGGCCAAGGGGAAGACGATGCCGGTAAGAATTGAGGGCGGATGTGCCTGTGGCGCCGTGCGCTACCGGTCGCCCGAAGCGCCCAAGTTCTCCTTTCATTGCCATTGCCGTCAATGCCAGCGAGCCACCGGTACGGGCCATTCGAGCCTGCTGATGGTGCCGGCCGCGAGCCTGGAGGTCGAGGGAGAGCTCAAGTTCTTCGAGACGACCGCCGACAGCGGCAATGCGGTGAGCCACGGTTTCTGTCCCGATTGCGGCTGCCCCCTGATCAGTTTCAGCGCCGGCTATCCGGACAATCGGTATGTCATGGCCGGCAGCCTGGATAATCCCGGCGGCTTTGCACCGCAGAAAGCGATCTTTGCGAAGTCGGCTCACGCCTGGGACCACATGGATCCCAAACTAGCCGACTAGTCCCCCGGCGGCCCCCCTAATGGCCCCCTAATGGCCCCAAGTATTGTCGTAGTCCCGTTTGGCTTCCTCGGTCAGGAATTCATCCTCGATTTCCCGAACGCGATCGCCGCCGGTGAGTGATTTTTGATTGACCCGGCCCCATTTGGATTGCCGTGCGCGCTCGTGGAATTCGTTCAGTGCGACCGGGCCCCGTTCGAACATGTCGTTCATCACTTCCCAGGCGGCCTGCAGGCCGACGGTCGCGAAATGGACCGGGTAAAGGGCGATCCGGACACCCAGCTGGTCGTACTCTTCGAGACTTGGCGCGGGCTCCTCGCGGCCGCCCCAGATCACCTGAACCGGGGCTGGTATCTCACGGCAGGCACGCTCCAAATCCTTGCGTGTCTCCACGGAATTCAGCCAGACGTAGTCGGCGCGGCCTTCTTCCACATAGGCGATGCAGCGCTCCAACGCCTGCTCGAAATCTCCGCCTTCGGCGCCCAGGGTGTCGTTTCGGGCGCAGATCAGGAAATCCGGCGCCACCTCGTCTCGGGCGGCTGCCGCGGCCTTCATCTTGCCGACGTGTTCCCCCATGGAAATCACCCTCCGCCCCGCGAGGGTTGCCGATTTCTTGGGGGCTTCCTGGTCCTCGATATTCATTGCCGCCAGTCCGGCCGCGGCTATCTCTCGTACGGCGAAGTGGACGTTGACCGCATTGCCAAATCCCGTATCCGCATCAAGCTGGAGCGGAATGGACGTTCTCGAGGCGCAATGCCGTCCGTGGTCTACAATATCCCGAAGCCCCAGGATTCCATTGTCCGGCACGCCCAACAGGAACGCCGCCATCTGCGATCCGGCGAGGAAGAAAGCCTCGTAACCGATTTCCTCGGCCATTCTGGCGTAAAGGGGACTGAAACCGCCCGGCATGATCGTTACGCGGTCGCGATCCAGGATTTCTCTCAGCGATTGACGTTTCTGGTGGGTGTCCGGCCTCTCGTTCACCGTAGGTCTCCGATAATTCGTTTTCGCCCGCCCTCGCGCCAGTCTATGGTTTGGACCAGGATCAGCAATCCAAATAAGGGGGGATCGATGCTGAAGCTCTATCATTTTTGGAGCTCGACCTGCTCCAAGAAGGTTCGTATAGCGCTGGCCGAAAAAGGCCTGGACTGGGAAAGCCATCACATCGACCTCGGTCCGAAGCAGGAAAATACCGAGCCGTGGTACGTGAAGCTGAACCCCAACGGGGTCGTTCCGACCCTTGATCATGACGGTCGGATCATTATCGAATCCAACGTGATAACCGAGTACCTGGACGACGTTTTCCCGGGCGTCGGTTTGCGGCCCGAGGATGCCTATGAGCGGGCGCAAATGCGCATCTGGCTGGATCGGACCGAACATGTGGTCCACAGGAACGTCAATATGATCTCGTTCAACCGGCGGTTCCTGCCGCGCTTCGCCGAGAAATCGGACGCGGAAAAGGAGGCGGTGATCAATCGGATGCCGAACCCGGAAAAGCGCCAGGAAATGTTGCGGCGGCTCAGGGCCGGCGTGTCGGTGGACGACGAGGCGCGCGCCGAGGCCGCGATCGCCGGGGTGATGGATATGATGGAGATGCAGCTCGGGCGGACGCCGTGGTTGGCCGGCGAAGAGTTTTCCCTCGCCGATATCTGCATTACGCCGTTCGTCGAACGGTTTGGGGCCAATGAGCTGACCGCGCTGATCGATTGGCGGTCGCGGCCGGCGGTGGGAGACTGGTGGCGGCGCATCCAGTCCCGGCCGTCCTATGACAAGGGGATGAATTTCCCAAACCCGGCGGCGGCCTGAGCCTGACCCCGCTAGCGAGGCTCCGCGCCGAATTTATACCCGCTGCCCACGACGGTCAGGATGATCGTCGGGCGGCGGGCATCGGCTTCGATTTTCTTGCGCAGGCGGCTGATCAGGACGTCGATGACCCGCTCCGAGGGGCCGGCCTCGTCCTGACTGATGGCGTCCAGAAGAACGGCCCTGGAAAGCACCCGGTTGGGTGCGTTGACCAATGCCGACAGCAGGTTGAACTCGGCATTGGTCAGCGGTATGGCCTCGCCGCCCTTGCGGCTCAACGTGTGTCCGGCGACGTCCAAAATGAAATCCGCGAACTCCACCGATTGCCGACGCCGGGTATTGACCGCTGTCCCCTCTCCATCGGAGCGCCCCAACAGGTTCCGAATCCGCAGGACCAACTCTTCCGGATCGACGGGTTTGTTGAGGTAATCGTCGGCCCCGACCTCCAGGGCGGTAATCCGGTCATCCCGGCCTTTGCGCGCCGTCAGGACGATGATCGGCGTCTTGGACCGCGCCCGAACCTGCCGGGCGAGGGTCAAACCGTCCTCGTCGGGGAGAGTCAGGTCGAGAAGGACCAAGTCAATGGGCCCGCCGTTGAGCAGGCCCAGCGTTTCCGTCCCGGTGGCCGCGACGCTGACCCGAAACCCCTCTTTTTTCATGTAGGCGGCCAAGAGGGATTGGACGAATTCGTCATCCTCGACAACAAGCAGGTGAGGTTTCATCCCTAAAAAGATCTCTTGTTTTCAATCAATTATGATTGATTCCGATGCATCCGCCGCTTGCTCTTCACATCAATTAACATATTTAACACACTTTAACATGGGCATAATGGCGCCTTTATCACCGATCGACATTTGCGAACCGAATGTTTCTCATCACCAGACGGCCCATCGCCCGATGCGCCGGGTGCGCAGCCGGGCGCCAAACCGTTGAAGCGAGCAGAGGGAAAGGAACGTGGCGGACAGCGAACTAAACCGTATCCTGCACGTGGACGATGAAGACGATATCCGGCAGGTCGCACGGCTGGCGCTCGAGACGGTCGGCGGCTTTACGGTGGAAGGATGCGCGTCCGGGCGGGAAGCGCTCGAAAAGGGCCCGCAATTCGAGCCCCAGTTGATCCTTCTGGACGTGATGATGCCCGGACTGGATGGTCCGGCGACATTCGAGGCGATGAAGGAGATCGACGGGCTGAGGGATATTCCGGTGGTGTTCGTGACGGCCAAGGTGATGCCGTCGGAGTTGCAGCGATTCCTCGATATCGGCGCCGCCGGCGTCATCGCCAAACCGTTCGACCCCATGGTCATTTCCGGCCAGCTTCGTGAAATCTGGCAGCAGGCCATGAGTGATTCGGACGCAAAGTTCGCCGAGAAATTCGAGGCGCTCCGCAAGGCCTATGCAGGGCGGCTGGATGAGCGTCTGAAGGAAATGGAAGGCCATCGCGACGCGCTTGCCTCGGCTTCCGGACGCGACGGCGAGACGGTGGAGCACATATTGCGGGCCGCCCATAAGCTCGCGGGGAATGCCGCGACGTTCGGGTTTGCGGAATTGGGTGAAGCGGCGGCCGAGTTGGAGAAGGTGTGTGAGGGAGCCGGCAAGGGCGGCTCGCTGCAGGACCCGGTCCGCCGGGAGATCGTCGACCGCGTTGGCGCCCTTCGGGAATTGATCGGTTAGTCGCGCGCGCCCGTTGGCCCCGATGCCAAAAAAAAGAACCGGAATTTCGGTATCCGAAACTCCGGTGGAAAGTTCATTGGGGGGGAATTCGTGTTAGCAAAAATGCATCAAATGAATTCGTTTCGATTGTCGGGCCGGGAAACTCGACCTGAAGAAGGGCGATCGCCGACCTCCAATGCCGGGCAATATAGCAGGCCGCTACCGGGAGCGGGTGAACGCGGTGTTGATGGCGTATGAACGGATGTTAACGGAACGGTGAACATGGATTAGTCGTTCTTCTTGTCCGCGCCGGCCGCGGCGAATTGCGCCAGAAAGGCTTTCTGCATCTGCTCGAATGCATCCAGCCCGCTTGGCAGCCAATTCCTGGCGATGGCTTCAGGGTCCGCGGAGCCCAGATAGTCCATCATCCGCTCCTCGACCTGCTTCATGATCGCCGCGTTCATCTGTTCGACCGGCGGAAGCCCGAAAAAAGCGCGTGCCTCCTCGGGCGTGCAATCGATGTCGATAGAGAACTTCATCTCGGATGGCCTCCCATGCCCTCTAGGACTTGACCTTGACGTAGCTGCCGGGCGCAGGCTCGATGACCTTCAGTTTGCCCCCGCCGGGTTTGCGGGCGGCAACCTTGTTGCCGGATTTCCCGGAAAGCCACTTGTCCCAGTCGGGCCACCAGGAACCCGGCGTTTCGGTCGCCTCGCCGTACCACTCATCGAACGTGCCGTACGATTTGCGTTTCGTATTGGTCCAGTACTGATACTTCTGCTTCTCCGGCGGATTGATGACGCCGGCAATGTGCCCGGAGCCGGCCAGCACGAAACGAACGGGTCCGCCGTAGATGCCGGCTGCCTTGAAGACCGACATGGCCGGGGCGATATGGTCTTCCTTGGATGCCTGCAGGTAGATCGGGATCTTGATGGCGGAAAGATCGACAGGCTCTCCCAAAACCTTGAACCGGTTCTTCGCCGCGAGCTTGTTGTCCTGATACATGTCGCGCAGGTAGTCCATCAGCAAGGCCGCCGGAAAGCGGGTCGAATCGGCGTTCCAGAACAAAAGATCGAATGCGGGCGGCGCCTTGCCCAACAGGTAGTTATTGACCACGAAGTACCAGATGAGGTCGTTGGCGCGCAGCATGTTGAAGGTCGACGCCATGGACGCGCCGTCCAGGTAACCCTTGCCGGCCACCTGCTTCTCCAAGGCATCCACCTGTGCCTTGTCGGTGAATAGCTTGAGTTCACCCGCGTCTTCGAAATCGACCTGGGCGGCGAAAAACGTGGCGGCGGTAATGCGGTCGTCCCCATGCGCCGCCATGTAGGCCAGCGTGGCGGCGAGCAGGGTCCCGCCGATGCAATAGCCTATCGCATTCACCTGACGTTCGCCGGTGGCCTGTTCAACCGCGTCCAGGGCGGCAAAAATCCCGTCCCCGATGTAATCGTCGAAGCTCTTCTCGGCCATGGTCTCGTCGGGATTGACCCATGACATGACAAAGACCGAATACCCCCGATCCGTTGCCCAGCGGATGAAGGAGTTATCGGGCCGGAGGTCGAGGATGTAGAACTTGTTGATCCACGGCGGCACGATGAGGAGCGGCTTGGCGTATACTTTTTCGGTGGTCGGGTTGTACTGAACCAGCTGGAAGAACTCGTTCTGGAAGACCACGCCGCCTTCCGAGACCGCGACGTTCTTGCCGACTTCGAAGGCATCCATGTCGGCCTGTTTGATGCTTAGCGTGCCGTCGCTGTTGCTGAAATCCTCGATCAGATTCTTGAAGCCGTTGACGAGGTTCTCGCCGTTGCTCTCGGCCGTCTCCCGCACGACGACCGGGTTGGTGAGGGCGAAGTTGCTGGGGCTCAGCGCATCGATGATCTGACGGCTGTAAAACTCCATCTTCGCCATATCTTCCGGTTCCAGGCCGTCCACTTCGCCCACCAGCCGCTTGAGCCAGTTGGCGTTCAAGAGGTAGGACTGCTTGAAATAGTCGAAGATGGGATGCTCTTCCCAGGCCGGGTCCTTGAACCGGCTGTCGCCGGGTTCCGGGTCGACGACGGGCTCGGCGTCCGCCTCTTGGTTGAACAAGCGCTGGGTCGTGTTGAGCCACAGCGACTGGTAACCGCGCCAAAGCTCCATCTGTGCATCCATGACCTTGGCGGGGTCCAGCTTGGCGTTGGCCAGCGGACTTGCCGCGGGCACCGTATCCCGGTCGGTCCTGCCGTCGCCGGCCGTGCCGCTCTCTTTTGATTTTGCGGCGCCGTCGGCCGAATCCGGAGACCACGCCTCCATCCAGGCGTTCATCACCTGGCCGTATCCCGCCGCCAGCTGCGTCATGCTTTCGGTCAGGTCGGGCAGGCCGGTCTCGCCCTTCTTGTTCTTGTTGGTTTTGGTGCTCATCGGGAGCCGTTCTCCGGGTCCAGCGTGTCGGGATCAGTACATATGCTGTCCGCCGTTGACCGACAAGGTTGAACCGGTGACGAAACCGGCCTCGTCGGCAACGAGGAAAAGGACGGTGCGGGCGATTTCCTCCGCCTTGCCCAGGCGGCCGACCGGGATTCTGGCGATGATCTTCTCGAGAACCTGCTCCGGCACGGCGGCGACCATGTCAGTATCGATATAGCCGGGGGCGACGGCGTTGACGGTGATGCCCTGCGCGGCGCCCTCCTGCGCCAGCGCCTTGGTGAAACCGTGAATGCCGGACTTGGCCGCGGCATAGTTCACCTGGCCGTATTGACCGGCCTGACCATTGATCGAGCCGATATTGACGATCCGGCCGAACTTACGCTCGCGCATTCCTTCGATGACCGAGCGGCTCATGTTGAAGCAGGAGCCCAGGTTGGTATCGACAACCGCCTGCCAGTTCTCGGCATCCATCTTGTGCATGGTGCCGTCCCGGGTAATGCCGGCGTTGTTCACCAGGACCTCCACCGGTCCCAGTTCTTCCGTAATTTTCGCCACGCCCGCAACGCACGCATCGTAATTCGAGACATCGAACCTGTACGCCGGAATACCGGTCTCGTCGGTAAATTTCCTGGCTCGTTCCTCGTTGCCGCCATAGTTGGCCGCCACGGTGTATCCGGCGTCTTTGAGGGCAATGCTGATGGCGGCCCCGATGCCGCGGGTGCCGCCCGTTACTATCGCTACTCGGCTCATATCCTCTCTCCCCTGCTAAACGCCCACGGAGTGCCGTCGGTTTCACGCCGGACGTAGGGTCTCCGAGGCGGTGGGTTTACTTTAACATTCCGGCACATAATCGAAATACCGTGCCACGCGGTCCGCGCTCCGGCGTCGAGCGCATAAAGGAAGAGCGTGATACCGGGCGGGAATCACGCTGTTCTCCGGAAGCGTACTCGGTCGATTAGGCGGAGACGAAGGGCTTCACGAAGCTCTCGATGGCTCCGTCGAAACGGCCCTTGATCGGCTCGAAGCTCTTGACCGCGGTGTCGGCAGCGATCTTGTTGAGCTTGGTGGTCTGGGCGATCACACGGTTGACCGAGGTGTTGACGGCCTCGACCTGCAGATCCATCAGTTCCTGCGGGGTCTTGACCGCAAGGGTCTTCTGCAGCAGGTCCATGTTCTCGGCGGCCGCCTTTTTGGTGTAGTCGACCATGGAGGCGTAGTAGGCCTCGGCGCCGGCAACGGCAACGGAGGAAGCCGCTTCGACGGCCTCGATGTTGTCCTTGCCGTAGGACATCAGCTTGTCATAGGAGACCTTGGCGACGTCCATTTGCTCCTTGCCGTAGGCGCTGGCGTTCTTGTAGCCCTCGGCGGCGGCATCGGCGCCGATGTTCATCACGTTCTTCAGGGTCTCCTGGCCGACCGAGCTGATGGTCTCGATGGTCTCGGCGGCGGCCTCGGCGGCGGGTTTCGCGGTGCTTGCTTTCGTTTTGGTGGTCATAATTGGCTCCTTACATCTAAAAGTCAGGCAAAATTTATGTTTTGCGTGACGAAATTTTGCATTGCAAAAAGAGATATAATCCCCATGATTCCTCGTGTCAACGAGTTTTTTTGCATTGCAAAATATTTTGCACTACAAAATACCGGTCTTTTATGTCAGACTGAAGACAAGATGCCGGCTATGGGGTTTGCCGGTGGTCCATTTACGAGGACGGATGCATGGCCAAAGGGCAGAAGAATCCGGACGACGTCGTCATTATCAAGAAATACGCCAATCGGCGCCTCTACAATACGGCCGTCGCGGAGTTCGTCACTCTGGACGATCTCCATGGGATGGTTAATGACGGCACCAACTTCGCGGTGAAAGACGCCAAGTCGGGCACCGACATAACCACCTCCATACTGGCTCAGATCATCGCCGAGGAAGAGAGCAAGGGGCATAACCTTCTGCCTCTCAATTACCTCCGGCAGCTCCTGAGCTTCTACAACGATGGCGTCGGTCAATACCTGTCCACTTATCTCGAACAGAGCATGGACAACTTCTCCAACAATCAGCAGCACATCATGCAGCAGATGCAGGAGATGTTCGGCGGAGCCGGCGCAATGCAGCAGTTCAATGAAATCGGCCGCCGGAACCTGGAAATTCTCCAGCAGTCCATGGCCATGTTCTCGAATTCCAGCAGCGGGTCCGCCGCGAACGGCAACGGCCAGCATTCCTCGAGCGATGGAAAGGAGCCGCCCGCGTCCGAAGATGAGGACCGGCAGTCGGAAATCAACCGTCTCCAATCACAATTGGCCGAGATCCAACAACGGCTGGACGACCTCTCCAGCGGAGGCTGAACGCCCATCCCCGTGAATTCTAGGAGCTAGCCCCCCAAGTGGACAAAATCGTATCCAAGAAGAGCTTTGGGTTTGACGATCTTGCGGTCGGCATGTCCGGCGAATTTTGCCGGGTGTTGACCGAGCGGGATATCGAGGGATTTGCCGAAGTATCAGGCGACGTCAATCCGATCCACCTCGACGAGGAGTATGCCAAGGCATCGATTTTCGGTGACCGGATCAGCCATGGCATCCTCACCGCGGGTTATATCTCGGCAACATTCGGAGCCGAATTTCCGGGCCCCGGTTGGATCTATGTAAACCAATCGTTGCGCTTCAAGGCCCCGGTCAGGATCGGTGATCAGGTCGACACCCAGGTTACGGTATCGAAGTTGGTGCCGGAGAAGAAATTCGTCGAATTCAAGACCGTCTGCAAAGTGGGCGAATCGGTGGTTCTCGACGGCGAGGCGACATTGATGGCGCCGAAGTTGGCCGGCTAGGTCACGCCGGCCGGCCTCGGCAAGATTCAGGCGACACCATGCCGAGCCCGCGGCGCTCGGCTGATGAGGAGGAAGAAGTGGCACAAGTTTCAGATATCGTAATCGCGAGCGGCGCCCGCACGCCCATCGGGTCGTTCAACGGCGCCTTGGCGTCCATGGCCGGACACGAGTTGGGCGCGCTGGCGATCGGCGCGGCGCTCGACAAGGCGGGTGTTTCGCCCGACGACGTCTCCGAGGTCGTCATGGGTCAGGTACTCGCGGCGGGCGCCGGCATGAATGCGGCCCGTCAAGCTTCGATGGCGGCGGGCGTGCCGCAGGAAAGGACGGCTTACGGCGTCAATCAGGTTTGCGGTTCCGGTCTTCGGACCATTGCGCTGGGTGCCCAGGCGATCGCCGTCGGCGACGCCTCGGTTGTCGTGGCGGGCGGTCACGAGAGCATGAGCCAGGCCCCCCACGCCGCCCACCTCCGGGACGGCCAGAAGATGGGTAATCTCGAGTTCGTCGACACCATGATCAAGGACGGGCTGTGGGATGCCTTCAACGGCTACCACATGGGTGTAACCGCGGAGAACGTCGCCGAACAATGGCAGATTACCCGCGATCAGCAGGACGAATTCGCGGCCACCTCGCAGCAGCGCGCCGAGGCGGCGATCGAAGCCGGCAGGTTCGCCGATGAGATCGTTCCGGTGACCATCAAGACCCGCAAGGGGGAAACGGTGGTCGACACCGACGAATATCCTCGCGCGGGAACCACCACCGAGACACTCGGAAAGCTGCGGCCCGCGTTCGACAAGGAAGGCACGGTGACCGCGGGCAACGCATCCGGCATCAATGACGGCGCCGCGGCGACGGTGCTGATGACCGCCGGGGAAGCGGAGAAGCGGGGGATCACACCGATGGCCCAGATCGCATCCTGGGCAACGGTTGGACTCGATCCGGCGATTATGGGGGCGGGGCCGATCCCCGCCAGCCAGGCCGCTCTCGAGAAAGCCGGCTGGAGCGCCGACGACGTCGACCTCATCGAAGCAAATGAGGCGTTCGCCGCGCAGGCGTGCGCGGTTGCCAAGGAGCTCGGACTCGATGCCGAGAAGGTGAACGTTAACGGCGGCGCCATCGCGCTTGGGCACCCCATCGGCGCCTCCGGTACCCGGATCATGGTGACGCTGATCCATGAAATGGCGCGGCGGGACGCCAAGAAGGGTCTCGCGACCCTGTGCATCGGCGGGGGTATGGGCATCGCCATGTGCGTCGAGCGCGACTAAGGACTAGGACACTCTCGGTTCCCGCTACGGGCGGGAACGGATGGAAACGGCGCTGCCCGAAGGCGGCGCCGTTTTCATTTGTGCCGAGCCCCCTAACTGTATAATATTTAAATATGCCGGTATGATAATACCATACGAATATGATCACCGGCGGGAGACGAGACGGGAGGCATTCATGGCGGGCGGGTCCGCTGCCGGCGCCAAGCCGACGACGACCGAGGGTTCCTCCAAACCGGCCCGGCGGGGAATACAGGTGATCGCGCGCGCAGCCAATATCCTGCGGACGCTGGAAGCCGAAAACCAGGGCCTGTCGCTGAGCCAAATCGCCGAGCGGGTGGGCCTGGCCCGGCCCACGGTGCAGCACATTGTCGCCGAACTGCAGCAACAGGACCTGGTCATGCCGGCGGGGCCGCACTCGGGATTTCAGTTGGGACCGGGGCTGGTGAGGCTGGGGGCCGCGGCGCAGCCCGGCTTTGTCGAGATCGTGCGGCCGCTCCTGGAGACCCTGTTCCTGCGGGTCGACGAAACCATCGACCTCTCCATCCTGAGGGGAACGCGGGTGTATTTTATCGATCAGATCATCGCCCAGCACCGTCTGCGCGCGGTGTCGGCCATCGGGGCGGCGTTTCCATTGATTTCGACGGCGAACGGCAAGGCGATGTTGGCGGCGATGGAGAACGAGACGGCTGAGAAAATTTTCCGCGATACGGATCCCGCGGAGGTTGGCCCCGGAAGGACCTGGGACGATTTGTCGCGTGAATTGACCGAGATTCGGCGGGCCGGGGTGGCCTATGACCGGGAAGAGCACTCGGAAGGCATTTGCGCCCTAGGCGTGGATATCGGCAGGCCGAACGGTATTCCGGCGGCGATTTCGATCCCTGTCCCGGCGCACAGGTTCCGGCGCCGCGCCGACGAACTCACCCGGGAAATTCTTAACGCCCGGAAAAAAATCCTGGAAGCGCTGGGAAGCTGACGGGGTCGGCGGGCGCTATTGACGGCCGTAGAACTGCTCGCCGATTTTAATACGCGGCCGGCCCTGCGAGACGCGGTGGGTATTGGTGTCCCGCAGGCTGTAGACGCAGCCGCAATATTCCTGCTGGTAAAATTCCTCGTCCTTGGAGATTTCGACCATCCGTTGGGCGCCACCCTTCTTGCGCCAGTTGTGGGTCCAGTAGCTCAGCCCGTCATGCCGGGCGGCGGCGCGTACGCCGCACTCGTTGATCTGGTCGAGGTTTTTCCAGCGCGACGTGCCGAGTGTGCTGGTGAAGACCGGGTAGCCGTGCTCGACGGCATAAAGGGCGGATCGTTCGAACCGCATGTCGAAACAGACCGTGCAACGCGCTCCCCGTTCCGGCTCCCATTCCAGGCCTTCGACCCGGGCGTGCCAATTGTCCGTGTCATAGTCGAGATCGGTGAACGGGACGCCGAGCTTTTCCGCATAGCGCTTGTTCTCGTTCTTGCGAAGCTCGTACTCCCGGACGGGATGAATGTTCGGGTTATAGAACAGGATCTCGTAGCCGATACCCGAGCGGGTGATCTCGTTCATCACGTCGCCGGCGCAAGGCGCGCAGCACGAATGCAGCAGCAGCCTGTCCGCACCGCCCGGCGCGGTCAGGGCCGGCCGCTCATCGGCGGCACGATCCGAAGAATCCATTGAACCCGCCATCGGAGCTATATAAGCCGTGTCCCGCCGTGAGGCAATCACTGCGTGGCCGCCAATTCGGTGGCGCCCAACTTTCCAACCGGGCGCGGTTCATTCAATCCGATAACCAGATAAATGACTGTAATTAATAGATTATATAGTCATTATACAAAAATTAGTTAATATTCGTATATGGCCCCATTGTGAACCCGGCCGGACGACGCGGCGTGCCTGATCGCCGCCGGCGAACACCGGCGCGCAGCCATCCGTCTTGACAGGATAAACCCGCCGGTCCAATTATCGCCTAGTTTCGGGGGACAGGCCGGACCAAGGCCGGCACCTCGGCCGGGATCAAAAAAACCATGCTGAATTCGGTCTTTGTCGGACGCGTTCCGTTGGCAATCGCCGTGATTGCCGCTTCCGTTCTGCCAATCTGGCTCCTTGATTTCAGGCCATCGGATGCTTCCCTGATCGAGGGCCCCATCGAACGGGTCGCAGCCATCGAACATTCCGCGCCCGTCGAACAGGCGGTCCCGCCGGCTCCACCCGAAATAACCGGCCCCATTCCGATCAACCGCAAAATCCGAATTGGCCGCGGCGACACGCTGATGGGACTGATGATCGAAGCCGGGGTCGAGCGAGTTGAAGCGTACAATGCCATCGAGGCCCTGCGTGTACATTTCGACCCGCGCCGCCTGCGGCCGGAGCACGAGATCGTTGTCGGCTTCGAGAAAGAAAATGAAGCCGCCGAGGCGGAGACGTTTACCGGTTTCACCATCCGGCCCGATCGGGCTGTCGAATACGCCGTCCGGCGCACCGGCGACGGTAAATTCTCGGCCGACAAATTGGTCAGGGAAGTAGAACGCACCCTGGTCCGCGCCGAAGGCGTCATCCGGTCCAGCCTCTATCTTTCCGCTGTCGAGGCGGGGGTGCCCGCGGGCGTGCTGCAGGAGTTGGTCCGCATTTATTCCTGGGACGTGGATTTTCAGCGTTCAATCCAACCGGATGACCGCTTCGACGTCATGTACGAACGGTTCCTCGCCAGGAATGGAACCCACGTCCGGGACGGCGAAATCATCTACGCCAACCTCGTCCTCCAGGGAGACGGGAACCCCCTCTACCGTCACACGCTCGCCGACAAGAGCGTCGACTACTTTGACGACAAGGGCAAAAGCGCACGCAAAGCGCTGATGCGCACGCCGATCAATGGCGCGAGGCTGTCCTCCGGGTACGGTGTCCGTCGCCACCCGATTCTTGGATTCAATAAAATGCACCGGGGCGTCGATTTCGCAGCGCCCGCCGGCACCCCGATTTACGCCGCCGGCGACGGGACCATCGTCCATCGGGGCCGCAACGGCGCTTACGGCAATTACATCCGCATCCGGCACAACTCGGAATACTCGACCGCGTATGCGCACCTTTCAAGGTTCAACCGCCGCGCCCGGAACGGACAGCGGGTCAAACAGGGCCAGATCATCGGCTATGTGGGATCGACCGGCCGGTCCACCGGGCCGCATCTCCACTACGAAATCCTGAGGCGTGGCCGCCAGACCAACCCCATGCGGGTAAAGATGCCCTCCGGCAAGAGCTTGACGGGGGAGGAGCTGGCGCGGTTCCGGACCGGACGCGCGCGTATCGAGGAAGAGTTCGCCGGCCTGACGATCACCCGGAAGGCGGTCTCCGCCGACTAGGGTCCGGACTCGATTGGGGCATCCCGTTTTTGCGTCCCACTCACCCTGCCTCCTCTCCTCACTCACCCGCAAGCCGTCATCACCATGTCAAATAAGGTCAATTCGGACGAATTGACCGACCCGGTGATGACGACTTTTGTTCCCCCTCCCCCTTGAAGGGGGAGGGTTGGGGTGGGGGTGCATCCTAAAATGGGTGGGGGTGATATGGAAATTCCCCCTCACCCAGCTTCGGCTAAGCCGGGCTTCCGCCCGCCAAGCCTTCGCATCCCTCTCCCTCCAGGGGAGAGGGTTGAAAAAAGAATCCCCTTATTGAGTACAGACCCTACGCTGCTTCCGCGTCGACGACGACCTCGCCGTTCACCTCGAGGCCATCGGCGCCCGCGGTCACATGGACCGTATCGCCGTCGGAAATCTTGTCGTCCAGGATCATGGCGGCGAGCGGATTTTCCAGTTTGCGCTGAATGACCCGCTTCAACGGCCGGGCGCCGTAAACCTGGTCGTACCCCGCATGGGCCAGCCAGTCCCGGGCTGTGATGTCGAGATCCAGGGTAATCTTGCGCTCGGCCAGCCGGTCCGACAAACCGGCGAGCTGGATGTCGACGATACCGCCCATATGTTCCCGAAACAGGCGGTGAAACAGGATCACCTCGTCCAGCCGGTTCAGAAACTCGGGCCGGAAGGCGTTGCGGACCACGTCCATCACCTCGCCGCGCACCTCGGTGGAATCATGCCCCTCTTCCTGAGCCGCCAGGATCTCCGCCCCTAAATTGGAGGTCAGGATGATCAGCGTATTGCGGAAATCGACCGTGCGGCCCTGGCCGTCGGTCAGCCGCCCGTCGTCCAGCACCTGAAGGAGGATATTGAAGACATCCGGATGCGCCTTCTCGACTTCGTCGAACAACACCACCTGATAGGGCCGCCGCCGGACGGCTTCGGTCAGCGCGCCGCCCTCGTCATAACCCACATATCCCGGCGGCGCGCCGATCAGGCGGGCAACCGCATGCCTCTCCATGTACTCGGACATGTCGATCCGCTGCATGGCGGTCTCGTCGTCGAACAGGAACGCGGCGAGCGCCTTGGTGAGTTCGGTCTTGCCCACCCCGGTCGGACCGATAAACAGGAAGGAGCCCATCGGGCGCTGCGGATCGCCAAGTCCCGCCCGTGACCGCCGGACCGCATTGGAAACCGCGGCCAACGCCTCGGCCTGACCGACGACGCGCTCGGCCAGCCGGTCCTCCATTTGAACCAGCTTCTCCCGCTCCCCTTCGAGCATCTTGTCGACCGGAATACCGGTCCAGCGGGAGACGACACCGGCGATGTGCTCCTCGGTCACCGTTTCCTGAACCAGTTTGTGTTCTTCGGCGGCCTCGGCGCGCTCCAAAATCTGCTCCAATTCGGGAATCCGGCCATACTGAAGCTCGCCCGCCTTTTCGTATTGACCGTCGCGAAGGGCGATTTCCATATCGCCGCGCGCCTGGTCGAGTTCCTCTTTGACCTTCTGGGTGGCGGCGATGTCGTCCTTCTCGCTCATCCACTTTGCGGTCATCACCGCCGAGCTCTCTTCGAGTTCGGTCAGGTCCACCTCCAGGCGTTCCAGACGATCCTTCGAGGATTTGTCATCCTCTTTCTTCAGCGCTTCGCGCTCGATCTTGAGCTGTACGATCCGCCGGTCGAGCTCGTCGATATCTTCCGGCTTCGAGTCCACTTCCATGCGCAGCCGGCTCGCCGCTTCATCGACCAGGTCAATGGCCTTGTCCGGCAGGAAGCGGTCCGAGATGTACCGGTTGGACAGGATCGCCGCAGAGACCAATGCGCCATCGGTGATCCGAACGCCGTGGTGAAGGTCATACTTCTCCTTGATTCCGCGGAGGATCGAGATGGTGTCCTCGACGGTCGGCTCCGAAATGAAGACCGGCTGAAAACGGCGCGCGAGAGCCGCGTCCTTTTCGACGTGTTTGCGGTATTCGTTGAGGGTCGTGGCGCCGACGCAATGAAGTTCGCCGCGGGCCAGGGCGGGTTTCAGGAGGTTCGACGCGTCGATGGCTCCCTCGGCGGCGCCCGCGCCGACAAGGGCGTGCATTTCGTCGATGAACAGGACGATCTCACCCATCGAGTCGACGATCTCGTTCAATACCGCCTTGAGGCGTTCCTCGAATTCGCCGCGAAATTTCGCCCCGGCAAGCAGGGCGCCCAGATCCAGCACCATCAGACGTTTGTTCTGAAGCGCCTCGGGAACGTCCCCGTTGACGATCCGCTGTGCCAGGCCTTCGACGATCGCGGTCTTGCCGACGCCCGGTTCGCCGATCAGCACGGGGTTGTTCTTCGTGCGCCGGGCCAGCACCTGAATGGTGCGGCGGATTTCCTCGTCGCGGCCGATGACCGGATCCAGCCTGCCGCCGCGCGCCTCGCCGGTGAGATCCCGGGCAAACTTCTTCAAGGCGTCGTAGGCATCTTCGGCCGTCGCCGTATCGGCGGTACGCCCCTTGCGCACCTCCTCGATGGCCGAATTCAACGATTGGGGCGTCACGCCGGCATCCGCCAGAACCCGGTGGGATTTGGTGTTGGGCATGATCGCCAGCGCCAGGAGGAGCCGCTCGGCGGTGACGTAGGAATCGCCCGCCTTTTCGGCCAGTTCTTCGGCCTGCTGAAAGAGTTTCGATGTGTCCGATGCGAGGTAGACCTGTCCGGCCCCGTCGCCTTCGACGACCGGCAGCCGCTTGAGTTCCTCGGATACCTTGGCGTGGGCCTCCGTGGCATTGCCGCCCGCCGCCTCTATCAGGTTGGCGGCCAGACCTTCCCCGTCCTCCAACAGTATCTTGAGGACGTGCTCGGGCGTCAGTTGCTGGTGTGAGGACCGGCTGGCGAGCCCCTGGGCGGATTGAATGAAACCGCGCGACCGCTCGGTATACTTTTCGGCGTCCATGTTGATCCACCCGTTGTTTCGACAGAGCCATCCGCCCCGATATGCCGGCAGCGCATGGCCCCTCTAAAGATGGGACAATTGTACTATAGCCCTTAATATGTTGCGAATTCAGCGGCCTGCAAGGCCACTCATGCCATCCGGAAGCGGGGACCGATGACCCACACCGTGACCGATCTCTATCGTTATCCCATCAAGGGCATGAACGCGGAAGCGTTGGAAGCCGTCGATCTATTGCCCGGCGAGGCACTTCCCCTGGACCGCGCCTACGCCTTTGCCCTGACCGGGACCCGGTTCGACGAGAACGCCCCGACGCATCTGCCCAAAACCGAGTTCCTGATGTTGATGCGGGATGAGCGCCTGGCGGAGTTGTCGGCCGTCCTCGAAGACAATGCCTCCCGCGTGACGATTTACCAGGGCCGGGACGTTCTGGTCTCCGGCGATTTGTCCGACAGCGCGCAGCGCGCGGCCATCGAACGGTCGGTAGGCGGGTTCATGGGGCTGCCGGAGAACGACGTGCCGCGCCTTGTTCATGCGGACGGCCATACGTTCTCCGACCACAGGAACAAGGTGGTTTCGATCATCAATCTGGCATCGGTGCGGGCGCTGGAAGAGGCCATGGGAGGGCCGGTTCACCCGCTGAGATTTCGCGGCAACCTCTACATTGACGGGGGCGGGGCCTGGGAGGAATTCCAGTGGATCGATCAGGCGCTCGAGATCGGGACCACGCGGCTGACGGTTACCAAACGGACCGACCGCTGCGCCGCGACGAGCGTCAATCCGGACACGGCCCGGCGTGACTTAAACGTGGTGAAAGGCCTGACCCGGGCCTTCGGTCATTTCGACATGGGCATTTATGCCCGGGTGGAGGAGGGCGGAACAACCGCCGTCGGCGATGCGGTCGGTTTCCCCGGAAACTGATCTAGGCCGTCGTAGCCTGGTCGGGCGCCGCCTCTTCGTCTTCGGATGCCGATTCCGCGGCTTCAACGATTGGAACCACCTCAACCTCCGCTTCCTGCTTCGGTTCGGGCGAGTGGTCCTTGCCGTTGCCGTTCTCGGCCTCTACCCCGGCGACTTCCGGCCGTTGGTCTTCGGCGGTCTCTACCGTATTGCCGTCGGCTTCGCTCTGATTTTCAGTCTGACGGTCGTCCCCGTTGCCGCGCCGCCGGCCTCGCTGTTGGTCCTGGCGGCCGTTGTCGCCGTCGGCATTCAATATGCGGTAGTAGTGCTCGGCGTGCTGATAGAAGTTCTCCGACGCGATACGATCCCCGGAGGATTGCGCATCACGCGCCAATGTCTGGTACTTTTCGAAGACCTGTTGGGCCGTGCCCCTGACCCGGCCTTCCGGCCCGTTGCTGTCAAAGTTGTTGCTGCGGCCCTGACGCTTCCCTCCACCGCGATTGCGGCTGCGCCGAGGGTTGGAACCCTGTTTCATGTCACCTGTTTCGTTTGGTTACGCCCAACAATTTCCGGCCGACGTATTCCCCTGGATGAGCCCCCACATGGGTGGCTTTTGGCCATTCGCCCTCATCCAACGACGGCAATTTAGGGAGGGTTTCTATCGCTAGTGCGATGCACGACGTTAACCATCGGCGTTTACCCTGGGATCAACCTAGTCGCCGGGAACCCCTCTGCCAACCACGGAATCGCGATAATTGTCATGTATGGGCAACTGTTGCCAAAAGGCAACGCTCGCGGTTTGCGAGGTCACGGGCGCGCGCCGCAACGTAGAACCCTGATTCCATTAGAATTTGGCCGATGCCGGCGCCTTGGCCGTGTCCGATCTCGACGATCAGCGCTCCCCCCGGCGCAAGTTTGGCGGCCAGCCCGGGAATTAGTGCCCGGTATGCATCCAGGCCCCGCACACCGGCGAACAGTGCCTGATGGGGTTCGAATTCCGTGACCTCCGGCGGCAACGTCTCCCGCTCCCGCTCGGCGATGTAGGGGGGGTTGCAAAGAATGAGATCGAAGACCCCGCCGATCGCCGTACCCCAGTTGCCGCAAATGATCCGCGTGCGGCTGTCCAAGCCCAATCTCCGTGCGTTCCGAAGCGCCGCCTGGCACGCCCCGGGGGTTACATCGACGCCAACGCCGGCCGCATCCGGAAATTCCCTGAGGACCGATAGGAGCAGACATCCGGTGCCGGTACCGAGATCCAGGATACGGCGGGGCGCGCCGCGGCGGAAATGATCGACAGCCAGCTCAATCAGCGTTTCCGAATCGGGCCTTGGCGTCAGGGTGTCGGCCGTGACCTCGAACTCGTCCTTCCAAAATGCCCGGCGGCCGAGAATTTGGGATATGGGCTCACGATTTTGACGGCGCTCGAGAAACCAGCGGTACTGCTCCTCCTGACGCGTGTCGAGGGCTTGATCGGGTTCGGCAACGATACGCGCCGTGTCGGCGTCCATGGCCGCTTCCAGCAGGAGGCGGGCATCCAGGGCCGATGTCTCCACGCCGGCGCCTTCGAGCGCCGTCCGGCCCGCCGAGAGCGCGGCCTCGATGGTCAGCGGCATCGTCACGAGACGGCGGCGAGGCGCGCCGCCTGATCCTCGGCCGCCAGTGCATCGACCATCTCGTCCAGATCACCCTCCAGCACCTTGGGCAATTGATGCAGCGTGAGATTGATGCGGTGGTCGGTGACCCGGCCCTGGGGGAAATTGTAGGTGCGGATGCGCTCCGATCGGTCGCCGGAACCCACCTGACTGCGCCGGTCGGCCGCCCGCTCCGCTTCCCGCTCCATCCGCTCGACCTCGTAGAGGCGGGCGCGCAAAACCTTCATCGCCTTGGCGCGGTTCTTGTGCTGGGACTTCTCGTCCTGACACTGGACGACGATGCCGCTCGGCAAATGAGTGATGCGGACCGCGCTGTCGGTCTTGTTCACATGCTGACCGCCCGCACCCTGGGCCCGGTAGGTGTCGATCCTGAGATCCTTGGCGTCGATGGCGATATCGACCTCCTCCGCCTCCGGCAGCACCGCCACCGTTGCTGCCGAGGTATGGATGCGGCCCTGGGATTCGGTTTCCGGCACCCGCTGAACCCGGTGGACGCCGGATTCGTACTTGAGCCGGGCGAAGACGCCGCGGCCGTTGATGCTCGCCATGGCTTCCTTGAAGCCGCCGATCCCCGTTTCCGAGAGCTCGATGATCTCGAAGGTCCAGTTGTGGGCCTCGGCATACCGCTGATACATGCGGAACAGATCAGCGGCGAATAGCGCCGCCTCGTCGCCGCCGGTTCCCGCCCGCACCTCGAGGATGGCGTTCCGGTCATCGGCTTCGTCCTTGGGCAGCAGCAAAAGCTGCAAGTCTTTCTCGAGCTCCGGGATACGCTGCTTGAGTGTGTGAAACTCCTCCTCCGCGAGTTCCTTGACCTCGGCATCGGCGTCGGCTTCGGTCATCAATTCCGCGAGGTCGGCGGCCTCGCTCTCGGCGCTCCTCAATCTCTCGATGGCCGCAACGATTGTCGACAGATCGGAAAACTCCTTGGAAAGTTTCGCAAATTCCTGGCCGTCGATCCCTTCCTGGCCGGCGAGGGCGTCCTGTAGTTCGGCGTGCCGCGAGACGACGCGCTCGAGTTTCTCATCCAGGCTCACGCCTGCTTGTCCTTCCTGCCGAACAGACGCTGAAGCAATCCGCCGCTTTTCTCCGGCCGCCCCAGCAGCCGGTCGACCAGCAGCCGCGTCGCCTCGTCGGCATCCCCTCCGGCGTCCGCGACCGCGCTTTGGCGCGCGCTTTCAACCTGGTGGCGCAGCGCTTCCAACTCGGCGGCGCTCTCATTTCCGGCGCTCCGCAAGTAGCGGTTCACGGCCTCTTCGAGGATCGACCAGCCGGTTTCGGCCTCGGCCTCCCGCTGCCGCCGGCCCTCCCGCGCCACGCCTTCCAAGTCGTTAAGCGAGTACCGGAACGCGTCGTCCAGGCGGTCGACGGCGGGGTCGACATCGCCGGGGACGCCCGTATCGATGAGCAGTACCGGGCGGTGCCGGCGGGCTTTGATCGCCGCAAGCATGGCCGGCTCGTCAATGACATAACGGCGCGTGTTGGTCGCCGTCAGAATGATATCGGATTTTTCGAGCAGGCTCGGCAGCCGGTCCAAATCGTCTACGTGGCAGTTCAGGGAAGTCGCCGCGTCCTCGGCCCGCTGCAGGTTTGAATGAATGACCGTGAGGTCCTTGAGACCGGCCCGCCGCAGGCTGTCCGCAACCTGAATGCCGAGCTCCCCGACGCCGATCAGCAGCGCCGAGCAGTCGTCCGGTTTGCCGTGCAGGTCGCGGGCGACGCGCACCGCGGCGCCGGCGATGGATGCCGGCCGTTGATCGAATCCCGTGGCCCGGCCGACCTGCTCGGCGGCCTCGTAAGCGGCCGTCAGAAGCCGTTGGAGGGCCGGCCCGTCCATTCCGAGTTCCGCGGCGCGGCGGTGGCTGGCCCGCAACGCGGAGCGAAGAGCGGGCTCGCCGATGATCAGGCCGTCAAGCGCCGAGGCTTCGGCAAAGACATGCCGGATGGCCTTTTCATCGGTGATGACGTAGAGCTGTTCCTCGGCCTCCGCCGCGCTCAGGCCCGCCCGGTCGGCCAATATTCGAGCGACGTTCGGGGCGATGGATTCGCAGTCGTCATGCAGCGCCAGCACCTCGACCCGGTCATCGGTGGACAGGTAGAGAGCTTCACGGATATCGGCTTCCCGCAACTGATCGGCCAACCCCGGCAACGCGCCCTCATCCATGTGCAGCTTGTCGCGCACCGACATGGTGGACGACCGGTGATCGGCCCCGATTATGAGCGGTTTGACGATGGAGATGTCTGTCTCGTTCATTGGCCTGAATCGCCGACTAGCTACGGTACTTTTCGAGCGGCGCCTGGATGTCGGCCAAGAGTACCTCGGACTGTTCGCCTGAATCCATGTCCCGCAGCGTCACCGTGCCCCGCGCCAACTCGTCGTCGCCCAGCAGCAGCGCCGCAACCGCGCCAAGTCTGTCGGCGCGCTTCATACGCTTGGCAAGGTTGCCCGAGTACCCCATCTCGACGACGAAACCCGCGGCGCGCAAGCCATGAGCGATTTTGATCATCTCCGTGTTGGCGGCGTCGCCGACGGGAACCAACGCAATCGGCCGGCGTTTGGGCTCGCCGTCCTCGACCAGCAGCGACAGCCGCTCGACGCCCGCGGCCCAGCCGACCCCCGGCGTGGACGGCCCGCCCATCTGTTCCACCAGGCCGTCATAACGCCCGCCCGCCAGCACGGCGCTCTGTGCGCCCAACGCCTTGGTCGTGAACTCGAAAGCCGTATGGCAGTAGTAGTCGAGACCCCGCACCAGGGTTGGATTAAGCGTGTAGGGGATGCCCAGGCTCTCGATCCCCGCCAAAACCTCGTCGAAGAACGAGCGCGAACGGTCGTTCAGGCTGTCCCGAAGGACCGGGGCATCGGCGACGATTTCCCGGTCTGCCGCGTCCTTCGAATCCAGCACGCGCAACGGATTTCGGTTGAGCCGCTCACGGCTGTCCTCGGAGAGCGCCCCGCCGTGGGAACTCAGATAGCCGACCAGCGTTTCCCTGTAGGCCCGGCGGGTATCGGCGTCGCCAAGGCTGTTGATTTCGAGGGTTACAGCGTCGGCGAGGCCCAGCTCTCTCAGGAAATTGCAGGCGAGGGAAATGACCTCGATGTCTCCCGCCGGTTTATCGACCCCCATCAGTTCAACGCCGACCTGCCGGAATTCGCGCCATCGGCCCTTCTGCGGCCTCTCGTAGCGGAACATGGGACCGCGATAGAAAAATTTAAGCGGCAGGTTCTGTTGGAGGCCGTTGGAGATGTACGCCCGGGCCACGCCGGCCGTGCCTTCGGGGCGCAGGGTGATCCGATCGCCCCCCTTGTCCTCGAAGGTGTACATCTCCTTGGTGACGATGTCCGAGGTGTCGCCCAGCGTCCGGCTGAACACCTCGGTAAACTCGAACACCGGCGTGGTGATCTCGCCGTAGCCAAAGCGCTCGGCCACATGGTAGGCGGTTTCCTCGACCCGCCGGTAACGCCGGTTGTCGTCTGGGAGAATATCGTGGGTGCCGCGGACGGGGTTCAAGCTGGGCATCGGGGTTCTTTCGAATCTGGGCGCGTCTTGTCATCGGTAGGCGGGTTATAGCCCCGTGCGCGCCGAGGTGCCAGACATGGCTAACCGACGGCGGCGCGCCGCCCGGCGGGCGCTCGGCAATCTGCGGCAAGGATAGCTATTCGACGACGGCGGTGCCGTCTTTGAGGCGGTCGGGTTCCAAGGCGACATGGCGGCGGACGGTACCGGGATCGCCGATGGAGGGCACCACCTCGCCGTCCACGGTAATCTCCAGCGCGCCCGCATTGCCGGTCATCAATACCAAGCCCGACCGATTGGGCACCTCGTAGACATCGCCCACCTTGAGAAGCCGGGTCATGATCGACTGGTTTTCCGTATCGTCGCGCACCTGAACCCAGCTCGCGATCTTGGCGCGGACAACGATGCGGGGTTCCTCTTCGGTCACCTTGGACGCGGGCGTTTCGTCGGCGACCGCCGGCTGCACGGCGGCAACCTGCGTTTCCACCGGTTCAGTGGCCGGTTGGCCGGTATCGTTCAGTGCCACCTGGGTTGGGTCGGGCTCCGGCTCCGGCTCGCTCGCCGCGGGGGTGTCCGGCATCGCCGGCGGTTCGGGCGCCGTCGCGGCGCCGGCCTGAGCCGTCTCGGCAGCCGGTTCGGTGCTCGCTTCGACCGTTTCAGTCGCAGGCTTGGGCTCCGCGGCGTCCGCCGGGGCCGTTTCGACGGTTTCCGGGTTTGCGGTGGGTGCCGTCTCGGAGGCTGCTGCATCCGTCTCCACCGTTGGTGTCGGCACCAAGGTCTCGACGGCCTCGGTCACTTCCGGCGGTGCCGGTTCCGCCGATGGTTCGACCGCCGGCTCGGGGGCGGAAGCGACGACGGCGGGTGCCTCGGCCGGCTCGGGGGCAGGAGCAGCGACGGCGGGAGTCTCGACCGGCTCAGGGGTGGCGCTCGGCGCATCGGAAGAGGCCGGTGTCGCGACGAACGTCGTTTCCGTCACCTCGGGGTCGGCCGCGGGACTTTGGGCGGCCTCCGGCGCATCGGTGACCGGTTGCACGCTGGCCGCGTTCGCGGCGGTTGCCGGCGCCGTTTCCTGAACGGCCTCGGGCTGGAGCCGGGACGGCACCGGTGTGACCACTTCGGCGACGAAACGGTCCTGGGTCGACAGGAAATACCAGCCGCCGTAGCCAAGCGCGGCGACCAAAACACCGACCATCAGTATGGCGCCCCTGGGCATCCCGTGCTGGGGGATGAAGGAGGGGAAGCTGAGATCCGCGGGCTGGTCGGGAACGCTGGATTCTTCCTTGAACCGGCGTACGACGTCCTCGCCGTCCAAATCCAAATACTCGGCGTAGCCGCGAACGAAACCGACCGCATATGCATGACCCGGCAGATCGTCAAACCGGTCTTCCTCAATAGCCTCGATGTACACACGGCGAATGCGGAGAACTGCGGCGATATCCTCTATTTCCTCGCCGCGCCGGAGCCGCGACGCCCGGAGCAGCGCGCCAATCCCGCCGCCGGGATTCATCTGATGGGGAAGATCCGAGTGCGTGTCCACGGTGCTGAGCCCCTTGACTGTTCGCCTCCTATGCGCGGTCGAGAATCATCGAAGCCGTCCCGCCTTGGACGGACCGGCTGCCCGTTTCGCGGCGCAAAAAACGACAAAAATTGAGTATCGCCACTACTTGCGAGAATCTACCGCCATCGAGTCTTGAGTACAAGTTTTCTCTATGGATCACGGCTCGGGATGCTGCTCTAAATCATCACTCCATGATCGATTGCGAATTCCCGGAGCTTTTCACGAAGACTGTGTACGGGCATGGATTGCAGCGTTTGGATGTATCTCGAGACATCGCCGTAGTTCAGGCTGCGGATCATGGTCTTGACCGGTCCGATGAATGAAGGCGCCATGGAAAGGCTGCGAAATCCGACACCGATCAGCGCCATGGCGTCCAGGGGCCGGCCGGCCATTTCCCCGCACAGGCTGATCGGAGTCTCGGCGTCGTCACACCGCCGGGCAAGACCGCCCAGGAACGACAGGCCCGCCGGCGAAAGCGCGTCATAGCGATCGGCGATCCTGGGACTCCCGCGGTCGCTGGCGAACAGAAACTGAAACAGGTCGTTGCTGCCGACCGAGATGAAATCAACCCGTTCCAACAGCGCATCGAACTGAAACGCGAGCGCCGGGACTTCGAGCATGGTGCCGACATGCACCTGTTTCGGCAGCGGCCGGTTGCGTTTTTCCGCACGTTCGAGTTCACGATCCAGGAGGGCGCGCGCGGCGTCAAACTCCGAAACTTCCGTGATCATCGGAAACATCAGCGACAGGTCGCGATCTCCCGCGGCCCGGATGAGGGCGCGGAACTGGTGCCTGATGAGAACCGGCTGATCGAGCGCCACCCGGATTGCCCGCCAGCCCATGGCCGGATTTTCCTCGTCGAAACTGCTCCAATAGGGCAGGCTCTTGTCACCGCCGATGTCGAGGGTCCGGAAGACCACCGGCTTCCCGTCGCTCAGATCCAGCACCCGCTCGTAGAGCGCCGATTGCCGGTCGACGTCGGGATACTTACTGCTTTCCATGAACGGGATTTCGGTCCGGAACAGGCCGATACCGTCCGCACCGGTCTCATCCAGGCTCTGCAGGTCGGCGAACAGGCCCGCGTTGATGTTGAGCGAGACGGTGACCCCGTCCTTGGTCTCGGCGGGGACGTTGCGGAGCGACGCATACGCCGCCACACGCTGAGCGCGGGCGCGGAGAGTTTCGGTAAACGCCTGCTGGACATCTTCGGCCGGGCGGATATGGGCTTCCGCCTCATCGGCATCGACGATGACGATGTCGCCGGGTTCGACATTGTCGAGCAGGTCGGTGGCCCGTCCGATCACCGGAATGTCGAGGGCGCGGGCGACGATGGCGACATGGGTGGTCGGCGAGCCCTCCTCGAGGACCAGGCCGCGCAGCCGGGTCCGGTCATAATCGAGAAGCTGTGCCGGACCCATGTTGCGGGCGACAAGGATGATATTTTCGGGGAGCTCCCATTCGGCGCCGAGGTTGTCTCCCTCGGTTCCGGTCAGATGCTGGAGCAGGCGATTGGCGAGGTCCTCGAGGTCGTGCAGCCGCTCGCGCAAATAGGGGTCCCGCTGATTCCGGAACCGGGCGCGGGTGTCGTTGTGGACCTTTTCCACCGCCGCTTCGGCTGTCAGGCCGCTGTCAATCGCTTCGCCTATCCTGGCGAGCCACCCCGCATCTTCGGCGAACATGCGATAGGTTTCCAGAATGTCCCGGTGTTCGCCGCCGTTCGCCACGTCGGTCGCCTGGAGCATGGCGTCGATGGCGCCGTGCATTTCGTCGACCGCTTCCCTCAGGCGCTGCTGCTCTTCTTCCGGATTGTCCGAAACCAGTTCTTCGATGACGAACCGGGGCTCGTGGAGAACCGCTTCGCCCATGGCGACGCCCGCGTTCAGCCTGACGCCCGCGACGGTGACCGGCAGCAGCGACGCGCCCTCCACGGCGTGCAGTTCCTCGGCGCTGATCAACTCGCCGGCGGCGATCAATTCGGCGATTACCATGGCGACCGTCTCGAGGGTCTCCGCCTCTTCGTCGGTGTAGTGGCGCTGGGTCCGGTTCTGCACCGCCAGCACCCCTTGAACCCGGCCGCCGCGGAGGATCGGAACGCCCATCAGCGAGTGGTAGATTTCTTCGCCGGTCTCCGGCCGGTAGGCGAATTTCGGGTGGCTCTGCGCATCCGAAAGCGCCATGGGACGGGCGTTGGCGGCGATGGTGCCGACCAGTCCCTCGCCCATTTGAAGGCGGGTATTGTGGATCGCCGTGGGTTTGAGACCGGTTGCGGTGAAAAGCTCCAGCACTTCGCCGGCCCGCAGAACATAGATCGAGCACACCTCGGCGACGAGGTCGGTGGCAATGATGCCGGCGATCTTGTCCAGACGCTCCTGGGCCGAGCCTTCACCCGCCATGGTGTCGCGAAGGCGCGCCAATAAACGTCGGGAACCTGTGAGCGGTGCTCGTGCCATTTACCTACCTGCGTGGCCTGCGTCGGCCGGCGGCCCGAAGTGTGCCGGCTTCGGGCCCGGCCGGCCGGAATTATTCGTCGTCGAGCCCGTAGGCCGTATGCAGCGCGCGCAATGCGAGCTCGGTGTAATCGGCGGCGATGAGGACGCTTACCTTGATCTCCGAGGTCGAGATCACCTGAATGTTTATGCCCTTCTCGGCGAGCGCCTGGAACATCGTCTGGGCGACGCCGGCATGTGACCGCATGCCGACCCCGACGACCGATATCTTGCAGACGTTCGAATCCGCATCGATCTTCTCGAAACCGACTTCCGCCTTTCTGTCCTCGAGCACCCGGACGGCGCTCTCCAGTTCGCCCTGGCCGACGGTGAACGTGAGGTCGGTGGTCGCGCCGTCCTCGGAGACGTTCTGGACGATCATATCGACGTTGACGTTGGCGTCGGCCAACGGCCCGAAGATTCCCGCCGCCACGCCGGGACGGTCCGCCACGCGAAGGAGCGTGATTTTCGCTTCGTCTCCGCTGTGGGATATGCCACTGACAACTTGCTGTTCCACGATCTCATCCTCACTGACGACGAAAGTGCCGGGGGCGTCGACGAACGTCGAGCGGACCTGGAGCGGCACGTTCTGGTTCATGGCGAGTTCCACCGACCGGGTCTGCAGGACCTTGGCGCCCAGTGAGGCCATTTCCAGCATTTCCTCGTAGGTGATTCTATCCAGCTTCCTGGCCTTGGCAACGATCCGGGGGTCGGAGGTATAGATGCCGTCGACATCGGTGTAGATATCGCACCGATCCGCCCCCAATGCGCCCGCGAGCGCCACCGCGGACGTGTCCGAGCCGCCGCGGCCGATGGTGGTAATCCGGTTGTCCGGCCCCAATCCCTGAAATCCGGCGACCACCGGAACCTCGCCCGCCGCCAGCCGGCGGTCCAATTCCTCTGTTTCGATCTCCTCGATGCGCGCCTTGCCGTGCGCCCCATCCGTGCGGATGGGGATCTGCCACCCCAGCCATGAGCGCGACGCGATACCGAGATCCTGCAGCGCCAGCGCCATCAGGCCCGCGGTGGCCTGCTCGCCGCTGGCCGCCACGGCGTCGTACTCGCGGGCATCGAACATGGAGGATATGTCGGCCGTCAGTTCGACCATCCGGTCGGTCACGCCGGCCATGGCGGATACGACCACGGCGACCTGGCTGCCGTTGTCGACCTCCTGCTTGACCCGCCGAGCCGCATTCTTGATGCGCTCGACATCGGCGACGGATGTCCCGCCGAATTTTTGAACGATACGCGACATATCGGATGAACCTAATTGAGGCCCGCCGGCCGGCGATCCCCGGTGACCGCCAATTACAGCGCGGTTGGTTTGATCGCCCGCCCGAGGGCGCGTATACATACTCGCTCAGCCGAATTCGCGCAAGTTGAGCCGGCTTAAGTGGCTGAAATCCAAGGCTTGGCGTCGGAATAGTGGAGTGAACGCCCATGGTCGGGGGAAGACCTCCGGAGACCCGCACCGCCGATCGGGACGAAATCGACCGGTTCGCCCGGCAGGCCGACGACTGGTGGGACGAAGAGGGCGCCTTCGCACCGCTGCACCGCATCAATCCCATTCGCCTCCAGTTCATTCGCGATGGTTTTTGCCGGCACTTCGGCCGCGATACCTCGTCCCTGCGGCCGTTCGAGAATCTGAACATCCTCGATATCGGCTGCGGGGGCGGTCTGTTGACGGAGCCCATGGCGCGGCTGGGCGCGGCGGTGACCGGGATCGACGCCGCGCCCGAAGGCGTCTCGGCGGCCCGGGCCCATGCCCGCCGGGCCGGCCTGGAGATCGACTACCGGGCCATGCTTCCCGAGGAAATGGCGGCGACGGGCCGGACCTTCGATGCGGTCCTGAATATGGAAGTGGTCGAGCACGTGGCCGACGCGGAGGCTTTTTTCGAGGCCTGCGGGCGTCTCGTCCGGCCGGGGGGCGCGATGGTCGTGGCGACCCTCAACCGGACGCTGAAATCGCTGGCGTTCGGCAAGGTGGCCGCGGAGTACATCCTGCGCTGGGTGCCGGCGGGAACCCACGATTGGCGCCAGTTCGTCAAGCCGTCGGAACTGGCCCGGCATCTGCGCCGGGCGGGCTTCGAGGCGGTCGATCTCAAAGGCATGGCCTACGACCCGGCCACCGGCGACTGGTCGCTCGCGGGAGACGTGGATATCAACTACCTGATGTTCGCGGTACGCCGTTAGGGTCCGGACTCGATTGAGCCGCCATATAAGTGCTGCGGCGAAGAGCCATAAAATGATTTCGTCATGTAAGGTCAATTCGCTCCGAATTGACCGAGCCGGGCCCCGGACCCGGCCTTCAGTCGGCCGAAGCCGACTTTCGGACGGCGTAGGCCGGCCATCCACGTGGATCACCGGGATTGAAACCTCTCATCTCGGCCTCCGTGTCCCTGTGCCTCCGTGGTGAATATTCTGGATGCCCCGAACAAGTCGGGGCATGACGGCTTGGTTTGTGTCGTATATCCACTCGTCATACCCCGCTTTATGCGGGGCATCCACATTTCCAGACGGGTTTGACATGGTGATGACGGCTTCCGGGTGAGGGGCGCGGAAAAACGGGAATCCCCTGATTGAGTGCGGACCCTGGCGCCGTCAGGAAGGCTTGTTTTTGCCCTTGGGTTTCATGGGCACGGGTGCAACCGGAATCTCCTCCTCGACGAGGTCCTTGACCTCCCGAAGGCTGGCCTCGCCGTAAATGCCCCGCTCTTCCGTCTCGCCATAGTGAATGGCGCGGGCCTCGTCGGCGAACTTGTCGCCCACATAGTCGCAGTTTTCCTCCACATGGCGGCGCATCATATTCATCGCCCGCTGGAACTCGCGCGCCTTCTCCGGGACATCGGAGAGATCGCCGCCCTTCGAGGCGCCGACCCGCGGGGCCATCGGCGCTTTCCGGATGTCGGTGTCGCCGCACTCCGGGCAATCGATGACCTTGCGCTTGGCCTGCGCGTCGAAAGTCGCCGAATCCTTGAACCAGGATTCGAACTCGTGATCGTTGCCGCAGCGAAGTTGATAGAGGATCATTGCGCTTCGTACCGGTTGCCGTTCGTCCATTATACGACGAAACGGTGGCTGGAGGATTAACTTAACGGCCCGCGTCCGCCAAGCCCAAATATGTCTGAACCGAGTCACGATCAAGTGCCGCCGGACCCCTGGGTCGCGCGGTTTGCCGGGCTTATCCCGGGCGGCGGCGCGGTTCTGGACCTGGCGGCCGGGTCCGGGCGTCACGCGATATTCCTGAGCGAGCTAGGGTATGCCGTTACCGCCGTGGACCGGGACATCTCCCGTTTGGTTGCGTCCGCCCCCGCCGGAATCGAGGCCATCGAGACCATTGAGACCGATCTGGAAGCCGGCGGCTGGCCGCTTCCGGACCGTCGCTTCGCCGGAATCGTCGTGACCAACTATCTGCACAGGGCCTTGTTCCCCCATCTGGTCGATGCGCTGGGTCCGGGAGGGGTGTTGATCTACCGGACCTTTCAGGCGGGAAACGAGAAATACGGGCGGCCGCGGAACCCGAATTTCCTGCTGCGCCCGCGGGAGCTGATTGCCGCCTTTCGGGGGTTGGAGATTCGCGCCTACGAAGCCGGCGAGGTGTTCCACCCGGCGCCCGCCGTCATTCAGCGGATATGCGCTATTCGCCCGCCAGCCTGACCGCCGGTCCGGCAGGGGGCCGGACCGTATAGTCCCGGTCGTGGGCGAGCGCCGGGACTTTGGATCGCGCTTCGGCGACCCGGGCAAGGTCGATGTCCGCCGTCACCACACCCACGTCGTCCCCGCCGTCGGCGAGCACTTCGCCCCACGGATCGACGATGAGGGAATGCCCAAACGTCCGGCGGCCTTCGGCATGGGCGCCGCATTGGGCCGGCGCGACCACGAAGCACGCGGTCTCGATGGCCCGCGCCCTTTGCAGAACGTGCCAGTGGGCTTCGCCGGTAATCTTGGTGAAGGCGGAGGGGACGGTCAGCACTTCGGCGCCGGCGTGGGCCAGATCCCGGTACAGATAGGCGAAGCGGACGTCGTAGCAGATGGTCATGCCGACCCTGGCCCATGGGGTATCCGCGGTGACCGCCTGGGCGCCCGGCTCGTAGGTTGCCGATTCCCGGTAGGTCTCGCCGTCGCCCGGCTGCACGTCGAACATGTGAATTTTATCGTAGGTCGCCCGAATCCCGCCCCCGTCGTCGATCAGGTACGACCGGTTGGCGATTTTGCCGCTGTCCAGTTTTACGGCGAGCGACCCGATCAGGACCCACGCGCCGGTCTCCCTGGCGGCTCCGGTGAAGGCCTCGATGCCGGGATGGTCGGCCTCCGGCGGGACCTTGGCCCGCAGCGCCTCGTTGTCGGGCTCGATCAGCGTGACGCATTCGGGCGTGGCGATGAAATCGGCGCCTTCGTCCCGGGCCCGGAAGATCAGGTCGCGCGCAACGGAAACATTGGGCTCGATGTCCCGGCCGGCGCTGACCTGGACGCAGGCGGCTTTGAATCTGTTCGACAATTTATCCGACATGGGGGAAAGCTTGCCGGGCCGGCCGCCCAAAGGCAAGGTTCAACTGGCCCGCATTTCCCGCCAGGGTCACGGCCTGCGTCGCGTCCAGGCGGTCGACCCGCTGTACACCGCGTGCGTTGTTGGGCAAAAACGACTTAAGGCGCGCAAACTGAGCGTCGGAAAGCCGGAAATGGCGGTCCGACAGGAAAACCACCTATATGTTGCGGCCTGCAACCATGTCACAACTCCGCCGGCAGACCGTCTGATGGTCCTGAGGCTATGTGGTTCCTCTTTTTGTCAATATTGGTTAGTATCCGATTGACATTGCCGAAATCGTTCTTGCCAGCGAGGCCGAAATGCTCGGAAGACTTCCTTTCAGGACTGTTCTGATCGGCGTATCCGCCGCCGTGTTGCTGGGCGCTTCGCCCGCCGATGCCGACGAGATCGAAGAACTCAAGGCGCAGATCAAGGCCCTGCAGGAACGGCTGGCCAAGATCGAGGCCGCGCAGAAGGAAGCGGAAAAGAAGACGGTGACCGCCGGCGAGAAGGAAGGGCGGCTGGAAGCTGCCGGGGAGCGACACCTCGGTCTCCATTAGCGGCTACGTCAAGGGCGATTTCTTCGTCGACGACCGGCCAGCGAGCGGCGACACCTTCAACGCTCCTGCCATCCCGCTCAAGGACGAGAAGAGCGCGACGGACGACGACGGAAATGTCGGCCTGCACGCCCGCCAGTCGCGGCTCCGCTTCGACACCCATACGCCGACCGACATGGGCGCGCTGAACACGCGGATCGAGACCGAATTTTACGGCGACAGCAACGTGCTCAGGCTGCGCCAGGCCTATGGCTCGCTCGGCCCGGTGCTGGCGGGACAGGCCTGGTCGATTCTGGGCGACGATCACGCGGCCGCCGATACGGTCGATTTCGACGGGCCTGTCGGGAGTATTGCCACCACACGCAAACCTCAGCTCCGCCTGAGTTTCCCCGTGGGCGAAGGCTTCACTGGGCAGGCGGCGGTCGAGCCGGCGGTGAGCGGCAACGATCTGCCAACCTTCCTCGGGGCTCTCCGCTACAGCGAGGACTGGGGCACGGTCAACCTGACCGGTGCCGCGGGGCGGGCCGATGTCGGGGACCAGAATGTAACCGCCAATGCCCTCCATGTGGGCGCCACTCTCAACGTGACCGACGCCACCCGACTGATGGCGACATATAACGTCACCAACGGTTTCTCGGGGCGAATCTGGGGCGGCGGCGACGGCACCGCCATGAACGCCGCCGGCAATCTGGAGGCGCAAGAGACGATGGGCGGCTTTGCCGGGATCGCCCATCGCTGGTCCGACACCGTCCGCACCGGGGCGTATTTCGGGTGGGTGGAGAACGACACCGCCGATGGCGTGACCGCTCTCGAAGCGGCCGGGACGAACAAGGCGCTGCAAACGCTGCACCTCAACCTCATGTGGAGCCCCGTGCCCCAAGCCACTATCGGCTTCGAGGTCATGCACGGCTGGCGCGAGACCAACCCCCGGGCCAACGACGCCGATACCGCCATCGACCCGATGAAAGCGACCAAGGCCGAGGCGACACGCTTCCAGCTGGGCCTGCAGTACGGCTTCTAGCGAAGCGTCCCCATGAGACGCCGGCCGCTGCACTCTCGGCCCGGCGACTGGAAGATGCGGCCGTCAACCACGTCACAACTCCGTCGACAAGCCGTTTATAGGTCCTGAGCCTAATGCAAGGGGTTGGGCCGGGGCGCTTACGCGCCCGCCGGTTTGAGCATCGGATCGAGCCGGCCCTGGGCGTCGAGCGCCAGCAAATCGTCGCAGCCGCCCACGTGCTCATCGTCGATAAAGATCTGCGGCACGGTGTGCCCGCCGTTGGCCCGCTCCAGCATTTCGGCCCGGCGCCTGGGGTGAAGCATGACGTCGAATTCCTCGAAGTCGACGCCCTTACCCTTGAGGAGCGATTTCGCCCGCCAGCAGAAGCCGCAGAAGGGCGATGTATAGATTTCCACCTTGGCCAACCGTCCGGACCCGCCTTTTGACAATCGTTATCATCCAATTCGATTTATAGAGCATTACGGCGCCGCCGCCAGCCCCCGAGGAGGCAACGGACGCTCAAACCTCCGTGCGCACGGCGCGGGCAAGCGACAGGACGTCCACCGACCGGGCGCCCGCGCGCAGGACCTGCCGGGCGCAGGCTTCGACGGTTTCGCCGGTGGTCATGACGTCGTCCACCAGCACCACACGGCGGTCCTTCAGGTCCGGCGCCTGCCCGGGGTTGACCGCGATGGCGCCCGCCAGCCGTTGACGGCGCGCCTCCCGGTTGAGGCGGCCGAGCGGCGGGGTGCGCCGCCGGCGCACGAGCGCCCGGGGCGAAACCGGTATTCCCGTCTCCTTGGCGAGGGCGTGGGCAAGGAGCGCCGCCTGGTTGTAGCGCCGGCGGAACAGCCGCATCCAATGAAGCGGGACCGGGACCAGCATGTCGGCGTCGGCGAGGCACGCGCGTCCCGCCCGGGCCAGCCATCGGCCATAGGACGGTGCGGCGTGGGTGGCATCGGCGTACTTGAAGCCGAGCACCAGGTCGCGGCTGGCATCGTTGTAGACCATGACCGCGCGGGCTCGGGCGTAGCTTGGCGGCTGGGCCGTGCAAGCCCCGCACAGGGCGTCCTCGCCGACGTCGTGGGCGAACGGATGTCCGCAGCACGCGCAATAGGGTTCGGCGACGAAGCTCACCTCGCGCCAGCAATCGCCGCACAGACTGCCCGGCCCCTCGACCAGCGCGCGGCATCGCAGGCACTGGGGCGGAAACAGGACGTCCATGGCGCGGGCGGCCAGGCGGCCGGGCGAACCTGCGCCGGCGGCGCTGCCCTCGTGACGGTGTTTCAGGTGCCCGGTGCCATCCATGTCTCATCCATTTCCCCGGCATTTAACCGCGAGGCGTGCCGCCCGCGCAATGACAGCCTGGCCGATTCCGTGGCATAACCCGCCCATGAACCGGGAATTCGAGATTTTCGACCGGCGCGCCGTGCGCGCCCACCGCGACCGCGCCGCGGCGGGGCTGGGCGGCTATGATTTTCTGTTCCGGGAGGCGGCCGAGGGGCTGGCCGGCCGGCTCGCCGATATCAAGCGGAACTTCGCGGCCGTACTCGATCTCGGCTGTCATGACGGCTTCCTCGCCGATTACCTCGAACCCGAACACGGCGCCGAACTGCTCGTCCAGTGCGACCTGTCCGAGGCGATGGTAAGCCGGGCGCCGGGCCGCCGGGTGGCGGCCGACGAGGAACTGCTGCCGTTCGCGCCGGCGAGCTTCGATCTGGTCATCAGCTGCCTCACCCTTCATTGGGTGAACGACCTGCCGGGCTGCCTGGTTCAGGCGCGCCAAGCGCTCAAGCCCGACGGCCTTTTTCTGGCGGTGATGTTGGGCGGCGGGACGCTCCGCGAGCTGCGTTCCGCCCTGCTCGCCGCCGATACGCAACTTTCCGGCGGCGCCGGCCCCCGGGTGTTGCCGTTCGCCGACGTGCGCGATGCCGGCGACCTGCTGGGCCGGGCCGGGTTCGCCCTGCCGGTCGCCGATACGAGCATCCTGACCGTTTCCTATGCCGAGCCGTTCAGGCTGCTCGGCGATCTCAGGGGGATGGGGGAGGCCAACTCGGTCGCGGCCCGGCAGCGGTCTTTCGCCCGCCGCGGGGTTTTCCCGCGCGCCGCCGAGCTGTACAGGGAGATGTACGCCGATGCGGACGGCCGGGTGCCGGCGACCTTCGAGATGATCACCCTCACCGCGTGGGCGCCTGCCGATACCCAGCCCAAGCCGCTGCCCCGAGGGTCCGGCGAGGTTTCGCTGACCGATATTCTCGGCGCCGAGGACGGGTGATTCGACGGGTGATTGCCCGGGCGGGACCGCTCCGATAGGCTCGGCGGATGGAATTCCCCGACCCCCTGATCAAGGGCACCCTTGTCAAACGCTATAAGCGGTTCCTGGCCGATGTCGTCCTCGAGGATGGTTCGGAGGTCACCGCCCACTGCGCCAATTCGGGCACCATGCTCACCGTCAACGAGCCCGGCTCCGAGGTGTGGCTGTCGCCGGCCCGCAACCCCGACCGCAAGCTCAAATACACCTGGGAGCTGATCCGCGTGGGCGATGCGCTGGTCGGCATCAACACCCAGCATCCGAACAGGATCGTCCAGGAAGCCATCGAAGGGGGCGCGGCCGGGGAACTGCGGGGATACGGCTCCCTCCGCCGGGAAGTGAAGTACGGCAAGAACTCCCGGATCGACATCCTGCTGGAGGACGACGCCAAGCCCGCCTGTTTCGTCGAGGTGAAGAACGTCACCATGAAACGGGGCGGCCTCGCCGAATTTCCCGATGCCGTCACCGCGCGGGGCACCAAGCACCTTTACGAGCTGGCCGATCAGGCGGCAGAGGGCAATCGCGCGGTGATGTTCTATCTGGTCCAGCGTCCGGACTGTTCCGGGTTCACGCTGGCGGGCGACATCGATCCGGCCTACGCCGAGGCGCTGGACAAGGCCCGGGACGCGGGCGTCGAGGTGGTGGCCTACGGCTGCCATGTGGAGACCGCCGGCGTCAGGGTCGCCGGCCCGGTCGACATCAGGCTCTGAGGAGAATTGGGGATTGCCGGGCGGGGGTGTATAATCCGCCGCCTGATTAACGGGAGCGACATTTTGGATGCCGAACCGCGCAGCATAAAGATACATACCGAAAGCGACTTCGAAGGCATGCGGAAGGCCGGCCGGCTGGCCGCCGAAACCCTCGATTTCATCGCCGATCATATCGAGCCCGGCGTCACCACCGGCCGTCTGGACGAATTGTGCGCGGATTTCATCGCCGGGCGCGGCGGAATCTCCGCGCCGCTCAACTACCGGGGCTTCCCCAGGTCGATCTGCACCTCGGTGAACCATGTGGTGTGCCACGGCATTCCCGGCGACAAGGTCCTCCAGGACGGCGACGTGATCAACATCGACGTGACGCCCATCGTCGACGGATGGCACGGGGACACCAGCCGAATGTTCTACGTCGGCGACGTCAGCATCAAATCCAAACGGCTGATCGACGTCACCTACGAGGCCATGATGGAGGGCATCGGGGTGGTGAAGCCGGGCGCCACGGTCGGCGATATCGGAGACGCCATCGAGCGGTTCGTCGCGCCCTACCGCTATTCCATCGTCCGGGATTTCTGCGGCCACGGCGTGGGGCGGATTTTCCACGACGCGCCGAACATTCTCCACTTCGGCAATCCCGGCGAGGGCCCCGTCCTCCGCGAGGGAATGTTCTTCACCGTCGAGCCGATGGTGAACGCCGGCCGCCACGAGGTCAAAATTCTCGGCGACGGCTGGACGGCGGTCACCAAGGACCGGTCCTTGTCCGCGCAGTTCGAGCACACCATCGCGGTGACCGCCGACGGCCACGAGATCTTCACCACCTCGCCGGCCGGCCGCGACAAGCCGCCCTACGGCTAGTCTTCCGGCGGGCGTTTGGATGCCGGGCGCGAAGTCTCCCAAGCCTCACTATGCGGGCCACCGGGCGCGGCTCCGCGAGCGTTTCCTGAAATCCGGCGGCGACGCCCTCGCCGACTACGAACTGCTGGAACTGCTGCTGTTTCAGGCTTTGCCGAGGGGCGATACCAAGCCGCTCGCCAAGGCGCTGATCGCCAAGTTCGAAACTTACGCCGAAGTGCTGAGGGCCGATGCGGATGCGCTTCGCGAGGTGGACGGCGTCGGCGATGCCGTGGTCGCGGCGATCAGGACGGTGCGGGTCGCCGCGCTTAGGCTGATGCGCGACGAGGTGATGGAAAAACCGGTGCTGAGCTCCTGGCAGGCGCTGATGGACTATTGCCGGGCGGAGATGGGGCCGGAGAAGACCGAGCAGTTCCGGCTGCTCTTTCTCAACCGCAAGAACATGCTCATCGGCGACGAGGTGCAGCAGCGGGGAACCGTCGACCAGACCGCCGTCTACCCCCGCGAGGTGGTCAAGCGGGCGCTGGAGCTGGGCGCGACGGCGATCATCATGGTCCACAACCATCCGTCGGGCGACCCGACGCCGTCCCAGGGCGACATCGACATGACCAACGAGGTCAAGGAGGCGGCCGGGAAGCTGGGGATCGTGCTCCACGACCATATCGTCGTCGCCCGCGGCGGCGCGTCGAGCTTCAAGAGCATGGGGCTGCTGTAGGGGGCGAAGCGCGTGGGCGAGGGGACCCACCAAATCCCCCTCCCCCTTGACGGGGGAGGGTTGGGGTGGGGGTGAGTCATAAAATGGGTGGGGGTGAAACGACAATCCCCCTCACCCAGCTATGGCTAGGCTCGCAAGCTCGCCAAGCCTCCGCATCCCTCTCCCTCCGGGGGAGAGGGAGTTTCGGCCCGTTCCCGGAACGGACAGGTTGCAGGAATTCCTTGAAATTTCGGCGCGCCGGGGCGTGTAATGGGTGAAACCAATCGATGATGGGAGCTTCGCCATGATGGGGCGCGCAATCGAGCCGGCGGTTCGAAATTCCTGGTATCTCGCCGGCTGGTCGCATGAAATCGACGACGGGATCGTCGGCCGGACGGTGCTCGGCGACGACCTCGTCCTGTTCCGGGACGCCGACGGCCAGGCGGCCGTTCTCGAGGACCGCTGCTGCCACCGCGGGGCGCCGCTCACCGAGGGCGATCTCGTGCCGTCGGGCATCCAGTGCGGCTATCACGGCCTGGTCTTCGACCGGACCGGCGCCTGCGTCGAGATCCCTCGGGAAGAGCCGAACCCGGCGTTCAGCGTGCGGGCCTACCCGGTGGTGGAGCGCCAGCACGGCATCTGGGTCTGGATGGGAGAGGCCGGCCTGGCCGACGAGAGCCTGATCGTCGACTTCCCGTACCCGGAGACCGACGACCATGATTTCTTCTATGACCGGTATGACATTTCCGCCAACTACATGTTCATGATCGACAACCTGATGGATCTCACCCACCTCGGCTACGTCCACAGGACGACCATCGGCGGGTTCCCCGACTCCCACAACAAGGCGACGCTGACCGCCACCCGGACCGAACGGGGCGCTCACTTCCTGCGCTGGCTGATCGATGCGCCGGCGCCGCCGTCATTCGTCGATGCCGCGGGATTCGAGGGGAACATCGACCGGTGGTCGGACTTCGAATACGTATCGCCGGCGACGGTGCTGCAATGGGGCGGCGCGCTGGATACCGGGACCGGCGCTCAGGAGAACCGCCATCAGGACGGCGGCGTATCGTTCAGGCTGCTGCACTCGGCGACCCCGGTGACGGACCGCACCTGCCACTATTTCTTCGCCGTGTCGGCCCGGGGGGTGAAGCTCGACACGCCCGAGGGGCGGTCTCTCCGGCAGGACATCCTCGACGCCTTCCTCGAGGACAAGGCGATCATCGAGGCCCAGCAGCGGGCCGTCGACAAGGACCCGGAACGGCCGCTGCTCTTCCGCAAGCACGACGAGGCGGTGGCCTATGCCCGCCAGGCGATCCACCAGCTTCAGGATGCCCAGGGCGAGGGGGCCGTCACGTCGGAAGCGGCGGAGTAGGTGGGGTTCCATTATAAAGCGCCACCCTCTCCCTCACTCACCCGCAAGCCGTCATCACCATGCCAAACCCGTCACCACCGGGCTTGACCCGGTGGTCCACGTCTGGCGGCCGGCCATGACGCAATCATTTTATGCCTCAGCCCCTCTCCCCCTTCTTCAGGGGGAGAGGGATGCGAAGGCTTGGCGAGCTTGCGAGCCATAGCCGTAGCTGGGTGAGGGGGTGAACATGGCCGCTTGATCATGCCGGGGCAGGGGCCTATCTATCATCGTGAGGCGTAAGTTCGTCTTGCCCTATTTCGGAGGCCCGCGTTTCGGCGCGGGTTTCGTGTCTCTGGAGGCGGGTGCGGTACGGACAATGGCCGAACAGGCGGAAACGATGTCAGCGGGGAGGGCTGAATGACACAGGACAGCGTCTGGAAGCACCATCCCCTTGAGGTGATGTACCGGGCAAACGAACTCGGGCGGCTCGTGGAACATCTCGGAGCTGAAGAGAGGGACGGCGTTTGGCGTCACGGAACGACTATAGCGATCCCGGTTCTACTGTCTCTCGCCGTCGAGATCGGCTTAAAGGCATGGCATCGCATAGAGGGCAATGAACCGCCATTCACTCACGATCTTCTGGAATTGTTCGATGGCCTGGGAGAGAACACGCGGAGACGCCTTGAAGACAAGATGCCGGAAGTTCCAAGCAACATGCCGGGTTATCCGGCCTATCCGGGGATTAGAACCGCATTGCGCCAGAACAGGGATGTCTTCACCGACTGGAGATATGCGCATGAGCACGATGCCCTGATTGCTGAAACAGGTGTCCTCAAGACGGCGCTCAAGGCAATTGTCGACGAATTTATCGACGAGATGCCTTCGGAGAACCGACTCAAGGGTTAGGTCGATACGGCCTCGGCCCCGTCCGCTGGCGACCCCCGTCTCCGGGCCGGCAACCTTCGCCCTGTGGGTGCGCTGACCGCATAAGCTGTCATGGCCCGGCTTTTTCGGGGCATCCAGGCGAACAACCGAATTGAAACTGCGGAGTCATTTGTGAGCGTGCTCCGCGCGCTGATATTTATTGATAGCCCTTGGAAATGTTCAGCAGATACGGCTACTCAAACCTTGTCGTCCCCTTCGACCGCCTCGTCCGCCTCGGCCCCTTTATCGGCTGCGTGGGTTAGCATCTTTAGCTCGGCCCTTGTGGTACGAAGTTCCTCGACAATCTTTCTAAAGGCGGTGATTTCATCTGCATCCATACCGCCTGCCTCCTCTCCATCCTCTACCTCTTCCGGAGGCGAGACGAAATCGAGTTCCCCACCGCGCTTGTTGAACCGCAGATACTTCTCTACTGAACGGCGAAGTGCCGTATCCTTCTCACCATCTAAGTCAACGGGCAGCTCCTTCCGAATTGCATCGACGATCTTCTGTACGCCGTCTCGCTCGATTTCCTCCCGTCGCTTTTGAAACTCCTGCTCTATGGTCTTGGTGAGAAGCTTCTTCTGTTTCAGGTCCTCTGCGGCTTCGGCAATGACGAAACCTTCCTTGATAATGCCGGAAACATGTTTGGCTATTAGCGCCATCAGTGTCACAACGGCTAATGTTCCCGACAGAACTAAAATCAGTGATCCGTTTGTAGCGCCGACAACTCTTGCCTGCTCTGGAGCTTGGTCAACACACAGTGCGACACCCCGAATTATCTCGTGCCATTCGTTCGACCAGTCTTTTAATTGGACCACGTTGGAGATTGATGCTTCGTCTTTAAATTGAAGGCGCAGCGTGATTTCTTTGGTATCAATCGCATCTATTTCATCAATGAAATTGAGATTCTCCAGGGCATCCTGAATGATCCGCATATTGCTTACCGACTGCTCGATAGCGTTTCTCGCCTCTCTAATTTGGGAAGCTGCGGTGGCTGGGTCGTAGTCGCCCGCCCGGACAGTTTGTTCGACGAAATTATACCCCTTACGGCCAACGAACCCGTCCACGCCGAGATGTTCAAGCATGTCTGCTTGCTCAAGAGTGAGTTGTTGCAACGGGAGAGAGATCAACGTCGCTAATAGGTCATCTAGCGGCTCTAAAACCGGTTGCTTCTGTGGTTGAGAAGCGTTGTGCGACAATACGCCTGTTAGGGCATCGTACTTTTGCTTCGCCGTCTCGCCATGTTCGGCCATCCACCTTGTAAATCTAAGAAGTTCGGAAACATTCATTCCCACGTCTCCCTCATGTTATGGGTAACGGAAGTAGTATTTTTTTTGGCTCGGCTTTCTACCTCAGTGCAGGTGCATTGGCACGGCAAGCAACACGACCACATCGTCGTCGCCTGCGGCGGCGTCGCTAGCTTCAAGAGCATGGGGCTTCTGTAATTGGCGATGAACCAAACGGAGAAGCGCGTGGGCCAGCGGAATCGACAGGGTCAGGGCTATATCGGTCTTGCCTTCGCTCCATCGCGAATGACCCATCAATATAGGTGAGGTCGGAGGGAAGAGGTAGGGGGCAACTACTCGACAGTCCCTGGCGACGGGCCAGGTATGTAGGTTTGTTTTAGGGGTAGGATCATTTTGTAGCGAGGATCAAATTTATTGTAGTGCGTGTAGATCAATTCCACTAGTGCATCCCTGTCGATTAGGCGCAGGTTTGGTTTCGAGCGTTCGAATGTCTTCGCATCGGGACTGAAGCCGCCAAGGGTAATAAATAGTCCATGTTCCCCTTGCTCAATGGCACCGTGAAGCCTTTGCACATCCGGCCGACCGATCTGTCCCAAAGTCTGCTTGCATTGCACCTTGATGATCGGCGGCTCGAATCCAAGCTCATCTCGATGGGCAATTACGTCGATCCCGCCGTCCGATGAGGCTTGTGTTGGTCTGGCGTGGTACCCCATGCAAGTCAATAAATGAGCCACAAATTCTTCGAATTCGTATGCGGTAATATTTGTCTTCAATCGTTTGATGACGAAATCCTCGGTACTTTCCTCGACCTGCTGCGACACCTCCACAACGGTGGCTGCATCCACCGCATCCGCACTGCTCTCTTCACCTGTTAATGCAGCGAGGAACTCCTCGGTGTTGCTTGAAATCTGGAACAGCGTGATGGCCGAGCCAATTTCATAGAGGGCCGATTGTGAAAAATTCGCTCGAGGTAGATGTTTGAGCCATTCGATATTTCGTCGGTTAGGGTAAGAATCGACCGAGGATGGGTCAAATTTATAGTCGCTAACAACTCTGCCAAGGTGAACCATGCGGTCCGGCTTAGACGGAAATACGATAATGTCGCCAACGGCAACTTCGCAAACAAACCTGTAGAGGACGCCGGCCTGCACCGGTATGGCGCCGGCAACGGCGTCAGGATAAGCCTCGGCATAACGAAGTTTGAATGAATCTCGGGTCCGTTCCAAACTTGATAAGTCCCTCATCTTGTCCCAACCAATGCCGACAAATCCTTGGTCGACCGGAATTGACGGGTCGAGATCGGCCATGTGTATGCCCCACACTCTATCTGCCATGCCCTTCTCCAAACTTAAATTTTGGCCCGCTATAGTACCTACCGGAGGCCAGGGTTGACTAGCATAGCGCTTCCCTTGTTTCACCCGGTCGTTGCAAACGGGCGGGCGCGTATGGTGACGACAAAGGGTTTGGATGGCGATGCTTAATTTCGAAGAACAAATGCGAGAGGCCGAAGAGCGAGACGAATGGACCGCCCGGGTACTCGGCAGATTTCAATTGGCCTGTGCAGACATAGAAAGGGATATCCGCACTCTTTGGTTGATGCGAGTCGGCGAAAACGAATTTCAACTGCGGGACGGGCAAACTCTCCAAGAGCGGCGAAAGCACCTGCGTCGGCAGACGTTTCAAAAACTGGTCGAACGCACCGTTCCGGACCGGGAACTGCAAGTCATTTGGCCGTTTCCTGAGCATCCGTCGTTTCCCGAGGATTTGAGAAAATCCCTCGAATGCACCGTTCCGGGCGGAAATTTACGCACTTGGCTGCTGAAAAATTGGCCGACACGCAATCTTGTCATCCATGGCTCCCTGGGACACAAAATCGATTTCAGCGGGCCGTCGATACCGTTTGTCGCGGATGCTCACGATATGGCAACGATGCATGCCTCAAAGCCTGGTGAAGCGACATTCTCTCCTGAGGGGTGGATTGACGTGCGTGATCTGGTTCCCCTCACGGAGGAAGCGCAACAGGTAAAGTCCTACCTGGGGCAGGTGCACATGATGGTGCTTCAGAATGGAGTCGGTTGCTTCCCTCTCCGGGATTCTGCCTGACCCCCGGCCCCCGAGCCGAGGTTGTCGTTCGCCGCCACGCCGCCTATGACGGCAATCCCGCGATGTTCCCTGTCCGGCATCTCCCGGCATCTCCCGCAACACTATGCTACCGGGAGTCGATTTGGACCCGTAATTCGGCCATGTCAAACGGGACCGGTAGGGGATTTCCTGCATGGAATCATACACTTGCGTAGCTGAGGGGGCGCAAGGGGGGACACGCCGCGCCTGGAGTTTGATCGAAAAAAAATCTTCGATGAACAGCCAAACGGCACACCGGTCGCTTCCTACACCGTCCATGGGTCGACAGTCTTCAATCCCGCCGCCTCGAACGGCGCCGTGTCCCGCGTCGCCACCGTCATGCCATTGGCCGCCGCGGTCGCCGCAATGTAGCCGTCGGACACCGGGATCGTCCGCCCCTCGGATCGAGCCTTCGCCATCAGTTCGGCATAGGCCTGCGAGGCCGCAAGGTCGAAGGACAGCACCCGCCCGGCGAACATGGGCAACACCTGCCGCTCCAGATCCTCATGCAGCCGGTCCCGGCGGCGGCCGGGCGGCAGCGACCGGACCCCGAAACGCAACTCGGCGACGGTGATGGCCGACAGATACAGCGTTTCCAATGCCTGTGCGTCGAGCCATTCGGCGACGCGCGGGTCCGGAGCCTTGCGCAGCGGCTCCGACACCACGTTGGTGTCTACCAGAATCATTCCAGATCGATCGGCCGTGCCGGAGCGGTATCGCGTTGCGCGAAGCCCGCGAATTCCTCATCCGTCAACCCGGCGCGCCGGCCGACGGCGGTCAGCAGCGTTCCCAGCGCGGCCCGCCCTTCCGGCAGGACTGTTGCCTCCAGGATAGCGCGCACCTCGGCCTCGGTGCTGCGGCCCTTCAGAGCTGCCCGCACACGCAGAGCGCGATGCACCTCGTCGGGCAGGTTGCACACGGTCAGCATGGCCATAGTCAATTCTCCATCATGCCTTCGATGCATGCTCTATAGGTGTATGAATGCAGTGCTGCAATCGCTAACCTGCAGAAATCAGGTTTCACCAAAAGGCTTGCACCGTTGCTTGCGGTTTCTATGGGACTTGTATACTTGACTGGCCGCCGTTGGCCGCTGGTCGCGTGTGAAGAGGGTCCAGTTCAATGGTTCCGTCATTCCGAATGGGAGCGGGGTGTTCGCTGGTATGGATCCAGCCCTCTTCGATTTGATTCCCTTGCCAGCCCTCATCAAAATTTACAGATGAGTGGACGACACAACGTTTATTCAATGCCCTACACTGCAGGCACTGCGGCAAATCGGAAGGCGGCCGCAGTCCATGACAGGCGATCGGGGTCAAAGGCCATGTCGATGTATCCTGCTCTTGTCGACACGTTTTCCCAACATGTCGGTCCCGTCGACCTTACATGCCGTGGCAAGTAAGCGGGC
>JAJDXO010000050.1 GCA_022823235.1 Rhodospirillales bacterium
CCCCGCTGCGGCTCGGGCTCGCTGGCTCGCCACGCCTCCGCATCCCTCTCCCTCGGGGGGTGTGGGAATATTTCCGCCCCCCCCCGCGATGGGGGTGGGTTGGGGTGGGGGTGAATCTTAAAATGGGTGAGGGTGATATGGAAATGCCCCCTAACCCAGCGCCCGGTCCAGGTCGGCGATCAGATCCTCGGGGTCCTCCAGTCCGACGGAAAAGCGGAAGAATCCGTCGCCGGCGTAGTCCCGGAAATGCTCGAACTGCCCGCCTTCGAGCCGGAACGAACTGTCGTTGAGTTCGTCCGTGGGCATCCACCAGATCAGCGACCGATGGTGGCCCAGGGAAACCGCATAGTGGATCACTTCGAGTTCTTCGGTCATCCGCCGGGCGATCCCGGCGCCCGTTGCCGCGTCGCCGACCTGAAATGCCATCATCCCCCCGAAGTTTTCCATCTGCCGCCTGGCGAGATCGTGCTGCGGGTGGCTCGGATGGCCGGGATAGATCACCCGGCTGACCCGGGGATCGCCTTCGAGCCATTCGGCGACCGCCATGGCGCCGTCCTGGTGGGCCCGCATCCGGATCGGCAGGGTCGCGGCGCCGCGCGCGATCAGCCATGCATTGAACGGAGACAGCACGCCGCCGTAGTGAACGGCCGCCTCCGCCCGCAGCTTCTCTATCAGCTCCCTCGGCCCGGAGACGGCCCCGCCGACCGCATCCCCGTGACCGCCGATATACTTGGTGCTGGACTGCATCACCAGATCGACCCCGAGCCCGGCCGAGGACTGGCCGACCGGAGACGCGAATGTCGCATCGCACGAGTGCAGGGCGCCGGCGGCCTGCGCGATGGCGGAGATTGCGGGCAGGTCCGTCAGCCGGCAAATGGGGTTGGCCGGCGTTTCCGTATGGATGAGTTTGGTATTCGGGCGGACGGCGGCCTCGACGGCCCTGAGATCGGTCATGTCGACAAGCGAAATCTCGATGCCCAGGCGCGGCAGCGTATCGCGAACCAGTTCGGCGACACCGGCGTAGGAGACGTCCGAGACGATGGTATGATCGCCGGCGGACAAGGCCGTTAGAAATATGGCGCTTGCCGCGGCCATGCCGGAACCCAGACAAAGACAGGCCTCGGTTCCCTCGAGCGCCGCGATCTTGTCCTCCAGCATTCGGACAGTCGGATTGCCCCAGCGGGTATAGATGAACGGCGCGTCGTCCTCCTGATCGTGCGCGGAGAAGCCGACCAGGTCGTCGGCGACGAAGGTCGTCGACATGGCGATATTGGGCGCGGCCGCCCGGGTCGCGGGATCCGGCCCCTCGCCCGCATGGATGGCCCGTGTCGACGGCCCGGGGCGGGAATTGGATTTGGTCATGGCGTGGCCTTCGTACCGGTGGCTCGCGCGATCCGGGTTGGATTTTGTCCCCGGAACGGCGCTACAATCGATGCAACCATAGAATACACAGGGCAGGCCTTCCATGTTGACCATGACCTCGGCGCTGACCCGCGCGGAGCGCGTGTTCGGCGGCAAGACGGCAATCATCGATACCGAAGCGACTTACTCGTGGGCGGAAGAAACCGACCGCATCGCCCGGTTGGCGGGCGGCCTGGGATCGCTGGGCATCGGGCCGACCCACCGGTACGGGATCGTTTCGCCCAATACGTTCCGCTATCAGGAGGCGCTCTATGCCGGATACTGGTCCGGGGCGGTGCCCGTGCCGATCAACATGCGCCTCGCGCCGCCGGAGATCCGGTACATCCTGGAAAACGCGGAGTGTTCATGGCTGCTGCTGGGTCCCGGATTCGAGGATCTGGCCGATGCGCCGGAGCTCGCCCCCTGGAAGGATCATCTGGTGTTCCTGGGGCCCGAGACCGACGGGGTGCCGTGGCCGTCCGCCGACGGGCTGATCGCCGGTCACGAACCCCTGCCGCCCCATCCCGCCGCCGAGGACGATATCGCGCTGATGCTCTATACGGGCGGCACCACGGGGCGCAGCAAGGGCGTTCCCCTCACCCACCTGAATATCGTTTCGAACGGGATGCAGGTCGGCCTCGTCATGGGCGCGGCCATCGATGACAATTACCTGCATATCCCGCCCATGTTCCATGCCGCCGACCTGCTGGCGACCGGCTTTACCCTGGTCGGATCGGCGCACTGCTTCCTGCCCGTATTCACGCCGGTCGACGTGCTGAGCGCCATCCAGGATTACAAGGTCACGGCCTGCATGATGGCGCCGACCATGATCATCATGACCCTCGGCGAGGAGAGTTTCGGGAGCTTCGATCTCTCGTCGCTCAGGGTGATGCTTTACGGCTCGTCCCCCATGGCCGCCGAATGGATCAAGCGCACCATGGAGGCCTTCGACGGCGCCGATATTTTGCAGGGCTACGGTCTGACCGAGACATCCCCCATCCTGACGACGCTCGATCCGCCGGAACACCGCCAGGCCATCGACAGCGGCGACCTGGAAATCCTCAGAAGCGCCGGCCGGCCCGTGGTCGGCGTCGACATGAAGATTCTCGGCCCGGACGGAAACGAGGTTTCGCCCGACGATTCCGGCGAAGTGGTGGTCCGCGGACCCAACGTCTCCGGCGGCTATCTGAACCGGCCCGAGGAAACGTCGGCGGCCTTCAAGGATGGCTGGTTCCACACCGGCGACGTCGGCCGCCTCGACGAGGACGGCTATTTGTTCGTACAGGACCGCAAGAAGGACATGGTCATCACCGGCGGCGAAAACGTCTATACCACCGAGGTGGAGGCCGCCCTCTATCAGCACCCGGAGGTCCACGAAACCGCGGTTATCGGCGTGCCCGACGAGAAGTTCGGCGAGGCGCTGTTCGCCGTCATCGTTCCGGTGCCGGGCTCCTCGCTCGACGAGGAAGCGGTCATCGAGCATTGCAGGGGCCGCATCGGGAGCTATAAAATTCCGCGCAGGATGGCGTTCGTCGAAGAGATGCCGAAGAGCGCAATGGGTAAAATTCTCAAGGCCGAACTGCGAAAGATGTACGGCGGCAGCGAGAAGATTTCAGCGGCACAACGCTGAGTACAACAGGGGAGAACATCGTGCCGGATTCAGCAAGCGCGGCCGTCGATACGGAGAAATTCCGTCTGCGCCGCTTTATCGAACGCCTCGATGACGAGGGCGAGGTCGAAACCCACGACGAAAACGTGGCGCTGGCCGACATTTCGAAGATCGTCGAGGCCAGCGACAAGGCAGTGCGGTTCAAGAGCGCGGGTCCCGAGAAGCAGGAACTGGTCGCCAACGTCATGGGCAGCCGCAAGCGTCTCGCGGTCGCGCTCGAGACCACGGTCGAAGAGGTCGTTCCGGCTTTCCAGGCCCGGCTGAACAACAAGCAGCCGGTGGTGCATGTCGACAGGGACCAGGCCCCGGCGCAGCAGGTGGTGCTCGAAGGCGACGACGCGGACCTCACCAAACTGCCGTTTCACCCCCAGCACGCTTTCGACGGGAGTACGTATATCTCGTCGGCCATCGACTATGCGTTCGATGTCGACAATGACGTCACCAATGTGGGCTGCCGGCGTCTGAGCCTCCGCAACAAGCGCGAATGCGGGACCAATGTGACTGCGCCCTCCGACTTGCAGCGCATCTACCGCGCCGCGGTGCGCCGCGGTGAAAAGCTGCCCATCAGCTTCGCCCTCGGCTCCCACCCCATCGACTTCATGGCCGCCGGAATGCGAATCCCGGCGGACGAAATCACCCTTGTCGGCACGCTGCGCGGCGAGCCGGTTCCCCTGGTCAAGAGCCTGACCAACGACATCATGGTGCCGGCCGATGCGGAGATGGTGGTCGAAGGCTACCTCGACGAACGCGGCTATGTGGAGCCCGAAGGACCCTATGGCGAGTATGTCGGCTACTACGGCGCCATGCACATGGATCCGGTTTTCCACGTTACGGCCATCACCCACCGCGACGACGTGCTGCACCAGACCCTGCTCCACGGTTCGGGCAAGAGCCTCGCCAAGGTGGAATCGGCGGCCATGATGAGCATCCGGCTCGAAGCTCAAATTTGGGCCATGCTCAAGGCGGCCCGGGTCGATGTCCGGGCGGTTCACGTGCCGCAGTCCGGGGCCGAAGGGCAGCAAATCCGCATCGCCATCAACCAGCAGCGGCCGGGTCAGGCGCGAAACGTCATTTCCACCTTGCTGGGCGGCGTGTTCAGCGCCAAGCACGTCTTCGTCACCGACGCGGACGTGGATATCCGGTCCCAGGACGAAATGGACTGGGCCATGGCGTCGCGCTTTCAGGCCGACCGGGACATCATCGTGATGACCGGGATAATGGGCATGCCCATGGACCCGTCATTGGAGACCGACGGACCGACCGGGGCCAAGGCGGGCTTCGACCTCACCATGCCCATGTCCAAGAAGGGCTCCCTGATGGCCACCGTCTCGGGCGCGCCCGACTTGCAGGGCTCGGCGCGCTACCAGACCGTCGAGCAGGCGCTGGAGGCCGGTCCCATCTACTTCACCGAGATCATGGAGGCGCTCGGCAGCCGGGACGGGCGGGAAATCGCGCTTGAACTCGATGCGCTTCGTCAGGCGGGCCGTCTGGTCCGGGATGAAAACGGCCGCTACCTGCTGGGCTCGGCGGACAGCGGGGCGACAGGCCTCACCGAGGAAGCCCACTGGCATGCAACCGAGGGCGACCCCAACCGTCATGTGAGTACGGACAAGATCACCATCACCCGCTGAGCGCCGGCTTCTCCCCGTCAACGCCGGCCGGGACGCGCATGGCGGCGGCGGGGTCTTCGACCCGGCCCGGCCTCAATGCCCTAAATGAAGGGGCTTACAAAGATTACTTTACGCCCGAAGGGGAATCTCCCAGAGTCGAGGGATGCGGACCGGCCCCGCCATATTCTTCGCGGTTTCGGCGTTCGTGCTGCTGCTTTCTCTACCTACCATCCCGGAGCAAATACGGGGATGGGCGGAGGCGCTCGGCATGATCGGCGCAGAATGGCATTGGTGGAATTATCTCGGGGTCTCCATTGGCCTGATTATGATGTTGTTTTCACTCTATCCGGTCTGGCGATGGGTTGCTGGCAATGCAAGCGCATTGACCAAATCCGATATTAATCTGTCATTCGGCGATATTTTGGGGATTGCCTCCATGCTGGTTATGGTCTGCCTCATCGGCTGGGGGGTCTATTACATCATTTTCGTCTACGAGCGCCCGCAATCGCCGGTATGGGTGCATCCAACGTTGCCGCCCGCCGAACAAGAGAAGGCAAAGGCGAAGTGCCGAATCGCCGCATATGAAGCGATCGGTGCTGGAACAGGGAAGCCCTCGGATCCGACTCCGTGGCACCGGAACTCGTATGTAGATCAGTGCCTGATCGCCAGGGGCTTCAAAATTGAACAGGGTGAACCGAAATGACCGGTGGTATTCCCATACTTGATCCAAAAATGGCCGAATGGAGGGCCACGCAATGACAGAAGACGAAACGGACGCGGGCGTGGGCCGCTTGGCGCGGCAATATGCCGAGATTCAAAGGCAGATTGCCAGCGTCAAGGGCTTCCTGCATGAGAAGGGGGCGGGAGCCGAAACGGCCACCGTGTCGCTCCGAAACATGAACTTCGGCGATTACGAGAAGACCAAGAAGGCGTTCGATGCGGTCCCCTGGGCCGAAATCAGCAACCATCTTGGCGAACTGGCTGAATTGGCTCGCGAGCGAAAGAATATCCAGGATTGCCTTCATCAAGCCGGCTTGGGTGCGCTGGTTGAAAGCGACGGAGAGGGCGAATGACCCGACTTTAATGCCCTTTAAAATGGGGAATTATATACGATAGTGCCCAAGGTGATAGCGAGCTAAATTCTCGGGTCTTCCTTCACTTGGTGATTCTTCGCTTTACTTTACGCACAACAAAATAGTCGCGTATTTTCTTCACCCAATACCACATCACGTTTTAGGTCCCATATTGTTGCGAGAGATGATTAGTTGGTCAGGCTGTTCAAACGCCAAGCCAATAGGTGTTACGTAACACCCTGGACAAATATTTTGGGAATTATATGCAATAGTGCCGATCCTTCGAGGTCATCGGACGGGGGACCGCTTTTCGCAGGAGTCCCGGTTAACCCTAAGATATTCGTCGATAAATTTATCGGTGTGTCTTGCAACAACAGACAGAATAAATCCAGAATCGCCGCCGTATGTCCCTATCGTCCCCAACTTCCAAACGGTGGTCAGCAACGGGAATTCCGTTATTTCCAACTGATGGCCCTTATACTGTAAATTTAGAACTGCGGGATACTGTACTTCCACAGTTCGTCTGTATTCCAAAAGGACGTTAAAGGCGGGTTTGAGAAGCGCGACATGGGCGTAGAGACTCGTAGCCCTTCTAGAATCTCTCTCGGTATAAATTCGAGCGCCACGCAAACGACTCCGTATTGTCGTTTCAATGTCTTCCACTCGGAGTCCGATTTTCGCGGCGTCATCAGGTAGTGATTCGACCAACAACCCCACTGATCGGCAGTCGTTCCAAAGTCTGATATGATCGCTAATCCTCGTGACTTTCTCCGCAGCACTGGACGGTGCCGCCAGCATGACGGACAGGGCAACCGTCGGCAGGGCAAGTCGGCGCATGGTCATTCGTCGTCTCCGAGCGTTTGGATTGGGAATTACTTGGGACACCAGGGTTTACGCTTCTTCCCATCGTAAACCCGACCGTGGCCGGCTTTGATAAGCAGCGCAGACAGGGGCCGTCCGTCCAGGATGAGGTTGGCGATGACCCGACCTCCCCACTTGCCCCATGAGGGATCGCGAACGACAATGCTGGCGGCGTCACCGATTGTGCGCTTGGTGAAGTCCGTCGCCTCAAGCGCGGCCCGTTTTTCGGCCTCGCACTTCGCCCACCGGCCCTTGTCCGGTGTATCCACACCACGCAACCGGACTTTGATGGACGCCAGTTCGGCCGGCATGTCCGCGCTCGCATCGACCTGGATCGTGTCGCCATCGACCACTCTCACGACCGGCCAGATGTAATCGGCGGCAACGGCATCGGCAGCGATCGCGTACGTGGCCGCGAGCATGGTTGCGAAAATCATCGTTAAACACCGGAGGCGATGACACGGCCCTCGGACTTGCTTCCTGTCTCCGCTGATAGGTGACTGAACAATCATCGCCCCTACATCCTCCACCGAGCGCCAGCCCAGCGGGTGCCGGGCCGTTGCTACGTCAACCAGAATGGAAGATGTCCCGCCTATTCGCCGGGCGCGGGAGCTACCCGAGCCGGATCAAGGGCTGTTTTATTCAGCGGGCGACCCGACCAAGCGGGTCTGATTGACGTAGCGGGATGAGCTTCCGGGATTTGGAGTGATGGGTCAAGCCTGAGCCAGCGGGAGATATCGAAATGTCGGTCCCGGATTCCCGAGCCGCTTGACCGCTTGAAGCGTTGGCCCCTATCGCGATGCGGTCAGGCGGGAGAGGTGCTCTAGCAATGCCTGCCGGTGCTTGGCGGCCTCGCCGGACAGGCCGGATGCGGTCAGGTTGCGCCGCTCGAACGGATCTTGCCTGAGGTCATAGAACTCCTCCGATCCGTCGGTAAACCGAATGAGCTTGTAGCTATGGTCGCGAATCGCCTGGCCGTGCTTGGATGGCGGCCGGCCGCCTCTTCGTCCGCCGCCGGCGTTCGGGCGGGGACCCGGCGCACCGGCGCCAGCGCCGCCGCCTTGACGGTTCCGGGCCCGAAATCCGCGGCGGCGGCGTTCACCGAACTTGTCGGTAAATATGAACGCCCGGGAGCCTTCCGCAGCCGCGGATGCCAGGACCGGCAGGAAGCTCACCGAATCGAGGCTGATATCCGCCGGGACGGCCCGGCGGGCATCGACACCGGCCATATGGAGTATGGTCGCAAACAGGTCCGTCGAGTTCACCAGCGCCTTCGACGTGCGTCCCCCGCCGTCCACGGCGGGCCCCGCGACGACCAGCGGGACCCGCACCCCGCCCTCGTAGAGGGTATCCTTGGCGGTTCGCCGGGTGAACGGCGCGCCGACGACCCGCGCGGGGCTGCCGTTGTCGCCCATGAAGATGACGTTGGTTTTCGCCAGCTCGCGCTCGCCGATCCCCTCCAGCAGACGGCCTATTTCGGTGTCCATGGCGTTGATCATCGCCTTGTAGTGTCCGCGGGCGTCCCGGCCCGGTGGATAATCGGGAAGGCCCTTGAATTCGTCGGCCAGCAGTTCCTCCGGCGGTTTATGAAACGGGGCATGGGGCGCGGTCATCGCCAGCCACAGGAACCACGGCTTCCCCTTTCGCGGTTCCAGCCAGCGGAGGGCATCATCGACGAATTCGGTCGTCGCGTACCGCTCGACCAATTCGGTCCGGCCGTTCACCACCTTTCGCCAGGAGAAGTAGTCGCGCAGGCCGCCCCGCATGAAACCAGCATAGTGCGGCACGCCCATCCGGGCCGGGTTGTCGTCTCCGCCGTTGCGCTGATCGGAGAGATGCCATTTGCCGATGACCGCGCTGTCATAGGGCCCGCCGGCATGCGCCGTAAGGAGTTTGAAGAGCGACGGCTCGCTCAGGCCGATGCCCGGGTTCGATCCGCCGGCCGGCCCCCCGACCCCGGTGCGGAAACCGTAGCGCCCGGTCAGGATCGTCGCCCGCGTCGGCGAACAGGTGGATTGAGACCAAAAATTCTCGAACACTACCCCGCGCTCGCACAGCGCGTCGATATTCGGCGTCGGGGCCGTGTCCCTTCCGATCCCGTAGCATCCCAAAGCCTCGACGCCCATGTCGTCGGCGATGATCAACAGGACGTTGTCCCTGGCATGGACGGCGGATCCGAAAGCGATTGCGCCCAAAACGGCGCCGGCAAGAAAAATGCTCTTCATGAAATTCGTTCCCGGAAATGGATACTGCTTCAGGGTCTGTACTCAATTAGGGTATTCTCGTTTTAGCGGAGTTGCGGTTCAAGCTTTCCCCCTCACCCGCTGTCGTCATCACCGGGCTTGACCCGGCCTTCAGTCGGCCGAAGCCGACTTTCGGACGGCGTAGGCTGGTGATCCACGCCTGGTGGCGGGCAATACATGTGGATGGCCGGGTCTGGGCCCGGCCATGACGTGGTTATTGTTACTTTATCGTCATGCCCGGACTTGATCCGGGCATCCACGTTTCGGGGGGCGGCGCACCCGTGGATGGCCGGGTCTGGGCCCGGCCATGACGCAATCAATTGAGTCCGGACCCTAGTCATAACGCCGGATCGCGGGAGGTCCGTTGCTCCAACTCCTCGATGGTGCGCGGCCAATCCTTCCTGAGCAGCCGGGACAGGGAGCGGTCGGCCAGGAGTTTGCCCCCGGTCTGGCAGCGGGGACAATAGTTCGTCTCGTTGGCCGCGTGGCGAATGCGCTGTATTTCGGTGCCGCAGCGCGGGCAGGGCTGGCCGAACTTGCCGTGGGCCGCCATTTCGTCGCGGAAGGCGGTGACCTTCCCGGGAAATGCGTCGCCGCGTTCCTTGCGAAGCCGGTCGATCCAAAGTTCGAGCTGTTCCCGGACGGCGTCGAACAAACGGGAGACCTCTTCGCCGTCGAGGGATTGGCTCATGGCCACCGGCGACAATCCCGCGGCCAGCAGAATCTCATCTGAGTAGGCATTTCCGATTCCGCTGAAAATCCTGGGATCGGTCAGCGCCCGCTTGAGGGTGTGATTTCGCTCCCTCAGGCGTTCCCCGAAATCCGGGAGGCCGCAATCCATGACTTCGAGGCCGCCCGGGTCGAGGCTATGGAGTTCCGCGTCGGCCATGACGTGCAGCGAGGCCCGCTTTTTGGCGCCGGCCTCGGTCAGGACGAGGCTCCCATGATCGAAGTCGAAAGCGGCGAGGGATGTCTTCGCGCCGAGGGAAGCCTCCGGCTTTCGCCAATGAAGCCGCCCGGCGATCATCAAATGCAAGACCAGCCATATCCCGTTGTCGAGACCGATGGCGATGCGCTTTCCGATCCGGCGGATTTCAACGACCCTCCGGCCGTACGCTTCATCGAGGCCCGGCTCGACCGTCCGCAGCAGGAAGGGCGAGTTGCGGCGCACCTGCCGCAATGTCCGTCCCGACATGCGCTCCTGCATCGCTTCCATATAGACGGTGATATCCGGAAGTTCAGGCACGGGGCCCCCGCTTGATCGGCGCTCAGCTTTCCATTTGATCGATGATATCCCGGGGCACCGGCTCGGCCTTCATCCCCTGGGGAGAATCCGGGTCCTCTCTCGCCCAGACACGGAGTTCGTGCCCCTCCGCGGTGGTCTCGCCGTTGTTGATCACCCGGTATTTGCACAGAAACAGCTTGCCGCGCCACTCGTCCACCCAGGCCTCGATGGTAATTTCGTCGCCGAACCTCGACGGTCCCTTGAAGCTGGCCTGCGCATCGACGATGGGCAGGCCCCTGAGGCCCCGTTCCGGCCACATGACCGTCCACGGGAGGCCCTTTGACCGGAACATGCGTTCGCAGCACCGGTCGAACCACTCGAAATACCGGGGGTAGAAAACGATCTTGGCGGGATCGCAGTCGGCGAAATCGACCACGAAGGTCTCGCGGTAAGGTGTCATTGTCCGTGTGTGCTCGTCTTCGGGGATAAGTTACTCGGCGGCATGGGCAACGGGATCGTTCCCGGCGCGAAGGACGGCGGCGAGCCGGTCGCCCTCGCTGTCGGCGAGCGCCGCCTCGCGGGCTTCCGCGACGCGCGCCGAATCGCCGCCGCTTGCGGAACCCGCCTCGAGCGCCGGACGAACGAGGGTTTCGACGATCCGCCGGTAGTTCCTGCTGCCCCGCTGATGCGTGGCGCCGTAGCCTTTGATCAGCCTCGCCAGCTCCGCCACTTCGAGAGCGAAATCCGGGCCGATGCCCTGCGCCCGGTCGACGAGGTCCAGCCATTCGTCGATCAGGGTCTGTTCGGCCGCCCACCGGTAGCTCCGGGGCCGCCACCATCTGAGCTTCGCCAGCAGCCAGACGCGGAAGAAACCGGAGACCGTACTGGTCTTGATTTCCATTCCCCAATACGTCCTGCCGAGGCGCCCGGTCCGCTCCGCCCAGGCAAGGACCTTTTTCGCGAGGCCCGGCGGCAGCATGTCGCACACTTCGCCGAAGCCGGGTTTGAAATACTCGGTCACCTTGACCGGATCGGCCGGGCCGGCGCCCGTCTCGCCCAGAATGCGTGCGTACCGCTCGGCCCGGGTCTTGGCCTGGGCGACGCGGATGATGTCCTCGAAGGTCATCCTCACCGCCAGATGGCGGGCAACTTCGCGGCAAAGTTCGGGGTCCGAAGTCCGGAAGGGCGCCAGGCGGTCGAGATACCGGCGGGCGTAGCCGATGTCCTGATAGTCCGCCAATCGGCGCAGGGCGTGGCCCAGCACCGCATGCGCTTCGGCCGGGAATGCGGCTTGCGCTTGGCTCTCGAGACCGGCCAGCGGCACTGCCCGGTCGGCGCGCTTGGCCGCTTCCTCGAGGACCGGTTCGGCGCCCGATTTCGCAAGCCGGAGGCCGGCCTCGAAGCCCGCGAGGTTGGCGGCGACGGCCTTGCCTTCCGCCTTGATTCCATCGCTGAAGTCGTCTTCGGAGATACCGAGCAGGTTCGTGGCGGCGATGGCGCCCAGCATGACCGAGTTGATGACCGCACCCGCCTCCCGCGACGCGTTCATGGCATCGAACAGGATGGCTTCCCTGGCGTTCTTCTTGAGCGACGCCAGCATCTTTTTGCCGTCGAGGCGGCCGTCGCCCATGTCCATCTTCTCGAGGGTCAGAAACACGCGGTGCGTGGAGGCGATAAGCGTTGTCCGGTCCGAGGTGATGTATCCGCTGGACAACGCCCGGGCCGCCTCGGCCAGTTCCGTCGCGATCATCAGGTCGACCTCGCCCGGAACCGGATTCAGGGAGAAGACCGGCCGCGGGGCGCCGGCGGGCGATGCCTCCGGCAACAGCTCGATGTAGTAGGTCGTCGCGCCGGTCCGTTGAGCGACGCCGGGGACCGACGTCGCCTGCACCGGAAAGCCCTTGGCGATGGCGGCATTGACGATCCAGTTCATCAGGACGCCGCCGCCTTCCCCGCCCATGGCGGCGATCAGCAGCGTGACCGGCTTCTTGGTTCCGGCGTCAGGCATGGGTTTCCCCGCTGCCCGCCATCCATCTGATTACCGTCCGGCGGACATTGTGGACCAGCCTTTCCAGGGCGGACGCGTTCTGCACTTTTTCCGCCCGGTAGAAGGACGGGCACAGAACGGCCGCGTGGGCCACTTCGCCGCAAAGACCGCAGCCGACGCAGGACGGGATCACGGTTGCGACCGGATCGGTCCTGAGCGGATCGGGGCTGGGCTTGATGGTCAGGGACGGACATCCGCTGAGGCGCATGCACGAGTGGTCGCCGGTGCATATCTCGTCGTCGACCCCGTAGCGGGGCGTTTCGACGCGGCGTCCGGCCTCCAGCAGTTTCGCGTTCTCGGCCTTCAGCCGGCGCTGACGGGCCAGCATGCACTCCCCGTCGGCGATGATGACCTTCAGCCCGCCCTCCTTGGTGGTCATCGCCTCGCGCAGGGTATCGACCATCACATCGACGCTGTAGGTGCGGACGGTCCGCAGCCATTTGACTCCGACGGAACGCAACGTCTTTTCGATCTCGCTGGTCTGTTCCGAATGGCTGGGCGATCCGGCGGACGACGGAATCCATTGCTGGCCGGTGGCCGACGAATAGCCGTTTTGCATGATCACCAGGACGGAGTCGGTGTCGTTGAACAGGCTCGAGAGGACGCCCGTCTGCAACCCGTTGTGCCAAAAGCCGCCGTCGCCCATGACGCTGATGGTCCGCTTCTTCTGCAGCGGCACGACGCCGGCCGTACTCGCCAGGCTCATTCCGTAGCCGAGAATGGAATTTCCCATGCTGAACGGCTCGAAAATGGCGAACGAATGGCAGCCTATATCGGTGGAGATGTGAACGTCGCCGATCTCTTCCTTCAACAGCTTGATCGCCGAGAACACCGGCCGCTCGGGACAGCCCGTGCAAAAGCCGGGCGGGCGGCCCGGGACCGCCACCTCCGCGCCGTCCCTTCCGGTCCGGGCGGCGTTTTCCAGCTTGGCCGCGCGATCCCGAAGAAGCTCCAGGTTCACCCCATGGGGCTCCGAATCGCCGAAGAAGTCGACCAGGCCCTTGAGGACCGCCTCGGCCGTATATTCACCGGCCATGGGCAGCACGTCCTTGCCGGCGATGCGGGTTTGAATATCGGCCTTGCGCAAAATCGTGTTGATTTGCTGCTCGATATATTCCGGGTTGCCCTCCTCGACCACCAGGACCGATTTCTTGCCGGCGCAGAAATCGCGGATCTGGCCCGGAACCAGCGGGTGGGTGACGTTGAGCACCAGCAACGGAATGTCGGTGTTGCCGAAATCGTCCGCCAGGCCCAGCGCCGCCAGACGCTTGACCACCGTATTGTAGAGCCCGCCCTGCAGAATGATGCCCACATCGCCCCGCCGGCCCTCGAAATGTTCGTTGAGATCGTTGTCGAGGATGAATTTTTCCGCCGCGGGCAGCCGGTCCTCGACCTTCTTTTTCTCCTGCATGAACGTAACCGGCGGGTGGGCGAGGCGGTCAAAATCGAAGCCGGCGCTGTCGGACTTGCTGTTGAGGCCCATGCGCGGCGCCTGATTGTCCTTGGCGTCGAATTCGCCGAACACGTGGCAGGCCCGGATGCGCAGCTCCAGGATCACCGGCGTGTTGGACGCTTCGGAAAGCTGGAACCCCTTTTCCACCATGTTGACGATCGACGGCAGATTCGGGCGCGGATCGAGCATCCACATGGAGCACTTCATGGCGAACGCATGGGTGCGCTCCTGGATGACGCTCGCCCCTTCGCCGTAATCCTCTCCGGCGATGACCATCGCCCCGCCGGTGACGCCGGGCGAGGCGAGATTGGATAGCGCGTCCGCCGCGACGTTGGTTCCGACAATCGACTTCCAGGTCACGGCGCCCCGGGCCGGATACATGATGGAGGCGCCGAGCATGGCGGCGGCCGAGGCTTCGTTGGTGTTGGCCTGCACGTGCACGCCGAGGTCCGCCATCAGTTCCTTGGCCTGGACCAGAACGTCGATCAGATGGGAAACCGGCGCCCCCTGGTAGCCGCCGACATAGGAGACGCCGGACTGCAGCAGCGCCTTGGTGACCGCGAGAATGCCTTCGCCGCGGAAGACGTCGCCGTCTCCCAGCTTCAATAGCTCTATCTCCTTGGCGAATGATCGTTCCATTTCCAACCATCCCGGCCTGCCCGGCCCGGCCCAGGGCGAAAGTATAGCGATGGAACCGCCGGGGTCACGAACATTGCTCTTGACGCCCGGCCGGATTTATTTAACATGTTAAATATATTCCGAAGATGCCAATTTGGGGAGGAATTCGCATGCTGGACGATCCCAATACCGCGGACGAATTTGAAGCCAATTGCCGGGACGCGGAGAAATTTCTCGCCCGCTTCAAGGAAGAAACGCTGGGACACCACATCGGCGGCAAGCCGGCCGCCGGCGGCGGCGCGACCTTCGAAAACCTGACCCCCATCGATAATTCGGCCATCAATACCGTCGCCGCGGGCACCGAAGCCGACATCGACCGGGCAGCCCGCGCGGCCAGGGACGCCTTCGCCGAATGGCGCGACCTGCCAGGCGCCCAACGCCGGAAGATGCTGCACGGATTGGCCGATGCGATCGAAGCCCGCGCCCGGGAGATCGCGCTGGTCGAGAGCATGGATACGGGACAGCCGATCCGGTTCATGAAGGCCGCCGCCGTTCGGGGCGCCGAAAACTACCGCTTCTTCGCCGACAAGGCGCCGGAAGCCACCGGCGGCGATGCCATGCCGGCCAAGGACCACATCAACTATTCGATCCGTCAGCCTATCGGTCCGGTCGGCGTGATTACGCCGTGGAACACGCCGTTCATGCTGTCGACCTGGAAAATCGCCCCGGCGCTCGCCGCCGGCTGCACCGTGGTCCACAAGCCCGCCGAATGGAGCCCCCTGACCGCGACGCTGCTGGCCGAGATCACCGCCGAGGCCGGAATTCCCGACGGCGTGGTCAATCTGGTTCACGGCCTCGGCGAAACGGCGGGCAAGGCGCTGACCGAGCATCCGGACATCAAGGCCATCGCATTCGTCGGCGAGTCCGCCACCGGCAGCGCCATCATGGCGCAGGGGGCGCCCACCCTGAAGCGGGTGCATTTCGAGCTCGGCGGCAAGAACCCGGTGATCGTGTTCGACGATTCCGACATGGACCGCGCCCTCGAAGCGGTGGCCTTCATGATCTACAGCCTCAACGGCGAACGCTGCACGTCGTCCAGCCGCCTCCTCGTCCAACGCTCGATCCACGACGAATTCGTCGACAGACTGGCCGGCAAGGTCGAATCCATCCGGGTCGGCCATCCCCTGGACCCGACCACCGACATCGGCCCGCTGATTCACCCGCGCCATTACGAGAAGGTGATGAGCTACTGGGATATCGCCAGGGGGGACGGCGCCGACATCAAGGCCGGCGGCGGGCGCGCCGAGGTGAACGACGACGGCAACTGGGTTCAGCCCACCCTGTTTACCTCGGCCAGCAATACGATGCGGATCGCCCAGGAGGAAATCTTCGGGCCGGTGCTGACCGCCATTCCGTTCGACGACGAAGCGGATGCGCTCGCCATCGCCAACGATGTGGCGTACGGGCTTGCCGGCTATGTCTGGACCCGGGATGTGGGCCGCGCCCACCGCCTCGGCCGGGGCCTGGATGCGGGGATGATCTGGATAAACTCGGAGAACAACCGCCATCTGCCGGCGCCGTTCGGCGGCATGAAGGCCAGTGGAATCGGCCGGGACGGCGGCGATTACTCCTTCGAGTTCTACATGGAGACCAAGAATATCTGCGTCGCCATGGACAGCCACAAGGTGCCCAGGATCGGCGCCTAAGTTACTCGGCGACGCTTTCGTTCATCAGCAGCCGGCCGAAGCCCGGCATCGGATCGGTAACGCCGAGCTTGCGAAGGGCGTACCAATAGGTTGCCGCGTTTACCGTGACGATGGGGCGGCCGAGGCCGGCTTCGAGCTCTTCGATCATCCCGACCATGCCGAGCGCGCCGCCCACATGGAGGAACGCGTCGACATCGTCGTGATCGATGCGTTTGAACGCATCGAGGATTTGATCGACGGTCACCTTGATGATGTCGATGGATTCCTCGACCTCCAGCCATGTTGCATGGGGCGCTTCGAACCCGAAGCGGCCGTAATATTCCTGGACGCTCCTGGAGTATTCCTCGGACATGGGCGACAGAACCCCGATCCGCCTGGCGCCCAGGGTCCTGAGCCCGGCGACGCAGGCGTCGGTCGCGGTGACGAAAGGCACGCCGTCGACCCGTTCGGCGATCTCCTCCCGGTAGCGGGCCTGGCGTTCGGGCGACCAGAGACGCATCTCGATGGAGTTGCCGGTGATGATCATGTCGGGATAACAGCCGAGCGCCGCGGGCAATGCGTCCAGAACCGCTTCGGCGACCTTGTCGTGTCGGGAGATGTCGAAGCGATACATCTGATTGTTGATGCCGTCGGGCCGCATGATTTCGTATTCGGGCTGCATGTTGGCGTTTTGCGCCGGGATCATTACGGCGACGACGCCGCGGGGGCCAAATCGGTCTGGCATGGGTTCCTCCGGAGAAATCCTTGGCCGAGGGGGTAGCGCTCCGCCGCAGGAGCGGCAAGAAAATTGTAACGCCCGAGGCGGTGCGCTCTATTGACAGAGGCCCGCGCCGAGGGCTCTGATTCCAAGCGAACCAATCAATCGAAGAGGCGATCATGTCCAGCGACGTCCCCAGTACTCTCTCGCACGTTTCCCTCGGCACCAACGATTTCGACAGGGCCGCCGCGTTCTACGACCGGGTGATGCCGGCCATAGGGGTCAAACGGATCATGGAACATCCGGGCGCCGTGGCGTACGGCAAGCATTTTCCCGAATTCTGGGTCCAGACGCCGTTTGACGGCAAGACGGCCACCACCGGCAACGGTGTCCACGTCGCGTTCCTTACCTGGTCCCGCGAGGAGGTTGACGCCTTCTACGCCGCGGCAATGGAGGCCGGCGCCACCGACGATGGGCCGCCCGGTCTGCGCCCGCAGTACAACCCGGGGTACTACGCCTGCTTTGTCCGGGACCCGGACGGCAACAAGATCGAAGCGATGTTTATAGACACCGAACTGGCCGAACGGAAAACCGCAACCGTAAACTGAAGCCAAGCACGACTGTAAAACCTGGGGAGCAACAATGGCTGACATTCCGCGTCTCAATAAGGTCATCGGCGTCCTGGAGAGCGGCGGCATCGCCTTTTCGGCGTTTGTTCCGGCCACGACCCAGTCCGCGGTGCAATTCGCCCAGACCAAATACGACGGCATCGTCCTGGAGATGGAACACCTGCCGTGGGACGGCCCGACGCTCCGGGATTGCCTTCAGTACATGCTGCTCCGCGGCCCCATCGTCTCCGGCGGCACCCTCGCGCCCAACGTCGTTCCATTTGTCCGGGTGCCCGTCAACGGCGTCGAAATGGGCCAATGGCACGCCAAACAGGCTTTGGACATGGGCTGTTACGGAATTGTCTGGCCGCACATCAGCACCGTCGACGAGGCGTACAATGCCGTCGCCGCCTGCCGTTATCCGAGGCTGCCCGACAAACCCAACTATGAGCCTCGCGGCATTCGCGGCGACGGGCCGGCCGGCGCGACCCGCTACTGGGGAATTTCCCAGCAGGAGTACTATGCCCGGGCCGACGTCTGGCCGCTCGACCCCGACGGCGAGATTTTCGTCATTATCCAGATCGAGGATCAGGAAGGCCTCGGGAATTTGCCCGACATGCTGAAGAACGTCCCGGGCATCGGCGCCGTACTGATCGGTGAAGGCGACTTCGGCCAGGAACTCGGCTTTCCCCGCCAGTACGATCATCCGCTGCTGCTCGAAGCCATCGACGAGCTTGTCGCGGTGTGCAGGGAACACGGCGTGGTCGCGGGCCACCCCCATGCCAATGCGGGCAACATGCAGGCGCTCGTCGATCAAGGGTTCAGGTTCCTGATGTCCGGCCCGGCGGTCAGCTATCCGGGCCTGGAGAAAGGCCTGGAAATCGCCGGCCGCAGCTAACGAAACGCCAGGGAGAGAACGATGATTATCGATTGCCACGGCCATTACACGACCGAGCCGCCGAAGATGAAGGAGTGGCGGGAAAACCAGCTCGCGGCCGTGGAGAACGGCGATTTCAAACCGACGCGGGCGCTGCTTGAAATCCATGACGACGATATCCGGGAGGGCATCGAAGGCAATCAGCGGAAGCTTCAACAGGAACGGGGCACGGACCTGACCGTCTTCTCTCCCCGCGCCGTCGGCATGGGCCACCATCTGGGCACCGCCGAAACCAGTATGGAATGGACCCAGCTGTCAAACGACATGATCCGCCGGGTCTGCGACCTCTACCCGGACAGCTTCGTGCCCGTCTGCGCCCTGCCCCAATATCCGGGCGTCGAACCCAGGAACTGCATTCCGGAACTGGAGCGGTGCGTCAACGAGATGGGATTTATCGGCTGCAATTTGAACCCGGATCCGTCGGGCGCCATGTGGTCGGACCCGCCGCTCACCGACAAGGACTGGTGGTATCCCCTGTATGAGAAAATGGCGGAACTGGACGTGCCGGCGATGATCCACGTCTCCGGGTCCTGCAATCCCAACTTCCATCATACCGGCGCCCATTACATCGCCGCCGACACCACGGCGTTCATGCAGCTCATTCTCGGCGACCTGTTCGCCGACTTTCCGACACTCAAGTTCATCATTCCCCACGGCGGCGGCGCGGTGCCGTTTCACTGGGGCCGGTACCGCGGCCTGGCGCAGGACATGGGCAAGCCGCTGCTGACGGACCACCTGCTCAACAACGTATTCTTCGACACCTGCGTCTATCACCAGGCCGGAATCGACTGCATGACCAAGGTTATACCGACGGAGAACATCCTGTTTGCCTCCGAGATGGTCGGCGCCGTGCGCGGTGTCGATCCGGAAAGCGGCCACAATTACGACGACACCAAGCGCTACATCGACGCGACGCCCAACCTCGACGACGGCCAGCGGACGCAGGTCTTCGAAGGGAATGCGCGCCGGGTGTTCAGCCGGCTGAAGACATAGGCCTGTCGAGCGCAGGAAAGTCCCCCTCCCCCCTTGACGGGGGAGGGTTGGGGTGGGGGTGATAAAAGTGGCTTAGGGGCGCCAGGTAAACAGATTATTCCCCCTCACCCAGCCCACCGGACCGGCTCCGCCGGCCGGAGGACAGGCATGGCTAGCTCGCTTCACTCGCCAAGCCTCCGCGTCCCTCTCCCTCCGGGGGAGAGGGAACGAAGCGCTTCCTCTTCTCGACGGCGGATACGCTCTACGCCAGCATTCTGGAGAGGTATTCCTTCACCTCGGGGGCGTGATGCCGGGCCTTCTTGTTGCTGGGATAAAGCTCCTCGTCATAGAAGAAATCGGGGAGTTCATCGTCCTCGATCGTGAACCCGGCCTGTTCGTTGAATTCCCACTCCAGCTTGAGCGCTTCGAGGCCAAGCTCGTCGAAAAACTCGACGGGCAGATCCGTGCCGTGCGCGTCGTTCAACGCGTTGACGATCAGGTCCTTGTGCTCGTTGGTAACCGACCGGCCGAACAGGCAGAGACCGAGCGAGTCGGCCGCGGCGCAGGCGGTCTGGATTCCGAGGCTGGCCTCGGTGAGGTGCTCGGTGTCCTTGTCGGCGCATTCGTATTGGGGAATGTTGCCGGCGGTGTGATCGGCGCCCTGCGCGGTCACCATCATCGATATGCCGGTAACCTCGATCACCCGGGGATCGTACGCCGAAATGCCCTGCTTCTTGATGACCGGTATGCGCCCGACATCGTAGTGTTCGCCGACGCGCGCCGTGCCCTGGGCGTAAAGCCTGCCCTTTTCATTGCCGGCGCGGATATCCTCAAGAACCTCAATCATGTAATTCACGTCGCCGAACTCGCCCTCGCCGGCCTCCATCAGCACGCCGATCGTCGCGCCGGCCTCGATGGTGTCGATGCCGAGGTCGTTGGCGATATTGTTGACGATCGCCACGTCGTCCGGATCGGTGAGACCGCAGTTACTGCCCATGAGCCCGAGGGTTTCGTACTCCATCGGCGATACCATCTCGCCGCCGTCCTCGTCGGCATAGACGTTCGAGCACTGGATCATGCAGCCGGGCATGCAGGCATGGGTCGTTTCACCACCCCGCGCCAAATTGACCTCGCGGATATGCGTGCCGCCCAGGGTCATGGTGCCCTCGTCCTTGCCCACCAATTCGCCGGACGAGAAGTTGCGGGTCGGCAGGCCGCCCACCTTGTTGGTGAAGTCGCCGACCATGGCGGTGCCGTAGTCCCGGAAATTCTGGATGGCCGGATCCGCATCGAGGTGCTGGCCGTACTCGCGAACGGCGCCCATCAGCTTTTTGCGGTCATGGAAGGTCGGCATCTTGAGCGTATCGACGACGATCGCCTTGACCCGCTTCGAGCCCATGACCGCGCCGACGCCGCCGCGCGCCGCGATGCGGACCGGACGCCCCTCGACATCCGAGAAGCTGATCCCGGCCATCAGTCCCTGGTACTCGCCGACGGGGCTGCACAGCCCGACACTCAGTTTACGGCCGTACTTCTCGTACAGCATATCGGCGGCTTCGAAATTGCACTTGCCGAGATACGGCGCCGCATCCTCGAACGTGATATCGCCTTCCTTGGTAATTCGAATGATCACCCAGTCGTCGGATTGGCCATAGAGGGTCATGCCGCCGATTTCGAGCTGGCCCATCGCATAGGCCATGGTGCCCCCGGCATTGGCTTCCTTGATCCCGCCGGTCAACGGGCTTTTGCACCCGACGCTCAGCCGGTTCGCATTGGAAAAGTTGGTCCCGGCGAACGGACCCGCGGAAAAGATCAGGGGATTGTCCGGCCCCAGCGGATCGGCGGTCGCCGCGCCCTTTTCCAACAGGGTCTTGGCGATGAAGTGGCGGCCGACCTTGATGCAGTCCAGCCCGTCCAACTCCTCGGTGTCGATGGATTTGTCATTGAGATTGATGTGATGATATTTGCGCATTCTCTGTCCCCGAGTCCGGCACATGGGGAGCCCGGCGGCACCGGCCCCCGCAATCGATTGCACTCATTTTGCCCGGTCATGACGCGAGATGCCAGCCTCAACTTCCCTAAAGCCCCATCGGAACCGGGGATTTCCAATCCGCGCCCGGGACAAGCGAAACTCGGGAATTGACCTCGGGCCCCAGTCCCGTAATCTCGGCAACGGAAAAGGCGGCCCGAATGTCTCTCTACTACGTCCAGAAGCTGATCTACGAACTCAACCGCGACCCGCAGGTTCGGAGCCGCTATGAGGACGATTTCGAGGAACTGCTCAAGGACTACGATCTCACCGATGAGGAACTCCGCGCCATCCGCGAACCCGATATCGGTCTGCTGTATGTCCTTGGTGTGAACGGACAATTGCTGATGCATTACGCGGCGCTGCGCGGCTATCCCTGGGACGACTATATCCAGTCGATGAAGGACGGGCTGGACGAACACGGGCCGGTTCGCGCGGGCTTGTATGCGCGTACGGGCGGAGGCGCCATATGAGTCTCGTATTTGCCGGTGTCTGCTCTCACGCTCCGGGAATCACCGGGCGCGCCGACCGCGCCGATCCGGCGGTCAGGAAAGAGTTCTACGCCAATTTCTTCCGCATGGGCCGGGCAATCAAGGACTCGGGGGCCGATACGCTGCTGGTCGTCGCGGCCGAGCATTTCGCCAATTTCTTCATGAACAACATGCCGGCCTATTGCGTCGGCATGGCCGATTACTACGAGGGGCCCATCGAGGACGAAGAGTGGCTCGGCATCAACCGCTTCCGCGTCAACGGCAACGCCGGCCTGTCGGAGCGGCTGGTGAACCATGTCATGAACGAGGTCGACGTGGCCTATGCGCAGGAATGGAAATTCGACCACGGCATCGCCGTCCCGCTGCATTTCCTGACCCCCGACTACGACCTCGACGTCATCCCCGTCAACATCAATTGCCAGGGGCCTCCCCTGACGCCGCTGCACCGGGCGTGGAAATTCGGTCAGGCGCTGCGCGCGGCGTGCGACGCGCAGCCCGAAAAGATCGCGCTGGTCGGCACGGGCGGCGTGTCTCATTGGCCGGCGACGCCCGATTCCGGAAAGATCAACGAGGAATGGGACAGGGAATTCCTCGGCCGGTTCGTCGCCAACGACAAGGACGGCCTGCTTTCCTACACCGACGAAGAGACCTATGAGCGCGGCGGCCAGGGCGGGTTCGAAATACGGACCTTCATCACCGTCGCCGGCGCCTGCGAGGGTCAGCCGGGCGATCTCTGGTTTTACGCGCCGATCCCCATCTATGCGGTCGGCTGCACCGTCGCCACCATGCAGGTGGGCTAAATCCGCATCAGCGCGATCATCTTCTCGAATTCGGCGGTTCCCGGCCGAAACAGGTGGTCGATCACCGTGAAGTGGTTCTCGCCGGGTACGGAAATGTACTCCGTCTCGAAGCCGTTGTAGTTCCTCAGTTCCCCATAGGCGACGGTCTGCTGGTGAAAGCCCTCGGGCTCGTCGCCGCCGACGATCGCCAGCACCGGACACGGGACGGTCGGCGCCCGCTCCAGCGCGCTGTTGCGCCGCGCCATGTCGGCATCCATCCGTACGTCCTCGTTGATGGACGTGTGCATGATGGGCTCCGGTTCATACACGCCGGAGACGCCCACCGCGCTTTTCAGGATATCCTCGGGCAAGCCCATGGACTTCCAGTCCTGGCGAAGCATCATGCCCGTGAGGTGCCCGCCGGCCGAATGACCGGCCAGATGCAGACGGTCGGCATCGATCCCGAGTTCATCCGCATGGGTGTAGCAGTAGGCCACCGCGTTCTTTACCTCGTCGACGATGATGTCGAGGTCGGCCTCGGGGCAGAGATCGTAATTGACCGAGATGTGGGTCGCCCCCGCGGCGACGATGGGCAGCGCAAGGTGGCTGTAGTCGCTCTTGTCCATCATCCGCCAGTAACCGCCGTGAATGAAAATCTGTGCGGGCGGCGGCGTGCCGAGTTTGCCGCCTTGCGCAGGAAATACGTCGATGGTTTCCTTCGGCCGGCCGCCGTACCGGACGTCGTAGATCCCTTCCAGACTCTCGCGCGCCGCCGCCGCGCGGATGGGCAGCGCCTCCAGCAGCGGCATCGGGTTGTCGATCGTTTTCCGGGGGTTCATCTGATATTCGATCTCGGCGTCGTCCGCCTCGCGCCAGTTGAAGGCCATGGTTCGCTTCTCCCTTGGTGCCGCTGGAACATGCCGAACGGACATGCAACACTCCGGTCATCATGACCGATAAAACGCTTGAATTCACCTTTCATCGCGACGGCGGGTCCGCCGCACGCGAGGTCGCCGTTTCCAATCTCGTCATCGCCGGCTGGGCGGGACGCGACCTCGACGCGATCGAGGAACACATCAGGGAAATGGAGGCCATCGGCGTTCCGAGGCCGAGCTCCGTTCCGTGCTTCTACCGCGCCTCGAATACCCTGCTGACCCGGGACGAGAGCATTCAGGTCGTCGGAGAGGATTCCAGCGGAGAGATCGAATATTTCGTTTTGTCCCTCGACGACGACCTGTGGGTCGGCGTCGGCTCCGACCACACGGACCGGAAGGTCGAGACCTACAACATCGCCGTCTCGAAGCAGATGTGCGCCAAGCCCGTCGCGGCCGACCTGTGGCTCTTCGAGGAAATTTCGGAACATTGGGACCGGCTGCGGCTGAAATCGGAAGCGCTCATCGCCGGGAACAAGGAGCCTTATCAGCAGGGCACGCTCGCCGACATGCGAACGCCCGATGATCTGATCGGCAGGTACCGGCCCGACGGCCGGCTGCCCGCGGGCACGCTGATGTTCTGCGGCACGCTGGTCGTCGACGGCGGCGTCCGGCCCGGACAGGCGTTCTCCATTGAGCTGCACGACCCGGTGCTGAACCGGAGTATTTCGCACACTTACGCCATTTCGGCGCTTCCAGAGGAAGAATAGGACGGAGGCTTGAGACCATGGGAAAAGGCAAACCGCATATCGAATTTCTGAGCATCGACATGGAGGACGGATGGGAGACGCCGCCCGGCTATCCCGACACCTTCAAGCAGAAAATCCTCGCCCAGGATATCGACGAACCCAACAGGACGGGCAGCCGGTCGCGGCTGCTGAAGATCGCGCCCGGCGGTTATTCCACGGAGCCCTTCGTTCACGAGCATTGGGAAGAGGTCTATTTGCTGGACGGCGACCTGATCGTCGGCAACGACGCAAACGGCGAGGGCGGCGAAAAGTTCCATGCCCCCACCTATGCCTGCCGCCCGCCCGGCGTCCATCACGGTCCGTTCAAGACCGATGAGGGGTGCGTCATGTTCGAGATGCACTACTTCTACGACGCCGGCGAGGAGTAAAGGCGCCACCCCATTGACGGCTTCATGAATTTATGTAAAAATTTTATATAAATTCATGAACGGCAGAGAATGGGGAAAACATGCCGCGCGAGCGAACCCCGGCAATCACCCACGAGACGTTCCTCGAAAACGGCCGCGATGACCGCTTCCGGGAGTTCATTTACGCGTTCCTCATCACCTCGGTGCGGATGGAAAAGGTGCGCGGGAAGATCGGCGGTCTGATCGGGCTGAACGGCATCCAGTATCACATTCTCACGGTGATTTCCGAGCTGGCCGCCGAGGCGCCGGTTGCCGTCGGCGACGTTGCGCGCGCGCTCCATGCGGGCCGCACCTATGTCACCATGGAGACCGGCCGCCTGGAAAAACAGGGCCTGATCGCCAAGACCCCGAACCCGGAAGACGGACGGAGCGTTCTCGTAGCCCTGACGTCGAAAGGCCGCCGGGCGATGGAGGACTTGGCCCCCTACCGCCGGGAGATCAACGACGACCTGTTCGCCGGGCTCTCCGGTGACGATTTCCGGGCCTTTCACGGATTGATGACCAAGATGGTTTCAACGACCGAAAATGCCCTGGCCACCGCCGACAGGCTGGCCGAGGCCCGGCGCAATTTGGACGACGCGGCGTAACCGCCGGCCGGCAGGAGGGAGAAAGCCGATGATCAAAACGGGACAGGAGCACCTCGAAGGGCTCCGCGACGGACGGACGGTCTATATCGGTGACGAACGCATAGACGACGTGACCGCCCACCCGGCGTTCGAGAACGCCGCCGAGACGGTTGCGGCGCTCTACGACGCCAAGCACGACCCCGAATATCAGGACGTTCTCACCTACGAGGAAGACGGGGAACGTCACTCCGCGTGGTTTCTGCAGGCAAAATCCCGGGACGACCTTCGCCGCCGCATGGCCGCTCACAAGCTGATCGGCGATTTCACCATGGGCATGATGGGCCGCTCGCCGGACCACGTATCTTCATTCGTCACCGGCATGGCGACCGCGCCCGAAATCTTCGACGGCGAGGAGTACGAGTTCGGCGGGAACATCACGGCCTATTACGAGCACATGAAGAAGAACGATACCTTCGCCACTTATGCCGTAATTCCACCGCAAGCCGCCCGCAACCCGGAATTCTATGAACGGCAGAACCTCCCGATCCCGACCCTCCGGGTGGTGCGGGAAGAGGATGACGGCGTGGTCATCTCCGGAATGAAGATGCTGGCGACGTCGGCCGTGTTCTGTGACGAAATCTGGATCGGCAACCTTATCCCCCTCGCCCCGAGCCAGGTGAAGGAAGCGGTGACGTGCGCGGTCCCGTGCAACGCGGCGGGGCTCACCATGTGGATGCGCCAGCCGATTTCGCTCAACGCCAAGAATCAGTTCGACCAGCCGCTCACCTGGGCGTTCGACGAGACCGACGTGCTGGTGATGTGCGACGAGGTCAAGGTGCCGTGGGAGAAGGTGTTCGTCATGGACGACCCGATCCGCGCCCGCGAAATCTACATCAAGACCCCGGCCCACTGTTACGGCAACCACCAGTCCAACGTCCGGTTCTGGTCGAAAATGGGCTTGATCCTGGGTCTCTGCAAGAAAGTGACCGAGGCGACAGGCGCCAGCGAGGTGCCGGCCGTCCGCGAGGTGCTCGGCCGCATGTCGGCGCTGGAGGCCACATTGTCGGGCATTATCCACGGACAGATCGAGGCCGCCGAGGATTGGCCCGACGGTTTCAAGACCTTCAACCGCCGAATGATGTATGCCGGACTCAACTGGTGCACCGAGAACCACTCGGCAATCGTCGATATTCTGAGGGAGCTCTCCGGCGGCGGGGTGTTCCAGATGCCGGCCAGCGTGACCGTCGTGCACGACGAGGCCCTCAAGCAGCAGTTCGACACCTATTTCCAGACACCGCAGATGAATGCCCTGGACCGCATGAAGCTGTTCCGGCTGGCCTGGGACGTGGTGGGAACCGAGTTCGCCGGCCGCCAGCAGCAGTACGAGAAATTCTATGCCGGCGCATCCTTCATCGTCCGCAACCACTCGTTCCGGGAAACCCCGTGGGACGATTATGATGCGTTCGTGCAGGACTTCATGGACAGCTACGGCATCCCGGAACCGGCGGCGAGGAAGGAAGCGGCGGAGTAGCCGAAGCTACACCCCGAGATATCGGCGCTTGAGGTCTTCGTCGGCGCGCAGCGCGCCGGAGTCGCCCGACCAGACCACTTTGCCGCGCTCGACGATGTAATGGCGGTCGCCGATCCGCGTCAGCGTATCGACGTTCTTGTCGATCACCAGGATCGACTCGCCGTGCGCCTTGAGGCTCTCCAGGCATTTCCAGATCTCGTCTCGCACCAGGGGCGCCAGGCCCTCCGTCGCCTCGTCGAGGATCAACAGCTTGGGGTTGGTCATCAGCGCGCGGCCGATGGCCAGCATCTGCTGCTCGCCGCCCGACAGCTGGTTGCCCATGTTGCCCAGCCGCGCATGCAGGGCCGGGAACATGGCGAGGACTTTCTCGAGATTCCACGGGTCGGAGGAGCCTGAACGATTGTCCTCGGTTGCGACCAAATTTTCCATCACCGTAAGATTGGGGAAAACCTGGCGTCCCTCGGGAACCAGGCCGATGCCCATCTGGGCGATCTTGTAGTCCGGCGTACCCAAAATTTCCTGGCCGTCGAAGGTGATCGAGCCGGCCTGCGGCGGCACGATGCCGATGATCGAATGGACGGTGGTGGTCTTTCCCATGCCGTTCCGGCCGAGCAGGGTCACCACCTCGCCCCGTTCTATTTCCAGGGACATCCCGAACAGGACCTGGCTCTCCCCATAGGAGGTTTCGAGATTGGCGACCTTAAGCATGCGCCGCGTCATCCTCCCCCAAATAGGCCGCGCGAACCTCCGCATTGCCGCGGACCTCTTCGGGCGTGCCGGTCGCAATGCCCCTTCCGTAGACGAGTACGGTCACGCGGTCCGCCAGGGAAAAGACGGTGTCCATGTCGTGCTCGATCAGCAGCATGGAGTACTTTCCCTTGAGGCCGCCCAGAAACTCCCTGATCCGCGCCGAGTCTTCGGCCCCCATGCCGGCTGTCGGCTCATCCAGCAAAAGCAGTTTGGGGTCGGTGGCCAGGGCCATGGCGATTTCCAGCTGGCGCTTCTCTCCGTGGCTCAAGTTGTCGGCGAGGACGTTCGCCCGGTCCGCCAACCCCAGGTCGGACAAGATCTTCATTGCCGGTTCGGTGAGGCTTGAATCTTTTGCGGCCGGCTTCCAAAACCGGAAGCTGTGGCCCTGGCGGGCCTGAATGGACAGGGCGACATTCTGGAGCGCGCTGAAGTGGCGGAAGACACTGGTGATCTGAAACGACCGCGCAAGGCCCAGATGAGAACGCTCGGCGACGGAGAGGCCCGTAATATCCTGCCCGTCAAACAGGATGCGGCCGGAGTCCGGCTTCAACATACCGGAAATTTGCGCCACCAGTGTGGTCTTGCCCGCGCCGTTCGGGCCGATGATCGCGTGGAATTCCCCCTGCTGGATGTCGAAGAAGAACCGTTCGGTGGCCACCACCCCGCCGAAGCTCTTCATCAAATCCTCAACCTTGAGAATGGGATCAGCCATCACCGGCCTTCGATTTGGGAAGCAGGCCCCAAACGCCCTGCTTGGCAAACAGGACGAGCAGGACCAGAAGCGGTCCAAAAATCACCGGCCAGTTTTCGGTGAACCCGGAAATGATTTCCTCGAACATCAGGAAGGCGAAGGCGCCGACGACCGGGCCGAACAACGTCCCCATGCCGCCCACCAGCACCATGATCATGATCTCGCCGGACCGGAACCAGTGCATGAACTCTGGCGTCACGAACTCGGTCAGGTTGGCGAGCAGGAAACCGGCAATTCCGCACATGCTGCCCGATACGACGAATGCCAACAGCTTGTAGCGGTAGGTGGGAAAGCCGATGGCCTGCATCCGGGCTTCGTTTTCATGGCAACCCCGGATGACCATGCCGAAGCGGGAATTGATCAGCCGCCACGATATGTACATGCAAAGGACGAGAAAACCGAGGATCAGATAGAACAGTATCCACTCGTTCCCGAGGTCGATGAAGGCGGCGAACTCGCTGCGATCCGTCGGCAAACCGTCGTCGCCGCCGTAAGTTTCCAGACTGATACCGATGTAGAACAGCAGCTGGGTCATGGCCAACGTGATCATGATGAAATAGATGCCGCTGGTTCTGAGGCAGATGGCGCCGATGATGAAGGCGACGACGGCGCTGCCGCCGATCGCGACAAAAAGCTGCAGCCAGCCGTTGGTGATTTCATGAAAGGCCAGGATGCCGACGGCGTAGGACCCCAATCCCAAATAGGCCGCGTGGCCGAAGCTGATCATGCCGCCGAAGCCCAGGATCAGATCGAGGCTCAGCGCCGCGATGGCGAAGATCATCACACGCGAAATCAGCGTGATGTAGAACGTCTCGTCCATGGCCGTCACCAAGGGCGGCACGGCAACGAGAACGACGAAGCCGATGGCCAGCAGCCAGCATTTCAGGCGCGTGAGTTCCATAGCTAACCCGTCCTCGCCGGGAATAGACCCTGCGGCTTAAAGAACAGCACCCCGGCCATCAGGATATAGATCAGCATCGACGCGAGCGCGGGACCCACGGTCTGGGCAATTTCCAGCGGAAAGATTTTTTGCATGGCGATGGGCAACATCGAGCGCCCCACCACTTCGAAAACCCCGATAATCACCGAAGCGACCAGCGCGCCGCGGACGGATCCGATACCTCCGATGACGATGACGACGAAGGCCAGGATGAGCATTTCATCCCCCATACCGGACTCGACGGAGATAATGGGCGCCGCCATCAGGCCGGCGAGGCCGGCAAAAAATGCGCCCAGGCCGAACACGAATGTATTCAAGAACCGGATGTTGACGCCCATTGCGCGGATCATCTGGGTGTTGGAGGCGCCTGCGCGGATCAGCATTCCGACCTTGGTCCTGGCAATCAGGAAATAGATCACCGCCGCGACCAGGAGGCCTACGCCGATAATGAACAATCTAAAGACGGGATAGGGCGCATCGGGGAATATTTCCACGTTACCGGCAAATAGCTCGGGCGTCGGCATGGGCTGGGGATCAACGCCCCAAACCAGCTTGACACCCTCGTTAAAGAACAAAATCAGCCCGAACGTCGCCAGCACCTGATCCATGTGATCGCGGAGATACAGCGGCCGAAGGGTCAGCATCTCGATGATGATGCCGAGGATCACCGACGACGGAATAATCAACAGAAAGGCGATAAAGAAGCTGCCCGTCCAGGCAACGAACGTGGACGCGAAGTAAGCCCCCATCATGAACAAGGCGCCATGCGCCAGATTGACGACGTTCATGATGCCGAGCACCAAAGTCAGGCCGGCGGAAATCAGGAACAGAAACACCCCGAACTGGATACCGTTGAGCGTTTGTTCGAGGACAAGCAGGGTACTCATGACAAAAGACCGGGGATCTGCGTCGCGAATTTACTCAGGCATTTATTGACTTGGCCGGGAAAGCACACGCCTTCCCGGCCAGACAGTCAATTCGGATCGAGTGACGAGACCGGCTTACCAGTTCATCGAGCACTGGGTGTGATAGGCATCCTTGTGGCCGCGGAAGACGGTCTTCCGGGTCACGATGGTCGGGTTGCCGTCCTTGTCCGCAACAACCTCCCGCAAATAGTAGTTCTGGATCGGGTTGTGGTTGTTGTTGAACTGGAAGCCGCCGCGCGGACTATTGATATTCGCCGTCCGCATACCGGCCCGGATGGCGTCATGGTCCGACAGGTTGCCCTTGGCCGCCCGGACACCCAGGTCCATCAGCAACGCGGCGTCGTAGCCCTGCACCGAATACATGGTCGGATGCTTGCCATACTTCTTCTTGTAATCCTCGATGAACCGGACGTTGGCCGGGTTGATCGACGTGGGATCCCAGAAGCTGGCGTGAAAGTTGCCGATCGCCGATTTGCCGAAAGCGGCGAGGGTCAGATAGTCGACGACGAATGCCGTGTTGATTGGAATTGTCTTGTCGAGGCCGGCCGCCTTGTACTGCTTGATCAAGGCGATGCCCATGCCGCCCGGCGCGAATGTAAAGATCGAGCCCGGCTTGGCGGCGCGAATCTGCGACAACTCGGCCTGGAAGTCGCTTTGGCCCAACTTGAAGAACGTGGTGCCCGCGATCTTGCCTTTGTAATACCGGGTGAACCCCGAGACCATATCCTTGCCCGCCTGGTAGTTGGGCGCCAGCAGCCATACGTTGTCCACCTGGCCCTGCAGCGCCTGACCCATGGCTTCGGGCGTATCGTCGTTGTTCCACGATGCGCGGAAGAAGTACGGGTTGCAGCGTTTGCCGGAAAGCTGGGACCAGCCGGCGTTGGTGCTGATCAGGAAGACCTTGTTGTCCAAAGCCTGCTTGTAGACCGCGGCAAGAACGTTGGACCAGGTGATGCCGGCGACAAAGTGAACCTTGTCCTGCTTGATCAGCTTGTCCATCTGCTGACGGCCGACGTCAGGCTTGTTCTGGGTGTCGGCAACCACATACTTGGTGGGCAAGCCGCCGATCTTCCCGCCAAGATGATCCAGGGCTAGCTCGAAGCCTTCCTTCTGGACCTTGCCGAAGATACCGCGGCCGCCGGAAAGGCCACCGAGGAAACCGATACGGACTTCCTTGTCCTGGGCGACGGATGGCGTGCCGGTCAAAGGCTGAAGCATCAGCGCTCCGAGGGCAGCAAAAGCCAATAGTTTGATTTTCATAAACTCCTCCCAAAGAGTGATTCAAGGGTACTGCCCCAGGGGCAATGCGAAAACTTGGATCGGGCCTGAGCCCGTGTTGAACCTAACTATAGGAGAAAGCCGGTCTGAATCTCAATGGTTTAGCGGTCACATTCCGGGGAAAACTGCGAGCCGTTCTTGACAGGCTCAAACCGTCCCATCGACAATTTTCACGAGTTCGCGCCGCAAAACCTTGTTGGCCGCGTTGCGTGGCAGGCTCTCCATCTCGACATATTCCTTGGGGCGCTTAAATCCCGCCAAACCGGAAGACCGCAGGTAATCGTCCAATTCGGTTCCGTCAACATCACCCGCGGCGACGATGCATGCCACGGCCTTCTGGCCCCATTTCGGATCATTGACGCCCACGACCGCGCAGTCTCCGACGCTTTGGTGCTTGAGCAAAAGGCCCTCGATTTCGCCGGGATGGATGTTTTCGCCGCCCGAACGGATCATATCGTCGGCGCGGCCGATCAGATCAACGTCCCCGTCCGCGTGCCGCAGGCACACGTCGCCGGTGTAGTACCAGCCGTCGCGCACTTTCTCCGCGGTCGCGTCCGGCCGGTTGAGGTACTCGCTGAAAATCGTATCGGCGGTGGCGTCGACGATCAGTTCCCCCTCCTCGCCCGGCCGCACCAAATCCTCCGGCTCCCCGTCGATGTCGATGACCCGCGTGCGGCTATAGAAGCCGGGACGCAGCCGGATATGCTGCCCGACCGGGTCGGGGTTGTAGAGCGAGCACATGGTCTCGGTCGTGCCGTAAATGTGCCGGACCGCCCCGCCCCACTCGGCGTCCATTCGATCCAGAAGCTCCGGTGCGATCTCACCGCCGCCATAGAGGGCCAGTTCCATAGCGGAAAAGGCGCCCGGATCATAATTGGGCGCCTGGGTCATGGCGTAGTAGAGCTGCGGAACCGCGAACATGTAGGTGATGCCGTGAGCCGCCACCATTTCGTTGGCCTCAACGGGATTGAAGGCGGACTGAACGAAGTACGTGCCGTTGTACGCCAGCGTCACCAGAAATACGCCGTAGAAACCAATGGCGTGGCTGAGGGGCATGAACCCGAGTGTCCGCAAGTGCCGGCCGTGCCGGACACCCGCCTGCGTCGACAGCCAGAGTATGCGATGCTCGGTGGTCCGCTGGGCGAGGACGACGCCCTTCGGCAATCCGGTGGTGCCCGACGTAAAGAAGATGAAGGCCGGATCTTCGGGATCGAGATGGGGAGGCGGGCCCAGGGACGACGCATCGCCGCGGCAGTCTCCGAATACAATGGTTCCGTCTGCCGGCTCTCCAAGCGAAACCAGCAGGCCGTCCGGGGGCAGCGCCGCGCTAACCGCGCCCGCCAATTCGGCATCCGGCTGGATTATCGCGGCGGCGATTTCGCCGTCGCTGATCAGTCCCGCGATATCCGCCGGCGGCAACCGGAAATTGAGAAGCGCCGGCACCGCCCCCAGCCGCTGCAGCGCCAGCAGGACGACCGCGTGATCGAACAGGCCCGGGAGCACCGTCGCCACCCGGCTTCCCCTGCCGATTCCGCGTTCCTTCAGTCCCGCGGCGACGGTTTCGATTTCCGCGATGAGTTCCGCGTAGGTCAGGGCCCGGTCCGTCACGTCATCGACCATGGCCAGTTGATCGGGACCGCGCTCCGCCGACATCCAAACGAGTTGAAAGCAAGTCAGCATCGCGCGCTAAACACCGTCGGGAAGGCGGACCTTCTCTTCGTTCGAGCGGCTGTCCTTCGACAGGAACGATTTGAGGGCATCCAGAAAATACGGGTCGTCGACGGAGCGCATGACGTTTTGAATCTCGAATTCGGTCGCTTCCTCCAGTGACCGCCGCCAGCCCATATGGAAGCTGTCCTTGGCCATCCCCTGAAGGTGGGTGGGACCCGCGGCCAGATCCCTGGCTATATTCCATGCATGCGCCTGCAGGTCGGTATCGGGATAGACCCGGTTGACGATCTGCCAGTCCTCCGCCTCTTTGGCGCCCAGCGTACGGTTGGTCATCATCAACTCCATGGCCCGGCGGAAGCCGACGATCTTCGCCAGCGTGTAGGAGGTGGTGGCGTCATTGGCGAGCCCGATCGAATGCCAGGCGCACAGGAACGATGCGCTTTCGCCGGCGACCACCATGTCGGAGCAGAGCGATATCCCGAGCCCCGCGCCGGCCGCCGGGCCGTTGACGGCCGACAGAACGGGCTTCGGCATGCGGACGATCCGGTGAAAGACCTGGTGCCACCAGTGGGCCAGGTGACGGAAGTGGGTGGCGATGGGTTCCAGGCCATCCTCGACGTCGGGGATCTCCTTGAGATTGAAGCCGGCGCAGAACGCCTTTCCGGCGCCGGTGATCAGGACCGCGCCCGCTTCGCCGTCGTCCTCGGCCCGCATCAGGGCATCAAATGTTTCCTGAACCCCCTGAAAATCCATGGCGTTGGCGTATTGAGGCAGATTGAAGGTCAGCTTGGCGACCCCTTCCTCGACCTCGTATAAAATGTGCTCGTACCCGTATTCGGACATCCGCGCTTCCTAACCCCAAACTTCGGCGGCGGTTTCGACGATCAACGACAGCTTCGCCTTCTCCACTTCCACCGTAACGGGGTTGCCGGCGACCGTGCTGGCAAATCCGCATTGAGGGCTGAGGCAGAGTTGATCGAGGTCGATGTATTTCGCCGCTTCCTCGATCCGGGATTTCAGCGAGTCCCCGGATTCCATTTCGGGCGTCTTTGAGGAGACAATTCCCAAAACAACCACCTTTCCCTTCGGCACGAAACGGAGCGGCTCGAAATCGCCCGACCGCTCATTGTCGTACTCGAGGAAAAAGGCGTCGGCGTCGAGCTTGTTGAAGAACATTTCGGCGAAGGTCTCGTAGCCGCCTTCCGACAGAAATTTGCCCTTGTAATTGCCGCGGCACATGTGGACGGCAACGGTCACGCCGGCCGGCCGGCCGCGCAGGCAGTCATTGAACAGATCGACATAGTCGGCCATCAGCCGGTCCGGATCCAGGCCGTCCTCACGGACACGCGCCTGCACCTTCGGATCGCACAACATGGGGATCGGTACGTCGTCGAGCTGAATGTAGGTACATCCGTCCGCCGCCAGCGCTTCGATTTCCTCCCGGTACACCGCCGCCAGGTCGGCAAAGTAGGCGGCCGTGTCGTCATAGACGCCGTCCTGGATCGTTTTGCCGAGCCGGAACAGATGCATGGTCGGCGGCGAAACGATGGTCGTCTTCGGCGTTTGCGCCGTGTGCGACTTGAGATAGCTGAATTCATCTCCGGCGATGGTCCGCGAACGCCCGACCTTCGAAACGACGATCGGCGCCGTGAAGGCCTGCTCATGACCATGATCGTCATGAAACGTAAAAAGCGACTCGCCCACCTCCAGGCCATCGACCCGCTCGACGAATGTGGACCAGTAGGAGGCGCGGCGAAACTCGCCGTCGGTGACGGATTTCAGCCCCACCGATTCCTGCAGCGCGATCACCTCGTCGATCGCCTGGTTCTGGACCTGGATGAACGCCTCCCGGTCGATTTCGCCCGAGTGAAATTTCTTGAAGGCGTCATTGATGGTCCGGGGCCGCAATAGGCTGCCGACATGATCGGCGCGGAACGGCGGCGCTGATCGCTCGCCCATTCGAGTCCTCCCTGGTCTCGTGGTTCGTTGTCGTATTGAAACCCTAACCGGCAGTTTCTAGGATCATCAAGCAAACAATATGCGCCCAGTGGGACGAACGGGAGGCATCATGAGCAGCGACCGCCGGGAGCAGACGCGCCGCGTCTGGCTCGAAACGCTGGAGAAGTACAAACGGGATGGAGACGCCGCCGGCAGCGACGATTACTGGTCGCCGAGCCTCGACTGCGCCACGCGCGACGAAATCGTCGGCATTCAAAACGCGAAGCTCGCCGCGGTGACGCCCTTCCTCTACGAGAACAGCGATTTCTACCGGCGGCGGTTCGACCGTTTGGGCCTTGCGCCGACCGATATCCGGAATGTGGACGATCTCCCGAAGTGGCCGGTCGTCGACAAGGCGGAGATGATGGCGGACGTCGAGAAAACGCCGCCCTACGGCACCTACTCGACCCATGACGACGAACTGTGGGCGGAGCGAGGCTGGATGATTTTCTCGTCGTCCGGTTCGACCGGCGTGCCCCGGGTATTCCGATACTCGCAGATCGACCGGGAATATTGGGCCTGGGCCAATGCCCGGGCGATGCACTCCCACGGCATCCGTCCCGACGATTCCGTACTCATCTGTTCGGGCTATGGCCCCCACGTCTTCGCCTGGGGCGTCCAGTTCGGCCTGGCGAAGATGGGCGTGCCGACCATCCCCGGCGGCGGCATGACGGGCGAAATGCGCGCCCGGATCGTCGACCGCTTCAAGCCGACGGTCATCTGCGGAACGACGTCCTACGCCCTGCACCTGGGCCGCGTCATGGAGGAGCTGGGGTTGGATCCCGCGGCAAGCTCGGTCAAGCGGATGCTCGTCGGGGGCGAGCCGGGGACCGGCATCAAGAACACCCGGGACCGGCTGCAGGGTTTGTGGGACGCGGAGATGGTCGAGTTCTACGGCTGCACCGAAGCCTCTCCCCATTGCGGGGGTTATTCCTGTCCCGCATCGGAGGCCGGGGACGGCACCGTGACCACTCATCTGATGGAAGACATTCAGATTTGGGAACTGGTCGACGCCGAGTCCAAGGAAAATGTGGACGAGGGCGAGCGGGGCCTGACGGTATGTACCTGTCTCAACTCGGAAAGCTCGCCTCAGTTGAGATTCCTGGTCGGCGACTACACCACCTACACGACCGAAAAATGCGCCTGCGGCCGCACGCACGTCCGCGCCGTCGGATCGTTCTCCGGGCGGGCGGACGATCTGATCAATCTCCGCGGCAACAAGATGTACCCGGACCAGATCGAGGAAGCGGTCCGCGCGGTACCGGGGGTCGGGGACGAGTATGAAATCGTCCTGACCACCAATGACAATGGCCTCGACATCATGACGGTGCGGGTCGAGCATGCGGACGACGTCGCGGACGCCGTGGGCAATGAGGTTCGCAGCCGCTGCGAGGTCCGCGTCGACGTGGAGGTCCTGGAACCCGGGACACTCCCCAAGACCGAGTTCAAGGCCAAGCGGGTACGCGACGAACGAGCCGACTGAGCCGACTGAGTTATTCGGCGAGTGCCGACAGGCCGAGAAGAGCCGGATTGTCGTGAACCGCCAGCTTTATCGGGATTTCCCGCAAATAATCGCGGAACCGTCCCTTCGCCTGCACGCGGTCGAGGAATGACGACGCCTTCAATCTCCCGCCGAGGCGCGGCAAAATCCCGCCCATCAGGTATACCCCGCCGCGCGCGCCGAGGGTCAGCGCCGTATCCCCGACGAAGCCGCCGAGCATGGCAAAGAAGCGGGAGACGGTTTCCGCCGCCAATTCGTCGCTGTCGACCGCCCCGGTGATCTCGGCGGGATCCGCGAAGACCGCCGGCAAATTCCGAACCGCGGCCAGCGCCCGATAGAGGTTTACGATTCCCTGGCCCGACAGGACCCGCTCGGCCGATACATGGCCGAATTCCCGCCGCAGGATCCGAAGGAGCTCGTACTCCTCGTCGTCGGTCGGCGCCATCGCGACGTGTCCACCCTCCGTCGGGACGACCGCCGGTCCGTTTTGGCCCGGGACGAGCGCCGCGACACCCAGACCGGTGCCGGGTCCGATCACCGCGATGGGTGCGCTTTCGATCGCCCGGCCGGCGTTTATGGTTTCGACATCGTCCGGCTGCAGGAGCGGCACGGCCATGGCGTTGGCGGCAAAATCGTTCAGGACGCTGGCCGCTTCGTAGCCGAAATTGTCCTTGAGCGCCCGAACCGAAACGGTCCAGTTCAAATTGGTCATGACCGCGGCGCCGTCCGACACCGGACCGGCAACCGCGACGGCGGCCCGGGTGATCTCCTTGTCCGGGTTTTCATCCAGGTAGCCGCGGAGCGCATCATCGAAGGTTGCGAAATCGGCGGTCGGGAAATTGACGATATCGCCGAATTCGCCCGGACGGCCGGCGATGGCGAACCGGGCGTTTGTCCCGCCGATATCTCCGAGTACGATTCCGGTCACGTCACTTCGCCGCCCGGCTCCGCCGGACTTCGGTCAAAGCCTGGATGAATGTCCGCCCCCACTTCTTGACGTCGTTGCCTTCGATCACCGCCATCATCGAATCGTAACGCTCCCGGCGCTCTTCCAGAGGCATGCCGAGCGCCATCGCGATGGCATCGGATACACCATCCTTTCCAAACGGATTGACCACCAGTGCGCCGTCCAGATAGTCGGCGGCGCCGGCGAACCTGGACAGGATCAGCGCTCCCGGATCGTGAGGATTCTGGGCCGCGACATACTCCATGGCCACCAGGTTCATTCCGTCGCGCAGCGGCGTCACGAAGCCGACCCGGCTCTCGTGATAGAAGCGCGCCAGCTGAGCCCGGCTGTAGCTCTTGTTGATGTAGTTGATCGGCACCCAATCGAGATCGGCGAAGCGTCCGTTGATATGCCCGGCCTCGGCCTCCAGCTCGTGACGAATTTCACGGTATTCCGGCACCTCGGCCCGGGACGGCGGCGCGATCTGAAAGAAGGTGACCTTGCGCTGGAATTCGCTGTATTTGGCCAGGAACCTCGCATAGGACTGAAATCTCTCGATCAGGCCCTTCGAATAGTCCAATCGGTCGACGCCGATGAGCCAGTCCGTGTCGCCATGCTGGCGGCGCAGGTTCCGGTGCCAAGCGAGGCTCTCCGCGTCCGCGCCGCTGCGCTTGAACTGATCGGCATCGATACCGACGGGGAACACGCCGATCCGGCAACGCCGGCCGTCGAGCTCCACATGCCTGGTCGTCACCGTGGCGCCCACCTCGTAGCGCAGGTAGTCGAGGAACGCCCGTTTGTACTTCTCGGTCTGAAATCCGATCAGATCGTAATCGAACATTGACCGGACCAACTGATCGTGGTTGGGGAGCGCCGTCATGATTTCGGTTGCCGGGAACGGCGTATGCAGAAAGAAGCCGATTTTCTGTTTATGGCCCAGCGCCCGGAGCTCGGCCGCTATCGGGATGAGATGGTAGTCGTGCACCCAGATGATGTCGGTTGTGCGGAGCAACGGAGACAGTTTCTCGGCGAAAAGCCGGTTGACTTCGATGTAGCGGGAATATTGCTGGCGGTCGAAATAGGCGATATCCAGCCGGTAGTGCAGCAGCGGCCAAAGCGTGCGGTTGGCGAAGCCGTTGTAGTACTCGTTGTAGTCCCGCCGCGACAATTCCATGGTCGCGAATGTAATGCCGGCCTGTTCGCCGACGGTGGGGTCCGGGCGGTAGACGTTGCCGACCTTGCCGTTCCACCCGAACCACAATCCCCCGCTGTCTCCGAGGGCGTCGAGCAACGCCGCCGCCAAACCGCCGGCCTGCGCCTTCTTGTCCCCGGGATTGGGAACGCGATTTGAAATGACGACCAGCCGAGGCGGTCTAGAAGGCATCGTCCCAGGGCCTCGACAGCTGCATGGCGGAATTTATCAGGCCCACCATCGAATAGGTCTGCGGGAAGTTGCCCCACAGTTCGCCGGTATTCGGCTCCAGATCTTCGGACAACAGCCCGACATGATTGCGGCGGGACAGCATCTCCTCGAAAATCTGCCGCGCTTCCCCGGTCCGCCCGATCTTCACCAGCGCGTCGATGTACCAGAAGGTGCAAATGATGAAGGAGTTTTCGGGATGGCCGAAATCGTCCGCCTTGGAATAGCGCATCAACAGATTGCCGCGGCGAAGTTCGGCCCCGACCGCGTCCACCGTCCCGGCAAACCTGGGATCGTCGGAATCGAGAAATCCGAGCTCCAACAAAAGCAGGAGGCTGCCGTCGACATGGCTCCCGCCCCAAGTGTCGACGAAACTGTTGCGCTCCACGCTATAGGCGTTCTCGTCGATGGCCGCGCGAATGCGGTCGGCGTGCCCGTTCCAATAAGCGGCCCTGCCCCCCAGCCCAAGCTGTTCGGCGATACGCGCCAACCGGTCGACGCCCGCCCAGCACATGACGCTCGAGTAGGTGTGGATGTGGGCGTCTCCACGGAGTTCCCAAAGGCCGGCGTCCGGTTTGTCGTACCGGTCGACGCAGCGTTCGCCGACCGCTTCGAGATAACGGAGCAGGTCGGCGCCGCCGAGGCGGGAAAGGCGGTCGTCGAAGAACGTCTGAGTCACCGCCAGAATGACCGAGCCGTACACATCGTTCTGAATATGCTCATAGGCCTGGTTGCCGCGGCGCACCGGCCCCATGCCCCGATACCCCGGCAGGGTCTCCACCATTTCCTCGGTCAGCTGGCGCTCGTAATGAATGCCGAAGACAGGCTGCATGACCTCGCGCTCCTCTTCTTCGGCGATCAGATTGGTGATGTAGTGGAGGAATTCCTCCATGGTCTTCGTGGCGCCCAGCCGGTTTAGCGCACGAACCACGAAATACCCGTCCCGAAGCCAGCAATACCGGTAATCCCAATTGCGCACCGTGTCCTTGGCTTCGGGGATCGACGTGGTCAGGGCGGCGAGTATCGCGCCGCTCTCTTCGAAGTTGCACAGCTTCAGGGTGATGGCGGCCCGGATCACCGCATCCTGCCACTCGAAGGGGATCGAAAGGTACCGGGTCCATTCCCGCCAGTAGTCGCAGGTGCGTTCGAAAAAGTCCCGGCTGGTGCCGGCAATGGACGTGGTCAGCGTTTCGTCGGGACCCAGCAGGATATTGATGGGCTCGTCCATCACGAACGCGGTCTCGTTGAGGATATAGCTCACCGGAGCATCCGTCGTACAGCGCAGCACCACATCGTCGCCGATGTAGCGTATGTGGTTGGAGCCCCGGGTCGTCGCCGCCTGTTTCGCCCCCCAGCCCGATGCCGGACGGAGCCGGATTCGGATCCGGGGCCGCCCGGAAAGAGCCCGCATTCGCCGCACCACCCCGATGGGGCGGAACGTCCGGTCCGACCGCTTGAACCGGGGCGCGAAATCGACGATTTCGAGCACCCCGTCCTTGTCGTCGCGCAGCGTCGTGACCACCACCGCCGTGTTCTTGAGGTATCGCTGCTCGCTGGACACGCAACCGATCAGTTCGACCTCGAAAAAGCCGTAGTCCAATGAACCGTGATCATTGGACAGAAGCGAACAGAACATCGGGTCGCCGGCCAAATCGGGGAAACATGCCCATACATACCGGCCGCGCCGGTCGATCAGCGCCGCGATGGCGCAGTTGCCGACGACTGCCAAATTCAAATCCGCCGGAGGTTTCGTCATCCCGATCTCCCGCCCGAGAGCAATTTCAGCCAAGTGTAGAGTATCTGCCGGTCGTCGACGACCATTTGCGCGCGGGTATCCGGGTGGGCCCCCACCCGCACGGATACCCCGCCGAGTTCGTTCGCGGCCTCGAACGCATGTTCGTCGGTGGTGTCGTCGCCGAAATAAACCGGCCGGCGGCCGGCAAAAGGCGGATCCGCCATGAAGTGCCGGAGCGCCGATCCCTTGTTGGCGGCGAGGGGCTTCAACTCGGCAATCTTTTTCCCGTCGAGCACCTGAAAGGCGCTGCCCAGCTTTGTCCGGCTGCGGTGCAACTCAGTCAAAACGTCGCCCTCGGCCTCCGGCGCCAGCCGGAAATGGAGTGCAATGGCGTAGGCCTTGTCTTCGACGATAATGCCCTCTCGGTCGGAGAAACGTTCGGCCAGACGGTCGATTTCCGCGCGGAAGGCGGCATCCGTCCGGTAGCTCTCCGCCGGCCCGCCGGGCCGGGTGCGAATTTCCAGGCCGTGAACGGCCGCAATCGCGTACCGGGAGGGCTCGAACAGTCTCTCTGCGTCGGCAAGTCCGCGACCGGTCACCAATGCAAACGCGCCGGAAAGCCGGTCCCGGGCCGAATCCAACGTCGCCCTCAGCGTATCGGGGACGTGAACGCCTTCGGGGGTGTCGGCGATATCGACCAATGTACCGTCCACATCGCAAAACACCGCCAGCGCATCAGGGTCCGGCGGCGGCAGTTCCGAAACGTCAGAAACTTGTCCGGCCATTGCCGGAAAGTATCAAGATTCGGGGTCTCGGCAATACGTGAATTCTTGCGGAGACATTGCCCGCCAACTTGGGACGAACTCAGTTCTTTGGTTTTCAGGCACTACTAATTCAGCGCGTTAAACTTGGAAATGTACTGTCGAAGTTCGTCGTGAGACAGTTCGTTGGACCACAGGTCTGCAAAATCCTTGAACATTGGAGAGGGAACCATAACTTGACCGCACCCCTCCTCGTTAAGCCAAGCGGAAATCCGCTCTTCAGTGGTATTTCCGTCATAATTTTTTAAACCGTCGAATACGGCATTCTCCAAGACGCGAAGGGCCTGCCCCTGACTGGCAGCCGACATTCCCCTCGAAACACGTGCGGAATTCCATTCCTCCCTGAATATCTCGGCAATGCCTACCAAATTTACCGAAATCCGTATTAGGGCATCATAATCCGATTCTGGGCAACGGGAGCCAAGCATCAGCATATGTTTCCCCACGACATAAGCCACGACCTCGTCGGCCAAGGACAGTGTCATTCGAACTTGGTCCCAAATGCCGCGCCTGGCCTCCTCAGCAACTGCCGTGGAGCTTGACGCGAAAATTAGCCCGATTAGAACGCATGCAACCCTCAGAGCGGAGCACATATTAAACCTTCTAATTTTCCCGTTCCGGGCGGTAGCGTTTCCCGCCGCCGAGCTTGTAGAGCCGCTTGTAGTGGCCGGTCCGGAACCGGCGGCTTTCGAACAGCGTGCGGATAAAGGTCACCTGTTCGACCTCCAGGTCCAGCTTGACGGCGATCTCTCCATCGGTCAGGCCCATGCCCTCCCGCTGCGCGTCGACCTCATCCCAATCCTTCATGCGATAGGGGTCGCCGATGCGCGTCTGGATGTTGTGGCTCATCCGGAAGATCCGCTCGCCGAACTCCTCCACCATGTCCTCGGTGACGCCGGCCTGGTCGTAGAGCGTATATCCGGCCATGCCGCTACTCCGCCGCCTCTTCGGCGGCGTCCTCGGCGGCCTCCAGCCGCCGGATCGGATCAGCGAGCGGCGCCTGGGTGGCTATGGGACAGACCCGCATGCACTCGAAGCACTGGGCCAGGAGGCCGCCCGAGCCGACGGACATCTTGTACCAAAGCGTCTTGTGCTCGGGCTTGTGGAGCAGGCTTTCCCGTTCTTCGGCGCTCGCCGCGCTCATCACCTCGTTCATCACCGAGGAGATGGTCTCGTATTGCTGGGTCATCTCGGCGCAAGCGGCCATGTCGTAATTCATCTCCGCCTGATTGCCGTCTTCGTCGATGGTGCCGCTGAGGCACTGGACCGGGCAGAACTTCATGCACGGCGTGCGGCCGATGGAGCGGTACATGCTGACGCAGCTGGGCGCCGGACAGGGGTTCTCCCGCATCGGCCCGTCGGGCGGAAGTTCCAGCTCGGTGAAGACGGACGCGAAATACATGTAGCCGTATTCGGGGTGCAGCAGGATGTCGCCGGCCAGCGAGCGCGCCCCGATCCCCGCCATTTCCGCATGCAGCTTGAGGCTCTGGAGCGGGACCCTGGGACCCAGTTCGGGATCGATGTCCGGGGGCGTGTAGATGGCGCGCTCCCCGAACGTGCGTTCGATAAAAAACGACAATCCGTAAGCGATGGTGTAGGCCCGCCCCTCGGTGGAGCCGAAGAACGCCATGGCCTTCGCGGGCACCGTCCAGGCGCCCTGGGTTTGACCGCCGACGCCCAGGGAGATCACCGATTTCACCCGCGGCATCATGTCGTTCGGGCGGTGTCCGGCGGGCGCGATGCGGTTGATCGCGTCAAGATCGGCGACGCCGGCGGCCAGCGCGCCCTTGCGCAGGCAGTATTCGAGGACCTTCTTCTTGGCCTCTTCGGGATCGATGTCGCGTTTGCGCTTAGGCATCGGCTACGCCGCGGGCTGACCCGCTTCTTCCTGGAAGTCCCCCTCCAGACCGGTCAGCCAATCGGCCCGGTAGTTCGCCTTGAAGGTCGCGATGATCTCATCCATGGGGACATCGGCATAGGTGCCGCGGTCCCGGAGGTATTCCATGTGCTTGTTGCCGGCCTGATCGAACTCGTGAAACAGGGAGTCGGTCTCGCCATCGAAATCCAACGGCTTGAGGCCGAACTTCTCACACATGGATTTGTTGAAGGCGGGGGTGCATTTCACCCACTTTTCGCCCATGAAGACGTCGCAGTAGGAATGCCAATAGAAGACGTCGTCGCCGAGCGCCTCCAGCAGCTTGTCGGTCGCCAGGTGGTTGATCACGTCCGCATAGCCGGGACGCGCGGGAATCCCATGGATGCGGCAGCACGCCGCCATCAGCGCCGCCTTGGGGACGCACCACCCGCGGCCGGTCTCCACCGCGACGCTCGCCATGTAGGATCGCCGGTCGGTCGGCGGTAGATACGGGTCGTAATAGATGCCGTCCCGGATGGCATAGAACAGGTTCAAGACCTTGCCCCTGGTGTCGGCCGCATCCCCCACATGCTCCGCGGCATAGGCCCGGACCGCAGGGTGATCCAAGTCGACGAACCGGCCCGGGTTCAAATAGGTTTCGGCGGCGGCCATGTCGTCCATATCAGGCGATCCTTTGCTCTTGCCTTGCCGGGAATGGTATCACGTCACCCCCGCTTGTCCACGAAACGGGGGGCCTTGACGCTCTTTTCGAACTCCTTGGCCAGGGTCCCGAGCTCCAGGAACTCGACCTCCGGCGTCACTTCGAAAACCCGCTTCGTATCGGCCATGAGCCGGTCCCGCATCGCCGCCTCGTCGGCATCGCGCCGGAGCTCCACCGACAGCTTGAGGAGGTCGTTGCCGTCCCCGCTCTCCAGCGCTTCGGCCTTGAAATCGTTCACCGCGGCGATCTCGAACATGAAGTCCTCGAACTCCTGGTGGTTCACGTTGACGCCGCGCACCTTGAAGAAGCCGGCCGTCCGGCGGGCGTGCTCGATCACCGGAAACACGGCGAAATCGCTGCCGGTTTCGCCCTCGGACTTGTAGATCACCACGTCGCCCGAATTCCAGCGCAGGAACGGCGCCCCGTTGTGGGAAAACAAGGGCGTGACCACCAATAGGCCCGCCTCCCCTTCGCCGACCGGTTCGTGGGTCTCCTCGTCAACCACCTCAATGTAGGCGAGATCGGTCCATATGTGAAAACCATCCCGCTTGTCGCTTTCGGCGCCCATCATCGAGCACTCGGTCATGCCGAAGCAGTCGTAGACCGTCGCGCCCCACTCCCGTTCCAGCTTGTCCCGCTTGGCCCGGGACACCGGCTCGGCGGTGCACATGATCCGGTCGACCGAGCCGTTCGCGAGATCGATCCCCTCGGACTGGGCAAGGTTCGCGAGGTGAAGGCCATAGCTCGACATGCCCATCCACATGGTCGGCTTCAGCGCGTCGATCAGCTGGAGTTGCAGCGCCGACGGCGCCGAGTTCCCGGCGCCCGACCAGACCTGACCGATCCCCATCAATCGTCCGGCCCGCGCCCACATGTGGCCGGCCGGGTGAATGCCCAGGGGGAACGAGTTGTGGGCGACGTAGCCCGGCGCGGTTCCCGCGCATTCGTAGGTCCGGGTGAAGCCGACCATGTTGTAGCGGATGTCGTCGTAGGTTTTGGGATAGAACAGGGGCCGGCCGGTCGAGCCGCCGGACCGCCAGTACTCGCATACCTCCGGCCCGCGGTGATGGCAGAACCTGGTGTAGAAATCCTCGGTCGGCATTTGGCGGAGCGTTTCCTTGTCGAGGAGGGGAATTTTCCGCCACTCCTCGGGATCGTCCAGTTTGTCGAGGTTGATGCCGGAGAGCCTGTCCTGCCAATAGGCCGCCGTGGCGGCCTTCTCCACCGCCACCCGTTTTTGACGGCGCTGCAGCTCCTCGATCTCCTTGCGGTCCCTGGGCATCTTGAGCGGCAGGTCGTCGAGCGTATTCACCGTCATTGCATTCCCCGTCTACCCCTGTGCGTCGCCGGCCGGACGGCCGATCCACCGGGCCTGGGCATCGTAGCCGGCGGAGGTTTTGCCGTCGGCCTCCAACGCTTTCATGCCGCCGAGCCGCGCCTGTTTTTCCGGCGTGTCCTCGGCGATTTCCTCCAGGGCGTCCTTGATCATGGCGTCGTAATCGGCGCCCACAGGACAAACGTCCTGGCATCGCCGGCAGCCGGTGATCACCCCCGCTCCCCGGAGGATGCTTTGCCAGAGATTAAAGCTCTCTTCCGACACCAGCATTTCCTGCCGGCTTTCGGCTTCGGTTGCGTCGAAGATATCGGTCAGATGCTCCGTGAGTTGGGCGAACCCGTGCGGCGAGCGGTAGCGGTCGCAGGCCGGCCAATCCCGGTCCCAGTGACCGATCACGTCGCCGGGGCAGGCCGAGAGGCACCGCCCGCACTCCGGGCCGAGACAAAGCGCGGTTTCCATCCTCTGGTCGGCTTCGCAATCCACCGAGCACAGAACCGCGGTCAGCATCAGGCGCGGGCCGAACTCGGGCGTCAGCAGCTGGAGATTGAGGCCCAGTGTGCCGAGGCCGGCCTCCACCGCCGCGTGGTTGAGAGACAGGAGCGTATCCAGATGTTCGCCCGGATCGTTTCGGTAGCGCCACGGGTCCACATGGGTGGGCGGGATGATGATCGCCGGATACCCCTGGTCCTCGAGCCAATAAACCATGTCGAGGGCGGCTTCCTCGAGCATGGTGAGGGTGAGCTCGTCGTTATAGTACTTGTGCCGCTCGTCCCATCTCGGGATGCGGGTGGTGCCGGCGGTGAGTTTCTTGCCGATGACGATCACCCGCTCGCCGTCATAGTCGGTAATGTCCGACGGACGCCGGGGATCATCCGGATCGGGCGGCGCGGCCTCCAGGATCAGCCCATCGGCGATGCCGACGATGTCGCCCCCGAACTCCCTGGCCTTCGACTTGATCTGTTCGGCGGTGAGCGGGGCCTGGAACTCGGATACCATCAGGCCTCCTCCGCTTCCGCTTCCCGTTCTTTCTGGCGTTTTTTGAAATCCTGAAGTTGGCGGGCGACGATCCCCTGATAGCCGTCGGGACCCACCCAGCGGATATTCCAGTCGTTAAGCCCGTCGATGTCGGCGCCCTCCGCCCGCGCCAGCTTGAACCCGGCGGCCTTGTCCTTCTTCTCGGGCGTGGTTTCCGGGATCACCTTCTGCATCTTGGCCAGATGGGCGTGATAGTCGTTGCCGACCGGACAAACCGCGAGGCAGCGGGGACAGTCGCCGAAAGACCCGACGACCCGGAGAAGCCCCTGCCAAAATCCGAATATCTCCCGGTCCTTGAGCAGCTCGCGCCGGTCTTCCGCCGGCTTGGCGATGAAGTCGCGCCAGAATCCGAGGATGGTGTGAAAGCCGAATTCCTGGGCTTCGGTCGCGCAGGCCCGCTTGTCGATATCGAAATGCCCCACCGCGTCCGGTGGGCACGACATCAGGCAGCGCGAGCACGATTCGCCGATGCAGACCTGCTCGGTCATCGGGCCGTCGGCTTCCAGTTCCGCCTCGGTGAGGATGCCGGTGAGATAGAGCCGCGGCCCGAATTCGGGCGTCAGGATGTTGACCTCCAGGCCGAAGGTGCCGAGCCCCGCCTCGATCCCCAGGTGCCGGGTCGACAGCCGGCCGTAACTGGCCTTCTTGTAGCTCCAGTCGGTCTCCTGGGCGGCGGTGACGAAGCTCGGATGGCCCGCCTGCTCGAGGCGTTCCGCCAGCCGGTAGGCGATGCGGTCCATGCGCCGGAGCACCAGCATATCCATGTACTGCACCGGCACCGTGGTCTTGCACCGAAACGCGCCGACCGGGATGCGTTTGACGATGACGACGACGCTTTTCACGTGGGGCGAGATGCGCTCCGGCGTTTGCGGCCACTTCGGGTCCGGCGGATATGCGTTCAGGACATCGGCCCCGGCGATGCCGACAAGGTCGGCGCCGAGTTCCCTGGCCAAGTCCTTGACCCGTGCCGCGTCCATCAGGCGCCGCCGATCCGCAGCTTCGACTTGATCACCTTCATGGTCGGGGTCAGCGGCATGGCGTCCACGAGTTCAAGCTGCTCCGGCCATTTGTTTTTGGCGATCCCGTTTTCGTCGAGGCAGGCCGTGACCGCTTCGAGCGTCGGTGAAGCGCCGTCTACGGGCTGAATGACGATGCACGCCCTCTCGCCCAGCACGTCATCCTCCACCGGCACCACCGCGCTCATGGCGACCTCCGGCATCTTGTTCACGACGGCCTCGATGTCGGCGGGGTTAAACTTCACCCCGCCCCGGTTGATGATGTCCTTGATCCGCCCGGTGATGGTGAGGTAGCCGTCCGCATCCATGGTCGCGAGATCGCCGGTCCTGAACCAGTCTCCGTCGAAGGAACTCTCGTTGGCTTCCGGATTGTTGTAGTAGCCCGGGAATACCGAGGCGCCGCGAATCTGAAGTTCCCCTTCTTCCCCGGCCGGCAGCGGAGACCCGGCCTCGTCCACCACGCGGATTTCATTGCCGGGAGTGGCGCGACCCGCCGACCCGGCGCATTGGTCGAGGGTATCGGACGGCCGGTTGTAGGTGCCGGCCTGAAGTTCGGTCATGCCCCAAAGCTGGAGAAGTCTGCCGTTGGGCAACAGCCCGTCCACCCAGCGCGCCAGGTCCGGCGGCACCGCCGATCCGGAACAGACGATGATCCGGATGGACGACATGTCGAGCCCGTCATAGAGGCCGGCCTGACGGCACGCCGCGTGATGCGCGGGGCCGGTGAACAATATGGTCGGTTTGGCGCTCTCGATGAGCTTGACGTAGTCCGCCGGCGCAAAGCCCGGCAGCAGTAGATTTGCCGCCCCGGCGCAAAGCGCAATCTGCAGGGCGAACAGACCGTACAGATGGCTGAAGGGCGCCGGGCAGAAGACGATATCATCCGGGGTCACGCCGAACTCGCCGACGGCATGGCGGGCGTTGTTGGTGAACGGGTAGGAGGAAACGATCACGCCCTTCGGATTGGACGTGGTGCCGGAGGTGTAAAGCATGACATTGAGGTCATCCGCGGCGACCGCGGGCTTCGGGCCGGCCTCGGCATGGAGGTCTGCAAGCGAAACGGCGCCGGCGGGCGCGCTGCCCGACACGAGGACGAATTCCAGCGCGGGCAGCCGATCCTTGAGCCCGGTCATCACCCGGGCGGTCGGATAATCCCTGAACGCCTCGACGCAGATCACGCCCCGGGCGCCGGAGTGGCCCAGCAGCCCTTCCAAATCGCCCTCCCGGTAGGGCATATGGACGGTCTGCATCACCGCGCCGATGGACGCGAGAGCCAGATACGAGATGACGAATTCGGGCACGTTGGGGAGCTGGACCGCGACGATATCGTCCTTGCCGAAACCAAGCTGCGCGAGGCCCGCGGCCAACCGGCCGACCCTCCGGTCCAACTCCGCGTAGGTGATCGGGTTCCCGCCGGTCACCAGGGCCGGAGCGTCGGGACGCTTGGCCGCGTGGTCCGCCAGCCAATCGGTCAACAGGTGGTCCCGCCACCAGCCGTCCCCTTTGAACTTGGCTTTGGCTTCGTCGGTGTAGGCGACCAGGCCGTCTCGGTTCACCCGGCTTTCTCCCTCGGCTTTCATGCCTCGCTCTCACTTTGGAAAATTTTGTTGGGCTTGCCAACAGTTTGAACGCCAAATGGTTCTTTGATATTGATTCACTGACGCGACATTCAGGCGGGAGGAAGGTTATGCCGGACGGAATTTTAGGCAATCCGGGAAATTTGGTGGAGCCGGATCAGGTCCACAAAGCCTGCTACACCGATGATGATATATTCGAGCAGGAACTCGACAAAATCTTCCACAAATCGTGGATTTATATCGGCCACGAAACACAGGTTCCCAAGGTCGGCGACTACTGGACGACCTGGGTCGGCCGGGAACGGATGATCCTGTGCCGCGGCGAGGACGGCGTGCACGTGCTCTACAACCGCTGCCCCCACCGCGGGGCCATGCTGTGTCAGGGCCTGAACGGAAACGCCGGCAAGACGTTCCGATGCCCTTATCATGCCTGGACCTACAATTTGGACGGGTCCCTGTTCCGGATCCCCGTCGAGGAAGGCTATGACGGCACCGCCTTCGATCCCAAGGACCCGCGGTTCTCCATGAAGCCCGCTGAGCAAATGGGCATTTACCGGGGCTTCGTCTTCGCGAAGCTGTCCGAAGGCGGACCCGACCTGGATACCTGGCTGGGCCGGGGCGCCCGCGCCGCGTTCGACGATATCTGCAACCGCTCGCCGGAGGGCGAGGTGGAAATCGTCCAGAATTGCTTCCGGGTGATCCAGCATTCCAACTGGAAAATCTTCCTCGAGAACCAGTTGGACGCCCTGCACCCGTCCATCACCCACCATTCGACGGGTGAAGCGGCGGCCGAGATGCAGAAGGTCTACAAGCAGCGCACCGGCGAAGACCCGCCCATAGGCTATCAGTTCCTCGCCGACTTCACCCTGCCCTATGAAAAGTGGGATTCCCTGAGCACCTATGGACATCCCTACGGTCACACGGTGCTCGGCGGGTACATGGGCCTGCGGCCGCGGGACCCGATCACGGTTTCCCACGAAGAGGCGCTCACCAAGGCCTACGGCGCCGAGCGGATGGATGAAATTCTCTCAACCAACGTCCACCACGTGCTGGTCTATCCGTGCCTGTCGGTGCAGCCGCCGCTGCAGCAGCTGCGCGCCGTCCGGCCGCTGGCCGCCGACAAGACGCTGACCGAGATTTGGCATTTCAGGCTGAAGGGCGCCCCGGAAGGGATCTACGAACGCTCGCTCGCCTACTACTACCACGTCAACTCGCCCTCCACGATGGTCAACGCCGACGACCTGCAGAACTTCAACGCCTGTCACGAAGGCTTGCGTCTCGGCGGCGGCGGCGACTGGGTGAGCTTCCACCGCAATGCCGGCCAGGACCCGGTGGAAAACGGCGTAACGACCTCGGTCACCGGCATGAGCGAACAGCCCATGCGGAACATGTTCGCCGCCTGGAAAGAATACATGTCGGCGGGGAGCTAGATCATGGCCAGGGACAAGAAGGACAAGAAGGCCAAAAAGCCCAAGGCGAAGGCCAAGAACCATCGCGCCAACCGTCGCGCCAACGGCCTCGACACGCAGCGGGCGGTGGAGCAGTTCCTCTACAACCAGGCTGAAATTCTCGACGAGCGCCGCTGGGACGACTGGCTCGGCCTGTTCACCAAGGACGGCAAATACTGGATGCCGCCCCGGGAGGATCAGGAAACCGGCGAAGGCATGCCCAACATCTTCTACGAGGATTTGTTCCTCATGGACATGCGGGTGCGCCGGGTCGAACACCCCTACGCCCACTCGCAGAAGCCGAAGAACAAGATGAGCCACGTCATCGGCAATGTGGTCATCGAAAGCGAGGACAGGAAGACCGGCGATGTGGTGGCGCGGTCCAAATTTCACGTGGTCGAGTTCCGCAACGACAACCAGCGCTATTTCGCGGGCAAGTACCGGCACCACCTGAAGAAGACCAAAGACGGCTACAAGATCCGGCTTCAGCGGGTCGATATCGTCAGCGCCGAGGGGCCGTTCGACTACGTCCTTCAGTACTGGCTGTAGCGCCCGGAGCTTGCGCTTCCCGGATACCCCGGACGCAGCTTGTCCTCCGGCCGGCGTAGGCCGGCCATCCGCATTTCCAATTCTTGAACCACGGAGACGGTGAGACAGTGAGGACCACCGGGATCGAAACCTCTCCTCTCGACCTCCGTGTCTCCGTGGTGAATATCCTGGATGCCCCGCACGGAGGCGGGGCATGACGGCTTGGTTTGTGTCGCATATCCACTCGTCATACCCCGGCGCAAGTCCGGGGTATCCAGATTTCCGATTCTTGAACCACGGAAACGGTGAGACGGTGAGGAGCACCGGTTGAGCCATAAAATAATTACGTCATGGCCGGGCCCAGACCCGGCCATCCACGTGGATCACCGGGTCCTTGCCCGGTGATGACGACTTGCGGGGGAAAGGGTGCGGATATGAACCCGAATAAAACGAAGCCGCTCTAGCTGGTCACTCTCTGCAAGGTGAACTGGCGGTTGGCGGTGTAGGGCCGGACCTGTTCCGGCCAGCGGCCGTATTCGACCGCCTCCCCCCACGCCTTCGACTTCAGGACCTCGGGGCTTTCGATCTCGTAGATGGCGGTGAATTTCGGCTTGTCGCCGGTGGGAATTTCCTTCACCTCGCCGCCGATTCCGAGGATCAGCGGCACCTTCTCCATCCGCGAAACGGATACCACACCGGGAATTTTCATGATCTCCGGAATGTGTTCCGTGTCGTAGACCTCGTTCAGCAGGTCTTCCTTGCCGGGCTCGACGTCCATGGCCGCGATGAGCAGATAGTTTCCGGGCTTGGGCATGGTCCGGCTAGTGAATGTCCGCGTCGGGATTGGCGTGGGCGAGGATGATGGATTGGTCCACCTTCGCCTTCAGCGCCGCCGGATCGCCCAGCTTTTCGGTCCAGCCGTCCAGCAGCCGGTCAAGCGTCGCCATCCCTTCCCTGCGCACCATGCCGTAGCCCCGCGCCCAGATCGCCGCCTTGGCGGTTTGGACGGCAAGGTCCATGTCGACGGTTGCGGCGGCCCGGATGGCGTCCAGCCACCGCCCGATGGCCGCGTGTTCCTCGCCGTACTGGGAACCCGCGCGGCGGAACCCCTTGCGCCCCGCGAGCAGTTTCAAACCGGCGAACCCCCAGGCGGACGAGGTCGGCCAATGCAGCGACCAGCCGCTCCCGGCGCGGCCGCTCCCCTTGGGCACCATCCACGCGAGCCAGCTTGGCAGGAAGCCGGCCATTTCGGCGTGGCCCGGTTTGAAGTAGTCGCGCAGATTCAAGATCGCGTCATCCGGCAATTCGAGCTCGCCCCGGATGCGGTCGAGGCGTCCGGGCCGGGTCTTGAGCTGCGCCACGCGGATGACGTCCTCGAAGCTCATCCAGGCGGCGAGCCGCTTCGCAACCTCCCCGGTGAGGGTCATGTTGTCCGACGTATCCAGCGCCTTCACCGTCCGCAGATGGTCGAGGAACAGCCGGACGTAGGCGTCATCCTGATAGTCGGCCAGCCGCGCCAATGCGTGGCCGATGATCGGCCGCAAACGCTCGGGATATTGATCAAGTTCGGCCTCGAACCCGGGCGGCGGGCCATTATAGGCGAGCCCGTCTTCCTCTTCGGGGAGCGGCGCCTTCAGGCGCGCCTGCTCCACGCCTTGCTCGAACCCTTTCAAATTCTGATCGACCGCGACCCCTTTGCCGCGGATGGCGTCCCGGCAATCGTCGACCGAGAACGGGAATACGCCCGAGCCCGCGATGGCGCCGAACAGCACCGCGTTCCACTGGGGCGACACGCCGCCGGTCAGTTCCTTCATCGGCAACGCGATCAAATCCCCGGAGGCTTGGCTCAGACCGTCGAGCACCGGCCGCGCCGGGACCGTGCCGTCGCCCGCCGCGACCTTCTCGGCCGTCGAGTAGGTACGCTCGGTCGCGGTGATCACCGTCGTCCGGGCGGTGACGAAGCCGCGCTCCAGCGCCCGGCCCGCCTCGGTGGGTTCCAATGCCGCCATCAGGTCGATGTCGTCGGAACCCGGGAACAGGGCAAACAGGGGCGGCTGCGCAGGATTTTTCTCCGGGAACAACTCGAACAGATAGGTCGTGGCGCCGGTCCGCTGGGCCACGCCCGGCGTCGAGGTCGCCTGCGCCGGATACCCGGATTTCTCCGCCGCCGTCACCAGCCAGTCGACGAGGACGCCGCCGCCCTGGCCGCCAAGGGCGCCGATGAGCGCCGCCACCGGGCGCTCGGCGGTCATTCGTACGCCCCCATCATGGACAGCAGCCGTTTGTTGACGGCATGCGCCATGCGGCGAAGCGGCCCCGCGTTGAACAGGCCCTCGGCGCGATAGAACGACGGACAAAGCTGGGCGGCGTGCGCCACTTCACCGCAGTGACCGCAGGCGACGCAGCTGTCCTCGACCGTGGCGATGGGCGTCTCCTTCAGCGGATCGGCGGAATGCTTGAGAGACAGGGACGGGCAGCCGTTCAGCCGCATGCACGAATGATCGCCGGTGCACACTTCGGGATCGACGCCGAAGCGTTCCTGGGTGACGGCCCGGCCCTCCTTCATCGCCTGCGCCTTTTGCGGCCGCTCGCGGCGCTGGCGGGCCAGCATGCACTCGTTGTCGGAGATCACGACCCGGAGCTGACTGCCCCGTGCATCGAGGGCGTCCCTCAGCGCGTTGATGGTTTGCGGCAGGTCGTAGCTGTCGACCCGCTTGATCCATTTGACGCCAAGACCCTTGAGCGCGTTTTCGATGGTTACCTCGGAGGCCGCGCCGACCGGCGTCTCGCCCGACGACGGCAGGCGCTGATGGCCGGTGGCCGCCGCATAGCCGTTCTCGAGGATGACCAGCACGGCATCGTAATTGTTCCATTGGGCATTGATGGCCCCGGACGACACGCCGTTGTGCCAGAACCCGCCGTCGCCCATGACCGCGATCACCGGCTGATCGAGGGCCGGGCCGACCATGGTGCCGCTGGCCAGCGACAGGCCATAGCCCAGCACCGTGTTGCCCACGTGGAACGGCGGCAGGGAGCCGAACAGGTTGCAGCCGATGTCCATGGATACGTGCATGGGGCCGCGCTCGCGCATCAAGAGCTTCATGGCGGCGAAGATGGGACGCTCCGGGCACCCGGTGCAGAAGGACGGCGGCCGGGCCGGCAGCGGTTCCGGCATGTGATCCCTGAGAATTTCATTGGCGGTGTCGACGGCGCCCCGCGTCGCCTGGTACCTCGACCCGGCGGTCGCGGCATACGGCTCGGGCGCGAAGTCGGACATGTACTCGGCGACGCCGGCCCGTACCGTGTCGACGGTGTATTCGCCGGCCATGGGCAGGACATCCTTGCCGTGAATGGCGCAATCGATCCTGGCCCTGTGGGCATATTCGGCGATCTGGGTTTCGATGAAGTTGGGATTGCCCTCCTCGACCACCAGTACGCTTTCCCTGGCCGTCATGAACTCGGTGATCTGCTCGGGCACCAGCGGGTAGACCACGTTGAGCACCATGATCGGCACTTCGGTATTGCCGAAGGCATCCGCCAGCCCAAGCTGGCGCAGCGCCCGGATGACCATCGAATACGCGCCGCCCTGGGTGATGATCCCGAACGGCCCGCCCGCGCCCGGGAAAATTTCGTTGATGTCGTTTTCCCGGACGTACTCCCGGATGGCCGGCAGGCGCGCTTCGAACTTGTGCTTCTCGTGGGCATAGGACGCCGGCGGCAGCACGATTTTGGTCATGTCGTACTCGGCCCGCGGCACGGGATTGCGGGTCGAGTATCGCGGGACCTTGTTGTCCTTGGCGACGAACGAGCCGGTCATGTGGCAGGCGCGGATGCGGAGCTGGAAGAAAACCGGGAGGTTGGACACTTCCGACATCTCGAAGGCCCGCTCGGTAAGATCGACGATTTTCTCCATGTCGTAGCGGGGATCGATCAGGGGCAGCGACGACTTCATGGCGAAGGCGTGGGTCCGCTCCTGCATGATCGACGACCCTTCGCCGTAATCCTCGCCGATGAGGATCAGCGATCCGCCGGTAACCCCGGTGGAGGCCAGGTTGGAGATGGCGTCGGACGCGACATTGGTTCCGACCACCGACTTCCAGGTGACGGCGCCGCGCATCGGGTAGTGGATGGAGGCGCTGAGCAGCGAAGCCGCCGCCGCCTCGGAGGCCGACTGTTCGAACTGAATGCCCATGGGATCGAGGATTTCGTTCTTGGCATCGGCCATCACGTCGATGAGGTGCGACATGGGCGCGCCGGGATAGCCCCCGATATAGGAGACGCCCGCCTGGAGCAGCGCCTTGGTCACGCAAAGGATCGTCTCGCCGTGGAATTCCTCCCCGGCGCCCATCTGAAGCTTGCGGACTTCCTCCGCAAACGACCGGTCGCCGACGGCGACCTTCTTGACCGGAATTGCCGCGCCCCCGTCCATGGTTCTCCCATCCAGTGAAGGCCAGTGAAGGATTATTCGCCTCGCCGACAAGTGTAGCCAAGCCGGGGCCGCCGACAAGCAAAACAAAAAAGGGATTGCAAAGAAACGTTTACGGACAGCGGAGAATCATGACATGAAGCCAGCGGCGACAAAGGCGTCCAACAGCATTCCCAACAGGAGCGGGAGATCGGCGGCACGCCTGTCTTTCTATCGAGATTGCCTGGTTGGAGAGGGCTTCGAAGACGCAAATGACGCAATCGAGAAGGATGGAGAGTAGATGCCCCAAATCACTTTTGATTCAGCAGCCGATATGGCGAGGCATTACAAGTTGGACGACAAGGTTGAAAGAGACTGATAAATGACCATGCGCCAACTTTCCCTGATCACCACTCTGTCCGTCATGCTGGTGGTCTCCACAGCGGCCCTCGCGGGCGAAAAACCCACACTCGATGAGTTGAAGGCCGAGGTCGTGGCCGCCCTTGATGGCTTGGCGGCGGAGATCGAAACCGGGTGGCCTGTGGCGCCTGATTCGTTGCCTGCCCGGCTGCGGGCCTATCTCGACGCGCACGGCGCGTTCTACGGCGCGGCGGTGGCCGTTTTGGGCGATGATGGCAAGGCGGTCGCCAGTCCCTATGTCTATCGTGCGGGCGGCGGCTACAAGACATTGGATCTTGCCGCTCCGTCCTATGGCCTCGAAACGCAGGGCTGGTTCACGCGCCCGCTGGCCGCGAAGGCGGGCACATGGACCGAACCGTATTTCGACGAAGGCGGCGGCGGGGTTTGGATGATTACGCGGTCGGTCCCCGTTTTGCGGGGAAACCGCATATTCGCCGTCGTCACAACCGATTTGGCGGTGGAAAGGTGACGGGAAATGGAAGTGCCCAGAATTTTTCTTCATGACGAAATCGCCGCTTTGCCCACGGCCCGGCGCCCGGTGTCCTTCCGCGCCCGCCGCCGCGCGGCGCTCATGTTCTTGCGCTTACCCCCGAAATAGGCTCACCGACCTCCCCGGGGGCTTTGCGGTTAATCGCGTGCCTTTTGCGACGCAAAAGGCTATCTAGTTGCCCGATTTGACGGGGGAAGACATGGACACAACCATACCCAACGATCTCGAGGCCTTCTGGATGCCGTTCAGCCCCAACCGGGCGTTCAAGGCGGACCCGCGCATGGTCGTAAAGGGCGAAGGCGTCCATTATTGGACCGCGGACGGCCGGCAAATCCTGGACGGGATCTCCGGCCTTTGGTGCGTCAATGCCGGACACGGCCGGCCCGAGATCGCCGAGGCCATCTCCGCCCAGGCGCTGGAGCTCGACTACGCGCCCTCGTACCAGGTCGCCCACCCCAAGGCCTTCGAACTGGCCAACCGGGTTTCGGCGATGATGCCCGACGGGCTGGACCATGTGTTCTTCACCAACTCGGGCTCCGAGACCGTCGATACGGCGCTCAAGATCGCGCTGGCCTATCACAAGGCAAACGGCCAGGCCTCGCGGACCAAACTGATCGGCCGGTCAAGGGGATTTCACGGCTCCGGCTTCGGCGGCGTCTCGGTCGGCGGCATGCAGGCCAACCGCAAGGACTACGGGAACCTGCTGTCCGATATCGATCATCTGCCCCACACCCACTCCCTGGAACACAACGCTTTTTCCAGGGGGCAACCCGAATGGGGCGCCCACCTCGCCGACGCGTTGGAGGATCTGGTCTACCTGCACGGCGCGGAGACCATCGCCGCGGTGATCGTCGAGCCGATGGCGGGATCCACCGGCGTGCTGGTGCCGCCGGTCGGTTATCTGGAACGGCTGCGGGAAATCTGCACGCGGCACGGCATCCTGCTGATTTTGGACGAGGTCATCACCGCCTTCGGCAGGCTGGGCGCCGGGTCCGCGGCCGAGCGCTTCGGCGTGACGCCCGATCTCATGTGCATCGCCAAGGGGCTCACCAATGCAGCCTTCCCCATGGGCGCGGCCATCGCGCACGACGACGTGCACGCGGTGTTCATGGATGCCCCCGACGGCGCAACCGAGCTCTATCACGGCTATACCTATTCGGGCCATCCGGTGGCGAGCGCCGCCGGCCTCGCGGTGCTCGACATCTATGAACGGGAAGGCCTGTTCCAGCGGGCCCGGGACCTGGCGCCCCACTTCGAGGACGCGGTGCACGGGCTCCGCGGCTGCCCCCATGTCATCGACATACGAAATATCGGCCTCGCCGCCGGGATCGAACTGGAGCCGCGCGCGGGCGCGCCCTCGAAGCGGGCCCATGACGTGTTCGTCGAGGCGTTCGAATCCGGCGCGCTGATCCGGTACACCGGCGATATCCTCGCCCTCTCACCGCCGCTGATTGCCGGAAAGGACCACATCGACCAGTTGGCGGCGATCCTCAAATCGGCGCTGGAAACCGCGGATTAGGGTCCGGACTCGATCGAGCCGCCCTGCGAGTGTTGCGGCGATGGGGCATAAAATAATTGCGTCATGGCCGGGCCCAGACCCGGCCATCCACGTGGATCACCGGGTCCTTGCCCGGTGATGACGACTTTTGTCCCTCAACAATCAGGTCTTCGCCGTGAGACGGGTCACGTGCCCCATTTTTCGCCCGGGACGCGCGTCGGCCTTGCCGTACATGTACAAGCGGGCTTCGGGGTCCGCCTCGTATCCGGGGACCAGGTGCATGTCCTCGCCCAAAATATTGGTCATCACGGCATCGTGGTGCCGGGCGGGGTCGCCCAGGGGCAAACCGCAAACGGCGCGGACCAGCTGCTGGTACTGGCTGGTCTCGCACGCATCGATGGTCCAGTGGCCGGAATTGTGGGGACGCGACGCCATTTCGTTGACCAGCACCCGGCCGTCTTCGGTCACGAACATTTCGACGGCCAGGAGCCCGACCAGATCCAGGGCATCCGCCGCCCGGGCGGCGATCCCGGTTGCCGCGTCGGCGACGGCCTCCGGCACCGCCGCCGGCGCGGTGGTGGTGTGTAGAATATGGTTGCGGTGAACGTTCCGGACCGGTTCGAAACATTTGATGTCGCCGTCCAGGCCCCGCGCGGCGATCACCGAGATTTCGCATGTGAAGTCGACGAAGCGTTCCAAAATCGCGAAGGGCCGCATCGCGCTTTCCGGCACGCGGCGGCGGCCGATCGCCTCCCAGGCCGCGGCGGCCCCGCCGCTTGTACTGATCCGTGCCTGCCCCTTGCCGTCATACCCCAGGCGGGACGTCTTGAGGATCGACGGCGTCCCGATCTCCCCGACCGCATTTTTCAGATCCTCGATCCGGTGCACCGGACGCCACGGCGCGGTTTCGGCGCCTAATCCCTCGAAGAATTCCTTTTCCCTGGCCCGGTCCTGGCCGATGGAGAGCGCTTTCGCATCGGGCCGGATGGGAACGGCGGCGCCCACCGTTTCCAGCGCCGCGGCCGGAACGTTTTCGAACTCGCAGGTCGCCCCATCGATGGTTCCGGCGAACGCCCGCAGCGCCGCCAAATCGTCATAGGGCGCATTGGTGTGACGGTCCGCCGCCTGGGAAGCGGGACAATCATCCTCGGGGCAATAGACATGGGTCCGGTAGCCCATGTCCCGGGCGGCGTCCGCGAACATCCGGCCGAGTTGGCCGCCGCCGAAAATACCGATGGTGCCGCCGGGTTCGATGCGGTCGCTCATGGCAGGGTATGGATGCCTTTAATCCGTGGGTTTGTCGGCGACGGCGTCCGTCTGGGCGGCGCGCCAGGCTTCCAGCCGGCCGGCCACCGCTTCATCGGACGTCGCCACCACCGAAGCCGCGAGCAGGCCGGCGTTCTTGGCCCCCGCCGTTCCGATGGCCAGCGTTCCGACCGGAACGCCGCCGGGCATCTGGGCGATGGAAAGGAGACTGTCCATGCCGCTCAGGGCCTTGCTTTCGACCGGGACGCCGAACACCGGCAGGATGGTCATGGCCGCGGTCATGCCCGGGAGATGTGCCGCCCCGCCGGCGCCCGCGATGATGACCTTGAGGCCGCGCCCCTTCGCCTCCCTGGCATAGGCGTAGAGCCGGTCCGGGGTCCGGTGGGCCGAAACGATCCTGGTCTCGAAGGGAATCTCCAGGGCCTCGAGCACGTCCGCCGCATGGCGCATGGTGTCCCAATCGGACCGGGAGCCCATGATGATGCCGATGATCGGGTCTGCCATGTGTGCGAGTCCCCGCCCTTGGAAAGGCACCGAATGAACCGTCCGGCGGGCCGAATGTCAATGATTTCAGGTATCTTGTGCTGAATACTCCCGCCGGACAATAACCGGCATGGGTCTTTCCCTTCGGGGCCGGTTTGCCCATGATGGTTCCGGTCTCAAGCCGCATCGAGGGTACAGGGAGGTTACGGGCGGATTATGTGGCGTCCTCCGGAGCGTGTTAGATGGGAGCCGGATCCCGGCGAGTGGCCGACCGCGGAAGCGGCCGGGGCCTCCATGCTGTTCAGTCCCGTCACCGTCGGCCCGATGGAACTGGAGCAGCGGACGTGGGTGCCGGCGATGGTGCCGTGGCGCGCGACCGCCGAGGGGTTCGTGACCCCGGAGGTGCTCGACTGGTACGGCCGGTTCGCCGACGGACGGCCGGGCGCCATCGTGGTCGAGGCGACGGGGGTGCGCGACATTCCGAGCGGACCGCTGCTCCGCATCGGCGACGACCGGTTCATTCCGGGCCTGGAGGAACTGGCGGCCACGGTCCGGGAGCGAAGCGGGGGGCACACCCGGGTTTTGATCCAGCTGATCGATTTTCTGGCCATTCGGCGGCGGCCGGATCCGGACAAGTATTTCGCCCGGTTCCTGGAGATCACCGGCGAGCATCGCGAAAAGCTCGGCGGCGGCCCAGGTGAGGGCCTGAGCGACGATCAAATCCGGGAAAAACTCGCCGCCATGGAAGACGGGGAATTGGACGCCGTCCTCTCGCCGAGGGAGCTGGAATCCCTCCGGATGGGCTACCGGGAACGGGTTACCGACACCCATCTCCCCCACATCAGGGAACTGCCGGAGGTTCTGCCGGACATATTCGCCGCCGCGGCCGTCCGGGCCGAGAAGGCCGGCTTCGACGGGGTCGAGCTTCACTATGCCCACGCCTACACCATGGCGTCGTTCCTCTCCGCCCTCAACGACCGGGATGACGGGTACGGCGGCCCGGTGGAAAACCGGGTCCGGCTGCCCCTCGAAGTCTACCAGGCGGTGCGGGCCGCCGTCGGCGGCGATTGCGCCGTCGGCTGCCGCTACCTCTCCGACGATATCGTGGACGGGGGGAACACGGTGGACGACGCCTGTCATATCGGCGCCCGGCTCGCCGGGGCCGGCATGGATTTCCTGTCGCTGTCGCGCGGCGGCAGGTTCGAGGACGCCAAGCAGCCCGCCGTCGGCGCCGCCGCCTACCCCTATACGGGGCCCAGCGGGTATGAATGCATGCCCCAGTACTATTCCGACGACCGGGGGCCGTTCGGGCGCAACGTCGAGCCCGCCGCCCGCATCCGAAAGGCGGTGCATGACGCGGGTCACCGGACCCCCGTGGTCGTCACCGGCGGCATGCACGGATTCGAGCAGGCCGAAAACGTTCTGTCCCGGGGCAGTGCCGACATCGTCGGCTTCGCCCGCCAGGCGCTGGCCGATCCGGACTGGTTTCTCAAGGTGAGGACCGGCCGGGGCGCGGAGGCGATCGTCTGCGAATACACCAACTACTGCGAGGCCCTGGACCAGAAGCACGTTCCGGTGACCTGCAAGCTCTGGGACCGGGTGGAGATGGACGAATCCGGCATTCTCAAGACCCCCGACGGCAAGCGCCGCCTCACCGCGCCCAAGTGGGCGCGTTAGCGCGCCGGATCATTTCAGGCCCATGCAGTTGGCGTAGTAGGTCGCCGTCGCCGGCCAGTCCGAGAATATCCCCTCGATGCCCACCCGCCGGGCGAGGACGTCCAGCAGTTCGTACATCACGCCGTCCGAGTCGGTGACCTCCCGGATCGACTGGTAGTACCAGCCGCCGCCCCGGTTCAGCGGACCCGACCGCTCCAGCGTCCATGTGATCAGCTTCAGGCCCGCGTCCCTGGCGGCCGCGGCGTAGGGCGACGGTACGATTTCGCCGTCCCGGAGGGTCACCAGCATCCACATGGGCGGCGCGATGTAGTTGATCCCCATCCCCTTTAGCTCGGCCATGGTGGGCCGGAAGGTCTCGGGCTTCAGCGGATCGAATCCGCTTAGGTCATAGCGGCCGTCGAGATAGACCGCCTGACGGCCGAAGGCCGGTTCGTTGTCGATCCAGTACTTGACGTCGGCGAGATCGAAGCTTTGGGGCCACACGTCCCCCGGCGGCACGCCTGCCGCCTTGTACTCGTCGATCAGCTTCTGGGCGTAGTCCTCCCGGGAGAAGCCGTCGAAGGGCATGTCCACGGCGGGAGATTTGAGCTCGGGCGCGAACTTCGCGCCGAGGCGCCGGAACAGGCGGATGGACTCCGCGTGGGTCATCAGGGTTCCGCCGCCGGCCGCGTAGAGGTCCGTCCGCCAGCCGGCCGTGCCGTCCATGTAATCCTCGGCGGTCGCCGCCGCGGGGTCCGCCGCGTCCATCTTGCCCCTGAGGGTCCGGAATTCCGCCAGCGTAAGGTCGCTCGTCCGGCACTCGGCCGACGCCGGCCTGGCCCCTTCGGCGGGGGTAAATCCCCGGCTGCATTTCGCCGCCAGCGGCGTCGCCAGGATATTGGTGGTGGTGTGGAGGTCGTTCTGGGCGTGGCGGCAGACCAGTTCCTTGTCCCTGGTGAACGTCACGTCGCATTCGAGAATGCCGGCGCCCATGCGGGCGGCCGCCCGGTTCGACTCCACCGTGTGTTCGGGAAATTGCAGCGGCGCCCCGCGGTGGCCGATGGAGAACAGTTTCCGCTCCATGGGCCGGTCCGCGCAGGACAGCAGCCTGGTCTTGAGCGCGCCGCCGCGCATCCGGTCGATGAGGTAATAGGGCCGGGGGCCGAGCTCGATCTCGCCGGCGGCCAATGGGGCGGCCAGGGGGCCGGCCGCGGCAAGGACGGCAACGGTATAGACGGCCAGGCCGATCAATCGGGAAAGGCGCGAGGGGGTGAGTTTCATCGCTTTTGGCCGCTCCGCGGGCGCGAGCCATGCACCGGGCGCATAGCGGCGTTTTCGGGGGAATGGACATTCATGGACATTTATGGACATTCATTGACACCCATTTGGGAGGTACCCCCCAAATTGACCGTACAAACTTGCATAGCTCCCCTCCAAACGCAAAACACCGCCCCAGCGAGGGGGCGGCACTCGCCTATACATTTAGCCCGTGCGGATGCCGGGGCAAGGGGGGAATTGGGGGGGCTCGAACCCGGGAGGCGGTGACTAAGGGTTTGGGTCAAAGGACCTAGTATATTCCATGAAACAGTTTTGCCGGGTGGCTAAGCGCTGAATTCGTTGGCGTTCACGTCCCAGGAATTCAGCAACGTCTCGCCATGTCTCAGAGCGTTTTATGCCGCAGTGATGCCTCCGGACGACATCGCTAAATGCCTTTAGTACTCCCAATCCCCAACCTCTGTTGGTAAATCGAAAGCATAGCTGGTGATCTGGTTCTCATCCTGGGATGCTCCGTATTGCCGAATACGAGGAGAAATGGACGGTAAAGTTGAAAGCTGTCACGAATTTGCCGATGATGCCGCCTCATGTGGTGGCGATTGCCGAATGGCTCAAAGTGCCTACTCATTCCGGCGGTGCCCGAGCCTCGACGGTGGTGGATGTGACGTACACGGAAGTCACAATCCCGATCCCGGAGGTTACAGCATCTGCGCCGGATTTTCCTTTCGGGATCGTCCCGAGTTGTCGAATTCAACCTATCGGAGAAGCTGAATGTACCAACAGGGCGGAACCATCAAGCAGGCCTTGGACAAAATCATTTCGAACGAATATGTGCTGCCGGCGATCCAGCGGGAATTCGTTTGGAGCCCGGATCAGATTTGCCGGTTGTTCGACAGCTTGATGCAGGGATATCCGTTCGGAGAGTTCTTGTTCTGGCGCATCGAACCGGAGCGTTCGGCAGATTACCGCTACTATGGATTTGTCCTTGACTATCATCAGCGGGACAATCCGCATTGTCCCGACCTCGGCCAGTTGCCGAACCGGCAGATCACCGCAGTGCTTGACGGGCAACAACGGCTGACCGCGTTCAATATCGGGCTGCGCGGGTCGATGGCCGTCAAACTTCCATACAAGTGGTGGAACAGCGAGGACGCGTTCCCACAACAGTTTCTGGCGCTGGACCTGCTGGCGCCCGGTGAACGGGACGAAGAGGGCAGCCGGTTCGCCTTCGATTTCGTCGAAGAGGCCCAACTGGGGCGGCATGGAGACCGGCTCTGGTTCAAGGTGTCCGACATCGTCGGCATGAACTCCGGACCGGACATGCTCGACTGGCTGCTTGCGAAAGGTCTTGAGAGGGAGGACCAGGGCCGTGCCTTTTACATCCTGGACCGCCTTTACCAGGTCGTCCACACGGAACCGACCGTAGCGTATTACGAAGAGCTCAATCAGGACATCGAGCATGTGCTCAGCATATTCATTCGACGCAATAGCGGCGGCACCATACTGTCGTATTCCGACCTCCTGTTGAGCATTGCAACCTCGCAATGGAAGACACTGGATGCCCGTAAGGAAGTCCACGGACTGGTCGACGATCTCAACCAGATCGGGCCTGGGCTCGGGCTCACGAAGGACTTCGTGCTGAAGGCCGGGCTGATGCTGACGGACATCGCCAGTGTGGGATTTCAGGTTCGTAACTTCACGCAGTCGAACATGGAAATCCTAGAACAGAACTGGCAGAAAATCCGCGATGCGTTGATCGAGACAGTCCAGATCGTCACTGGTTTCGGTTTCAACGCCAACAACATTCGCGCGGCGAGCGCCCTCCTGCCGATTGCCTATTACGTTTATCGAATCGGCGCACCGACGAACTTCGATACACACAGCAGTTACGAGAAAGATCGAATGTCGATCCGCGGCTGGCTGACGCGGTCCATCCTGAAGGCGTCGGGGATTTGGGGGAGCGGTCTGGACACTTTGCTGACGGCCCTTCGCGAAGTAATCCGGGACGCTGGCGACATGGGATTCCCGGCGGCTGAAATGCGGCGGCTAATGGCACAGCGCGGCAAGAGCCTGGAATTCTCGGATGAGGAGATCGAGGATCTTGCCAACATGGAAATCGGGGATCGGCGGACGTTCGGTCTGCTGGCATTGCTTTCGCCGTTTATCGACCTTCAGCGCCATCAATTCCACATCGATCACGTTTTCCCGAAGAGCCGTTTTACCCGAAAGCGCCTTCACGACGCCGGGATAGCTGCTGACGACGTTGACGTGTTTATGAATTGCGCCGACCGCGTCGCCAACCTTCAGCTGCTCGATGGGACGAGCAACATCGAAAAACAGGCGACGCTTCCGGCGGAGTGGATAGAGACCAAGTATCCGAACCAGGAAGCCCGGGGGCACTACTGTGAAAAGTACCTTCTTGCCCACGTTCCAGGTGACATGGCCGGGTTCATTGAATTCTACGAGGCCAGGCAAGCACGATTGCAGGATCGAATTTCTGAGCTTGTGAATTCGGTGTGAATGGGCTGCTGGCGCTTGAGCGACAGCCCCGGCCACAAGCCGACGCCTTCATCACCGCTAAAGTTCGCCTTGGCCGCCGCCGCCCTATATAACCGTCGGACGGGAAGGAGCCGGGAAAGGAAACGGAATGGCCGGGACCTCCAGGGACGAGGCGGAAGTCGTCGCCGTGATCGAGCGGTACATCGAGGGCTACCTCAACGCGGATCTGCCCGTGCTTCGCGGCGCGTTCGCGGACGACGCCGTGATGAACGGATATGTGGACGACAGGCTCGTCACCGGAACGCCCGAACCGTTCTTCAGGCAGGTCGGGTCGAACCCGCCGCTCAAATCGCCGGGCCCGGGCCCGGACCCCGGCCCCAGCTATGACATCGAACACCTCTCGATCACCAACAACGCGGCATCGGCGGTTTTGAGGGAAACCGGCTTCGGCCCGCATGACTTTACCGACTACATGCATCTGCTGAAACGGGACGGGGTCTGGAAGATCGTCTCCAAGACCTTCTCGACCCGCTAGCGCCGGAGGCGCGGGACCCGACCATGCCAGAACCAGAACCGACGACCGGCGAGGAATGGGCCGAACGGGACCGCAACGCCGTCCAGCATCCGGGCGGGGGCGGGGGCGCCGACACGGTGGTGCTGAGCCACGGCAAGGGCGCGACGGTCTGGGATGTGGACGGCCGGGCGTACCTGGACGCCCAGGGGGGCGCGTGGTTCAACCTCGTCGGCCACGGCCGCGCCGAGCTCGCCGAGGCCGCGGCGCGGCAAATGGCGCGGCTGGCCCACTTCTCCATCGGCTTCGACTATTCCAGCATGCCGGCGACGGAGCTTGCCGAGAAACTGATCGAACTGGCGCCCGGCAATATCCGCCGCGCGCGGTTCATGAGCGGCGGGGGCGAGGCGGACGATCATGCGCTGCAGCTTGTCCGCCTTTATCATTTCCGGAACGGCCGGCCCGAACGGCGCAAGGTGCTGACCCACCGGGGCGCCTACCACGGCGGAACGTCCGGGGGCGTCGAACTGGCGGGCGGCGTCCCGGGCGTCGCCGAAGCCTCGGACGAGGTGATACAGCTCACCGCGCCCCGTCCCTACCACACGGAGCGCTACGGCAACCGGGACATGACGGACTTCTGCGTCGACGAGCTGCAATCGGTCATCGCCGAACACGGGCCGGAGACCATCGCCGCCATGTTCGGCGAACTGGTGATCGGCCCGGGCGGCATGATCCCCCTCCCCGACGACTACTGGCCGCGCATGACGGCGGTGCTCAAACAGCACGGGATACTCTTCGTCGCGGACGAGGTGGTGACGGCGTTCGGCCGCGCGGGCGCCTGGTTCACGTCGAACGATTACGGCCTGGAGCCGGACATCATCGTCCTGGCGAAGGGAATCGCCAGCGGCTACGCGCCCCTCGCCGCCCTGCTGCTGGACGGCCGGCTCGCCGACGCGGTCGACGGCGCCGGCCCGGGCAGCTCCTATGCCGGCCACAATGCCGGGTGCGCCGTCGCGTCCGCCCATATGGATATTATCGAGCGCGAGAACCTTTTGGAAAACAGCCGGGCGCGGGGCGCGCAGTTTCTCGACGAACTGTCGCGGCTGTCATCCCATCCGTTCGCCGGGGATATCCGGGGGCGGGGCCTGATGATCGGCGTCGAACTGGTCGCCGACAAGGAGACCCGCCGGCCGCTTTCCGCCGTGGCGCCCACGCTGCACCGGGACCTTCCGCGCTATGTCCGGCGCGCGCACGCCGTTCTCCTGGGCATGCGCGCAAGCGCCGTCGTCCTCACCCCGCCGCTGATCATATCCGCACCGGAAGTGAGCCGGATTTGCGAGGCGGTGGCCGACGCCGTCAACCGGATCGATCCCGGGACGTTCGCGCTGCCCGCCTGACTTCAGGAGCAGGCCAAGTTGAGCCGCATCACCCTCACCCCGGCCCTCTCCCGGAGGGAGGGAGAGGGAGAAATTATTCCCTCTCCCCCTTCTTCAGGGGGAGAGGGTCAGGGTGAGGGGGTGCGGTTCGCGGTGATCTGAAATTCAATGGTGATGCCGTCCGGATGGCGCAGATAGACGTTGCGGTTGCCGTTCGGGACCGTCTGGGGATCACTGTAGGGCACGAAGCCGCTGGGCCGCAGGGCCGCGACCGCGGCGTCGATATCGTCGACCTCCAGGGCAAGGTGGAAGGCGCCGGGATCGCAGTTCCGGAGATCGGAGATCTTTCGCTCGTCCCGGGTGACGTACTCGAGCAGCTCCAGCCGGTGACCGGGCATGTCGACAAAGCCGATCTTCACTTCCGCGCCGGGCACGCCGGTCAGGTTTTCCACCATCCCGCCCTTGTGATGAAAAACTTCCGTCGTCTCGAAGCCCAGCACGTCCCTGAAGAAGGCGAGGCTCGCGCCAACATCCGAAACGGTGATCCCGGTGTGGTTGGTGCGGATGACCTTAAAATTCGCCATCGGGGTTCCCGTCCTTTCTCAATGCGCCAATTTGCCGGCGACATAGTCGGCCACCGCCAGGGAAGCCGTCAAACCCGGGGTTTCGATGCCGAGGAGATTGACCAGCCCCGGAATGCCGTGATCGTCCTCGGTTTCGATCCGCCAATCGCCCGGCGGATCGCCGGGACCATAGGTGCGGGGCCGGATGCCCGCATATCCGGGCTGCAGCCTCGTGACGTCGAGCCCATCCCAGTAGCGGCCGACGGCGGCGGCGAACCGGGAGGCTTTTTCCGGCGCGACGCGGTAATCCCGGCCGGTCACCCATTCCAGGTCCGGGCCGAACTTGCCCTGCCCGCCGGGATCGATGGTGAACGACCCGCCCGCGGCAAGAGTCTCGCCGAGGGGCACCATGATGCGGCTGAAGGGGAGTTTGCCGGTCAGGGTGAAGTAGCTCCCCTTGGCATAATGGATTTCCGCCGACGCGGACTTCCGGCTTATCTCCATTCCGCCCGCAAGGTCCCCCGCACCGAGGCCGGCGGCGTTCACGAGCACGCGCCATTCGATCTCGAACGGCTCGCCGTTTTGATCCTCGACCGTCAGCACGTTGCCCCGGCCGCCCACGACTTCGCTGTTGAGAGCCAGCACGGCGCCGGCATTCTCCGCGTCTCCGAGGAGCGAGAGCATGTAGTCATGGCTGTTGACGACGGCCGTGCCCGGGGAATGGAGAGCGGCATGGCAGGAGACCTCCGGCTCGAGTTCCCTCACCTCGCCGGGGGTCATGAGACCGAGGCCCGCGACGCCGCAAGCCGCCCCGAATTCCATCATCGTCCGCAGCTGGTCCGCTTCTTCCTCGCTCAGCGCCAGCATCAGCTTGCCGTGCACCTCGAGACCGATGTCGCGCTCCCGGCAATAGCCGATGAGCATTTCCGCCCCCGGGCGGCACAGCCGGCCCCTGAGGGAGTCCGGCGGGTAGAGGAATCCCGCATGAACCACTTCGTTGTTCCGCGAGCTGGTCTCATTGCCGACCATCGGGTTCCGCTCGATAATCACCACCTCCCGGCCGCGCCCGGACAGTTCCCGGGCAATCGCCAGGCCAACCACGCCCGCCCCGACAACGATGCAGTCAACCTTGTCCACGCGCGGGGCCTAGAACGGAATCGCCAGCGGCCGGTCTATGTTGAACGAGTCGACGATGACGATCTTTTCCTTGAATTTGTAGCCGCCGTTTTCCTCGACCACCTTGTCCCGGTACTGGCCGGTGCTGAACATATGGCAGCGGCCCTCGACGTCCGTCTGGACGATGGCGTAGTTGGAGCGGACGTCGAAGACGCCGTCTTCCTCCCCCTGGACCACCACATTGCTCAACAGATGGCGGTCGTAGTGAATGTTGTAGACATTGACGCCGCGGAGCGCCTTGACCCGGTCCCGCATCATCGCGCCGTTGGCGCAGTACATCCAATACCCTTCCAGGCCGGCGTCGTAGTTCTCCCTGGGGAAGATGACGTACTTGCCGTCCTCCAGGAAAAATCCGGGCCATTCCTCGAGCCGGTCCTCGTCGATGCATTGAACGTAGGCGTTGTTGAGGCGCGTGATCCGGAATTCGGTTTCCATATCGGTCATGAAACTGCCTCCTTACTCCGCCGCTTGGGCCGACGGAGTGGGGATATCCATGTACTTACAGTAGTTCTTCCAAAAACTGCGCACCGAAGCTTCGGTCACGGGATGGTTCTCCTCGGCGATGCTGCCGCCGCCCATTTCAACGAACGTCGATCCGGCCTCGTACCCGCGGGCAATGCTCTTCTGTGTCGATTCCATTACCTCGGCGTCTTCCATGGCGACATAACCGCCGGGTCCGAAGAGATTGCTCTGCATGACCCGGCGCTCATGCATTTCCTCGTCATCGTCTTCATACTGGAACCAGGTGTAGACGGTCTCGCATTTGCCGGGCGAGATCGGCCGGACCTGCCGGAAGCTCAGCGTGTTGGCCGCGACCGTGAAAAGGGTGGCGGGAAAAATCGAGATGATGTTGACGTAGAGCCCATCGGGCAATTCGCCCACACCTTCCGCCACTCTTGGATCTTCGAGCTTCAGCGGACTCTCCAGTGCGCCCCCGCTCGCGGCTTTTCCGTCCGCGTCCCTATCCATTTCGATGGTGGAGTAGACCTGGTGCGCGCCGTCATTTTCAAACCGGAGCGCGTGCTGCTGTTTGGTCGGATTGACCAGGCCGTACTTGGTGGCAAAAGCGTGCAGCATGGGCGCGTGGTACATGTCCCGCGTGTTTTCCATGAATAGCTTCCAATTGCATGCCATGGTCTGGCGCTGGTAGCCCCATACCTTGAGGGGTGAGTGGCAGATGGTGGAGAGACGGTCTCTCACCGCGTCGCCCAGGTAGTCGTGCAGAGAGGGCGGGGAAGGATGGAGGCTGCCGAATACGATGCCTGCATGGGTATCGACTTGAAGCTTTTGCAGGCAGTGATCCTCGGTCCTGAAGCCTTCCGGGTAGCCGCCCTGACCCATGAGGCCGTTGGAAAGCGGCGCCGCCTTAAGATCGCCGTTCGTGCCGTAGACCCATCCGTGATAGAGGCAGGTGTGGGTCATGCTCCTGCCCCGCAACTCGCGGACCACCCGGGCGCCACGATGGGCGCATTTGTTGACGAAGGCGAACAGTTCGCCATCCTCGCCCCGGCTGAGAACCACCGGCGTCGTGCCGACGCAGGAACAACTGAAGCTGCCGGGCTCGGCCACTTCGCATTCGATACCCAGGATGACCCAGGTCGGGCCGTTGAAAATCTTCTCCTGCTCACGTGCGAAAATCCGGTCGCTCGCGTAGACCTCATAGGGTGTCCGCGTGAAATCGTCCGTCGGCCAGACCAGTTGGCCGCTTCCATTCGGTTGATCCAGCATTGTCTGCCTCCTCGTTTTTTCGTCTTCCCGGGATGAGCGCGGGCGGACGCCGATTGTCTAAACGCTTTCAAATCTCTGCCTTGCTTCGTGCCGCCTGAGGTTGGCCGCCAACTTGCGCAGCAGTTCGAACAATTGCCGTTGCTCCGCGGCATCCATTTCCTCGATCGCGCCGTCATGGATGGCAAGGGTATGGGGGATGACTCTTCGGATCATTTCCTCGCCGCTCTCGGTAAGGGAGAGCAGGACAACCCTGTAGTTGTTTTCCATCGGCGCCCGGCGGGCGAGGCCGGCTTTCTCCAACTGGTCGGCCACCCGGGTGATGGTGGATTGCCCCATCACGGTGGCGGCACTGATATCGCCAATGCTCTGGGGCCCGTTGAGACGAATCATGAGCAGGACCCGCCACTGGTGAATGGAAAGGTCGAACGGCTTGAGCGCGATGCGGAGATTGTTGTCGAGCCGGCTCATGGCTTGATTGAGGAGATAGGGGACGAAGCCCGTGAGCTTGAAACCCTCGAGCAGGTCGTCCGGTTCCGTGCGGTCTCGTTTTTGTACGGATTGGTTCATTCCAGCTCTCCAATGACGCCGGTTTCCGGGTCTACCATGACAATATTGAATGTCGCGGCCCGCAGCCTGTGTTGCCGCGCCGCTTGGTACTCGGGCGAATTGTAAAAGGTGCGCGCCGCCTCGGCGCTTTCGAACTCCACGATGGCCATGCGCTTGGGCGCCCAGCCGCCCTCGACGGGTTCGGGAGCCGCGCCCTCCGCCAGGAACCTGCCGCCGTACTGAAAGACGGCCGCCCGCCCGGGTTTCTGATAGTCTTTGAACTGCTCCCGATCATGGACCTCGACGTTGGAAACAAGATAGACCGGCAATTTGGTTGCTCCTTTCCGCCAACTGGTCTCTGGTAACGGCTTTAGAGACGCAATCGGCAATTGAACGACATTACCCACTATCATATGATAATGCAAATATAGGCGGCAGGAGGGAACCGGGATGGGGTCTTACGTCGATATCACGGCAGGGGACGGCGGTTCTTTCAAAGCCTATGTCGCCGCGCCGGACGCCGGCAAAGCGCCCGGACTGGTGCTCATGCAGTACATCTGCGGCGTGAATGCCGTGATGCGGGGATTGGCCGATGAATTCGCGGCAAAAGGCTATCTGGCCGCGGTGCCGGATCTTTTTTGGCGGCAGGAACCGGGGGTCGAACTGATCGACGATCCCTCGCAACCGGACCCCGACGAACAGGCGCGTGCGCTCGAGCTCAACCGGGGTTTCGACGACGAAGCGGCGGCCGCCGACTTGCAGGCAACCGTTTCCTTTTTGCGCGGCCACGGGAAATGCACCGGCCAAGTGGGCGCCCTGGGCTATTGCCTGGGCGGCCGGATGGCCTACCTCACCGCCGCCCGGACGGACGCCGAATGTTCCGTCGGGTACTACGGTGTGAACATCGACCGTTACCTGGGCGAAGCCGGAAATATCAGCCGGCCGCTGATGCTGCATATCGCCGGCGACGACGAGCTGTGCAGCGGCGAGGCCCATGATGCCATCGTCGGCGCTCTCGGCGAACTCGCGCCCGTGACGCTTCACGAGTATGACGGGGCCGGCCACGCCTTTGCCCTGGTCGGCGGACACAACTACGACCAAAGCGCCGCGGATACCGCGAATGCCCGTTCTCTGGAATTCCTCTCCCGGCATCTGAGCTAGAGCAGTTTCCCGGAGGCTGTCCTACACCGGGGAAATGTTGAAATTGGACGCCTACCGCGGTGTGGCGCCGAGCTCATTCATGATGGCTCGGGTCGCGCTCAGTAATTTACCGCTCAATTCGGAAACTTGCTTGGCGTTGAACCGGCTCGGCGGCAGGGCGATGGCGACGGCGCCCGGCATGCCGCCCGCGGAGTCGAATATCGGCGCCGCCAGGGAGCAAAAATCGATCTCGTACTCTTCCCTGCTCAGGCTGTAGCCGTCACGGCGAACTTTGCTCAGTTCGGATCTCAGCACGTCCGGCTCCACGATGGTGTTCGGCGTCGAGGCTTCGAGGCCGCCATCGATGAGGCGTTCCAGCTGGTCCGAACCGCCGAACGCCAAAAATACCTTGCCGGCCGCCGAGCAGTGCAGCGCCACGACTTCGCCGAGATGCGAAGAAACCCGCAAGGTCTGGGGGCTTTCATAGACCTGGGCAATCATGATCGATAGGTCTTGCTGGACGACGAAATGAATGGTTTCCGCCGTCTCCTCCCACAGCCGAAGCAGGTGGGGCCGCGCGATATCCAGCGGTCTGAGGTTGGCCAAATGCCGGCCGGCGAGCTTGACGATCCCGGGCCCCAACCGATAGCGGCGGGTACCAGAATCCCGGGCGATCAAGTCGCTTTCCATCAACGTGCCTAGAATCTTGTGGACGACGGATTTATTGATGCCCGTGGCATTACTGATCTCGGTTATCCCCAGCACCGGACGGGTTTCGGTGAACTGGTCCAGGATTTCCAGGGCCTTCCTGATCGTTTTCAAACCATCATCCCTATGGAGCGCCGCTCCATTCGACTGCCTCGAACGGCAATCTTCCGGCCGGGCGCCGTCTACAAAGTCACCGGCTGCCAGCTCTCGCCCCAGGCATCCTTCCACAGCCACGGGCGGGAGCTGTTGGATTTCACCGAGCCGCCGTGCCAGAGGTCGAACTTCGGATCCGCATAGGTGCTGAAGAAATCGTCGATCCTTTGCGACAGCTCTTCCTCCTTGCCTTGGTAATCCGGTCGGCCCGACAGATTGTTCCGCTCGTCCGGGTCATCGGTGAGGTCGTAGAGCTCGTGTTCCAACGGGTAGGTGTCGCTGCCGCCGAACCGCTTGAAATAGGACCATTCGGGGGAGCGGTAGGCCCGGGTCTCCTCCTGTTCGATGAACACCTCGTCGCTCCACTCGCCCGCCCCGCCGTTCAGCAAATGGGCGAAATTGCGCGACGGGATATGGTCCCGCTCGATCCCGTCCCACAAGCCCAACTGCGCAAGCAGCGTCGCGAATAGATCGGTGCTGTTGACATAGGCGTCCTCGACGCCGCTTTTGCCGAGGACACCCGGCCCCCAGATCAGCAGCGGGATGTTGTAGGCGATGCGGAAGGCGTTTGACGGCCAGGTCGCCTGCCCGTGTCCCCAGAACCCATGATGGCCGAGAGAGAAGCCGTGATCCGCGGTGTAGATGACAATGGTGTTCTCCGCAAAACCGTTCCGGTCCAGCGCCTCCATGACCCTGCCGACACCACGATCGATGACGCTGACCTGGGAATAGTAGTTGCGCAATGAGGTCAGGTTATTGGGCAGCTGCAGCAGGGAGGAGAAATCCGGGCCGCCCTTGCCTCGGTGCAGCCACTTCATGGACAGGTTGTAGATTTCGATCGCCTTGGGATTCAGGCCTTCGCGGGGGACCGAATTCAACGGCATATCCGCGTATTTCTCCCAAAATTGGTTCCTGGCCGGCCCCTTGATCGCCGGCCAATGACCGTAAGGCCCGTTGTAGGGGAGCAGCATCAGAAAGGGCTGGTCGGGAGAATCTTTCCGGTCGTCAATGTACTCGACGGCCTTGTCGGTGAAGAAATCGACGGAATGACCCTCATGAATGAAGGTGTCGCCGTTGACCGTCATTTCGTTGCCGTAGAAATCCAGCGTGTGACCGCGGGACATGGTAATCCAGTGCTCGATACCGTTCTGTGCCTTGTTCAGTTTGCCGAGATGATATTTTCCGATCATCGCGGTGGCGTAGCCATGACCGCCTAAAATCTCGGGCAAGGTCTCGAATTCGGCGACGGCGTTCCAGCCGTCCGGCCACTGATCCATCAAATTGTCGTTCAGCCAGGTATGGACCCCGTGCTGGCAGGGCATGCGGCCGGACCACACCGACGCCCTGGAGGGCGAGCACATGGCATTCGGGCAGTACGCGTTGTCAAAGCGGATACCGGCCGCCGCCAAGGCATCCAGGTTCGGCGTGTAAATTTCGCTATTGCCGTAGCAACCGACCGCGTCGGCCGGCTGGTTGTCGGTCATGATCAGAACGATGTTTGGTGTTTCCGTCGTCATTCATCCCACCCCTTGACTACTTATTCAGGGCCTGCGGTTGCGCCCGGCATCATTCCCCGACGTCAACTTCGGCCCGCCAATGATCCGGCGATCACCTTGACCATCGCTCGCGCAGGATACTATAATTTTTATTAAAGAAAAATAGTTTCTAATAAAGAAACTTTCTTGGCAGACATGAGGATTGACAAGGTGAGCGACCACACACGCGCCGGCGACACGAACTTCATCATCGAAAACAATGCCCGGCATGTCTGGCATCCGATGATCGATCCGAAGGTATCCGCCAAGAACCCGCCGGTCATCGTCAGCGGCGGCGACGGCGTCCACATCACCGATGTAAGCGGAAAGACGTATCTGGATTGCACCGCCAGCCTCTGGAACGTCAATGTCGGACACAACCGCCCTGAGATTAAGAACGCAATCATAGATCAGCTGGACAAGCTGGCTTACTACAACACCTTCGGAAACGCATCCAACCCGCCGTCCATTGCCCTCTCGGCATTGCTGACGGAGATGCTGGAACCCGAAGATATGGCGCGGGTCATGTTTTCGTCGGGCGGGTCCGATGCCGTCGAGGGCGCGCTGAAACTATCCCGGCAATACTGGAAACTGGCCGGCAAGCCGGAAAAGACCAAATTCTTTTCGCTGAAGAATGCCTACCACGGGGTTCATTTCGGCGGGTTGTCGGTGAGCGGCGGCATCCCCTGGCGCCGCGCGTTCGAACCGATGATGCCGGGCAGCTTTCACATAGACAGCCCCCATCTCTATCGCAACGCCTGGACCGAGGATCCCGAGGAGTTGGGCGAGATCTGCGCGGACATGCTGGCGCGCGAAATCGAGCACCAGGGCGCCGATACGGTGGCGGCCTTCATCGCCGAACCGGTGCAGGGCGCCGGCGGGATGATCGTTCCTCCTCCTAATTTCTGGCCCCGGGTCCGCGAGGTCTGCGACAGGTTCGACGTGCTGCTCATCGCCGATGAGGTCGTCACCGGCTTCGGACGGACGGGGACGATGTTCGGCAGCCGCCACTGGGGCGTCAAACCGGACATCATGTGTCTCGCCAAGGGAATCAATTCGGGCTATGTGCCATTGGGTGCGACGGTCGTGAACAAGCGTATCGTCGAGGCCTGGGACAAGGATGATCCCCTGGCGCCGATCATGCACGGCTACACCTATTCCGGTCATCCGCTCGCGTGCGCCGCGGCGCTCGCCAATCTGGACATCGTGATCGAGGAGGACCTGCCGGCGAATGCCGGTGCGGTCGGCGGCTATTTCCTCGAACGGCTGGGTGAACTCACCGAATATCCCAGCGTCGGCGACGTCCGGGGCGTCGGTCTGATGTTGGCCGTTGAATTCGTCAAGGACCGCAAGACCAAGGAACCATTCCCGGCTTATGACCCCTATTTGATGGCCATTCAGAAGAGCTGCATGGAAGCAAATGTCTGGGTTCGGATTCAGGCCAACAAGATGATCTTTTCGCCGCCGCTGGTATTCGAGAATTCGCACGTGGATACGGCGGTGGATGCGGTCCATGCCGCCTTGAGCCAGGTGGACGCATAGGCCGGCGAAATCCGGCGGGCCCTGCCGGCGGGCCCGGCCATGACGCGATCATTTTATGCTTCATCGCCGCAACATGCGTAAGGCGGCTCAATCGACTCCGGACCCTAGCCGCCGTAGGCCTTGAGTTCCTTGACGAGGCCGGTCATTGCCTTTTCGGTCCCGACCGAAAAACGTATCCAGTTCGGCAGGGCATTCTGATGCGCCGTTCGGCCGATGAAGCCCTTTTCCGTCAGCGCGTCCTCGAGAGCCCGTGCCGCCTCCGCCCCGCCCGGTATGCGGAATAGAACGAAATTGGCCTCGGACCGGCTGGTCTCGTAACCCAGTTTTTCGACTTCGGACGCCAGCCAGGGCAGCCACTTGTCATTGTGCGCCTTCGCCTGTTTCTGAAACTCGAAATCGGTCAGCGCCGCGGCCGCCCCCGCCATGGCAAGCGACGAAACGGGGTAGGGCCCCCGAACCCGCGAGAGCGGCGCGGCAAGGCCGGACGGCACATGCGCCCAGCCGACGCGCAAGCCCGCCAGACCGTAAAACTTGGAAAACGTCCGGGTGACGATGACGTTTTCGCCGCCCGCGGCGACCAGCGGCATGGCCGAGCCGTAGTCCGCTGCGTTCACATATTCGAAGTATGCCTCGTCCACGACCAGGAGCACGTCGGGCCGGAGGGCCTCGCGGAGGGCCTTGACCTCGGACAGCGGGATGTGGGTGCCCGTGGGATTGTTGGGATTGGCGACAATCAGGACCTTGGTTCGCGGCCCGACCGCGTCAAGCAGCGACTGAATATCGGCCCGCAGACCCGTCTCCGGCGCGGCCACGGGGACGGCGCCGCACATTCGAGCCCGGATGCGGTAACTTTGAAAGGCATGCTCCGGGTACAGAACCTCGTCGCCGCGATCCGCCCAGCCTTGGATGATCCAATTGATCAGTTGCTCCGAACCGGGCCCGACGACGATTTGCGCCGGATCAAGTCCAAAGCGTTCCCCAATCGCCACTGCCAGGGGCAGCCCGTCCGCATCACCGTAGATATAGAGCGACGGCGCGTGTTCCCGGATGGCTTCGACCGCCGCCGGGCTGCTGCCGATCGGCGATTCGTTGTTTGAAAGCTTGTGGACCTCGACATCGGCATCCCAGTTCACCCGCCCGGGCGTGAAGTTGGGGCCTTCGATCAGATGGCCGACAGGCTTGGGCCTTCCCGACGCCGGCATTGCGCTCTCCTCGTAATCGTTGTCCGTGGCCCGGGCGATACCCGCCTCGAAGCCCTGCCACCGTATCATCCGGGACAAGGACCTCCCCCGGACAATGTTTTACGTCCGCGCCAAAGCCATGCAAGATTATCATACAGGACCTTCATGGAGAGCGGCATGGACGGCGAGACACGGACCGGCGGCCAGATGGTTATCGACATTCTGGCGGCCAATGGCATCGACCGGGCTTACTGCGTACCCGGCGAGAGTTATCTCGGCGTTCTCGACGCCGTTCGCGAGGCGGGAAACAGCTTCACCCTCCATGTCTGCCGCCAGGAAGGGGGCGCCGCCTATATGGCCGAGGCCTACGCCTGCCTGACCGGGCGGCCCGGCGTGTGCATGGTGACCCGCGGACCCGGCGCCTGCAATGCGGCCATCGGCATTCATACCGCCGAACAGGAAGGCGTGCCGATGATCCTGCTGGTCGGCCATATCTCCACCGGCACCGAAGGGCGCGCGGCGTTTCAGGAGATCGATCTCGCCGCCTTCTATGGCGGGATGGCGAAACGGGTTTTTGTCGCGGACCGGGCCGAGGACATCGCCGGGATCATGGAAGAAGCCGTTGCGCTCTCCCTTTCCGGACGGCCCGGACCCGTCGTCGTCGGATTGCCGGAAGATATCCAGTTGTCCCTCGTGCCCGCATTCGCCCCGAAGCCGGCCGAGCCCGCCCACGCCCAGCCGGAGGCCGGGACGTTGTCCGAATTTGCCGAACTGTTGGCCGCCGCCAGGGCGCCATTGCTGCTGCTCGGCGGGATGGGCTGGACGGCGGCGGCGCGGGATCAAATCGCGGCGTTTGCCGAGAGCCTCGGCCTGCCGACGGCCGTGAGCTTTCGCCGCCAGGACCTGATCGACAACGACCACCCCTGCTTTGTCGGCTCGTTGGGCGTCGGGCCCGATCCCGGTCTGGTCGGATATGCGGGGGCGGCGGATCTCCTGATCGTGCTCGGCGGGCAGGTCGGCGAGATCGAGACCGTGCGGTTTCAAAAATTGATCGACGGCGGGCCGGGACGCCGCCTCGTCCACATCGCGCCGGACGAGAGCATGTTCGGCAAGGTCGTCGAGCCCAGCCTGGCGATCTGCACGGATGTGAATTCCTTCTGTGCGGCGCTGACGGTTTTGGACATGGAGACGCTGCCCGGCTGGCCGGACGCGCTCGCGGGTCTCCGGGCCGGATACGAGGCTTTTCGCCGGCCGGTCGACTTTCCGGGCCGCGAGAATCCCGGAACCGCCGTCGCCGCCATGAGTGACCTCGTCCCCCGGGATACGGTCGTCACGATGGGCGCCGGCAATTACACCCATTTCGTTCTCCGCCACCACCGCTATCACGCCGCCCATACGTTGCTGGGCCCCATCAACGCGCCCATGGGCTCGTCGATCCCGGCGGCCATCGCCGCGGCGCAGCTTTATCCCGGGCGCGAAGTTCTCGCCTATGCCGGCGACGGGTGCTTCCTGATGAACGCACAGGAATTGGTCATGGCGGCGAAGCAGAACCTGCGCCTGACGGTGATCATCTTCAATAACGGCCTCTATGGGTCTATCCGCATGCACCAGGAACTGAATCTCCCCGGCCGGAATATCGCGACGGACATCGACAATCCGGATTTCGTCGAATTCGCCGGTTCAATGAATATTCCGGCGGTGCGCATCGAGCACGTGGACGAATTGACGGATGCGTATCGGAAGCTGCGCGGCAAACACGCCGGGCCCGTCCTGATCGAGATGCTCACCGATCCCGAGATCAGCACGCCTCAAGCGACCATCGAGCAGATCCGCAAGCGCGCTTCGTAGGCCGGCGCCGCGATTGCCGAACCGCGGTCTACTCCTTCCAGCTCAGCTGGTTGACCGAGAGGCCGTAGGGCGTACTAAGCCCACCGGATTTGATCACCAGGTCCTTGTCGTGCACGAGCACCGCCGGGCTCGGCGCCAACGGCATGAAATAGCCCTGGTTTTGCGCCAAATCGAAGACCTTTCGAGCCGCCGCCTGCCGCTTGGCCGGATCCATGATGGAAGATGTCGCCCGGCTCATTTTTTTCAGCGTCTCGTCGCCGTGATAGTCCCGTGACTTGGGCGGCGCATAGATGAAGCTGATCATGCCCGCGATGTCGGAGAGGAATCCGCCGCCGCCATAGGGGCAGACGCAGACCTGGATTTTGCCGTCGCGCTGTTTCTTGCGATAGGACGTGATGGTCCGGGGATCGATCTTGGCCTTGACGCCGATTTTCGCCCATTGGCTGGCGATGACCTCGGCCGAAGACCGGCTCGCGTCGCTGGTGGCGAAAGTCGTGATTTCGACCTCAAAGCCATCGGCATACCCGGCTTCGGCCAACAGTTTTTTCGCCGCTACCGGGTCATAGGCGGGCAGCTTGGCCGAATAACCGCAGCCGGCCTGGTTGTCCCAGCACATCGCCTTGGGGACGCGCTTGAAGTTGGGATCGCCGGTCGTCAGCAGGACCAACTCGTCCCGCTTGATGCCCATCTGCAGCGCCCGGCGCACACGGACGTCGGTCAGAGGCTTGTTGCCGCTGCGCCCCTTGGCGTCGATGCCCATGTAGATAACGCTGACGCCCTGCTTGACCGTGAGACCGAACTTGGTGTTCGCCGCGAGAGACTTGCCGTGGTCCACGCTGCTGCGAATATAGTCAAGCCGGCCGGTCAGCATCTGCGCCGTCTGGGTCGCGGGATCGGGAATGGCGCTGATCAGAATGCGCTTGACGTTGGTCGCCGGCTTGCCGGACCCGCCATGCCGATAGGCGGTGTTTTGGACGAGATCGGCCACGCTGGTGTTGCCTTTGGCGAGCTTGTAGGGACCGGTGCCGACGGGTTTCCACTGGAAATCCTTTTTGTTCGCCAGTCTGGCGAACGCATGCTCGGGGTAGATCCAGGTCACGAACGCGAGCGTTGCGAGATCGGACGCCGTCGGCCTCTTCGAGACAAGCCGCACCGTATGCGAACCGGTTTTCTCGACGCTTTTGATCCACGCATAGAATCTCTTGAAGCGGATGCGCGTCTTGGGGTCGGTGAGAAATTTTATCGTGGCGACGACGTCGTCGGCGTCGAACGCTTCGCCGTCATGCCATTTGACGCCCTCGTGGAGCACGAACTCCGTCGTCACGTTGTCGACCCGTTTGAAGGATTTGGCCAACAGCGGCACGAATTTGCCGGTGTTTTCGTCCGCCACGATCAAAGTGTCGAACAGAGCGTGACTGGTAAGGTGGCGTTCGTTCCCCGGCCCGTGATACCAGTCCAGGCCCTCCATCGGGGCGCTGAACGCCGTTCGCACGGTGCCTTCCGATTTCTGCGCCGTGGCTGGAGCCGCGACCGTGACGACCATCAGGGCGGCGGCGGTGAATATCAGATTTCGCATCATTTTCTTTCCTCCTCGGAATGCAGTTTAGTCACTGCAAAGCCGGCCTGTCATCCGGTTGTGCCGAGGGACCGTCCCGTTGCCGGGAGCAGACCATCAGCCATTGCCCAGGCGGCCCCTGATTTCCGGACCGTCGGCGTCATATCGGTAGGCGCGGAAGACAAAATTGACCTCGCCGTGGGACGGGCCTTCCGTCCGGTGGAAGGTGTGGGGATTGACGTACTCCCAGACGATGTCCCCGCCCGGGGTGACCTCGAATATACGTCCCCACAGGCCCTCGCAGATCAGCGTGTTGCCGGACGCCAACCGCTGACACCCGCTGATGAAGTTGCTGTCGAATGTGTGGGTCGGATTTCCCCGGTAGGCCCAAATTTCGCCGCCCGTGCCGGGATCGAATTCGATGACGGCGGAGCCCAGCGGCGGCCGGCCCGCCTGATTGGCGAAGATGAGCATGTTGCCGTTCGGCAGAAACTGCGCGTCATGAGGCCCGCCCAGGTTCGGGTCATGGTGTTTCCAGATGATGTCGCCGGTGGATCGCTCAACGACGATCAGAAGATCGATGTGGCGGAAGCAGACAAGGTAATTTCCCTCGGCCGTGGCGAACAACGTGTTCGGGTGGGCCCATTCCTGGCGGTTGGAATTCGGCGCCAGCGGGAAGTCCTCCACATTCAGGTGCTCCCAGGCCTTCCATTCGAAGAGCAGGTTGCCGGCGGGATCGACTTCGCGGACCACGTCGCTCCAGATACCGTCCTCGTGCTCGCTGCCCGGCCGTCCGCCCCGTACCCGGCCGGCGACGTCTTCCGGCAGCAGCTCCCATGCGAGGTAGGCCGTGTTGCCGTTCGGCAGGCGAAGGAAATCGTGATGTTGAAGAGGGTCGCTGAACTCCCAAACGATACCGCCGTCCCAATCGAGTTCGCGCATCAGACCCCCGGCCTGACGCAGGGGTCCGCTGTTCTCTGTGCGGATCGCGGTGAGCAGGTTGCCGTTGTCCAGCAGCTTGGCGTAGTTGGTCGACTTGCCCCCGATGTCCCAGGCGTGGACCTCCTCGCCGGCCAGGTTGACGAGTGACGCGGTCGGCAGGTCCAGCGGGGTGAATAGCGTGAAGCCCGGTGTTGCCCGGCCCTCGTCATGATGGGTTAGTCCGGTTTGCAGGTATCGCACGGGTAATCCCCCACAATGTTGGTACGGCGCCGGAACGATGATCGCCGGCAGTCAAACGGTTTACCGCCCCGCGCGCCGATTGGTCTATTCAATATTCAAACCGAGCCGCGCCGTCGCCCGCCGGAGTTCCGCCACCAGGTCCGAGGCGGGGCCTGACAACGGCTGGCCCTCGCGCCGGGTGATGCCGACGGGCGCAATGGTCCGGTCGACATCGATATGGAGTTCGATAAGGTCACCCCGATTGAGGTAGTCGCGAAGCAGGTTGCTCGGCAGCGCGACAATCGCATCGTAATGACCGGCGAAGTCACAGAGAAACTCCTTGGATCCGCCTTCAAGGAGGTTCTCGGGCAGGGACAGGCCATTGTCCAGGAACAATTCGTCGATTTGCCGCCGGACGGACGTATTGGCGAACGGCAATGCCCACGGCTGATCAATCAGGTCGGCGAGGTCGAAACGCGAGTTGGATGCCGCCAGCGGATGATCTTTTGAAACGGCAAACATCAGGTTCGGCTGGAAGAGCTTTTCATGCGCCAGTCCGGCCATGTCCCTTGGCTCACCCCGCCGGCCGATCACGAGATCGATCTCGCCGAGTTTGAGTTGGGGCAGCAGCACGGCGTTGATCGCTTGGCGGATCGTTATGGTCACCAGCGGCTTCTTCCGCTTCAACTGGGCAATGGCCGCGGGCACGATCTCGGAATAACCGAGAGCGAGGGCGCCGACTTCAATGTGTCCGCGCTCCGCATTCAGCAAATCCCGGATGTGGTTCGAGCCCGCCGAAACGCTGGCGATGGCCGCCGCGGCATACTCGATGTAGGCCTTGCCGAAGGTGGTCAGCTCGACGCCCTTACGGCCCCGATCGAACAATTTGACGCCCAGGATCGTCTCCAGCTCATTGAGGGATTTGGTGACCGCCGGCTGGGAAACGCTCAACTGATCCGCCGCCTTGACGAGGCTGCCGCTTCTGGCCGCCTCGACAAAGTACCGCAAGTGGCGCATGCGGACTCGCGGGTTCATGCCCGATCCCATCGGCCGTTGTGAGACATCCGCGACAGTAAACAATGTTATGCCCTATCGGAAAAGATGATCGATTGTCAGGTCCGCGTCGCAAACGCCATCGCGGGCTGGGCGAAAAGCGCATCAAGGTCATCCTCCAGCATCGCGCCCAACATCCGCCTGCCGATTTCCTCATCGACGACGAAGTGGCTGACCCCGCCCGAGGCCGCGACCGCGACGGTCTTATCCGCCTCCCAATTCCTGACGGTTCTGCCGATCATCCGGCCGAACTCCTTATTGAAAATTTCCGTTGTCAGAATTTAGCGTCCGGCCGGCGGGATCGCTCATACACGCTTCTAGTTTATTTATAACCGCCGGTTATAGACTTGCGGATCAGCGCGCGGCGGCCGCCCTCGCGAGATTTGCCTGCGCTTCGCCGGGATCCAGACGGCAATGATACCCTCGCACGGGTCCGAGCGCTTGGCCGGCAACGTCACCGACAGCGCACTTCTCCATGGCGTCGTCGCAGCGGTTGCGGAACATGCAGCCCTCCGCATCGCCGACCAATGCCGGCACGATGCCGGGGATCGAGCCCAGCGCGCTTCCCCGTTCGGCTTTGCCCGGGATCGGTAACCATGCCCGCCTCTTAGTTCCGGCCTTCGGGCGCGGTGATGTCGCGAATGCCGTCACCCATCATGTTGATCGCGATCGCCACCAGGAAGATCGTCACGCCGGGGATGGTGATCAGATAGGGATTGAAGAACATCTGCTCGCGCCCCTCGGCCACCAGCACGCCCCAGGAGGGCGTCGGCGGCTGAATACCGAGACCAAGGAAGGACAGCGTCGCTTCGATCAGGATTGCCAGCGCGATCTCCAGGGTCAGGATGACAATCACCTGATTCATCAGATTTGGGAGTATCTCGCTCAGAATGATGCGTCTCCGGGACGCGCCGATTGCCTCGGCGGCCGCCACGAAGTCCTGCGCCCGTATCTGCATGGTCACGGAGCGGAGTGCCACCGCATAGTTGTCCCAGAACAGGAAGGCCAAAACCAGGACCAGCACGGTGAACGATCCGCCGAACACGGCGACGAGCGACAGCGAGACGATCAGGCCCGGAAGGGAGAGTTTGGCGTTCACGAGATACATGACGACCGCGTCGACCCGCCCGCCGAAATAGCCGCCCATCATGCCGAGGATCGAGCCGACGACGGCTGCGATGGATGCGGCCAGGAACCCGATGGAAAGAGATATCCGGCCCCCACAAATGAGTCGGCTCAGGTAATCCCGGCCGAATTTGTCGGTGCCGAACGGATGGGTCCAAGTTCCTTTTTCATCCCATATGGGAGGAACCAAACGGCGGGTGAGATCCTGCGCGAGCGGATCGAATGGAGCGATCACCGGCGCGAAGATGGCGACCACGGCGCATACGAGCACGAAAGTGCCGCCAATCCAGAAACCCATATGAGTGCCGGCGCGCCGGCCCATCAATTGCCAGGGGGTCGGCGGTTCGACGTGAAAAGGATCGGTATCGCTGGCGGCCGTAGCGGCGGCGGCGGCGGTCGATGTCTGCTCGGTTGCCATTATCCCCTCCTCAACTCAACCTGATCCGCGGATCGAGTTGGGCGTTGATTAGATCGCTCAACAGCGTCAGGCCGATATAGACGAAGGCCACGAACGCGACGACGGACTGCACGACGGGAAAATCCTGACGGGTAATTGCCTGAAGCGCCTCGAAGCCAAGGCCGTTGAGAGCGAAGATGCTCTCAACGACGACCGTTCCGCCCAGCAGGCGGCCAAACGTGACCATGGTCACCGACACCACCGGCAGGACGGCATTCCGGAGCGCGTGCTTGAAAAGGACGACGTTCGGATTAAGCCCCTTGGCCCGGGCGGTGCGGATATAGTCCGACTGCAGCACCTCGATCATGCCGGCCCGGGTCAGGCGCATCTTCACGGGCATCGCCGACAGGCCGATGGTCAAGGTCGGCAATATGAAATGGGCCCAGGTATCCTGGCCGGAGATGGGCAGCCATCCGAGCATCACCCCGAATAGAAGAATGAACATCAGGCCGAGCCAGAAATTGGGGATCGCCTGGCCGGACACCGCGAACACGAGCGCCCCCCGATCAAACCAGGTGTTCTGTTTGACCGCCGCCAGCACCCCGAGGGGGATGGCGATGACGATGCTCAGGATAAGCGAATAGGTCGCGAGTTGAAGGGTGACCGGCAATGCCCTGGTGATAATTTCGAAGACCGGCTCGTTGGAGAAAATCGACACGCCCAGATCGCCCTGAAGGGCGCTTCCCGCCCAGTCCAGGTACTGGATGTGAAACGGCCGGTCCAGGCCGTAGGACTTCGCCACCTCCGCGATCTCGGCCGCCGTGGCGTCGTCACCCGCCAGTTCCGCCGCCAGGTCGCCCGAAAGCCGCAGGAGACTGAACGCGAATATGGAGACGGTTATCGCCACCAGTACGGCGACGGTCAGTCGATTTACGAAATAATTAAGCACGGCGGTTGCTCGCGGACTGTGATCGATCCCATCCGGTTGGAGCCCGCGGACTTCTGCCGGTCCGCTCGTGCTCGGCATTCGGCATCCGCCGTTTCCAACCTGCCGGGGATGCTAGCGGGGATTGGACCGCCGGGCCAGTTCAGCTCTGTATATTATCTATAACCGATGGTTATAGATAAACTCGTATCCTGTATGAGCGGACGGAACGGCCCGTTGCTACTGTTGCGGCGTTCGGATCAAGCATTGAGCAGTCCGCGAAACATGTTCGGTCGGCGCAGCTCTCTCGCCAATTTGCAAGGAGGAAAGGACAATGATGAAGCATTCGGTAAGTTGCGGCGGCGTATTGGCGGTGGCTTTGGCCGGCCTGGTGATCGCCGGGCCGGCCGCCGCGCAGAAGTCGAAGGATACATTGCGGCTCGCGTTCGAGGCGCCGATAAAGGGTATCGACTGGTATCACGACCCGAAGCCGGACACGGCGATGTCCCAGGCGGCGGTATTCGATGGGCTGGTATGGTTCAACCACAAGACGCGCAAGATCGAAGGGTTGCTGGCCAAGTCCTGGACCCGTACGAACCCGACGACGATCGAATTCGAACTCCACGAGAACGTCAAATGGCACGATGGGGAACCCTTCGACGCGGATGACGTGGTCTATACATATAAGTGGCTGACCGATCCCAAAACCAAGATGCGGTTCAAGCGCAACTGGGCCTGGGTGAAGAGCGTCGAGAAACTGGGACCGCACAAGGTTCGGATCACCGCCAAGAAGCCGACGCCATTCGACTTGGCGCGGCATGCGACATTCACGGCCATCGTTCCCGAGCACCTTCACGGTCCGCTGGAGAAGAAGGTCGACTTTGCCCGGAAGCCCGTCGGCACCGGGCCGTTTCGCGCGGTCACGGTCGACGGCAAGCAGGCCCTGGTCGAGAAAAATCCCGGTTTCAAGCATGGCGGAACGGCCAAGCCGGTCAGCAACGTCAACCGGATTCAATGGCGGTTTATCCCCGATCAGTCCACCCAGATCGCCCAGTTCCTGGCCGGAAATCTGGATGCCATCCGCAATGCCCCGCTGGAACAGGCGCTTCGAATTTCCGAGCGGAAAGGCAATGAGTTCTCCATTGGAACGGGCATCGGCTATCAGTACATCACATTCGATGCGAAGGGCCGCTCCGGCAATAAGGCCATGCAGGATGCCCGGGTGCGCAAGGCCCTGCTGATGGCGATCGACTATGACGCGCTGGTCAAGCTCGCCGCCGGTGCGCACAAGGTCGAGCGGCCCGGCTCCATGTGCTGGCGGCTCCAGGCGGGCTGCGACTTTTCATCCAAGCAGCCGGAATACAACCTGGCCGCCGCAAGGAAGCTGCTGGCCGACGCGGGCTATGCCGGCGGCCTGGAGGTGGAAATCACCACCTTTACGAGTCCGGCGATCAAAACCAACGCCGAAGCCGTTGCGGGCATGCTGCAAAAGGTTGGTGTCAAGGCGAGCGTGGACCCGAAGGTCATCGGCGCCTATCGCAAGAAGCAGCGGGACGGCAAGATTCAGATGGGTCTCTTCGGCTGGTCGGCGGGCGGCATCGCCGACGTCACCGGCACGCTGGGATTCCTGATGAACCCGCCGCCGGCGCGGGACTACCACGGCGATAAGACCCTGAAGGAGATGTCCGCCGCCATGGGCACGATTATGGACCCGAAGGCGCGCATGGCGCAGGGCCGGAAGATCTTCGACCACATCATCGACAACTCCTATTTCCGGACCATCCTCGCGAACCCGACCACATTCGTACACCGGAGCGAAGTCGGGATCGATATGGGGGCGCTGAACCCCTATGGCGTCGAGGCCTGGAGCTTTAGCTGGAAATAGCCGCCCCGGCCCGGATCGACCGCCGGCGCTCCAAAGTTTCCGGGGCGTCGGCGGTCGGGCCGAAAAAAAACGGCGACAGCCGCCGAAAACCTGGCGTAGCCGCCGACATTGGGGGGCGGCCGGGGATCGGTCGGGATGCGATCCAGCGGGCATCGGCGACGTCTTCCAGCCTGCCGCCATCACCGGCTTTCCCGCCGTCCCGCTTTGGGCGGCGGGGCTGTTGCAGCCCACAGTATAACTGCTCCCGGTTCGGCAAGAACCGGAGACACTGAAAGAACTATCCGGGCAGACGCCTAGGAGAGATTCGCCAACCCGCCAATCAAGCCGGACGCATTGCCGTGGCGGATCATGTCCCGCTGATCCTCGGTGAGGTCCGCTTCTTCCAGGGCCTTGAAGGTCCACTCCGCGCCGAATTTGGTGCCGTCGGTGCCCATGACTATTTTGTCCGCGCCGTAGGCGGCGACACCGGCTTCGATGGCCCGGGCGCCGAAGGAGTTGCAGTCGACGAACAGGTTGTCGCGGCGAAGCCGGCTTGAAGGGAGGGGACGATCCGGAGAATCCAGATAGTTCCGGTGATCCAGCCGCTCGATCTCATAGGGAATATTGCCCCCCAGATTATGCACATGTACCCGGGCATCGGGAAAATCATCCAGGTAATCCGTAAAGCAGAACGTCATCATGTTGGAGGACAGACTGGCCTGCATGTCCAGCGTCCCCAGCCGATAGACGAAATTGTCCGCCTTTGGTCCAACCCGGGGCCAGTCGTCTTCCGGTCTCGGGTTCCAGTGGACCATTACCACCGCCTTTTGCTCGTTGGCGACCTCCAGAAGCGGCCGGTAGGCTTCCGCCGTTTCCCTGGTCACGAATGCGTTCCCCGGAAGGATCACGCCTATGGCGCCGGAAAGGCCCATGACGCGGCGGAACTCGTCGGCGGCGGCTTCCATGTCCGCCAAGGGGAGTGACGCATAAAAGGCGAACCGGCCGGGATAGCGTTCGGCATAGGCCTGAAACTCGTCGTTGATGGCCCGCACCAACGGGAGTGACTCCGCGACGGGCAGCCTTTCCGTCCACTGAAAGGTCCCAAAGGTGGACAGGACCGCCGTGGTGATTCCGGTTTCATCCATTTCCCGAAGCCGCTCTTCGATGTCGTCGAAGGCGCCGTCCACGGGGGACGTTCCGCGCGGCGTCTCAAGCATCTCGACACCGTCCTGTTCCATAATCCTGGGCGGCTCGGTCCGGGCGCGCAAGAAGTCCGCCAAGACCGGCGGGCGCCAATGAGAGTGCATGTCGATGGTCATGGTAATCTCTCCATTCCGATACTTTCACGCAGAGCTTAGGGAATGTGTTCCCCGGGATAAAGCCTCCGGTGGCCGTCCCACTCATAAGGCGTGGGACGGGCGATTGGTGGGAAATCGCCCAAATCGGGTGGGACCATTTGCCGCTTTTGCACCCTAAATTTTCGTACTAGCATCTTCTCCCCTACAAGCCCCCGGCCCGCAGAAGAGGGTGCAAAACGGACTGTCTGAAAATAGCGTGCGAATTTGACTTCGTGCCGGTTCAAACCCGGCAGCGGCGTACAGGGAGCGGCATGGCAATAGATCAGGCTTCGCAAGGGACGGAGAGCCCCGCCGAGAATCTGATGGGGAACACCAAGTGGCGTAAGCTGGGTGGCTGGCCGCTCTATATCCAAAACACGTTCCTGGCGGCCATTACCCTGTTGTGCGCGGCGTGGTCCATTGATCTTCACCACATCGTCGGCATTCCGGTGTTCAAGGAACAGTTCCTGGCCCTCATCTTCGGCCTCGCCATGGCGGCGATCTTAATCGGGCTGAAAGTGAACAAAACGGTCACCTCGAACGAGGTGCCCGTGCATGATTGGATTTTGGCGATCCTATGCCTGATCTGCGGTTTATTTGTTGTCGCGACCTACCGGGACATTGTCGAGACCATCGGAGAATTACGGCCGGAACGGGTGGTGCTCGGGTATGCGGCGGTCATTTTGGTGTTCGAAGCCACACGGCGGGCGACGGGGTGGGCCCTCGTGGCCTTGGGGGCGGTGTTCATCGGCTATTCCGCGCTATCCGACTTTGCCCCTGGTATCCTGAATGTGCCGAGCACGCCGCTGAACCGGATCGCCACATATCTCTATCTCGACAATAATTCGCTCTTCGGGACGCCCCTCGACGTCACGACCGGCATCATCGTGGCCTTCATTCTGTTCGGCAGGGTGCTGTTCGCCGCGAATGGCGACAAGTTCCTCAATGACTTTGCGCTGACGACCATGGGCAAGTACCGGGGCGGGCCGGCCAAGGTCGCCGTTGTGGCCTCCAGCCTGTTCGGCACCATCTCCGGCAGCGCAGTCTCCAACGTCGTGATGGACGGCCCCATCACCATCCCCATGATGCGGCGTTCGGGCTACCGGGGACACGTGGCGGCGGCCATCGAAGCCGTTGCGTCGACGGGCGGTCAGATCATGCCGCCGGTGATGGGCATCGTCGCCTTTCTCATGATCGACATTCTGCAGGTATCCTATGGCGAGGTGATTATCGCCGCGCTCCTGCCGGCGCTCATGTACTACCTGGCGCTGTTCATGCAGGTGGACCTGGAAGCGGCGAAACAAAAACTCACCGGTGTCGATACCTCCGACGCGCCCTCCGTCGGCAACATCATGGCCAGGGGTTGGATCTTCGTAATCCCCATCTTCCTGCTGATCTGGACGTTGATCGCCGAAGGCTGGGCGCCGGGCCGTTCCGCCATGTTGGCGGTCGGGGCGACCGTCGCCGTCGCCGTCTTCAACAAAGCCACCCGGCCCACGCTGAATCAGCTTTGGATCGCGGTCCGGGAGACGGGCCAGACCGTCCTCGAGTTGGTCATCATCACGGCGCTCGCCGGCATGATCATCGGCGCCATTCAAATCTCGACGCTCGGGTTTAATTTCTCACTCCTGTTGACCCAGATGGCAGGGGACAGCGCGTTAAGCCTCCTCCTGATGACCGCCGTGGTGTGCATCATTCTCGGTATGGGCATGCCGTCCGGCGTTATCTACCTCATGCTGGCGCTCCTGATCGCGCCGGCCCTGGTGGAAATCGGCATTCCGAAGATGGCGGCGCATCTGTTTATCTTCTATTTCGGCATGCTCTCCATGATCACGCCGCCCATTTGCATTGCGACATTCGCGGCCTGCGCGGTGGCCAACACGGATTTCTGGAAAACGGGTTGGGCGGGCGTGCGCCTCGGCATCGTCGCCTATCTGGTGCCGTTCGTCTTCGTTTTCCAACCGGCCCTCATTTTCCACGGCACGGCGATGGAGGTACTCACGGTCGCCATGAAGACCGGCATCGGGGTCGGCGTCCTGGCCGTCGGGATGGCCGGCTACATGTTTAGACCCATGACGCTGCCGGAGCAGGCCATTGCCACGATCTGCGGCGTGGTGATTATGGTGGTGCCCTTTGGGATGGCCTTTTCCTGGCCGCTCCTCGGCACGGCGGCGGTCATCACGGTCGCCATTTCGGTGATGCAATGGCGGCAACGGCCGCTGCTCAGCGGACAGGAGGGCTGACCCGGAGGGCGTAGTTTTTTTGATAATTCGTGCTTGGTCATCCGATCGGAAGTAGCCGGCGACCATGTTGCCGGAATCGAGTCTCGTTTCGCGTTAATTCTCTTCGGAGAGCATTGAACCATATGGGAGGACTTCAAGATGGTTAACTCAGTATCAAGAACCTTTGCAGGACTGGCGATTGGCGCCGGTCTGGTGACATTCGCGGCGGGTGTTGCCCAGGCGCAAACCATGGTGGTCGCCACGGACCGTCAGGGCAGCCTGATGAACCGCGTCGGCACGGCCATGGCCAAGGTCATGACGGACCATTCCGACATGCGGTTCGTGGTGCGGCCCTTTGCCGGACCGGACGCTTATTTGGATGCCCACAACCGGGGGGAGATCAAACTCTCCGTGTTGACGGCCAGCTCCGTCTATCTGGAAGTGACCGGCGGCAACAAGGCCAAAAAGGTGCGCAAGAACTTCCGGATTCTCCGGGCCGGTCCCAACGTCCTGCGCCTGGGTTTGGTCGTGAACAACGACTCCCCGATCAAGCAGGTCGCGGATCTCAAGGGCAAGAAGCTGACCTCCGACTTCGGCGGCCACTCCACCCTGCCGCGCTCCATCGCGACGGGTCTCGGAAACGGCGGTCTCACCTGGGATGACGTTGTGAAAGTGCCGGTCACCGGTGTGGTCGATGGCATCAAGACTTTCGGCGCCGGCCGTGTGGATTCCAGCTGGGCCGCGATGGGCATGCCGATCCTTCGTGAAATTCACGCCAAGAACAAAGTACGTTTCCTGAGCTTTGACGGTTCGCCTGAGAAGCTGGCCAAAATGCGGCAAATGATGTTCCCGGGATTGCAGCTTGCCAAGTTCCCGAAACCCATTCCGCCGCTGGGTATCATGGGCCCCACGAACCTGATCACCTATGACACCTATCTCATGGCCCACAAGGACCTGGACGACGCCACGGCGCACAAGATCACCGAAGCGCTGTGGAAGGGCACGGACGCCTTCACCAAGGCCAGCCCGATCTTCCGGGGCTTCGCCAAGAAGAACGCCGTCACCCTCTATCCGATGGTGCCGTACCACCAGGCCTCGGTGAAGTTTTACAAGGGCCAGGGCCTGTGGACGGACGCGGCCGACAAAGCGAGCAAAATGGCCATGGACGTCAAGTAGGCCGGCTTAACGTGCAACGATGGGAAGGGGCCGGTCTGTGAAGGCCGGCCCCTTTTCGGTAACGCTGAAATGACGGCACTGGATACGGCACCGCTTTCTCCCGCTCTCGGGATCGAGGTCTCCGGCATTGATTTGTCGATGCCCCTGGGCGGGGAGACGGCATCGGCGCTCAGGTCTTTGTGGCTCGAGCACGGGGTGATGCTGTTCCGGGATCAATTCCTGGACGATCCCCGACTGGTGGACGCCGCCCGCCTCTTCGGTGAACCGGTGACGCCCAACTCGGTGACCGAGCCGGAATACGGGCGCGACCCGCATGTTCTCCTCGTTAGCAACATACGGGAAAACGGAGAGCCCATCGGGGTGCTGCCGGACGGGGAACTGCAGTTTCACTCCGACTCCGCCTTCCTGGAGGAACCCCTTATGGCGACCATGCTCCATGGAGATCGAATTCCAAGCCGGGGAGGCGAGACGTTGTTTGCCAGTGCGGCGAAGGCATATGAAACGCTGACGGACGATCGGAAAGAGCGCCTGCGGGGCCTCAAGGCCGTAAACGCCTACGACTATTACACGCAAGTAAAAACCGCGTCCTATGATCGGACCACGGGACCCTTTGCCGTTCATCCGATCGTCCGCACCCACCCGGAGACGGGCAGGAAAGCCATCTATGTGAACCGGCTGATGACCGAGGAGATCGTCGGCCAAACCGCCGAAGAGAGTGCTGCGATTTTGAATGATTTGTTCGAGCGGCTGGAGGATCCGGGGCTGCGCTATACCCACATGTGGCGGCCGGGCGATGTCCTGATTTGGGACAATCGCAGTGTCCAGCATGCCCGCAACGACTTTCCGGCGGAGGAAACCAGACTGCTGCGCCGCGTCGGGCTCAAGGGAGACCGACCGTATTAGAGGCTCGTCCGGCACCAAGCGGAAAGCCCGGACCGGACCTCCCGGACTTGACGGAACGTATCGGGGACCCGAAAGATGAAAGACCAAACGGTTGTTGAAGACGTGCCGGCAGGCTCATGCGAAATGGCGAAGGCCGCCGCGCCCTCGCTTGAGGCGGGCGTCTTGAATGAATAAGGGCCTTTGAGCATGTCCGGCCGGACTTCCCATGTCATCGGCGCCGACATCGGCGGGACCTTCACCGACCTGGTCGGCATTTCGGAAGGCGGCATCTATATCGGGAAATCCGCCACCGTGCAGGACGATCCGACGGAGGGCGTCGCGGCCTGTATCCGGGAAGCCGGCGTGTCGCTTGGGGAAATCGATCAGTTCCGCCACGGCTCCACCATCGCCATCAACACGGTCCTGGAACGCAAAGGCGCCAAAACGGCCCTCGTCACCACGGAAGGGTTCCGCGACGTTTACGCCATCGGCCGCAGCAACCGGCCCGAAGGGTTCAACCTGGCCTTCACCCGGCCGAAGCCCCTAATTCCCCGGGAACTGTCGTTCGAAGTGACGGAACGGCTCAACGCCAAGGGGGAGGAATTGACGCCTCTGGACGAAGAGGGCGTCCGCCGGACGGGAGAACGCCTGAACGAGCTTGGCATCGACGCCGTCGCCGTCTGCCTCCTGCACTCCTACGCCAATCCGGCCCATGAAGTCCGGCTGGGCGAGATCCTCCGGGAAACCTGTCCCGGCTGCTTCGTCACCCTGTCATCCGACATATTGCGGGAGTACCGGGAATACGAGCGCACCTCCACGACGGCCCTCAACGCCTATGTGGGGCCTCGGGTGAGCCGCTATCTGGACCGGCTCGATACCTATCTCTCGGATGGCGGCTTCACCGGCCAGAAACACATCATGCGCTCCAACGGCGGTTCCATGTCCATGGACCAGGCGCGGGTGCAGCCGGTGGCCATGATGGAATCCGGGCCTGTTGCGGGCATGATCGGCGCGGGGCATCTGGCCGAACTCTTGGGCTACGAACAATGCATCGGCTTCGACATGGGGGGCACGACCGCCAAGTCCAGTATGTTCCGGGACGGACGGCCCACCGTACACGAAGATTACTTCATCGGCGGCTATGCGACGGGACAACCAATGCAAATCCCCGTCGTGGATATCGTTGAGATCGGCGCCGGCGGGGGCAGCATCGCCTGGTGCGACCGGCAGGGCGGCCTTCACATAGGACCGCAAAGCGCCGGGGCGGACCCGGGCCCGGCCTGCTACGGCAATGGCGGAAGGGAAGCGACCATTACGGATGCGGACCTGGTGCTGGGCCGGTTGAACGGCGACCGGTTTCTCTCCGGACGGATGGCGCTGCAATCCGGCCTCGGTGAGAAGGCCATTGCGGATGCCGTGGGCGGTCCCTTGGAACTGAGCCTGGTGGAGGCCGCTTTCGGCATCGCCAAGATCGCGGACACGGCCATGTCCCTGGCCGTCCGCTCGGTCTCCGTCGAGCGGGGGAGCGATCCCCGGGACTGCGCCATGATGGCTTTTGGCGGCGCCGGCCCTCTCCACGCGCTCTCCATCGCCCAGGACATCTCCATCCCGACCGTGGTGATCCCACGCTTCCCCGGAAATTTCTCGGCGTTCGGGATGCTGATGGCGCCCTGGCGGCAGGACTTCCTGCGCACCTTCGTCGCGCCGCTGAGCGATGTCGACCCAACGGCGGTTCAAGGCCTTATGGAAGATTTGATGGGCCAGGGAACTGCGTTGCTGGAAGACGAAGGGTTGCCGGCAAGCGAGGCCGGTTTTGGCTACGCCGCCGATCTACGATACATGGGCCAAGAGCATGCCATTCCCGTTCCGTTCAAGGATTCCAGCGATTTGAAAGATGGCGGATCGGCGCAGCTCCGCCAGGACTTCGAGAAACGCCACCTCGACCAGTACGGCCATGCGGCGCCCGGTGAAAGAATCCAGGTGGCCAAAATCCGTCTTACGGTGACGGTGGAAGGCGACACGGAAGCCGCGAAGCAATGGCTGTCGACGCCCTACCGGCCGGAAGATGCCCAGCCGGATCAGGAACGCCCGGTCTATTTCGACCGGGAGACGGACGCGGTTGAGGCCCGGATCGTCTGGCGGCCGGGATTGGCGCCCGGAACCGAGATTGCCGGACCTGCGGTGATCGAAGAGCCGAATTCCACGACCTTGCTCTTTCCCGGAGATATGGCGAAAGTAAGTGAGCACGGTCATCTCATCATTTCCGTGGGAGGGCCATAGACCATGACCCGTAACGTTCATCCGATCACCTTGGAGGTGGTGCGCAGCGCCTTTGTCGCCTATTCGGAGGAAATGGCGACGGCCCTTTGCCGCTCGGCCCACAACCTCATGATTTATGAGGTGCGGGATTTCTGCTGCGGACTGGTGGACACCCGCGGCGACCTCATCAGTCAGAACGCGGGCGGGCTGCCGATCTTTCTGGCGGACCTCGGTGTCGCCGTGAAAGACGGCATCGACCGCTATGGACTGGACGGATTTTCGCCGGGCGACGTGATCATCATGAACCACGCCGAGGTATGCGGCCAGCACCTCAACAACATCGTCATCTATACGCCGTGCTTCCACGACGGCGAGGTCGTTGCCTTCGCGGCCAACCGGGCCCACTGGGTGGATGTGGGCGGCACACGGGTCGGCTTTGGATCGTACGAGTCATACGAGATTTTTCAGGAAGGCTTGCAGTTTCGTTCCCTCAAAATTTTTGACGCCGGCAAGCGCAACGACGCCATCTGGCAGATCATCGAGGACAATCTCCGCTTCCCGGAATCTTCCTTGGGCGACCTCAGGGCCCAGATCGCGTCATGCAACATCGCCGAGCGCCGCCTGGCCGAGCTCTACGATCGCTACGATGCGGAAACCATTCGGGCCTGCATCGAAACCACCTGGGAACAGTCCGAGGCCGCCGCGCGGGAGGTGATCGCCGGCATTGCCGACGGCACCTACGAAGCGGAAGGCTGTCTCGACAACGACGGGGTAGACCTCGACACGCCCCTGGTCATCAAAGTCAAGGTGACCATCAAGGGCAGCCGGATGACCATCGACTATACGGGCACCAACCCGCAGGTCCGGTCACCTCTGAATTCCGGCTCCGGCGGTCTGGCGGCGGCGCGGATTGCCTTCAAGAGCCTGACCCTGCCGAACGCGCCGGTAAACGAAGGCTGCTTCCGGCCCCTCGATCTGATCTCGCCGGAGGGCACCATTCTGAACGCCAGGCCCCCCGCCGCCATCGGCCTCTGGAGCATCGCCCTCCCGACCGTAATCGATCTTATATTGAAGGCCTTGGCCCCGGCGCTCCCCGACGTCATCCCCGCCGCCCACAAGGGGGATATGGGTGGCTGTTCCTTTTATGGCTACCGGGAAAACGACGGCAGCCGATTCCTGCTCATGAACATCATGGGCGGCGGCTGGGGCGGCCGGCCGGATCGGGACGGCGAAAGCGCGGCCATGTCCGTCTGCCAAAGCGATGTCCGCAACGTGCCGGTGGAGGTTCAGGAGATGACCTATCCCTTTGTCATCGAATGCCACAAATACCGCCCCGACAGCGCCGGAAGCGGCAAGTACCGGGGTGGGTTTGGCGTCGAGATACGCTACCGCTGTATCCAGGACACAACGGCCAACATCAATTTCGACCGGTCCGTCGACGTGCCGTGGGGGTTGCACGGGGGCACCTCCGGCGCCGTGAATGAAGCGGTGGTCTATTTTAAGGACGGCCGCGAGGAACGGGTGCTCAAGCAGACCAACATTCCCCTCCAGGCGGGAGACTGCGTGAGTTTCTTCACCGGCGGCGGCGGCGGATTTGGCGATCCCGGCGAGCGGGACGAGAGCGCGATCCTGGCGGACTACGAGACCGGCCTGCTGACGGCGGCAAAGATCAAACAGGATTACGGCCTCTCCGTCGGGGTTGGGGGCACCGGCTCATGAACGTGATCCACCGGGAACGCCAAGAACGCCTTTTCGCCGCCATGGCCGACGAAGGCGTGGACGTTGTGATGTCCTGGGGGAACGCATGGCAATGCGATTACCTCCGCTATGTCTCCGATTATTCGGTACTGGAGGGGGATGCCATCGCCGTCATCCTGATCGACGGCGACCTCCATTTAATCGTCGAAGGGGAGACCGAAGCCGGGCGGGCCCGCGCCAAATGCCCCGGTGCGACCGTGGAGGCCGCCGATGATCTGGTCGAAGCGGCGCGCCGGTATCTCGCCAAGCTGGGCAACCGGCAAATCGTGACCGCCCCCAGGACCCTGCTGCCTTATGGCCTGGCGCCGGAAAACCTCGACCGGGCCGCCGCTGACGGGACGGATTTGCTGGACCGGCTCCTCATGACCAAGTCGCCCGCGGAGATCGACGCCATGCGCCGGGCGACGGAAATGGCGGACGCCGGTTACCAAGTGTTTCGCGACGCGGCCAAGCCGGGGGTGGCGGAGTTTGAACTGGTCGCGGAAATCGAAGGCTATTTCCGCGAAGCAGGGTCTCCGGAAAATTTCATGATCCTCGGTTCGGGCGGGCAGGAAGTGCGGGGCATGCATCCGGCGGGTGAGCGGCGGCTCCGGGAAGGAGACCTGGTAACGACCGAACTCAGCCCCTGTGTGGACGGATATTTCTCGCAAATCTGCCGGACCCTGGTGATCGGCGAGCCGAGCCGGGTCCAGCAAGACGCGTTCCAGGTCTATATCGACGCCATGAATGCGGGATTCTCGGTGCTCAAGGCGGGCGTCACCGCGAGCGAAGTGGCCAAGGCGGAGAACGACGTGTTCCGGGATTACGGCCTCGAGGAATATACCACCAGCGAATACACGAGGGTCCGCGGACACGGGCTGGGGCTGTTCCTGGATACCAAACCCCACATACTGGAGGATGTGGACATCGTGCTGGAGGAAGACGCGTTCTGCATCGTGCACCCGAATACATACCATCCGGTGGCCGGCTATATGGTGTTGGGCGACGCGGCGCTGGTCACCAAGGACGGCTATCGGACCTTCAGTTCGACCCCCGCCGAACTTCTTTCGACGGCTGGGTAGGGAGACACCGTGCGGCGCGGCCTGCTTTCCTGGTCCGAGACGGAGGTTCCCCCCGCCGTCCTGGAGGATCGGCTCGCCCGGCTTCGAGGGCACATGGCGAATGAGGGGCTGGACGCCCTGCTGGTCTACACCAACTTTCCCCGCCCGGCCGCCGTCTCCTACCTCACCCATTTCGTACCCTATTGGTCGCAAGGAATGTTGATCGTGCCGCCGGACGGGGCGCCCGTCCTGGCGGTGAGCCTCTCCAAGCGCGTCTCCAACTGGATCAGGGAGACGGCCCATGTGTCCGAGATCATCAATACGCCGAACCTGGGCAAGGAACTGGCGGCCAATTTGAAGAGCGGCGGTCATATCCGTGTCGGCGCGGTGGAACTAAATCGCCTGCCGGGCGCGGTCATCAACGGGCTCGAGGCCGAATATCCGGACATCGAACTCATCGACTCGACCGCGCTCTACCAAGACTTCCGGGCAACGGCGGATGAGACGGAAATCGCCCTGTCCCGCCGGGCGGCGGAGATCGCCCGGACGGCATTGGCGTTGGCAAGGCCGGGCGGCGCCCCCGTCCAGGCGGATATCCTCTCGGCCATCGAACGCTCCGCCCGAATGGCGGGGTGTGAGGAAATTTTGATCGATGTGGCCGAAGACCTCGCTGCCGACGGCCGGTTCCGCCGCCTCGACGGCCCGACGACCTTCAGGGACCGCTACGCCGTACGCCTTTCCGTCGCCTACAAGGGACATTGGGTGCGTCTTGCCCGAAGTTTCGATCAGCGCTGGCCGGAAGACCGGGCCAAAGAGCTGGAAGCTCACATCGCTTCCGCGGCCGGTTCGGCGGATACAAGCGGCCTGCCGGGTTTCTCCACCGGGCCGATAGGACTGGAAGCCTGCATCGGCACCCTGCCCCTTCAGTCGATCATCAAGCCGGCCGCCGGGCAGGTCGTCTCCGTGAACCGGACATGGCATGACGAGGGAGGCGCCTGGCTGGCAAGCGATCCCGTGCTGGCCGGTCCTGACGGAAAGAACGCCCGGCCGTTGTAGGCTGATTTACGTGAGAACCGCTAAAGCATATAAAATTCGAGTTTCGTGGGCAGGTTGTCGTTCAACAAAATGATCTTCTTGGCGGCGATCTTCCAGACATCGTTCTCCCGCACAAGCCGCACGGTGTAGCGGCAGTTGGATTGGTTCTCCCGCCGGCGTTTCGGATCGTAAATGTGGGTGACGCAAACGCAGTTCACCAGAAGTTCCCCCGCGTGCGCCCCGTCCTCCACCAACACGTTGGAAATGGCGTGGGCCGTCCGCGGCAGCACCAGGGACGCGGCCGATTTGCCGGACCGGATGCGCGTCACCCGCTCTTCCAGCCTGACGCGGGACGTCAGATAAATCAGCGAAATCTCACCTGCCGGATTGTCCGTGGGTTCGTGCTCCGTCTTCCAGCTAGGTACCCAGTACTCAACATCCTCCGTCATGAGGTCGAGCCAGTCGTCCCAGCGCTGCTCGTCAAGGCAAAGTGCTTCCCGGTAGAGAAGCTCCGTCGCTTCAGACATCGATTCCGGGCCGCTCATTCCGCCGCCGCCCTGTCCGCGCCCGCTTCCTTGGAAAGAGCCGCCATGAGCCGGTCCCGCCATTCCCGGATCGGGCCGTGCAAAATGGTTTCGTCGCCGAGGCCAAGGGAGCCGACAATGGAGCTGATGGGATTAAGCCCCAGCTCCGCCGCATCTTCGATGGGCTCGTAGCTCACCGCCGTCAGGCCCCGCATGTACCCCTGGTTCCATTCCACCATGTCGGCGCCGGGGCCGTCCTGAATGTCCTCGAAAATGGAGGTGTCGTCGGGCGTGGCGAGGCCGCTTGGATTGAAGAACTCTTCATACTGACGGATGCGGAGTTCCCGCGCCGCCCGGGATTCCCCTTTGGGCGCGATGCAATAGGTGGTGATGTCGGTCCGGTTGGCGCTGATGGGGCGGTTGACCCTGATCTGCAGGGACGCGTTCTCCAAGAGCTGCATGTTCGGGAAGTAGAGGGCATTTCGCGTATAGAACATCCACTTCAGGTGCGGATCGCCGATGCGTTCCTTCAGCTTGTCGATCTCCAGGTAGAGAGGCCGGGCTTCGATCTTGTCCCCGCCGCCGAACATCATGTTGTGGCCATTGGGGAACACCATGGAACCCCGGATCACATCGCCTTCCGCCCGGTTCCGGTAAGGTGAATCCGCGTGGTCATCATTGGCGGAGCGGCTGTTCAGGATTTGGACGAAGGTCTGGTGGGTCGGCAAAAAGTGATAAAGATCGGCGGAATTCTCAATCTGAAGCTTCCAGTTGCCGTGATAGGTGTAGTTCACGACGCCGGGGACAAGCTCCAGCCCTTCCTCGCTCTGGTCCACGCAGAGATCGATGAACACTTTGGTGTCGCCGAGGAACTCCCCCAACGGCGGCACGTCGGGATCGAGACTGCCGAACATGAACCCGCGATAGGAGTCGAATGCCGGAATAGGGCGGAGGCCGTGATCTTCGGAATCGAACTCATCGCCGTAAGCCCCCTGGTCCTTGGTCGTCAGGCCCACATTCCGCCCGGCGCTGTCATAGGCCCAGGCATGGTAGGGGCAAACGTGAACTTTGCTGTTGCCGGTTTCCGTGTGACAGATCAGCGAGCCCCGGTGGCGGCAGGCATTGATCAGGCCATGGACCGTGCCGTCCCGGTCCCTTGAAACGATGACCGATTGGCGGCCGATATAGGTGGTGAAAAAGTCGTGGGGGTTGGGCACCTGGCAGTCAACGCCCAGAAACATCCAGCCGCCTTCGAAGATATGCTTCATCTCCAGGTCGAAAACGTCCTGGGACCGGTAGACGTCCGCGTGGACTTTGAAGATGCCTTCTTCCGGCCTGTCGATGACCATTGCGTTGATGTCTTGCGCGTCCATCCGTCGTCCTCCAGCGGGACAATTCCGCCGTTGAAACTCCATCACGCAACCCTCTTCAGGTCAATGTCGAAGCGGCTTTTCGGGCCTGTTTTCCGGACATATACTCACCTGTTTGGACATGATCGAGCGGGCTAGAGCCATGCCAGAGCCAACCGGCAGCCTCCTCGGAGCATATGATCCGCACACGGCGGAACTGCTCGATTTTGCCTCCGCGAGACCGGCGTTTTTGGACGGCAGCGACACGCCCCGGGAGTATCTGGAGCGCTGTATCGACCGTCTGGAATACGACGAGGCGCTTCAAGCGTTTGTTCATATTGATCTGGAGGGCGCCCGCCGGGGCGCGGACTTGGCGGGCGAGCGCTACAAGGACGGCAAGCCCCTCTCCCCCCTCGACGGCATGCCCCTGGGCATGAAGGACGTGATCGAAACCGGCGACATGCCGACGGAATTCGGGAGCGAGATTTACAAGGGCTTCATGCCCCATATGGACGCCGCCCCCGTCTATTGGCTGCGCAAGGCGGGCGCCGTCATCCTGGGTAAAACCGTGACCACGGAATTCGCGGCCGATCCGCCGGGAGCGACCCGCAACCCCTGGGATCTGTCCCGTTCACCGGGCGGGTCATCGAGCGGGTCCGCCGCCGCCGTGGCCGCCCGCATGGTGCCCGCGGCCACCGGAACCCAGGTCAGGGGCTCGGTTCTCAGGCCCGCCGCCTATTGCGGCATCTTCGCCTTCAAACCGTCCCTCGGCACCATCAATCTGCAAGGGGTTTCACCCATTTCCAGGGTGATCAACCATCTGGGCATCCTGGCCGGCAGTCTGGCCGACAGCTGGACCGCCACCCGACACCTGTCTCAAACGGGGGGCGGGGAGCCGGGCCAGTTGCCGCTCGACGGCCCGGCCGGGCTGCCCGGTGCGCGGAAACCCAAAACGCTCATTCAATTGGAAACGCTGGGCTGGCCGTTGACGCCGGAGAGTTCACGGACCGCGTTCGAGGAATATGTCGAACGCCTGCGCGCTTTGGACGTAACCGTCCACGACCGCCGAAACAGCGAAATAGTCGACGCCTACGAGCGGGCTTTGGAAGACACCGTTCGCATCTCCGACACCCTCCGGGGATGGGAGAACCGATACCCCATGTATGCCTACCTGGACTCTCATCCGGATCAGTTGAGAAATCGGACGAGGAAGCGCCTGGAAGACATCCCGCCGGTCACGTTGGAGAACTACCGGACCGCGCGCGCAGACGCCCTGGCGCTCCGGGACCGGCATGCCGCTCTTTCGGAAATTTGCGATGCCTTGATCACCTTGAACTCCGTCGGCCCGGCCCCGGACGTCACCACCACGGGCAATCCCATTTATGGCGACGCGTGTTCCGTCACCGGCGTGCCGGCGGTGAACCTGCCCCTCCTTTCGGCGGAGGGACTGCCCCTGGGCGTCCAGGTGATGGGATTTTACCGGGAAGACGAAACACTCGTCGCTGTCGGCCGCTGGCTGGCCGAGGCATGGTTGTCAAAAGGGAAAAATTGAGATGAGCATCAGACGCGTTGTGGCGGGACACGATGAGGACGGCAAAGCGGTCATCCTCTATGACGGCGAAGCCACCAATATCCGCACCCCCACCAAGGAGATCACCAGCACCCTTCTCTGGGTCACCGACGATACGCCCGCCAGCAATGACGGTACGGAAGACGCCGCGGACCGGCAGATCGGGATTCCGCCGCCCGAGACGGGTTCCATATTCCGTATCGTCGAGTTTGCCCCGGAGGGCAGCCGGGGGGATGCCGAGGGAGCCGCCTATATCGGCGGGGCCGGCGCCATTCAGCAGGAAGAGCGCCGTCATCCGGGTATGCACATTACCAATTCCATCGATTATGCCGTCATCATGAACGGCGAGATCTACATGATGGTGGACGAGGACGAGGTGCTCCTCAAAGCCGGTGACGTGGTGGTGCAGCGGGGCAACAACCACGCCTGGTCCAATCGGGGAACGGAACCCTGCCGCATCGCCTTTGTGCTTATCGGGGCCCATCCGGCGGCGGGCGCGGACGCCGCATCGGGGCACTAATCCGACAGAACTTAAGGAATAGGGACGGCCAGATGAAATTCGGCATCTTTGATCATGTGGACACGAACGGGCTCCCGCTCTCGGAGATTCTGGACAAACGCATCGAGTATGTGAAAGCGGTCGAGGAGGCCGGGTTCTACAGCTATCACGTGGCCGAGCACCATGCGACGCCCCTCAATCTCGTGCCGGTGCCGGGGGTATATCTGGGCGCCGTCGCCAATGCGACGACGACTCTCCGGCTTGGCCCGCTTTGCTACCTGCTCCCCCTCTACTCTCCGCTTCGGCTGATTGAAGAGATCGGCATTCTCGACCATCTTTGCCACGGCCGATTGGACATTGGCGTCGGCCGTGGCGTGTCGCCCTTCGAACTCAATTACCACAAAGTCGATCCGGAGACGTCCCGGGAGGTATTCCTGGAGGCGCTGGATGCCGTCATCAACGGTCTCACCCATGATCACCTCACACACGAAGGCAGGCACTTCAACTACAAGGATGTACCCATGGAGGTGCAGTCCTGCCAGAAACCGTTTCCGCCCATCTGGTACCCGACCTCCAGCCCGGAAAGCGCCGCCTATGTGGGCAAGGGGGGGTATCATTTCGTCACCCTGGGCGCGATGGAATCGGCCAAGGCCTGTATCGCCGCCTACAAGGAAAACTTCGCCGCCGACGGCCCCCACCACATCGCCTCGGATGATTTCGAGGGCGGGACGGCCATCGGCGTGTCCCGGCATGTGATCGTGGGCAAGGACCATGAGGATGCCATGCGCATCGCCCGGCCCGCCTACAGGAAATGGCACGACAGCCTGACCAAACTTTGGCGGGAGAACGATGTCCAAGGCCCATCCTTCTCCCGCCTGATGGTGGACGATGTGGAATTGGCGATGGAAGCGGGCTCGGACATTGTCGGCGACGCGAACTCGGTCGGCGATCAAATCGCCAAGCAAGTAGAGGAACTGGGAATTAACTACATGATCTGCCAATTCTATTTCGGCGACATGGCCCACGAGGACGCCATGGCCTCCCTGGCCCGATTCCGGGAAAGCGTCATGCCGGCTTTCCGGTAGAGAGACAAGCCTGACCGCCTCATGGTTTGCGCGGCGGTGATGTCCCTGTTCCCGGTCGTTCCACCGAGCCGGGCCCGGCATCGCCACGCCTCCGACCTATAGAGCGTGAGCAAACTGCTCCCTGTACTCTTCGATCTTTTTGCGAAAGCCCGCTTCGCACTCGCGACCGGCCTTGGCATGCGGCGAATCCTCGGAGACCGCGTTGCTGTCAAAAGTATCCAGTTGCCGCATGCTCGGCCGACCGGAAACCCGGTCCCACCATTCCCTGGTCTTCGGGTAGGGCTCCAGCCAAAAATCCAGAAAGCGAATCATTTCTATCACCTTGACGAAGGTCGCCGAGTTGGTTTCCGCCAAAGTGAACCGGTCACCCATAAGATAAGGCCGTCCGTCAGCCAGCGCCGCCTCCATCCGCCGGAAGATGGTTTCCCAGGCGCCAATGGCGCGCAGGACATAGAGGGAATCGAGACCTTCTCTGATAACGGATTGCTGACGATGAAGGCGATCGATGACCGGAATGTGCTTCCAGCGTTCTTCCAATTTGTCCCGCGGAATCGTCAAACGGAACTTTGTCACGAAGTTGATGATCCCGGTGGCCGCGAATCCCCGCTCATCAAACAGCTTGATGAACTCGGCCATGTGGTAACGCTCAACCAGGTCGCTGGGCGACAGCGGCGGATCGGGCCGCAAAGCGTCGATATAGCTGCAGATAAGAGAAGATTCCCGAATGACCGAACCATCATGAACAAGTGTCGGAACCGTGCCGTTCGGGTTCAGCTTGAGATATTCCGGGGTGAACTGATCCCTGTTCATGAGGATCATCTTGTGGGGAACCCAGTCGGTAATTCCCTTCTCGGAGAGAGTTACGACAACCCGGTTTGAACAGATCGAGTCCGTCTCCTCCAGATAATAGAGCTCCAAGGCCATCAAATCCTCCTTATTCCAATTGGCCAGCCTCGATATGGCGCTAAGGCTCAACGACGTTGAACCACAAATCGAACGTGTCGTGCATGTCGAGGTAGGACTTAAACGTGTCGACGCTGCCGGTCACATTGACGGAACCATTCTCGATGGCGTCATCAATGGAACTGCGGCCGTACGCGATATCGTTGAGCGTAAGGCGAGTTAGTGAAACGGTCAGGTCCGCGTCCTCATCCCGCGCATTGAGCTTGTGGTTCTCGACCTGATTTCTGACGGTCACCACGACGGTCTCATCCGAGTCCGTGAGTTCGAAATTGATGGCGCAGTCGACGGATTTCACCTTTTCCGGGTCGAGTTTGACGGCGAGGAGATTGAAGAAGTCACCGATCGGCATGGCGCGCGCAATATCTTCGTTGACCCCGCCGACTCTCTGACGCGGCTTTACGCCCTCGCGCAGTTCGTGGGCCCCACAAAGATAGATGTTGCGCCAAATGACCGACTCCGCCTGGAAACCGAGCTGCTCATATGTCGATGCCAGCATCGCCCTTGCCGTTTCATTGGAAGGCTCGGCGAAGACCAGGTGATTGAGAATTGTCGCCGCCCAGCGGTAGTCGCCCTCCTCGAATGCCGCCCATGCCAGGTCCAGAACGGCCTCGCCGCCGCCCATCGCCCGGATGTATCTCCTGCCCTCCTCAACCGGAGTATGGGGCTCGAGATGGGCGGGATTGCCGTCAAAGTAACCGTAATATTTTTGATAGGTCGCTTTCAGATTGTGGTTCAGCGTCCCGTAGTATCCGCGCACGGAAAAGGACCGCTTCATGAACTCGGGCTCTTCCACCTCCTCGGCAATTTCCCGCGGGGTGTAGCCGGTGTTCGCAAGCCGGAGAGCCTGATCATGGATGTAGCGATAGATGTCGCGCTGCTCTTCCAGATACCCGCGGATGTTCTCGTTTCCCCATTCGGGCCAGTTGTGACAGGCGAAATAAATCTCGACTTCGTCACCGAACATATTCAGGGATTCGTCGATGCATGCCGACCACTGGAGAGGATCGCGAACCTCGGCACCGCGCAGCGTCAGAATATTATGCATGGTACGGCAGGTAACCTCGGCCATGCACAACGCCTTATGCTGCGGCAGGTAGAAGATGAATTCTGAGGGCGCCTCCGTGCCTGAGGCCATCTGGAAGACGAACTCGACGCCGTCGACCGTAAGCCGCTCACCGGTTTTTGAAATTTCCTTGGTCGGCAGGACAAAGCTTCGATTCCCCTTGGCATTGGATTTGCCGATCCCGCTATCGACAAACCCGGCGGGGCCGGGGGGCACCAAAAGACCAAACTGATACATCGCCCGGCGCGCCATCTGGTTGCCGGCCAAAACCGCTTCGCTTACGGAATATCGCGTGAAACCCTCGGGAACGATTATGGGGATGTCGCCGGCGGCGATCATATCGTCGGTCAAGACGCCGCGGCTGCCGCCGAAATGATCGGCATGCGTATGGGTAATCAACACCGCACTGATCGGGCGTTCGCCCAGATGGTCCATCGCCAGCTTCAAGGCGGCTTTTGCGGTTTCAATCGAGATCAGGCAATCGACGACGATCCAGCCGGTCTCGCCGCGGATCAACGTCATGAGGGCAATGTCATACCCCCTGACCTGGTAGATGCCCTCCGCGACTTCGAACAGGCCGTGGATGGCATTGAGTTGCCCTTGACGCCAAAGGGACGGGTTGACCGTATCGGCCGCCGGTCCGTCAAGAAAGGCAAAGGCGCCCGGATCCATGACGGTCCGGCCGTCGTCGGTTTCGATCGGGCCGTGGATCGAAGCGATGAGACCACGGCGGGCTTTCTCGAAATCCGATTGATCGGCCAGCGGAAGGGATTGGGCCACCTTCACATTGGCCGCCTTCGTTACGTCCGTGGCGGTTCCGGGGTCTGGCAGCGGGTATGTCTTGACCATACTGGATCCTCGTTTGACTAAAGGCCGCGCCCCTCGAGCTCCGGCCCGTCAGGCGAATAGCGATAGGCGCGGAACATCGCGTTGCACTTGCTTTTGGTGGTTATGATGGGCGTCTCGAACCGGGGGTTGATGTATTCCCAAACGATCTCGCAGTGATCGTCGTTCCTCGTAATTTCGAAGACACGCCCGTTGACGGCCTCGCATATCAATAGGTTGCCGTTGGGTTGGGGCTGAACGCCGCTCATTATGTGGCTGAAAAACGTCCATGCGATGTCGGCTTCGTAGCGCCAGACTTCGTCTCCGCTCCGGCCATCGAGCTCGACGATGCTCGAACGCATCGGCAATGTGAGGTCGTGGGCCCCGTTCGCAAAGAACAGAATATTGCCGTTGTCGAGCATCTGGGGATCGTGACCCCGCCCCCAGCTGATATCACGCTTTTCCCATATGAACCGGCGCTCCTCACGGCCAAGGATCGCGATCGTATCGAGGTTGCGGAAATTCACCAGGAGATTGCCGTCCGGGAGCGGGCAAACGGTGTTGGCGTGGCCGAACTCGGAGCGCCGTGAGCCGGGTGAAATCGGATAGTTCTCGATTTCGAGTTCGGAGGTTCCGAACTCCCATACCGTTTCACCCTCGGGCGAGATTTCCCGAAAGTAGTCTTCGTAAATCTTGCCTTCCATCTCGGTCCCGGGAACGCCCCCCTGGACCCGGGCGGCGTCCTCGTCCGTCATCTCGCGCCACCCGATATAGACCGTGTTGCCGTTGGAAAGCCGCCGAATGTCGTGGTGCTGGGAGGTGTCGGTATACTCCCAAACGACGTTACCCTCCCAATCGAGCTCAACGATGCGGCCGCCCTTGGCTGTCCGCAATGGAGGGCCCTGAAACAATGCGATCGGAACGAGAAGGTTGCCGCCGGGCAGAAGCTGCCCGTACGAACCGAGTTGACTGGGCTCCGGCAAAGTCCAGGCGTGAACCTCGGCGCCGTTCATGTCGATGAGGCGCACCTGCGGCGAATAGAGGTTGCCCAATACCGTGTAGCCGGGTTGAGCTTTTTCCCTGTCCCAACGGAGCAATCCGACCCGTTCGAAGTTCATGCGTCTATCCCCTGTATCTCGGTTAGCCGGCCGTCAAATAGGCCCTCACCATTATCTTGAGGTGTGAGGCGAGCGCCTTCTCGCCCGCGGCGGAAGGGTGCCAGGCATTTACGAAGGTATTGGTGATGGTTGAACCGACCATCTGGACGGCGAGTTTCACTTTGGTCGCAGCTGCGTTTTTCGAGTCGGCCGGCACCCGATCGGCAAGCCCCGCCACACAGTTCCTGTTTATCAGACGAATGGTCTCCCGCGTCGGCTCCCAGACTCCCGGGTCCGAATTGAGTCTGACAAAAGCCGATCTCAAGACGCCTCGTCCCCGTCCTTTCGAGATCAGCAGAAACGCGTCGACGATCCGGTCAGTTGCTTCCGGAAACGGCAACTCCTTCAACTCGTCGGGATCGAGAACGGCAAGAGCCTTGGCGCGGTTTTCGGCAACCACGTAGTCCCTGAGCACCAGGAAATAGAGTTCCTTATCTTCAAATCGCTTGTAGAAGCTCCCGGTGGAGCACCCGGCGGCGCTTGTCAGTGCGGGAATAGTCAATTCATCGAGGTCCATCCGGTTAAGGAGATCTATGCCGCATTCGATCAGCGCATCTCTTAAGGCCCGGCTTCGGCGTTGGGTCGCAGGTTTCACGCCGTGGTTCAAAGTCGTCCCTGGTTTGTCTGGATCAATAAGACTTGCGTTCAAGATTCAAGCTTTCGGTTGGGGGTTTTTGGCGGTTCCAACTTGGAGCTGTCCGGCAACCCCAATTCAAGAGTAGAGACGCGGGACTTGACAATCAATCAAAAATAAACGTGAATTTACATTCACTATTCAGAAACAGGTGGTTCACGGAGTGACGGTCGCTCCTGGCGGATAAGCCCGGGATCCGGGAACAGGTGGTCTTTATGACCGAGGAATTGGAATTCAACTACGTTATCGTGGGCGCCGACTTCGTACTGGAAGTTGCCTAAACACTGCTTTGATCTCATGCTCCGTGCGGGGATGCCGCCCGAGCCGACAGACCGATCATTGGAGGAGTAAGAAACCATGCCTATCGTTGAACCGACCAACAAATCCGTTCTGGAATTTGAAGGTATCCATCTCTACCACGCGGATCGGTCAAATTGCTCGGCGCGGGTCCGGTTGCTGCTTGAGGAAAAGAAACTTCCCTGGGTAAGTCATCACATCAATCTGAAGACCAAGGAGAACATCAGCGAGGAATATTTCGGCATTCATCCGAAAGGTCTGGTGCCGGCGCTGGTGCATGATGGGACGGTCGTGGTCGAATCAAACGACATACTGGCCTATCTCGAGGACCAATTTCCGGAACCGGGGTTTCGCGCGGTTGCCGACGAGGATCAGCCGAAAATCGACCGCTGGCTCAAAATATCCGGAGAGATTCATCTGCCGGGCATTAAGACGCTTCAATACTATAAACGCGTCGCCAGGATCCTGGAGAAATCGGACGAAGAGTATAAGCGATACCGGGAGCTGCAGACCGACCCCGCCCACCTGGAATTTCACGCAAAGCATGGCGCACCCGGATCAAGCCTCACGGAAGAGGACGCCGCCGAAGCGACCAGGTTGATGAATGAGATTTACGAGGAGATGGACGGCATTCTCTCCGGCTCGGATTATATCGTCGGCGGCAAATATACCCTGGCGGATATTTCCTGGGCCCCGACGATTACAACGCAGAAGATCGGCGAGTTCGACTTCAGCCCGTTTCCAAACGTCTTGAGCTGGTATGATCGTATCAGCGCGCGGCCGCAATTCGACACGGCGTTTCTCAAATGGATCCGCGAATCGAGTTGGGGCCATGGCTAAACATTCGCAATGGTGAAGTCCGAATTGAACCGGGTGTACTTCCACTACTTGGCGCCGCCTTGTGTGGATCCGGCATCGCAGAAATCAATGCGCGGCCCACCTGCTCCAATCGACAGAGCATCAAGCGGGGCGTGCCCGAAAGTCTAATCCCGGGCTGCCCGGCCTCGCCGATCTGGCCTGAAAATCAGGCCGCCGAAAGCAGCCGGAGCGTATTGCCGCTTGCGACCATCTGCTGCTGTTCGGCGTCGAGGCCGGCCTTTTCCAGCGCCTTTTGCAGCCGCGCCGGAACGTCCTTTTCGACGTTGATCGGCCAGTCGGTTCCTGCAAGCACGTGATCGGCGCCAAGCAACGCCACCACCGAACCGACGAGCGCGGGATCGAGTCCCATCGTGTCGATATAGATGTGCCGACGCAGCAATTCGGGCGTATCGCTGCGGATGCGCTGCCCGTCGCCCAAACCGCCGGCCATGAGCACGCCGCCGATGGCGAGCGTGGTGACGACGACCTTGAGTTTCGGCAATTCGTCAAAAACGCCGGTGTCGAGCAGGGAGAACAGCGAAGCCGCATTGATGGTTCCGCGGGCAAGGATCATGCCCAGCCTGCCGGTCCCGCTGAAGCGTGCGTGCAGTTGCGGGTCGGTTAACGGGTGAATGAAGACGGGGATTCCCAGTTCCTCCGCCGCCGCCAATGTCGGGCGCGATTGAGGCGAATCGAGCAGAAGGTCGTCTGACGCGCTCTCGACGAATATTCCTCGCAAGCCGAGATCCTTGAAGGCGCGGTGTACTTCCCGCGCGCCGGCGTCGCCGGAGAAAGCGTCGATGGAGGCAAGCCCATAAATCTTGCCGGGGTATTTGGCCACGAGGGTGGCGACTTCATCATTGATGCGACGGTGCGTGTCCGGCGGCACGTTGCCGTCCGCGTCTTCCAGGAAAGCCGTGGGGATATTGATCACCCGTGCGGAGACGCCGGTCTGTTCGAGAGAATCGAGAAGCGCGGTTGGATTTTCAAGCAGCGCCTCGACCTTGGCGCGCGCGGCGCGCGCCGCCGGGTTCTTGGTCCTGTCCTGCAAAGTCAGCTTAAAAGACGGGCCGGTGAAATGGTTATGAAAGTCGATCACGCGCAGCGGTGCGGCAAGTCTCTCCTGCGTGTGTCCGCCGCTCATCGATCTCTCCTCTCAGCGCCATTCGTGAATTCAATGGCCGGCGATTATATCGCCAGTCGCGCAATGTCGCCATGCAACTCGAGCAACGCGCGGATGACTTCGGGTGGACGCCGCCCGAAACCGCACTCCGTTGCGATGCCGAAGCCGGTCACATGTTTGGTTGCCGTACCGATCCGCCCGCGGATCAAAGAGGTCCCCTTCCTGCATACCGCGAGGACTCCATTTATTCCGTATACATAGTGGTTCCGCTACTCTTCCTCGCCGGGTTTGGTCATTCCCAGGAAGTCGCGTTTCTTGACTTGATAACCCTTGTTGCGCAACAGGTCGTACGCTGTCGACACGTGGAAAAAGAAATTGGGAATACAGTGATTGAGAAGGAGCGTACGGCCCGTAAAGCGGCGAGGGCCGCTGAATAACGGATACTCGACTTCCTTGTCCTCGGTGCCGTTGACATCGCTTTCCATGACGTCATCCAGATACTCCAACGTTGCGGAAATTCGTTCACGGAGGCCCGCAAAGCTCTCAATATCTTCCGGAAGTTTCGGTCGCTCTTCGCCCTTGAGCGTCGCCAACGACAGGGTCGCGTGAAACGTCGCGACCATCACCTGCTGGCCGAGCGTGAACATGTCCGGCGCCAGACGGGCCCCGACAATCTCCGCTTCCGTGAGGCCCTGGGAGTCCATTTCCCGCTCGGCGTAATCGAGAATCTCCTGGAGATGGGTCAGGAACCGCCGGAACACCGGGACGGTGATTTCATAAAATGTAATCGCGGACATTGTGGTTTACCTCGCTTCCACCGGATTGCGCTCAGGCCACGACATTTCTCAGGGTCGGCAGGCCGGTGATCTCGACCTCCACGACATCGCCCTTTTTCATGTAGGTCTTGGTCGCGAAACCGACGCCCGGCGGCGTGCCGGTGGCGATGACGTCCCCGGCCGACAAGGTGATCCGGCTGGACGCGAAGGCCACCAGGGTCGGAATATCGAAAACCATGTCGGAGATCGGTGCTTCCTGTTTGACCTCCCCGGACACCGTCGTCTTGATGCGGAGGCTGCCGGCCTTGAGCTCGTCGAGCACCTCACCCGTCGGCACGGCGACCGGGCCCATCGGCGTCGACTTGTTGAGACATTTGCCCGAGAACCAGTCGGCCTGCCGGCGTTCACCCGCCTTGACGATCAGAATGTTGCGCGCCGAGCCGTCGTTGAAAGGCGCGATCCCCGCGATGTGATCCCACGCGTCATCCTTGGAAATCTCGAAGGCGTCCTTACCGATGATGATCGCGAGTTCGCCCTCCCAATCGATTTCCGTCACCGCTTTGGGCATCTCGATCGGATCACCGGCGGCGATCATCGCTTCGCGGCATTTGAAGAATAGGATCGGCGACTCCGGAACGTCCACATTGGCCTCTTTGGCATGGTCCACGTAGTTGAGCGCCACGCATAGAATTTTGGCGGTCGGATCGACGCAGGGCAGCAGCGATGCCCCGTCGAGCGCTTCCCCGGGGCCTTCCGCGCTCGCACCCTCGACCAGCGCCTCGGCAAGGGTTGCGACGGATGTTGGATAAACCAGACCATCCTCGACAATCCCGACGGTCGGAGCGCCGTTGTGTGTGTATCGGACGAACGCCATTTGTTCTCTCCTCCTGCCTGGTGAAATTACCCGTTCCGCGCCGGGTCGAGCCGAACCAGCTGCTTTCCGCGGTTGTCACCCCTCATCATTCGGATGAATGCCTCGGGGGCCCGCTCAATACCGTCGACGACGTCTTCGCGATGTCGAACGCTCCCCTCCTCGAGCCACGCGGTTAGCTGGTCAAGGGCCTCAACTTTGTCGGGAGCGTAGTCGGCGACCAGGAAACCCTGTTTGCGCAGCCGTTTCACCAAAATCGTGCTGTTGTCCCGCGGGCCGACATCTTGGGAGGAATCGCTCAACGTTGCCGCCGCAACCCGGCCGCACACGACGATGCGTCCGCGAATATTGAAGTTCGGCAGCGTTGCGTCATAGATGTCTCCACCGACATTGTCGAAATACACATCGACACCTTCAGGGCAGGCGGCGGCGATACGTTCTATCAGCGCGGCTTTGGGCAGGGGGTTTCCCTGGTCGTCCTTGTAGAGGACGACTTCGTCGAAGCCGAACTCGTCGATGGCGTAGCGCCGTTTTGCCTCGACGCTGGTAATGCCGACCGCCCGGCAGCCTTTTATTTTGGCGATTTGGCCGACCAGGCTGCCCACCGGGCCCCCGCAGGCACTTACAAGAACGGTCTCGCCTTCCCGCGGCTCACCGGCTTTAAGCAATCCGAAATAGGCGGTCATTCCCGGCATGCCGAGGATGCCGAGCGCCATGGAGGCGGGCGCGCGCTCGGGATCAACCTCGAGCGATACGTTCGACCCATCGGAGACGGCATACTCCTGAAGTCCGAACATACCAACGTAGAGATTACCGACGGGAAATTCGTCGTTGTTCGATTCAATGACCCGGCCGACGGCGGAAGCCTGCATCACTTCCCCGAGCTGGACCCCCTGTGCGTAATTGGCTTCCGCGCGCATCCGTCCCACCATGAACGGGTCGAGGGACAGCCATTCCGCCCGGACGAGAAATTGATTTTTTCCGGGGCTGGGCAGCGCGGCCTCGGACAGCTCGAACAAATCGGTTGTCAACGGTCCGTCAGGACGTTTCTTGAGAAGGATTTGTTTGTTGGTATTCGCAGAAGACATCGGATGCTCCGTGGTTGACGCGGATTGGCGCAATGGCTGACCGCCGACTGGGTCCTACCGGTTCATAGGGTGTCGTTGACCCCACTGGACATCCAGAACATGAGCGGCCGTGGTTCGTCCGCGCGGTGAATTTGCGTTCAGTTGGTCGCCGTCGGTCCAATGTTCGTGGGTGCGCCCCCAGGGATCCTGCCAATAGTCAAAAATCTGGCTTCCCTGGACGTGCCGCCCGATGCCCCAGAAATGCTGATGGTCATTGTCGACCAGGTAATCATGACCCAATTGCAAATCGTCAAAATCCTCGACCTCGAACGCGCAATGGTTCAAGCCGGCCATGCCGGGCCGCTCCACCGTCAATAGGGTGTGATGGTCGACGAACTCGTCGCCTTTGTTGCAACGAAAGAACGCCGATACCGGCTTGTCCGGCTGGTCATCGGCAACGATGTCGTCGGAAATCAGAAAGCCGAAGCGCGGCTGATACCAATCCCGGCTCTGTGAAAAGTCCGAGACGAATATGACGACATGGCCCAGTCTTCTGACGTTGGACGGCGCCTTTTCATAACGGACGAATTCACCCTGACGCTGGTAGGTCGAACGGATATTGAGCGGTGCGCGGTTTGCGGCGGTTGCCGGTGGACGGGGCTCGATACCGTAGACGATCTCCACCTGAATGCCGTCGGGGTCCGTCATCACGACTCGATAGCCGCCGCCCGGCGCGTCGATCTCCTCGATATCCGACGAGTCGTCCATCCGTGCGAGCTCTTCAAGGTCTTCGAGGGAGCCTGCGTTGAATGCAAACCCGACGAAATCAGGTTCACCGAGTTCCGTGACATGCAGATACCGGTCGGACCCCGTGCCATGCATGTAAAGACGAGTGTCGGTCCGGTGGGCCCGCTTCATGCCGAAGTCCGAGAGGAATGCCTCCATTTTATCGAGATCGGGCGCCCGCAAACGGACGTAAGAGATATCGGTAACGTTCACCATATTCCGTATGCCTTTCCTAGTGGTCGGCTTTCTCTTCAGCGCCGAAAAATTCCAGGACTTCGCCAACAAACCGTTCAGGATCCTTATCGAACAGGAAGTGGCCGGCGCCCTTTAGTTCGATGTGCTCCACATCGGGAATCACATCCAAGATGAGGTCGGTCGATTTATTGACGTATCGCCCGGTTGTCTCGCCGGACAAGAGCCGCGTCGGCACGGCAATCTCCGCCATGCGGGAAGGCTCCATGTGGTAGTGGCGGTGGGCTTGAAATTCGCGGGGCAAGGTTCTCGCGATCGCAATCCGCCGCGCCCAGCGGTCGGAATCTTTCTTTTGATCCTTGAACGCCTCAGTGCCCCGTTTCGTCCAATCGACATATTGAATTCGGACGACCTCTTCCCAGTCGCCCGCGTTTCCAGCGGCGATTATGGCGCCGACGATTTCCGGGGTGGGGCCGAACGGCCATACCGGGATCAAGGCGTCGTACATCAAGAATCCGACGAGGTTGTCCAGTCCGGGTACGGCCTCAAGTGCACACCCGGCCCCGAAGGAATGTGCGAACAGCCGGACCGGTTCGTCGATCGAGCGCACGAGGGCCGCAATATCTTCGGCTTCAAGCTTGAGCCGCCACTCGGCCCGGGTCCTTCCGCTAACGCCTCTGTCACGCCGGTCCATGAGGTAAACCGTGAAATGGCGGGCAAGTAAATTTTCCACATTTCGAAACGAGCGCCCGTCGACCCCCGTCCCGTGCACCATGATGAGCGGCGGCCCGTTACCAAGAAGCCGGCTACCGATTTCCGTTCCGTCAACGGACGACACCATGTGCATGCGATCCATATTCCGGGCTTCACCCAATCAATGAGTCTCATCCTTTTCGTGAAATCCGGATCGTAGGCCAATATCTGAGTTTTGGTTGTCCACAATGTAGACAATTCAAAGCTACATCCTTTGGCGGGATGCGAACGGACCTATGATCAATCCACATGTAAGCAAACCCCGCGGGCCGGTGAGCTGGACCGATCCCGTCTCAAGATGGCAACCCAATGCTTGAGGGAGAGTCCGGATGGCCGTCCACGAAACCAAGACCATACTTACCTGCGCCCTTACCGGCGGCGGAACACCGCCGGAGAAGAACCCGGCGTTGCCTGTGACGCCGAAGGAAATCGCCGACTCGGCGATCGAGGCCGCCACGGCGGGTGCCGCCATCGTGCATATTCATGTGCGTGATCCCGAAACCGGCCGGCCCAGCATGAAACCGGAATTATACAAAGAGGTCGTCGACCGCATCCGAAGCAGCAGCACCGACGTCGTCTTGAATCTCACCTGCGGGCCCGGCGCACGATTTGTGCCTGGCGACCCGGATAGCGGCGATAACCTGGGAACGGCGAATGTTCAGTCAGCCGAGATCCGCATGCGGCACGTCGTCGAAAACCTTCCCGAAATCTGCACCCTGGATTGCGGGAGTATCAATTTTGGCGACCGCCTTGTGCTCCTAAACACACCGGGGCAGTTGGCGCAGATGGCCGACATCGCGACCGGTCTCGGCGTGAAGGCCGAGTTGGAAGTGTTCGACACGGGACATCTCAGATTTGCCAAGACCTTGATCACGAACGGCCATATTACGGGCCGTCCCCTGTTTCAGCTGTGCCTCGGCATACCCTGGGGCATCGAACAGACACCGGAATCGATGATGGTCATGCGCGACCGCCTTCCGGATAACGCCGATTGGTCGTCATTCGGTATCAGCGCCGGCGAGTTCCCGATGCTGGCTCAGGCGGCTTTGTTGGGCGGTCATGTACGCGTCGGCATGGAAGATAATATATACTTGGAGAAGGGTGTGTTGACGCCCGGCAACGGAGCGTTGGTCGAGAAAGGTGTAGAGATCCTTCGTACATTGGGCCGTGAACCCGCAACCGCCGCCGAAGCGCGGGAGATACTCGAATTGCGAAAAGCCGGCTAAGTCCTTGAAGGGGATCCGCACCCAAGTTGGAGGCGCAATCCCATGGCCCAGCCAAAGCTGATAAAGAGCCTCCGAAAAGGACTGGAGGTGCTGCAACACCTCAACCTGCAGTCCGAAGTTTCCGTCAGCGAGCTCAGCCGGCTGACCAACATTCCAAGGCCGACGCTCTACCGAATCCTCGATACGCTCATCGAAGACGGTTTTGTGACGAAAGCGGGGCGGGGCGATATCTACAAGCTGACGATCACGGTCAATACCTTGAGCGCCGGCTTCAACGACGAAGAGTGGGTATCCGACATCGCGGCTCCTTTGATTTCGGAGCTTGGAAACGAAGTCGTATGGCCCGTGGATCTTGCGACGTTCGACGGCGATGCCATGCTGGTTCGAGTGACCACCCATCCGACCAGCCCGATTTCTCTCGAGCGCGGCTATTCCCGTCGAACCCGCCGCGGATTCCCGGGCTATCGCATTCCCTTTCTGCGGTCCGCCCCCGGGCAGGCCTATCTGGCCGCCTGTACGCCTCACCGTCAAAAGGCAATCTTAGATGTCCTGACGAGTTCCGATCACGAAGAATTTGAGATTGCCCGCAACACCCGCCGCATCAAATCAATTCTGAAAAAAACCCGCGAACAGGGCTATGCGGTCGGCACCGGACAGTACGGTCCGACGGCAATCCTGTCGGTTCCCGTTGTCCCCACCAAAGAACCCATCTCATGCATCAACCTCGCCTTCATCGTATCCGCGGTCTCGCCGACGGAAATCGTCGATCAATACCTGCACACCCTGAAATCCGCCGCAGCGAATCTCGAGGATGCGCTTCGCGCGGCGGCGGAGTCGGGCCTACATCTACCGCACCTCGACTGAGTCCACATTGTAGACAATTTCGAACGGGCAATTGAACCGCGACCCGATGTCTCGCTAGCGTGCAGCCACAAATCACGAAACGCAAAAATAGTGGAAGGCGCGCCATGCAGGGAAGGCAGCCAAACTTTTTGTTCATCGTGACGGACCAGCAACGCTGGGATCACTTGGGCTGTGCCGGCAACCCGCTTCTGAAAACACCCCATATCGATTCATTGGCGGCGAAAGGGCGGCGGTTTAGCCGATTTTATGTTAATTCGGCCGTTTGCCAGACCAACCGCGCGACAATCATGACCGGCCAAACGGTCACTCAGCACGGTGTCCGGGTAAACGGTATACCCATATCCCTTGATTCCGTTTGTTATCCTCATCTGCTGCAGGCCGGCGGATACGAGACGGCCCTGTTCGGAAAGGCGCACTTCCAGAACTTCACCACCGAAGAAGCGAGACGGCAGCCCGGCGAAAATGGTCTGCAACCGCCGCCGGATGAACTCCGGGATTCCATCCGAAGCGTCCGGTCCGGTCCGCCCTACCAGCGGGAACTCGGGTTCGACACGTCGGAAGACCCCGAGGCGGATGAACGGGAAGGACCCTACTACGGATTCGAACGCTTCCGGGTGTGTACCTGGCACGGCGACCAAGTACAGGGCCACTACTCCCACTGGCTGAGACAACGCTTCGCCGACGCCGACACCCGGCGGTCGGAACCCGATCCCCGTTACGACGCGCCCCAGGCCCGCAAACCCCGCATGCCGGAAGAGCTCTACCCCACCGGCTATATCGCCCGGATGACGCTCGATTATCTGGACGACTATGCGGCGCGGGGATCGGACAGGCCGTTCTTCGTCCAATGCAGTTTCCCGGACCCGCATCACCCGTTCACGCCTCCAGGGAAGTATTGGGACATGTACGATCCGGCGGACGTGAACCTGCCGGACTCCTTTTATCACGAACCGCATGATCAGACGCCGGTGTTGGCCCGCTACCATGAGGAGTTGAACAGCGGCCAGGCAAATCGCGACTGGGTCATGCCCTATGCCGTTCGCGAGCACGAGGCGAAGCAAATTACGGCGCTGACCTACGGCATGATCGGCTTCATTGACGACTCGGTCGGGCGCATCCTCGCCAAGCTGAAGGATCATGGCCTGGACCGGGATACGGTCATCATCTTTACCAGCGATCACGGTGACTGGATGGGCGACCACGGTCTGATGCAGAAGGCCCTGCTGCACTACCAGGGACTGATCCGCGTGCCCTTCATCTGGAGCGATCCCGCCGACCCCTCGGCGGGCCGCGCCACGGATGAATTCGCCTGTTCCCAGGACATCCCGAATTCGATTCTCGCACGCGCCGGCCTCGCCCCCTGCGCCGGTATGCAAGGCAAGGATCTCACCCGGATCATACTTGATGAAGAACCCTCCAGGCGCGATGGGGTCCTGGTCGAGCAAATGACGACATTCACGCTCCCGGGGGACGATTTTCCCACCCGGGTCAAAACGTTTGTCGATCGGGACTGGCGGCTTTCCTACTTCTCCACCAAGGAATGGGGCGAGTTGTACGACCTGAAGAACGACCCCGGAGAGATCGTCAACCTTTGGGCATCGCCGGATCACCGGACCGTCAGACTGGAACTGATGGAACATGCGATGAAGGAAATGGTGGCAAACGAATCTCTTTCACCAATCCAGATAAATGTCGGCTGACCGTCAGCCGAACTTCCAACAACCTAGAAGGGAGGAAGAAATGAGAAACGAACAGAAAATTGCCCAAACGAACAAACAGGCCATCCGAAAAACACTGCTATGTCTGGCGGGTGCCGTCATCGTGGCGCCGATATTTACCGCGACACCAGCCATGGCCGAGCCGAAAGAGCTCATTTTCAATGTCTTCTTCCCCCAACGGGCGCCGATTTGGGGGGGAGCGCTTAAACCCTGGTACGAACAAGCTGTGGCGAATTCGAACGGGACGATCAAAATCAAGGTCCCGACGGCCAGTTTGGCTCCCGCGCCACGGCAGTTTGATATCGTTCAAGACGGCGTCGCCGACATCACAATTTCCGCAACCCTGTTCAGGCGGCAAATCGTTCTCCCCAACATGACATTCGTGCCCTTCCTGGCCCGCCAAACCTACGCCGCCTCGAATGCGCTTTGGGCGACCCATGAGAAATATTTTGCCGCCGCAAATGAGTACAAGGGTTTCAAACTGCTATCGATCTGGAATCTGGGCGCCTCCCAGATTCAGACCATCTCCCGCCCTGTAAACAGCATTGCTGATCTCAAAAGCCTGAAGATCAGGACGTCGCCGGGTGTCGAAACAGCCATGCTCAAAGCTCTGGGCGGTACGCCGATACCCGCGCCAGGTGTCAAGATGTTCGAACTGGTGAATGGTGGGGTTGTCGACGGAAACATGTCGGCCCTCGGACCGGCCATGACCCTCGGCTTGCCGGCAAAGATCAGACATATCACTGAATTTCCCGGCGGATTAAATCGTGTGACGTTCAGCCTGATCATGGAAGCAAAGTCATTCGCCGGATTGCCGGCGGACGCACGGCGGGCGTTGACCGCCCATGCCGGCGGTGAACTCGGGACAAAGCTTGGTTTTGTCGAAGAAGCCGTCACCCGGCGGGCGCGCATGGTGTTCAAAAAAGCAGGCACGACATTCGCCGACGCCTCACCGGAATTCCAGGCGGCCATGGCCAAATCATTGCAGTTCGTTGAGCAGGACTGGATCAAGCAGGCCGGAAAAAAGGGTGTGGATGGCAAGGCCGCCCTGGCGTTTTACAGGCAACGCGTCGCGGCATTCAAACCACCCCCCGGGAAAGGCATGAAGAAGTAGCTGCCGCTGTTTCGGCACGCACTTCATTAACCTGACGAAGGATCGGCAACGTGGCCTCCGACCTGGAAAAACCGGCTCCGGCATCCAACGGGATGCCGGAGCGGCCGGACTATTCACCGGCGGGTCAATGGCGGGCATTTCGTGCCGGCCTGCGGGGATCCGTACGAGACGCCGTTGCGTCCGGCACGTCCGGGCGAATGACCGGCCGCGTGGCCGGCACGTTCGCGGCTTTCTCGGCCCTTTGCATCGCTTGCCTTCTAACGGTGATGTTCGTCTCGGTGACGTTCCGCTACGTCCTCAATACGCCGATCGCCGTCTCGGAAGAACTGACGGCCTGGCTGCTTGGCCTGACGATTTTTTCGGCGTTTCCGTTCGTCACCATGGAGAAATCACACATCCAAATCGAGCTTTTGATCGGGTTGGTTCGCGGGCGTCCAAAACTGGAGCGGTTACGGCAATTCCTGGTCGACCTTGGGACCCTTGCCATGGTCGTTTTCCTGGGGACACGTCTTTGGGAGCAGGCGACCCGCTATATGGAGCGGCTCGTGGTGAGCGAAGGCCAGGAGTGGCCCCTGGCACCCATCGTCTTTGTGTTCGTCGGGTTATTGGCCATCGCTACGTGGGTATTCGCGCTTGTGATTCTCGCCGATATGCGGCGGTCGAGACGCGAGGGCCGCAACGCGGGTACGAGTTAGGCCGGTCCCATGATTCCCGTTCTCATTGGAATTGCCGCCCTCCTGATAATAGGTGGTTTCGGCTTTCCGCTCGGCCTCGCCCTCATGCTCATCGGATATGTCGGCTTTGGGGTCATGCACCCGAAGGGGCTGGACGCGGCCAGTACCGTGGCGGGCCAGCAGATCCTCGAGTTGGCGCTCAACTTCCAGTTCGCGGTGCTGCCGCTGTTCCTGTTGATGGGCGTGTTTGTCAACCGGTCGGGTATCTCCGACGACCTCTACGAAACCGCCAACCGGTGGTTCGGCCATATGAAGGGCGGTCTGGCCATTTCCACGGTGGCCGCCTGCGGCGGATTTGCGGCGATTTCGGGGTCCTCGGTCGCAACCGCCGCCACAATGGCCCGCGTCGCCGTCCCGTCCATGCGCAAATACAAGTATAACGATGCCTTCTCGGCCGGGACGGTCGCCGCCGGCGGCACCATGGGCATACTCATCCCGCCCTCGGGCGCGCTCATTATTTACGGGCTCATCGCCGAGGTGGACATCGCCAAATTATTCGTGGCCGGCATCGTGCCGGGGCTGATCACCATCGCCGCCTATATGGTGGTGATCCGCCTAGTCTGCATGGTCAAACCGGACTGGGGTCCGCCCGCCGAACGCTTTTCCTGGCGGGAGAGGCTGACCACCGTCTACAAGGTCTGGGGAATCGTCTTCCTGTTTTTTCTGATCATGGGCGGTATTTTTCTCGGTGTCTTCACGCCATCCGAAGCGGGCGGGATCGGAGCGGCCGGCGCTCTGGTCTTCGCTATGGCCCGCGGCCGGATGAATTGGCGGGTATTTTTCGATTCACTGCTGGAGGCGGGGAAAACCACCGCCACCGTGTTCACGGTCGCCTTCGGCGCTCTCATGCTGAACCAATTCGTCAATATCGCCGGCGCGCCCGAGGATGTGCTCGGATTCATCCGCGGGCTCAATATTTCGCCGTGGATGGTCGTTGTCGTGGTTCTGCTCTGTTACGTCGTGCTCGGCATGTTCATCGACGGCATCGCCATGATCTTCCTGACCGTGCCGATTTTCGTGCCGCTGATCGAAGGATTGGGGCTTCCCATCGATCCGGGCCTGGTGCTGATCTGGTGGGGCATCGTCCTGGTGATGGTGGTGGAGATCAGCCTGATCACTCCGCCCATCGGTATGAATGTATTCGTTATCTCCTCCATGCTGCCCGATGTGAGCCTCAAGCAGGTGTTCCAGGGGATCGTTCCGTTCTTCGTCGCCGACATCGGGAGATTGGCGCTCGTGGTCATTTTTCCAGCGACGGCCCTTTGGCTAACGCAATTTATGGGCTAGCCGATGACCAACGCCACCATCCTGATCGCCGGCGCCGGGCCTGTGGGGCTGACGGCGGCTTGCGTGATGGCTCATCTCGGTGTGCCCGTCACGGTCATCGATAAGAGCCCGACGCCAACGCGCCATCCCAAGATGGACATTACCAATGCGCGGAGCATGGAACTGTTCCGCAAATATGGCCTCGAGGATGCGTTGCGCGCGGTCGCGGTCCCGGATACGCATCCGTTCGACGTGTCCTGGATCACCACCCTGGCCGGGCATGAGCTGCACCGCTTCAACTACAAGAGCCCGGCCGAGCTTCGGACTCAATACCGCGATATCAATGACGGGACGCAGCCTCAAGTTCCGCCGATGCGGGTATCGCAGGTCGAAATCGAACCTGTCCTCCGGAGGGCCGCGGTTGAAAACCCACTGATCACCGAACGGTTCGGCGTGGCCATCGAGGGTTTGGAGCAAGGGCCTGCCGGCGTCGTCGCAATGCTGAGGGATCAGGAAACCGGTGAAACGGAGGAGATTAAGTGCGACTATCTGGTCGGTTGCGACGGCGGCAACAGCGTCGTGCGGCAGACCCTGGATATCGGCCTTGAGGGCGAGGCCGACCTCGGCGAGCGTTTCATGATCCATTTCCACTCGCAGGACAGGGACCTTCTCCAGCGGTTTGGCATTGCCTGGCACTATCAATCTTCGCGCGGCTCGATGATCGCGCAGAACGACGACGATATCTGGACCCTCCATACCATACCCGGGCCGGATCCCGACGGGTACATGCCGACACCCGAGGAGAGGCTGGTCCGCTACACGGGGCGGGAATTCAATTTCGACATCAAGGTGGCAAACCATTGGCGGCCCCATCTGCTGGTGGCTGAGAAATATAGCCAGGGGAACGTGTTCCTGGCGGGCGACGCCGCCCACCAATATATCCCGACGGGGGGATACGGAATGAACACCGGCGTCGGCGATGCCGTCGATATCGGATGGAAACTAGCAGCGGTGGCGAAAGGATACGGCGGCCCGGGGCTCCTGGCCTCCTATGATCTTGAACGGCGGCCCATCGGGGTCCGTAACCGGGGTGGTTCGGGCCGGCACGCCGGTGTCCGTATGGATATTCAGGCGGTATATGCCGAAGAATTCGCCTCGGATATCGAGGGCGACGAAGACCGGAGGGCCCGCGCCGCGCAGCGGATTGCCGCGCTTGGAAACGCGGAAAACGAAAGCTGGGGCATCGAATACGGCTATGCCTACCCCGACTCCCCCGTCATTTGCGGCGAGGCAGACGCCGAGATATCCACCGATCCCGTCCGGTACGTTCCGACGACGGCGCCGGGCGCACGGCTTCCATCCTGTTATCTGCGAGACGGCACGGCCCTTTTCGACCGCCTGGGCCCCTGGTTCACCCTGATCAGTTTCGCCGGGGCGCCCGAGACGGCGTGGGGCGAGGCGGCCGGGAAGATCGGCGTGCCGCTCGCTGTGCTCACATTGGACGAGCCGGACCTCGGCGGGATTTACGGAGCCGATCTGATCCTGGTCCGGCCCGACCATCATGTGGCGTGGCGGGGCCGGAACGACGGCGCCCCCCTGCCCCCGAAGATTTTGAAAACCGCCCTGGGGCGGTAGCGACAGCAAATGAAGGTGACGAAATGAACGAAACGAATGTCAGCGAACTTGCAGCCAAGGCGAACGAAGCCCTGACCGATCCGGAACGCAACCGGACAGTGGGAGACGACCCGAACCCGCGGTTCGAACTCTATCACATGGCATTTTCCCTTTGTTCCCACAAGGTGCGGACCACCCTGGCCGAGAAGGGCGCGAACTATACCGGGCACGATATGATTTTTCCGGTTGAGAACTATGCTCCCGACTACGTCCGTCTGCGGCTGAAAGGGGGCGAGCAGCTCGAACAGGTGAGCGATTATACCGGCCGCTCTTCGACGACCACGGAGGGCTTCGATCCCTGCGTGGTACCGACGTTGGTGGACCACGAGGCCAACCGGGTCGTCATCGATTCAAAGGCGATCTGCGAATACATCAATGAAACGGCTCCTGGAGCGGATCTGGTGCCCGACGACATTGCCGGCGAAGTGCTGCGTCAGGTTGAGATCGTCGACGGTACGCCTCATGTCGCCGTTCTCTATGGCAAACATCCGGGCAACGATACACGCCCGGCGCCTGTCGCCGAACGAATGGAGGGCGTACATGCAAGGAAGTGCGAACACCTGGGGCAGCTTCTGGAAGAGGTAAAAGGGGATGAGGCCCTCAAGCGGGCCTACCGCAACAAAATTGCCAAGGAAACGGCTGCGGCCAAATTCATTGCGACGCCCGAGGACATGCAGAATGCGGTCGATGAAATCGCCGGGATCATCGGGCGGCTCGACGCTGACCTCGAGAAGGCCGCCGGCGATTGGATTTGCGGAGAACGATACACCCTGGCCGACGTTTGCTGGGGGGTGAGCCTGTTCCGACTCAAATGGCTGGGCCTCGGCTGGCTGTGGGAGGACGACGGTCCCGCGGCTTCGCCGCGGGTCGAGGCCTATACCCAGCGGCTGATGGAGCGGCCCGGTTTCCGAAAGGCGGTCATCGAGCATCCCGGCGTGCCGCCCTCTCCCCATCTCGTATGAGCGGCTGAACCCTCAGGCGTTCAACCACCGAATTTCAAGGATCGGAACAGTTATGACGAATGCACCATTTCTCCTGGACCAACAAGACGCCGTGGTCGTTATTTCGATCAATGATGCGCCCTGGAACAAGATGTCGGTTGCCTTCATGGACGAACTCGAGGTCTTGGTCGGAAGGCTGGCGGAGGATGACTCGGTCCGAGCCGTCGTGATTACCGGCGAAGGCGACAAGAATTTTTCCGTTGGAATGGATTTGAAGGAACTTCCCAAGGTACTGAAGGAACGCGGTGGCCGGGGCAGATTTTACGAGCAGCGCAAGCGGGTTCTCGGCGCGATTGAAAATATGGGCAAACCCTGGATCGCGACCTTGTTCGGCTACTGCCTCGGCGGGGGTCTTGAAATTCCCCTGGCCTGTCATATGCGACTCGCCGCGGAAGAAGGAGCCCAAATCGGGCTGCCGGAAATGGATCTCGGCGCTGTGCCGGCCTGGGGCGGCAGCGCCCGTTTGCCGCGGGTCGTCGGCCGTACCCACGCGATCGATATGATTCTCCGGGGAAAGAAGATTTCCGGCCCCGAGGCTTATCGGATCGGCTTGGCCAACGAGGTATGGCCCCTGGGCGAGTTAAAGGCACAGGCCATAAAATTGGCCCACGAATTGGCCGCCCAGCCGCGGCTGTCGGTCAAGACAATGCTTGACTGCCTCGTTGGCTGCGAATCCAAGACATTGGAGGAATCATTGGCCGACGAACGCGCGGCCTCGCTGATGTGCGCCGACTCGCCGGACCAGCAGGAAGGCCGCCGAGCATTCCTGGAAAAACGGCAACCGGTTTTCAATCAAGCGTAGGCGGGTTCACCAGGAAATGTCAGAAAACGCGCCTGCATGTGATGTTGCGATAGTCGGTCTCGGCCCTGTCGGAGCGGCTCTGGCCAATGTGCTCGGTCAGTTTGAAATCGACACAATGGTCTTCGAGAAGGAGGCCGCGGCGTATCACCTGCCTCGCGCGGTCGCCTTCGATAGCGAGATCATGCGGATTTTTCAGTCCCTCGGCCTGGCCGAACGGATCGAACCGATTACCGGGCAAGGGGAAGGGATGCGCTTCGTCGCGCCCGACGGAGAACTGCTCCTCGATTGGTCGCGGCCGCCCGGCATCACGCCCATGGGCTGGCGGTCGGGATATCTGTTTCATCAACCGGACCTCGAAGCCATCCTGCGGGACGGCATGGCGCGGTTCCCCAGTGTGAATACCCGGCCGGAATGCGAGGTTACCCGCCTCGAGCCGGATGACGGTGGCGTAACGATCAAATACCGGCACCGGCCTACCGGCGACGAGCATACGGCTCGGGCATGTTATGTCGTCGGCTGTGACGGGGCGCGATCCTTCACCAGGAACGTTATCGGCTCGGAATTCGACGACCTCGGATTTCACGAGCCCTGGCTGGTGGTTGACCTGGTTCTCAAGAAACCTCGACCCGATCTTGGAAACCATGCCGTCCAATTCTGCGAGCCCGACCGCTCCGCTACCTATGTACCGACCGTCGGCAATCGCCGGCGGTGGGAGTTCCGTTTGAACGACGGCGACGATCCGGAAAAAATAATCAAGCCGGATGTGGTGTGGGGCCTGCTCGAACGATGGCTCACCCCGGAGGAAGCGCATCTGGACCGTTCGGCCGTCTACACCTTCCATTCAGCCGTGGCCAAGACCTGGCGGCGGGGCCGGATCATGATCGCGGGAGATGCCGCCCACCAGACCCCGCCCTTCATGGGTCAGGGGATGTGCGCCGGAATTCGTGACGCCGCGAATATCGGTTGGAAACTGGATCGTATCCTGAAGGGTCATGCCAGCGACGAATCGCTGGATACGTACCAGAGCGAGCGCGATCCTCATGTCCGCGAGTTCATTGAACTTACGGTCAAGCTCGGTCATATCATCAACACCACGGCGACTGCCTTGGTCTCGGGATCGGCCACACCGCCCGGGGACGGACCGCAGAAGCTGAACCAATTGATCCCGCGGCTTGGACCGGGGCTCGAGGCCGGCCTGACGGACCTCACGGGGAGCCTGGTTCCGCAGCCTCGCCTCTCGACCGGCGAGCGTCTTGATGACACGGTCGGCTGGTCGCCCGCACTGCTGATGCGGACGAAATTTGCCTCGAAAATTGGCGAAAATTTAAGTGCCGACTTGGCGGCCAAAAGCATCGAGCCGGTAGACGATCCGGCGGTCGAAGGCTGGCTCACCGAGATCGGATTTCAAGCCGTCCTCATGCGGCCCGACCGCTACATATTGGGTGCGGCGAACTCGCTCGATGAGGCCCGCGAACTGGTCGCGGCGGCATAACCTGACCGATGGGAGACGCGAATGGTCAAACTTGCGGATGAAGATATTAGAACCCGTGAAGTGCTCGACTGGCATGGGCTCCACATTTGCCACGCACACCTTTCGTCCTGTTCGCAGAAGCTGCGTATTTTCCTTGCCCTCAAAGGGCTGAATTGGGAATCGCACGAGATCAATGTCGGCCGGAACGAGAACCTGTCGGAGTGGTATCTGGGCATCAATCCGCGCGGTCTGGTTCCGGTTCTCGTCCATGACGGCGACGTTCATATCGAGAGCAACGATATCATCCAATATTTGGACCGGACGTTTCCGGAGCCGAAGCTCATTCCAGCGGGCTTTGAGGACGAGGTAGCGGCGCTGCTCGAGCATGAGGATGATCTCCATCTCGACTTGCGGGCGCTTAGTTTTCGGTTCGTGTTCAACCCGCGGGGCGAGGTCAAATCAACAGAGGAATTGGCGCGCTACGCCACCGCGGGATCGGGCACCGTAGGCAAGAAAAAAGATGGCCGCAAAGACGTCGAGATCGACTTTTGGCGAACGTTGAACGCGGAAGGGATAACCGACGATGTGGCCCGCTCCGCAATAGCCAAATTCCGTGCGGCGTTCAATGAACTCCAGGAACGTCTTGGACAGGATACCTACCTCTTGGGCAACAGCATCAGCGTACTGGACATTGCGTGGTTCATTTACGCGAACAGGCTCGTCATGGCCGGCTATCCGCTCGCGAGGCTGCACTCGAAACTGGGGGACTGGTTCGAGGGTCTCGCGAAGCGGCCCGAATTCGCCAAAGAGATCGCGCTGCCCCCGCCCGTTGCGGCTCATTTCGAGGCCGGCCACAAGCGCGACGTCGAGCAGGGCAAGACGCTGGAGCTTGTTGCCGGTCTCTGATCGCATCGTAAATCAAAAAGCCTCGGAGCAATTACCACCATGTCCGATCACGATCCAATCCAAGCGCCCGCCGCCGAACAGCCCGATATGGGCCCGCCGGCCACCCATTGCGGCGAACCGTCACCCAACCCCACCATCACCAGCGAAATCCGCTATGACGGCACGACACCGCCTCCGTGTTCGACCAATGTCCACGGTGAAATCGAGAAATTGCCAAGCGGCGCCGAGGCGACCCACTGGTTTGCCGAAGCCGACGGCGTGGCCTGGCATTTCGTGACGGCAGGGAATCCCGCGCATCCGCCGGTCATATTTCTCCACGGTCTTCCGGAATCCTGGTACAGCTGGCATCACCAGATCTCGGCGCTATCCGATGATTACTATGCCATCGCTCTCGATCAAATGGGGTACGGCCAGTCCGACAAGCGGCTGAACCTCGACTACACCAACCCGGCGATGGCCGCCAAATTGACTGCGCTACTCGACAAAATCGGCGTCGGGAGATTCCATCTGGTCGGCCACGACCGAGGCAGCGTGACCGCCGACCACCTGACGGCCGTCGACGGCATGCAGGAGCGCATCCTGCACTATGTGCGCATGCAGCAGTCCGCCAACGAACCGCACGGCGAGCCGCGGCCGCCCCACGCCGTGTTCGCCACCGAAGCCGGCATCGCCATGTTCAAATCGGAGATGGCCGCCGTTTGGCCGTTCAAGGCGGCGTCCGGTTTCGTCGCCGCCGACCTCGCCGAGGAAGAAGTGAAGCGGATCACCTACGAGTTCCACTACGAGGGCGTGGCCGAGGCGGTCAGCAAATATTTCCAAACGACCAATTTCGACATCGAGTTGGCGGAGCGCCACGACAAGCTGTTCAAGACAATGTCGATGCCGGTGTTGTTCCTCCAAGGCAAGCACGACAGGGGCCAGCATCCGGAAGAATATGCCAACACCGCCGAATTCGTCGCCAACGGCAAGGTGCAGTTCGTCGATGCCGGCCACTTCCTGCATCTGGAGAAGCCGGACGAGGTCGCCAAAGCCATCCGCGAGTTCCTCTCGGAATGAGAGGCAAGCCCGCCCGCCGGGGTGCGCCTGACGCTAAGCCGGTGCGTAAGGCCGCTCGGTCCCCTTAACCGTGACGCGATGCAGGTGCCTGCGCTCGGTGTAATCCCGGGTCGCGTAGTGTTGGGTTGAACGATTGTCCCAGATGACGACGGTATGCGGCGCCCAAACATGGCGATACTGGTACTCGGGTATCTCCGCCTGGTGATAGAGAACCCGTAGCAGGCATTGGCTCTCCAGTTCGTCCATTCCCTTGATATGAAGTGTGAAGTGGGGATTGACGAAAAGCACCTTCTTCTTCGAGACAGGGTGCTCGCGCACCACCGGATGGGTGACCCGGGGAAAATTCTCGTTGATGAACCGTTCCTTCTCGCGCCCCTTTTCGTCATCGGTAAAACCGAGCCGGAAGAGCTTCACATCGTGGACCGCCTCGAGGCCCGAAATGTAGTGTTTCAACCGGTCGCTCAACCCGTCATAGGCCGCGGTCATACTCGCGAACAGGGTATTGCCGCCGATCGGCGGCATGACCCGTGCCCGCAGGACCGTTCCGAGAGGCGGAATTTCTCTGAACGTTTCGTCGGAATGCCAGTTGTCGGTAAAGGTCGGCGGGTTGTTCTCGTCGTTGTCGAAAATTTGCAGTTCAGGAATGTTCTCATCGTGCCGGGCGATGGGATGAACGCTCAAATCGCCGAAATACCGGCCGAAGCGCATCTGGTCTTCGACCGAGATATCCTGATCGCGAAATACCAAAACCTCATGCTCAGCCAGCGCATCGCGCAGTGCCTGTTGGGCCCGCTCATCCAATGGCTGGCGGAGATCGATGCCGCTGACTTCCGCACCCAAATGAACGGCAACCTTATTGAACTTCGGAAGCACCCCAACTTCGGGATTGTCTGCAATGTGCTGGTCCATTGAATCTCTCCACCAAAACCAACGATGCGGCTTTCCGCGCATGACACCCTAGCACCGCCTCAGATGGATGCCCAAAAGAATGATTAGGGAGCCCTCTGTCGGCAGACCGCATGACCGCTTTATGTCGTATTCTTTCCAGAGAGCTTAAACCGTGCCGGTCTGCTTTTGATCCAAGCGGACAGTCTTGTCTGATCCTCCCGGCGGGGTGGAAGTCACCTATATTCCGGAAATCGGGCAAACGGGGACAAACCGATGATTTGGGGATCGCCAGGGCGTATCCCTGTCATCTAAGATATGGGTTACCGTCGGATCATCCGTGGTAGACTATGCAGCCATATAACACGAAACTTGAATGTATCGTACCGAATCGACAGGGAGAAAAATCGTGAAATCTCTATTACTTGCCGGCGCGGCGGCGCTCTTCGTTGCTGGCAGCGCACAGGCGCAAAACCTGAAGCTCACAATGACGGCCGCGACGCCGGGCGGATCAACGGACATAGCGGCCAAGAATCTGGCCGAAGTCGCGGCGACGAACAAGATCGCCACGATCCAAGTACAAAACGGAAAGACTCTGACCAAGACCATGCGCGATGTCGCGGAGGGGCGAACCGATATCACGGCAGGCGCAATGATTTTGCAGTTTCTGATGTCCAAGGGACTTGGCCCGTATTCAGGACTTGGAAAGGAGAAAGGGAAGGAACTCTCGGAAAAGCTCCGCCTGTTATACCCGTATCATTTGGCGTCGATTTACTTGATCGCGTTCCAGAGTACCGGGATCGATAGTTTCGACAAACTGAAGGGCAAAAACGTCCACAATGGACCGCCGCGCGGCGGCGCATTGGTTGCGGCACGCCAGGTCATCCGCCTGTCCGCCGGATTGGAGGACGGTAAAGACTACACCGGCAAGCAGGTTGCCTGGGGACAGGCCACGTCGATTTTCCTTGATCGTTCGGTGGATGCCGCTGTCCGGCCAGGCACGAACCCGGCCGAATACATGCCGATTTACATGGCGGCCGGCAAGATCAACATCGTCTCCGTCCCCAAGGCCAAATATGAAGGGCCGGCCTGGCAGAAATACCTGAACGCGCCCGGCAATGCCCCGGCCATGTTCCCAGTCAGCGACTTGGCGCATTACGGGCCGAAGGCCAGGATAATTTCCGAGGACAACATGTTCCGGACCGTGGCGAATACCGGCGGCGATTTCGTCAACAAGAGCATGGATAAGGCAATCGCCAAGGCTCTGACGGCGGCCTATATCAAGAACCTCCCGAACCTTCTGAAGAAGGTGCCGTTTGCCAAGGGTCAACGGTTCGACACAGCCGACAATAAGGTGCATGGCATCTGCAATGGCGGGGTAAGATTCCATCCCGGCGCCGCTGAGGCCTGGGAAGAGGCCGGCCATAAAATCCCCGATTGCGCGAAGTGATAGGCGCCTAGCCCTCTGAACGAATTGAAACTATACGGAAGGCCCTGGCTCAGCTTTTGCGCCAGGGCCTTTTTCTTCGCCACGTTGGTTAGAAACCAAGCTCTTCTAAAATCTGCTCCGTGCTGGCACCTTTCGCCTCCGGGGGATCCGGCGCGGTGAGTTGGCTCCGGCTGAAGCGGGGTCCGGGGCTTGGCTGTTCCCTGCCGGCGTGCTCCACAATAGCGACCCGTTCCTTGATATGAGGGTGGCTGGACACCTCCGACAGCGGCAGAACCGGCGCGAAACAAGTATCGGTGCCTTCAAGCAACGCACACCAGTCAGCCTGGGTCTTTGATCTGAAAACACTCGAAAATTTTTCCGAAAGGACCGGCCAGTTGGCGGGATCATGGCGATCCGGCAACGCGCCGATATCCAACTCCAGTTTCCGGACGAGCTCCTCATAAAACCTGTTCTCCAAGGCGCCGACGGACACGAACTTTGCGTCTTTGGTCTCGTAAGTCCGGTAATAGGGTGCTCCGCCGTCGAGATGATTGCGCCCGCGTGTTTCCTGCCACCTGCCCATCGCGGCCAGGGTGAAATACAGCGACATTTGAAACAGGACCCCATCCAGCATCGCCGCATCAATGATCTGCCCGCGGCCGGATTTCTGCACTTCCAGGAGGCCTGCCAAAAGCCCACAGGCGAGATACAAGGCGCCTCCGCCGTAATCGCCCACCAGGTTTAACGGCGGCAACGGTCCGCCGTCTGGTGGCCCGATGGCATGCAGTGCGCCCGAAAGCGCAATGTAATTGATGTCGTGTCCGGCGGTTTCAGCAAGCGGACCATCCTGCCCCCAACCCGTCACCCGGCCGTAGACAAGTTTGGGGTTACGCGCGAGGCACTCCTCCGGCCCCAGGCCAAGCCGCTCCGCGGCGCCCGGGCGGAATCCTTCAATCAGTCCGTCCGCGGTCTCCGTCAATTTCAGGATGATGTCGACGGATCGGCTCTCCTTGAGGTCCAGTTCGATCGAACGCTTGCCGCGGCGCTCGATGGCCAGCGCCGGGTCCGCACCCACCTCCGCTTCACCTGGACGTTCGACGACAATGACCTCGGCCCCCAAATCGGCCAACAGGAGGCCGCACATGGGCGCCGGGCCGAGGCCGCCCAATTCCACAATCCGATAGCCTGTCAGCGGACCCACGGCGCTAATCCGCGAAGAATTTCTCGTTGCGGGCAGCCATATCCCGCAGAATTCGAGGCGCTTCGAAACGCCCTCCGAATCGCTCCATCATCTCATCGCATTCCGCAACGAACCGCGAAACTCCCACGGTGTCGATAAGGCCAATTACCCCGCCGTAGGCGGATGGAAACGCCCACCCCAGGACGGACCCCACATCGGCGTCGATCGGGTTTTGTATCACGCCTTCCTCGATTGCCCGCGCCGCTTCCAATGATTGGGCGTAGAGAAGACGCTTCTCGATGAGATCGCGCTCAAGCTCCTCCTTTGCCGGCGGGAAACATTCCGGCAGGCCCGGCCATGCATGCCGGCCGGTATCGTCATAATCATAGATGCCGCCGCCGGCTTTGCCCGTCCTGCCGGCCCCGGTCAGTTGATCGAGAGCTTCGGTCAATCTGAGCCCTCTCAGTCCCGTTTTGGATCCATCGCCGGAGATTGAGGCAACGATGTCCTTGAGCAGCGTCAGGGATGTAATGTCGGCCATTGACAGGGGGCCGATGGGCAAGCCTGCTTTGAGTGCAATGTCATCAATCAGTTCGGGTGACAGCCCCTCGGCCAGGAGCGTAAACGCCTCACCGGTATAGGCCCCAACCACACGGCTGGTAAAAAAACCGAGCCCGTCATTTACGACGATGGGCGTCTTTCGCATGCCCGCTACAGCATCGAGAGCCCGGGCCAGCGTGTTCTCGTCGGTCTCTTCCCCTTTTATGACCTCGACCAGCTTCATACGGTCGACGGGTGCGAAGAAATGCAGTCCGATGAAGCGCTCCGGATTCGCAGCGCTTCGGGCAAGGGTGGAAATCGGTATGGTCGAGGTGTTGCTGGCAATGGGCGCTTCGGAGCCGATCACGGCACACAGCGCGGCAGTGACCTGATCCTTGACTTCCCGAACTTCGGAGACGGCTTCGAACACCATGTCGACACCGGCGATATCGCCATAGGACGTCGTAGGATTCAGGCGGGCCAGCATCGCTTCGGCTGCATCCGGTTTCATGCGATTGCGCTCAACGGCGCCCTGAACCCGTTTGGCAATCGACGCGGTTCCCTTTTCAAGCCGGTCCTTGTCGGCCTCCAAAAGATAAACATCGTACCCGGCCAGCGCGGCACAATAGGCGATACCCGATCCCATCTGGCCCACGCCGACGACCGCCACACTTTTTATGTCAAACGAGGCAACATTTTTCGGACGGTCCTTCATCCCATTGGCGGCATTCAAGCCCAGGAACAGTGTCCGGATCTTATTTTTGACAACCTTGGAGGCCGCAACACCCGCGAACTTTTCCCGTTCCAAAGACAAACCTTCGTCGATGGCCTCCGGCACACCGCCTTCGACAGCCTTCATGATCGCTTCGGGCGCCGGTTCCAGACCGGGCTTTCTGCGCCGGATCTTGGCCCACATCGCCGCCAGGATCTCCTCTCCCTCCGGCGACCGAAGCGAGGGCCCGGGCAGGGAGAATCCGTCCCGATCCCAAGGCTGGTCCGCCGGCACGGTGTTGGAAAGAATGGCCTCCTTGGCTTGATCCAAGAGCTCGTCAGCGGGGACGATCAGGTCGATCAGCCCGATCTCACGCGCCCTGGCCGCCGTGACCCGCCGGTCTTCGATCATGATCGGCAACGCCGCCGCCAATCCAACGAGTCGGGGAAGCCGCTGGGTGCCGCCGGCGCCGGGAATAAGGCCCAGGGAGACCTCCGGCAAACCCAGCTTGAGGCGCGGATCATCCGTGGCAATTCGGTAGGTGCACGCGAGCGCGATCTCCAGACCGCCACCCAATGCCAGGCCGTTGATCGCGGCCACGAAAGGCTTGGGAGCGAGCTCCATGTCCCGCATGCAGGATTGAACGGTTTCTATGATCGACGCCGCATCGGCGGGGCCTTTGAGGGCCTGCAGTTCCTTCAAATCTCCGCCGACCAGAAAGGACTTCTTGGCCGAGGCGATGACCACACCCTTTACACCGGCGTCGGCGGCCAAGTTCCTCACGGCCTCATGAAGTTCGTCGACAACCTCACGGTTCATGAAGTTATGGGGTGAGTCGGGACGGTCGAATACGATCGCGTGTACGCCCTCGCCGCAGTCTTCGATATTGATGACCGACATCCCGGTTCCTCGTCCCCTAGCTGAAATCGGCCCTGATATCCATTTTCCTGAACAGCGATTTGCTGATGATGGATTTCATGACCTCCGACGATCCCCCGGCGATCCGCTCGACACGCGCCTCGGCGTAGGCGCGGGCGACGGGGTATTCCCACATATAGCCCCACCCGCCGAACAGCTGCAGGCAGGTGTCGACGGTCCGCCCCTGCATTTCGGTGGTCCAGAGTTTTGCCGCGGCTGCCGTTTCCGCACTTAGTTCGCCCTCCACGTACTCTTCCAGCAGGCGATCGACCATGCACCGGCCGACGGTAAGTTCCGTGTGAACTTCGGCCAGTTTGAATTGGGTATTCTGAAAGTCGGCCAGTTTCTTGTGGAACAGTTCCCGGTCGGCGACATAGGCAACGGTGTCACGAAAAACCCCCTCCGACTTCGCGAGACTCGAGACGGCGATGGTCAGCCGTTCCCGTGCAAGGCCGTGGATGAGTTGGAAGAATCCCTGCCCCTCCTCTCCGCCCACCAGATTTTCATGAGGCACCTCGACATTGTCGAAAAACAGTTCCGACGTGTCCTGCGCTTTGGCGCCGATTTTCTTCAGGTTCTTACCCCGCGCGAAACCGGGCGTATCGGCTTCGACCAGGAACAGCGACATGCTGTCGGTGGCGTATTCGTCCTTGGTCTTGGCGGCAACGAAGAACACATCGCCAATCTGGCCGTTGGAGATGAAGACCTTCTGGCCATTCAATACGTACCCGGCATTGGTCTTCGTGGCGCTTGTGGACATCCGGCGGAGATCGCTGCCCGCACCCGGTTCGGTCAGGGCGATGCCCGAAATCGCGTGTCCGCTGACGAACTTCGGGAGCCAGAGGGATTTTTGATCCTCGTTGCCGAAACGCTCCAGATAGGGTGCGGCCATCTCGGAGTGAATGCTGAAGCCTGGGCCGGAAGCGCCGACCCGGGCCATTTCTTCCATCACGACGACGCTGAATAGGTAATCGGCGCCGACACCTCCATACTCTTCCGGGACGGTCGGGCACAGCATGCCGGCGGCACCCGCCTTCTCCCAAACTTCGCGGGAAACGACCCCTTCTTCATCCCACTGGTCGTGATAAGGCAGGACTTCGGCTTCGATAAAGCGCCGCACTTGATCCCGGAACATATCGTGTTCGGGAGAAAACAGCCTTCGCGGCATGGTGTCCTGGATCATGCGTCCTCCTCTATCCCTTGATCCGTTCCCGGATAAGGTCCTTGCGGACCTTGCCGACGGCGCTCAAGGGCAACGGTTCATCGGTGAAGGTCGCGCTCCGGGGGCATTTGTATCCGGCGATGAGGTTCCTGCAGTGGTCCCGGAGCGCTTCTTCCGTCAGGCATGCCCCTTCATTCACGACTACAACGGCGTGAACCCGTTCGCCCCATTTCTCGTCCGGAATACCCACCACGGCACAAGCGCTTACCTCGGGGTGATCGCTGATGGCGTTTTCCACCTCGCCGCAATATACGTTCTCACCCCCGGTGACGATCATGTCCTTCAGGCGGTCGGCAATCCGGACAAACCCATCCTCATCCATGACACCCACGTCACCGGTGTGGAGCCATCCATCCTTCAACGCTTTTTCAGTGATGTCGGGTTGTTTCCAGTATCCCAGCATGACCGACGGACCCCGGATCAGAATCTCGCCGGCCGTCCCGGGCGGCGCGGACTGTCCAGCTTCACCTTCGATACGGACCTCGCTGGTCATATTCGCCCGCCCGGCGGTACTTAGTTTTCCCGCCAACGGTCCCGAAATCACATGACGCTCGGGCGGCAAAATGAGGCAAGGGCCCGTGCATTCCGTTTGTCCGTAAATCTGGATCAAGTCCACATCCGGACACCGTTCCATTACTTTGCGCAACAGCGCCTCGGATATAGGCGCCGCGCCGTAGACGATGGTGCGAACGGCCCTAAATTCATCCCCCACATCAGGCGACTCCATCATGCCGGCCAGCATCGTCGGGATCAGGCTGACGAGAGTCACTTTTTCGTCGGATACCGTTTCCAGGAACGTTTCCGGAGACAGGTCCGCCGGAAATACATGGGTGGCCCCGGTGAAAGAGCATGCGTGTGAAACGCCCGCACCCGCCAAATGAAAAATGGGAGGGGCGTGGATGTACACCGTCTCCGAAGAGATATTCAGATCATTGACGAGATTGAGGGTTTGAACCGTCAATGCGCCGTCACTGACCATGACGCCTTTGGGGCGGCCTGTTGTTCCGCCGGTGTAATACAGCGCTGCGAGCTCGGACATGTCCGCCCTCCAGGGCTCGAGGCCGTCCGCTTCTTCCATGTCCTCGAGCCGGTGCCCCTGGCCGGTTTGTCCGTCGAGATCAATCAGCACGAGATCCCGGCTGACGGCCTGGGCGAGAGAGGCTATTGCATCCTTGTTGGCGCCGTCACCGGCGAGGCCTCTGACCTCCGCTTCGTCAACGATCTGCCGCATTTCCTCCGCGGAGAGCCGTGTGTTCAGCGGAACAAGCACGCCGCCCATCCACGGTACCGCGTACATCATGGTCAGATGCTCCGGGGAGTTGGCGGCGAGGACCGCAATCTTGTCCCCCGGTTCCAGGCCGAGGTCCCGAAGGCCGAGGGCGGCCGACCGGATCCGCCCGGCAAACTCCTCCCAGGTCTGCCGGCCGGCCGGGCTTATCAGCGCCGGACGATTGCCGAATATCTGGGCGGTTCTGGCGAGAGCTTGGGCAAACATTTATCCACCGGGATCCATCACTGGGCCGCTCCGTTCAAATCCGGCCTGGCGAGAAGGCCGTCGAATAGAATGTTTAAAACGCTGTCCGCCAACTCGTCCATTGTCCGGGTGGCCGACAGGTCGACGCCGTGGGTGGCCTCGACAACGGGCGCCAGGCAGTAGGTCATGGCGGCGGCGGCGATGATCGTATGGGTCACCGCGTAAACGGGCAGGTCTTTTATCTGGCCGGTCCTGATACCCGCCGTCACGGTCTCGTCAAACGGCTCAAAACCCTGTTTCAGGAATTTGTCGGCGATCCATGTGAGGCGGGGACCGGGTGTCGTGCCTTCGTGGACCATGATCCGGCTGAGACTCACATCCAGGGCGCTCATTTTCACGAAACGCCGCACCAGAACCTTGAGACGGCTGACCGGGTCCAGGTCCTTCAGTTCATCCTTCGCCAGGGGAAACCGTTCACCGAGGTCCCGCATCAATTGTTCGATGGCCGCCCGCCAAATCTGCTCTTTGGTTTTGAAGTGGTAGTGAACCATGGACTGGGACATACCGGCATTTTCGGCGATCAAGCCCGTGGTTACCGCTTCGAAGCCATGCTTGGCAAAAGCATCGATGGCGGATTTGAGCAACAGCTCCCGGGAACTCTCCCGGCTTGCCATCTCGGTCAATGACGGCCTGCCCCGCCGGGCCCAGCGAGTCCTGTTGCCGGTCTTGCGGTTGGGGCTTTTTTTGAGTGTGTCGTCAGCCGCAACCATGGAATTCAGCCGGTCATGACCTGGAGTGGCGTCCGCGATTCATAGTGAACGATATTTTTCAGCATGCGCTCCATCATTTCGAGCCGGACGACCTTATGATCCTCGGAGGACCAGAGATTGACGATCTCACCAGGGTCGTTTTGGAGGTCGTACAATTCTCCCCAGTCTTCCCCGGCGTAATAGGAAACCCTCCAGTCGCGGTCGACGTAGGTCTTTACCCGCAAAGGCAAGTCGCGGCCGGGCAGAGGAAGCGAGGTCGCCTGCTCGACGACCACACCGTCCCGCCGCGAGGCCTCTCCGTCGAACATAATTTTGTTCAGGTCTTCTCCCAGCATGCCTGCCGAAGGCGCCAATCCAGCCCGGGCCAGAATCGAATTGGGGATGTCCTGTGAGCAGCCGATCTCGCCGTGAGTTTGTCCGAAGGCCTCGTCATCGGGGTCCTGCCAGATAAAGGGCACGCGAATAAGCCCTTGGTAGTGGAGCAGCGCCTTTTGCATCAGCCCGTGGTCCCCCATCCAGTCGCCGTGGTCGCTGGTCAGGATGACGACCGTGTTCTTGTGAAGGCCGTGCTCCTTCAGTTTCGCCAGTATCCGTCCGACACTGTCATCAATGAACGAGATCATGCCGTAAGTAAGGGCGGTGATTTGTTTTGCCTCGTCTTCCGTCACGGCGTAGGGCCGCACCCAGTCCCTGTTCGCCGTTCCATCGGCTAATTCCTGATGCATGCGCGCCAGGATGGGCGTCTGGTCATGAGGCTGATGGTAAAAAGAGGACGGTAATTCGATGTCCGCCGGATCATACATGTCCCAATATTTCCCCGGCGGCGTGAAGGGATGATGGGGGTCCGGAAAACTGCACTGGACGAAGAACGGTTTATCCCGGCCCCTTTTCACGTAGTCATCGAGATATTCCAGGGTCATCTCGGCGACATAGTTGGTCGGATAGAGTTCCTCCGGCATGCGGGGTTTCCGGGCTTGCGGCGCGTTGTAACGCGGGTCGGGCTCCGGATTTACGCTGGAACGATTTTCGGCTTCATCGGGAAACCGTTCCCGAAGCCATTGGGTGTAATGTCCTTGAACATCATCCCCATGCCAGGTGCAAACACGGAAGCGCTCAAATCCGTAGTAGTCACCTTCCTGCTCATCGGCCCTCGGATCCATTGAGTTTTGAAAGTTCAGCTCCCGGTCATATTCCGGACCCGAGCGAAGACGAGTGAGGGAGTCACGCAGGTCTTCGGGCGGCGGATCGAGGTCTTCGGATGCTTGTCGGAAGCCGGGCCTGTCGGTGGTCATGTTTTGGAAGTGGGCCTTGCCGAAAAGGGCCGTTTCGTACCCGCCGGCCTGAAGCAGGTGGGTATAACACACGGAGTCCAGTGAAATCGGAATCCCGTTCACCCGAACGCCGTGTTGGGTAACGGTTTGGCCCGTCATAATGGTGGCCCGATTGGTCTGGCAAATGCCGGAATTCACAAAAAAATTCTCGAACCGGCGGCCGCGCGCGGCCAGCGAATCCAAATGCGGCGTCCTGAGGACCGGATTTCCGGCGCAACTTAGATGATCCGCCCGCTGTTGGTCGGTGATGATGAACAGTATGTTCGGCCGCTCAACGCTCATGTCGCTGCATCCGCTCCCGTATCGGCCACGGTCTATTTTTATTATTTAATTGACCAATAAATTACGATATCATGAAATGATCTATGGAAACAACCGCATAAAATCAGTAAATTTATGAAGAAATGAAAATTAATTAAGAAATCAAATAATTTTGATTGGAGGATGCGATGACCGATCAGACGGAGCGTGTACTGCCCCGCCCGACACCGGAGACAGTTCACTTTTGGGAGGGCACCCGGACCGGAGAGCTTCGTCTGCAGAAATGTGACGATTGCGGGAAGATATACTTTCCGCCGCGCCCGTTCTGCCCGGAGTGCGGCAGCCGAAATGTATCCACCTTTGCGGCCAGCGGCAGGGCGACCCTATACAGCTACGTCATCAGCCATATCCCGGCGCCGGGGCTGGGGCCGCCCTACTCGGTGGCCGTTGTCACATTGGAGGAGGGTCCCCGGCTGATGACAAACATCGTCGGTTGCGACCAGACGCCGGAGGCGCTCACTCTCGACATGCCGCTGGAAGTGACATTCGAAGCGCAGAACGACGAAATCACCCTTCCCTTCTTCAAACCGGCGGCGTGACGTCATGGCTCGAGGAACGGTGGCCGTGGTCGGTGCGGCGGAAACAACGGAAATGGGGGTTATCCCCGAAACATCGGAACTTCAATTGCATGCGGATGCCGCCCTCAACGCGATGGCCGAAGCCGGCCTGACCGCGGCGGACATCGACGGCATCGCCGCGGCCGGCGAGGCGCCGGATGTTCTGGCCCAGTATCTGGGGATCACGCCGGCATGGCTCGATGGCACATTGATCGGCGGAAGCTCTTTCATGCTCCATGTCCGGCACGCGATGGCGGCAATCGAGGCGGGTCTGTGCACGACCGTTTTGATCACCCACGGGGAAAGCGGCCGTTCCCGTGTCGAGGCCAAGGGCTTTCCGGAATTTATCGGCGGCAAACTGGCGGGCCAGTTTGAAGTCCCCTACGGGGGCAGCCTTCCTCCCACGATGTTCACCATTCCGGTGCTTCGCTATCTGCAGACCCATGGCCTGCGGCCGGAGGACATGGCGCCCGTTTCCGTGGTTCAGCGGGAATGGGCCGCCCTGAACCCCCGCGCCACTTTCAAGGACCCCATCACGGTGAATGACGTCATGAATTCGCGCATGGTCGCCTATCCGTTCACCCTCTTGATGTGCTGCCTCCGGACGGACGGCGGCGGCGCCCTGATCCTGACCTCGGCGGACCGGGCAAACGATTTTCCGCGCCCTCCGGTCTATATCCTGGGAGCGGGCGAGAGCGCCGAGGGCCCGATGGTGAGTCAGCTTGATGATTTCATTTCATCCAAGGCATTCCGTCTGTCGGGAGAACGAGCCTTTGCGGAAGCCGGCATATCCCACGATGATGTCGATCACCTGATGATTTATGACGCCTTTGCCCACGTGCCTCTCTATGGCCTGGAGGATCTGGGCTTCTGTAAACCCGGTGAAGCCGCGGCCTTCGTGGGTGATCGAAATACGGCGCCGGGCGGCTCACTGCCCCTCAATACCAATGGCGGCGGCCTCAGCTACATGCACTCGGGCATGTACGGCATGTACGCCATGCAGGAAAGCATCCGGCAACTTCGGGGAATCGCTCCGGCCCAGGTGCCCGGCGCGCAGGTTTCGGTCGCACACGGTGTCGGCGGCATGTTCTCGGTGGCCGGGACGATCATTTTCGGCAACGAGCCCGCCTGACTTCCGGCCTAAACGGGAATCTGGTCGACCAGGCCAGCGGCACGGCCGACCGCTTCGGCCTGATGAGCCAACGGCTCGCCAAGCTCACCCGTATCCGGTGGAGAATAGGGATCGATCACTTCGGTCCGAAACCCGGCCATTTCTTCCAGGACGGCGAGACAATGGAAGGGCACCGTGTGCGGCGAATACCCGCCTTCGTGTGTCATGACCAGTCTCCCGCCGCACAATTCATCCGCGGCGGCCATGATCCGGCGGGTGAGTTTGCGGAAGCTGTGGCTGGTAAGCATCATGCGCCCCAACGGATCATGAAAGCCTGCGTCAAAACCGCTCGGTACGATGACAAGCTGAGGCCTGTAGCGGGTGAGCGCCGGCAGCACCACCTGATCGAACGCCGCCAGATAGGCGGCCTCCCCGCAACCGGGCGGCAGCGGAATATTTAGATTGGTACCTGCTCCGTCCCCGGATCCGATTTCATTTATGCCCCCCGTCTCCGGTGGAAAGCAGTCCTCCTGGTGAAGGGATATGGTCAACGCCCTTGGATTTTCCCAAAAGACCGCTTGCGTCCCGTTGCCGTGGTGAACATCCCAATCGACGAACGCGATGCGCTCCAGTTCGCCCACCTCAAGCGCATACAGACCAGCGATGGCGGCATTGGCGAAAATACAGAAGCCAAGCGCCTCATCGGGTTCCGCGTGGTGTCCCGGCGGCCGGATCAAGGCATAAGCATTGTCGGCGTCTCCCTCGAGAACCGAACGGACGGCCGAGAGGGCGCCTCCGGCAGCGAGCAAGGCAATCCCGATCCCCCGGCTGCCGACACGGGTCGTTCCCATTCGCCGGGCGAGGTTGCCGCCACCGGCATCGCTTACGCGTTGAACCTCCGCCAGATAGTCAGGGGTGTGCGCCCGGAGGATGTCGTCCGCCGAAGCCGCAACGCAGTCCACATCCAAAAGGCGGGATCCAAGGCCGGACCGGTCGATCAGGTTCTTGATCCGGCGCTTTCCGTCCGCATTCTCCGGGCTTTGAATGGGTTCGACCCAGGGGCTGCCCTCATGGGGCCCGAAATAAAGCCCCGTGTCGTGCCACATGCACCGCTCGTCCCAGACAAAACCGGTTTTCATGGTGACTACACTAGAGCAGTTTCCGGCCAAATTGGATCAATTTGATGGCGCTCATCGGTTATCCGGGCAGGCGCGGGCCGAAGGGCGTTGTGTGTGCATCGGACGTGGCCCGCAACGCACCCCGGGGGACCGGGGAGCGCCACCGAAGGCCGGGTTCCTTCGCGCCGTGGCGGCGTTGCGTCACTCCGTCGATGGCCGCCGATGGGCCGCATCGCCGTTCGCGGCGCGCCTGGCCACGACCCGAATTAATCCCGGTCAAATGGTTCAATTTGGCCGGATACTGTTCTGGCTGTTCAGGCATCTAATTCAATGAGCGCCGCCGGATCGACTTGTCCCGATATTTTCCGACATTTACCGGGGAGGCAGCCAATCAGAGCCAAAATTACGACGATCTTCCATTCCTGACGCGGGTTGCTAAAGTTGGTGCTTCGCCGGTCGCTTTGACAATGATGGGATGCGTCGTGACTTGGACAAACACTAAAATCGCGGCTCTCGTTGAGCCTGACAGGGCTCACAGAAAAGCTTACGTGGACCCGGATCTCTTTGATCTCGAGATGGAGCGCATTTTTGAACGCGCCTGGGTCTATGTCGGCCATGAAAGCCAGGTAAAAAATCCGGGGGACTATTATCTCGCCCGGATCGGGCGTCAGCCGATGATGATGACCCGCGACCACAATGGCGAAATTCATGTTCTGTATAACCGCTGCCCGCATCGCGGCGCCCAGCTCTGCTCCGCCCGTCAGGGAAATGCCGGCAGACGTATTCGCTGCTCCTATCACGCCTGGATGTTTAATTTGGATGGCAGTCTCGAAAACATTCCGGCCATTGATGGCTATGACGGCACGGCGCTAACCATCGATGGCGAGGACTTCCAAGTGCCGAAAGCCGAAAGGGCAGCCAATTACCGCGGCTTTTGGTTCGCTTCGCTTGCCAACGAGGGTATCAGTCTCGAAGAGCATTTAGGCGAGGCTCGGACCGGCTTCGATCAGTTGATCGATCGCGCGCCCGGCGGTGAGACCGAAGTCGTCGGCGAGTGTTTCCACATGGTCCAGCAGTCCAACTGGAAAATATTCCTGGAAAACCAGTTGGACGCCTCCCATCCCGGCGCCACCCACGAGTCTACGGGCGTCGCCGCCATGACCGTCGAGCGCGATATGCGGAAAGCCGGTGAGGAGCCGCCCATGGCATACGGCTTCCTGTCCGACTTCGCGCGGCTCGGCATCGACGGCTGGGGAAAGTTCGGTACTGTCGGTCATCCCCACGGTCATTGCACCCTCGAAGGATATATGGGCCTCCGGCCCGACGACCCGGACACCAACGAATACGTCAAATGCATGTATGACGCTTATGGCGAGGAACGGGCTGAGGAAATTCTCGGCGTGAACCTCCACCACAGCTTGATCTATCCGTGCATGTCGATCCAGCCGCCGTTGCAGCAACTCCGCACGATTCGCCCGATAAGCACGGATCGCACGATGAGCGAAATCTGGCATTTCCGGCTGAAGGATGCGCCGGAAGCGATCTATCAGCGGGCCCTCGGCTATTACTATTTGGTCAACTCGCCGTCGACCATGGTCAATGCGGATGACCTGTTCAACTGGTGGAAGGTTCAGCATGGCCTCGAGTCCCAGGGCAGCGATTGGGTGAGTTTTCATCGCAATGCCGGTTTCGATGTCATCGACGGTGCACTTAGGAAATCGCCTGACGGCTCCATGAGCGAGATGCCGATGCGCCACATGATGCATGTGTGGCGGGACTATATGACCGGAGAGGTGGCCTGATCATGGGGAAAGCCGCGGAAAAACTTGCTGCCTCCGATCCGTTCAAGGTGGCGGACATCAGTATGGAAACCCAATTGTCGGTCGAACGGTTTCTCCATCGCCAAGCTGAAATCCTGGATGAAAAGCAGTGGGATGCGTGGTTGGCGCTGTTTACCGAGGACGGCCACTATTGGATGCCGGCGCGTGAAGACCAAACCGACGGCGAAGGGGTGCCCAATATATTCTGGGAGAACCTCGACATGATGGAGATGCGAATTCGCCGAAACAACCACCCCCAGGCCCATAGTCAGGCGCCCAACAACCGGCTTTGCCACGTTGTATCCAACGTGATCGTCGAGGATGAGGCGGATAACGGCGACATCATCGTCCGGTCACGCTTCCATTGCGCCGAATACCTTCGCTACGAGGTGCGTAATTTCACCGGCAAGTACCGGCACGTTTTGAACAAAACCGATGGCGGCTACAAAATTCAGCTGGAGCGTGTCGACCTGGTCAACCGGGAAGGCCCCTACGAATATGTCCTTCAGTGGTGGCTTTAAAGCAGTTTTTGGTTTCTTCAGGCGGCAAGACAAGCTGGCCGCGGTCTAATCCGACGGAAAGGTATGTCCCGCCGCCACCGCGTCGACCTGTTGCGCGGGTACCGGTTTTTTGGGTCCCCACATGCGATACTCATAGGGTGGCGTGGCCTTCATGAATGCCGGGCGCTCCTTCATTCGCCGATACCAACCGGCCACCGCCGGCAAGTCGTCATAGAGCCTCGATCTGTCCAAATATTCGAGCCGGTCAAGAAGCGGCGCAATTGAAATGTCGGCAAGCGAAAAGTCGTTCCCACAGATCCAAGGCCCGCCGGTCTTCTGCAGCCGGGTCTCAAGCCTTTCCATATGCCAGACAAACTTTTTCTCGGCGGCGGCAACCGCATCCATGTCCGCCGGCCCCGAGACACGCTCCAAATAATCCTTGGCCCGGGCCTGGTCGGGGTGCCGTTTCGACCATTCGACCAATTGTTCAAGGCCGTACGCCTTCGCCCTCAGTTTCATCATGGTATTGAAACTCATGGGGACGATTAGCGGGAACAGATATTCCTGCTCGTCGGCCATCCATTCCCGCATCGCAGCCAATCCGGCAGGTGATTTCGGCGTCAACCTGCCGTTTCCAAATTGATCATTTAGGTATTCGGCGATGACCGAAGATTGCATGACGACCGGCCCGTCATGGACAAGGGTCGGAACGCGGCAGTGAGGATTCAATTTCTGATAGTCGGGTTGCAGATGGTCGAAATGGACCGTCATGACGTAGCGCTCCGTCCATTCGAGTTCGAGTTCCGCGAGGACGGTTCTCACTTTGAAACAGCAAGGTGAATCCCAAAAATGATAGAGTTCGAGCATTAAGAGCGTCCTTCAATTATCCATCCGGGCCGGGCAGTCAGGTATACCGTGGCGGAATTGTTGGCCGCCGCCAGGTGTTCGGTATTCCAACGATTGGTGACCCGGTCCCCCGAGGAAGCGGTTAGCGCGGCTACAATACCAGAGCAAGCGGCGTCCGTGGTAATCGGTCGGCCTGAAACCATCGATGTCCGCTTTGGGTCATGGCGGAACCTGGAAAAATCCAGAGAACGGCCATCAAATCGTCGCTCCGAACTTCGCATATGGTGCGGGTCCTGTATGGCGCCAAGCACGTATCATGTATAAGGTTTCATGCATGTCACCGGTATCGCCCCGGGCGGAAATAGAAGTGCGGCCGGTTTTTTCGCGAATAACCGGCTTGATGAGTTGTGAGCAAGACGATGGTTGAAATACTTCGAGAGAAAATAGTTTCCGACGAAGCTTGGATCGGTTCCGAGATGCAGCAAACCGACACTTGGATCTGGCATCTCTCAGACGACGAAAAGGCGGAAATTGATAGTGCGCTTGTGAACGTCAAAGAGGCGGGCGCCACAATTCCATTCGGCGTGGATGCATTCCCCCTGCCGGAGTTCAAGTCGCGTCTGAGCGCGATGATTGATTCGGTATTGCACGGCACGGGCGTTGCCCTCATCCGCGGAATTTCGAGAGACAATTATTCGGATGAGGATTGTCAACTCCTCTATTGGGGCCTGGGGATACATATCGGTCATCCGGTATCTCAGAACGGCCGCGGCCATTTGCTCGGCCATGTGACGGATGAGGGCCGCGATCTCAGCGATCCCGATGCTCGGGGTTACCAGACCCGAAACAGGCTGGACTTTCATTGCGATCAGCTTCCCACGGACATAATCGGCCTGTTCTGCATGCGCGGAGCCAAGTCCGGGGGCGCGAGCTATCTGGTGAGCGCGCCGGCGGTCTACAACGTATTGCTGACGGAGCGTCCGGACCTGATCGACCCGCTTTACGAGATGTTTCATGTGGATTGGCGTGGCGATCATCCCGATGGCGGCCAGCCTTGGTACGACATGCCGATGTTCTCTGTTGCCGATGGCAAGCTGAGCGCCCGTTTCACCAATAGAGCGTTCATAGACTCAACGATGCGTTATGGAGACCATCTTGCGCCGACCGATGCACAGCGCGAGGCGTTGGACGTGGTTCAGGAGATCGCCAACCGGCCGGAACTGCGTCTGGAGATGGACTTCCAGGAGGGTGACATCCAGTTGATCAATAATATGACCGTGATGCATGCCCGCCAAGCATACGAGGACTACGACGACCCGAAATTGAAACGCCACCTGCTGCGGATGTGGATTGGTCTTCCGGACAGCCAGCGACGGCCGCTCTCACCTCTGTTGGACGAACGTTACGAATTCGTCAGACGCGGCGGAATCCCCAAGCAGGCTGCCGCCTAGATCACAAATATCAGGATTATCCGCGCACTGATGACGGAAGGTGTCGCACGACCACCGGCAAGCATGCCGCGATACGAATTGAAACAGACCAGTCGGCCAGGATAAGGAGAGCGACATGTCGGAACCGTCGTCCGGGGCCACGGACAACGTGCAAATGGTTGGATGTGACCTTCACTATCATGCCGACAAGCCGGCGTTTGAAAACAATCCATCCACGCTGGAATCCCAAACGCCCCGGCCCGTGTCGGTGAACGGCAAGCGGATGCCGGTTATCGACATGCACGCCCATTGCCAGCTCTCCAATGTCTGGCCGATGGTGGAGGGCCGCGAGGAGCTCGACGGCGAAAATCCCTATGAAGGGCAACTCAAAAAGACGGAGAACATCGAGGTCCGCCTCCGGCAGATGGATGCCATGGGCACGGACCTGGAAGTCCTTAGTATCGGGACGGAACAGCATTTCCCCTGGGCCGAGTACGACCTCGCCCGGGACGTCGCCAAACTTCAAAACGAAACGCTGACGGAGGTCTGCGCCGCTCATCCGGACCGGTTTGTGCCGCTGGGCGTCGTGTCCCTGCAGCATCCGCGGCTAGCGGCGGAACAGCTCGAGAATTCAGTCAGACACTTGGGACACCGGGGCTGCATGATTCGTGGCAATGTGATGGGCCAGGAACTATCGGACTCGAAGTTCCATCCGTTTTGGGCCAAGGCGGAGGAACTGGATGTGGTGGTGTTCATTCACCCCCGGGTCTATCGGGGTTCGAACCCGCGCCTCAAAGGACGGGGGTTTCTCCACAATATGATCGGCAACCCGCTGGAAACCACCACAGCCCTGGCTCACCTCATTTACGAAGGTACCCTTGACTGCTTTCCGGGTCTCAAGATCGCTGCCGCCCACGGCGGAGGGTTTCTGCCCTCCTACGTCGGGCGATTTGACCATGGGCACAACAGCGCGGACCGGGGCGGGCGCGGGCTCGAGGAGCGGAAACCCAGCGAATATATCAGGAACCTCTATTACGATACCCTGGTCTACGGCACGGAGAATCTCCGCCACCTGATCAATGAAGTCGGGATTTCTCAGTTGATGATCGGTACGGACCATGATTTCGGCATGACCAACCGTAATGCCGTGGCTCACCTCCTCAGCGTCGAAGGATTGAGCGAGGCGGAGATCGAAAGCGTCCTCAACGGCACCGCCAAGCGGCTCTTCAAAATCGATCACATATAGAAGGCCTTACTCGTCCGGATTGGGCTCCGGGAACTCCGCCGGCCAATTGTCCAGGACGAACTGGAGGTAGTCACGGAGTCTGTCCGTGTTGAGCCGGTTGGACGTCTTGATCTTGTCCACTTCCTTCATGGGCTCCAACGGAACTTGAAGAGAGTCCATGTAGCGATTCCGGAAGTTGAACAGGCCGCAAATCATTGTGAGCTCGACAATCTCCTGTTCATCAAAGATGGATCGGACATGATCGAAAACGTCATCCCGCGAGCGAGCGGTATTCCTGGTAACGTGTTCCGCCCAGAGAACGGCGGCTTTCTCACGGTCATTCAGGAGGTCTGATTTCATATAATCGTCCGAGCCGATGACTTGGACTTGTTCGTCCGTAATTCCTGCCGCTTGACCAAGCGACGTATTGTGCGCCAGTCAGTATTTGCACCCGTTGGTGTGGCTGGTCTTGATGATGACCATTTCCTTGAGTTTGGACGTCAAACAACTTCCCCCGCCTTCCCGCTGCATCACCGCCGTGAACGGCGTCAGCATGAGCTGCATGAAAGGCGCATGGGCCGCGATGCGGTGGGAGTTCGGCACCCGCCCCAGCATGTTTGTCGCTCCATCAAACAAAAGCTGGGCAAAGACGTTGTCCGTCTCCAGATCGACAAGGGAAATTCGTTCACTCATTTTCTTACTCCAGGAAAGCCTATTCCGCCGGGGCCTGATTGGACGCCAGTTGCTTCGCGTACCGAATTCGCTGGCTGATGAAGACCGCCGCGAAGACGACGGCACCCGCAAGCTGGAACATGAGATTGGGCCAAAAAAGCCCGAGGGCCGCGAGGGAGAGAACGGTGCGCTCGACCACCCCCAGGCGCACATACATATGTCCGACGATTACGGCACCGGTCCCCAAAAAGCCGAGTACGGCGAAGGCAAATGTCTGTGCCAGAGCAAACGGCTGGTCCAGAAGCAAGAGGGAGGTAAAGCCGAACATCAATGGAATGATGTACATGCCCTTGGCGGTCCGGAAAGCCGCCCAGGCGGCCTTGCTCGGATTGGCCTGTGCGATGCCCCCCGCCGTATAGGCGGGCACACAGACGGGTGGCGTGAAACAGCTGTCCAGGCTGAACCAAAAGACGATCAGATGCGCCGCCAGCAGCGACAGCCCCCAAGGCTGGCCGATGTCCAGCAGCGCCGGCACCGCCATGACGGAGAGCACGATATAAGCCGCGCTGGTGGGCAGGCCCATGCCCAGAACGAACGACGCGATTCCCACAAGGATGATAGCGAGCAGGAGGCTGTCGCCGGCGAGCGCGACAACAAGGGATGAAAACTTCAAGCCAAGTCCGGTCTGGAACAGGGCCCCCATGACAATGCCCACCGCGCCCACGGCGGCGCACACCGGCAGTGAGCGGACCGCCCCTTGTTCCAAGGCTTTCACGATGTTGACCGCACCGCGCCAAATGAGGTCGAGGAAATCCCGCAGCCCGACTTGCCGCGTCCGGGAGTCGGCATAGAAGTCCACCAGCCCCTTCAAGCCGCCCAGTGCGATGACCGAGGCGATGCCGATCACGCCGGCAAACGGCACGCTCTGGCCGCGCATAAGAACAACGATGATCAGGATGGGCGGCAACAAGTAGTACCAGCCCTCCTTGAACACATCCCAGGTCCGTTCCAACTGGTCCTTGGAAAGACCTTTCAGGCCGCCCTTGCGGGCTTCCAGATGCACGATCGTGTACACCGACAGGAAATAGAGCATCGCCGGCAGGATGGAGACCTTGACCACCTCCCAATAGCTAATGCCGGTAAACTCCACGATCAAAAAGGCGGACGCCCCCATAATGGGCGGCATGATCTGCCCGCCGGTCGATGCCGCGGTTTCGATACCGGCCGCGGTTTCAGGCGTGAAACCGGACTTCTTCATCATCGGAATGGTGAAGGGGCCGGTGGTCGCCACGTTCGCGTTGGCGCTGCCCGTGATGGAACCGGTCATGGCGCTCGCGAATACGGCCGCCTTGGCCGGGCCGCCCCGCAACCGCCCCGCCGCCGCCATGGAAAGCCTCACATAGTAGTCCGCGGCGCCCATGCGGTCGAGAAAGGCGCCGAACAGGATGAATAAAAAGATGAAGGTGGAGAACACGCCCAGCGGCAGGTTCCACAAACCTTCCTGCGCAAGGTAGTGATGGTCGATCATGTCCTTGAAGCTCGCGCCCTTATGGGCGAATTCCCAGGGAAAATAGGCACCAAAGAACGTGTAGATCAAAAAGAAAACGACGATCAGCGGCAGGGCCGTGTTGATGGTCCGGCGCGCCACCTCCAGGGTCAGTAGAATGGCGATCGAGCCCAGAACAAAGTCCTGAGGTTTAAGGGGATCGACATAAAACAACCGGCCATTGAGGTAATCGGTCTCCACCACGGGGTAGCCAATTGCCAAAATCGCGAGGACAAAAAGAATGACGGTTGAGGCGTTGGAGAAAACGGACCCGTCTTTGGGCCGGTAAACCAGAACGACCAGTACGACCCCGAAAAGGAAAGAGAGCGAGCGCTGAAAGACGAATTCGTACCCGCCCGTCCAGGCGATGTTCAGGTGATAGAGGGACATCCCCACGGCGATGATCGTGATCAGCGTGGAAACCGCCCAATGTTCGGATTTATCCGTCATGCGAGGCAGGCCCCCCGTGCTGTCTTTATCCGCACGGGGGGCCTGAACCATCTGCCTACGGCGCCTTTAGTTGATGGCGCCGACTTCTTTGAAAAATTTGGATGCGCCCGGATGCAGGGGCAAGCTACCGACTTGGGAACCAAACTGAGGTGTCCAGTCTTTGTAGATTTTATGGACCGCACCCAGGGTTTTCTTGTTGGCGGCCGCGATCTTCAAAATATTGTACACCGCCTTCTCATCCATCTTGTCGGTGGTCAGCAGCACACCGGAAAGTCCCATGGACTCGGTCGGCTTGTCACTGCCCTTATATATTCCGCCCGGGATGGTGCACGGCGAATAGCCGTTTTCCGTCAGGATGGATTTGATCTTCGGCGTTAATTTGAGGAACGTCAGGTCACGGCCCAGAGCTGCCTGGATACCGGCGCCATTGGGATCGCCGGAATTGTGGAAGTAGATATCAATCTGGCCGGACCGGATGGCGCGGGAATTGGCGCCGGTGCCCGAAAACGTCTGTTTGTCGCCCCGGGCGGCCATCTTTTCGTAGGAAGACCCAAGGGCCTTGACGAGGACGCTCCCGGTATATTCCGAGCTGGTGCCTTTCTTGACCAGGCCGATTTTGAGAGGCTTCTTGGCCGCAACGATGTCTTCCCAGGATTGGATTCCAGAGTCATAGACGTCCTTCCCGACGTACTGGTGGTAGCAGGCATTCCAGAACCGCGCGATGACCCTTAGATTGGGATACTTCTTGTCGAACGGCGCCTTGCCGGCAAGGGCCGTGGCCGTGAAGTTCGTAAAGGAATAACCGAAATCCGCGCCGCCGGTGCTGACACGGGCCGGATTGGCGCGGCCGCCGCCGGGCGTCACGCTCAACTTCATAGCCGTTTGGTTCTTGTTGACCACATCGGTCAGGCCGGCGCCAAGCCGCCCCATCGTTCCGCCGAGCGTTCCGACGGCAACCGACAATTGGTCCGCGGCGATGGATGGTGTCGGAGGGGCAAACGTCATGCCAAGACCGGCCGCCAACATTAATGCAGGAGTAAAATAACGCATTGCGATTGTTCCCTTGATGAATTCGTCCCTGTTAATCGGCGATTTCACCAACGAAATTGCCGACAGCTTCCTTCTTCCCCGTTGAGGGGTATTTGATCTTAGAAAAAGTGTGTTCGGCAATTTAGAATGTGTCAAGCAAGGCGGCAGCGATCGAGATTTGATCCCACTCGTCCCACTGGAGGTCCCGGTCTTGCGCTTTCAAACGGAGTAGTTCCTCTGCAATATTCTGCGCAAGCTGCGGGGGCCGGAGAGGGGAAACGTTGTGGACGACAATTTGCTTCCGAAAATTCGACCAGGGATAAATGTCGGAAGTTGGCCGGCGGCCCGTCCACAGCCGGTCGGGGAGACCTGATCCGCCATGAAAGCCATGGTCCTCACCGCGCCCGACACGCCTTTCCAACTTCTCGACTATCCGGATCCGGTAGCTGGAGAAGGTCAAGCTGTTGCCAAGGTTCTGGCTTGTGGCGCAGGCCTCACCATCCAGCACATGCGGGCGGGCCGAATGAAAGTCGACTACCCCCGAATAATCGGACACGAAATAACCGGCGAAATCGTGGAAACCGGTAGAGATGTGTCGGACCTGAAGATAGGTGATGCCGTAACGGCCTACTACTACCTGACGTGCGGTGATTGCACATGGTGCCGGGCCGACCGGGAAACCCTCTGCGACAACTTGGCCGGAAATGTCGGCCGGGACGTGGACGGCGGCTATGCGGAATACATTAAGCTGCCGGCCAACTCGTTCATCAAATTGCCTGAGAGTTTGGATTACCGAAAATTCCCGGCCGAGATCGGCGTTGTAACGGATGCTGTTGCCACGCCTGTAAAACTGGTCCGCAAGGCCCGCATCTCGGAGCGCGACACGGTGGCGGTGATTGGCGCCGGTGGCGGGCTCGGCATTCAGATGATCTCGGTCGCGGCCTGGGCCGGGGCCCAGGTCATCGCCGCTGATATTCTTTCCGAGAAGTTCGAGGCGTGCCGCGACGCCGGAGCGGAGACAACCATCGATGTCTCCGGAGTTGGTCTGGCGGAAGCGCTGCTCGACGTGACCGGGGGAAAGGGAGCTGACGTAATCATTGATTTCGTCGCCAACGATGAAACCCTCGAAGAAGCCGCCAAAGCACTCGGCAAGGGCGGACGATTAGCCATCCTTGGAGGCGGCGGCCAGTCCAACGTGTTTCCCGTCTCCGGCAATTGGATCAAGAGCGGCGAGCGGGAGATTCTGGGAAGCCGTTACGCCACACGCTCGGAGGTCCGGGAAGCACTGGAAATTGTGGCCCGGGGGGAACTCTGGCCGACCGTGACGGAAACGTGCCTTCTTGAGGATGCGGAGAAATTGCATCAGCGTGTGGAGAAGGGTCTGGTAACGGGCCGAGCCGCTGTCCTAGTGAATGCCTAACCGGGGAAGAGATGGAAGACAGGAAAATTGCCGTTCTGGGTGCGGGCGCCATTGGCAGTTCGGTGGGCGCCGACCTGACCGACGCCGGTCTGGATGTCACGATCATCGATCAGTGGCCCGCTCATGTGGAAGCGATGAAGGAAAAGGGCCTCGACATTACGATGCCCGATTTGCACCTTCAAATACCGGTTACCGCCTGGCACCTCCACGAACTTGCCGAACATACGCCTCAATTCGATGTCGTCTTCCTGGCGGTCAAATCCTACGACACCAAGTGGCTCACGCAGCTTATTGAACCGCACCTGAAAGAGGACGGTGTGTTCATCGGTTTGCAGAACGGTATGAACAACGAGACGATCTCCAGTGTCGTCAGAACGGAACGGACCATCGGCTGTGCGGTGGAGTTGTCAGCCGACATATTTACCCCCGGAATCGTCAAGAGGGATACGACCCGCAAGGGTACCTGGTTCGGTATAGGTGAATTAGACGGCTCCTTCACGCCGCGGCTCGAGATGGTAAAGGAGATCATGGAGAACGTCGCCACCATAACCCTCACCGACAACATCGAGGGCGCCAAGTGGACAAAGCTCATCGCCAACACGATGACCATGGGGCCCATCGGCCTCACCGGACTCAAGAACTGGGATGCCCGCGAATTGCCCGGTATGTTCGAGATGGCGGTTGCGCTTGGCCGAGAGTCCATGGCGGTTGGCCAGGCCCTCGGCTACTCACTGGAGCCGGTATTCGGGTTAAGCGCCGAAGAGTTTGCCGAGGCCAATGACGAAACGTTGATTAAGGCTATGCGGACGTTGCAGGAACATACGGGCAAGGACAGCGTCACCGCACCCATACATGATCATATCAAAGGAAGAAAAAGCGAGATGTCGATGATCAATGGGTTGGTGGCCAAGGCCGGCAAGGAACACGGTATCCCGGTGCCATGCAATGAGGCCGTCACCGAGGTCGATCGCCGGCTCAATGAGGGCGAGCTGGAAATGGATCCGGCAAATTTCGGGCTTTTGAAATCGATGGTGGGGTCTATTCCCAATCGAGCGTGATTTAAGCCCGCGCCCGTGAGATTCCCAAACCGCGCTGGCGGCATTGTCGGCGCAGACAAAAAGCCCTCGAAAACTGAATGTTTTCAAGGACTTCTTTGGTTGCGGGGCCCGCAACCACCGAGACCGAACAGAGTTCATTTGGAAGAAGTCGTGACTGGGACAGGGTGTCTACCTCCCTGCCCCGCCGGTCTTTTGCAGGAAAATCCCCAATCGGTAAGACGGGAAAGAGTTCGGCTCTCTCCGGCGTGCATTGTTGGCAGGGACGGTTTAACCTGCGCCCTCGACCACGCAACTGGCCCGTGGGGGAGGTCATGGATACCGTGCGGCGACAATATCGAGACTTGGCGGAGCATATTGAGGCGCTCGATGCGGCGGACTTGCTATGGCGGATCGACGAACCAGTCAACAAGGATTCCGAATTGCATCCCCTGGTGCGCTGGCAATATCGTGGCGGCGTCGATGAAGCAGACCGCCGGGCGTTCCTGTTTACCAACGTTGTCGACGGCAGCGGGCGGAAATATGACATTCCTGTGGTTGTAGGCGCCTTGGCGGCCAGCCAAAGCGTCTACGGCGTCGGTATGGTGAGCGACATCGATGCCATCGCCGACAAGTGGACCCAGGCGATCTCCAATCCGGTACCGCCTCGGGTGCTCAACAGCGCGCCCTGCCAGGAAATTATTGTCGAAGGCGACGACCTAAAGGGTGAAGGCAACGGACTCGATGCGCTACCCATCCCGGTTTCCACCCCTGGTTTTGACGCAGCGCCAACCCTAACGGCGACCAACTGCATCACAAAGGATCCGGTGTCGGGTATCCACAACATGGGAACCTACCGTTGCGGGTTGAAGGCGCCTGACCGGCTTGTGATGCGTATGGCAACCCGGGTGGGCGGCGCTGGCGGATATGTCCATTGGAAGAAGTGCAAGGCGCAGGGCGTAAAGCTGCCCTGCGCAATCGTGCTCGGTTGTCCGCCGTTTGTCGCCTATATGGGGCCGCAAAAACTGCCCGTCGATCTTGACGAGATGCATGTGGCTGGTGGGTTGGCGAGGGAACCGATCAATGTAGTCCGCGGGCGGACCGTGGACCTTCTTGTGCCGGCTGAGGCCGAGGTGGTGATCGAGGGTTTTGTCGACCCGACGGTCCTGGAACCCGAAGGACCGTTCGGCGAATCCCACGGCCACGTCGCGCTCGAAGAGTTGAACATGCCGATGGAAATCACGGCGATCACCCGCAAGGCAGACGCCATCATTCCGTCCTATATCAGCCAGGTGGCGCCATCGGAATCCAGCGTCATCAAGCGGGTCGCCTACGAACCCCTATTCCTGGACCATCTCCGGACCACCCTCGGCATTCGTGGCGTAAAGAAAGTGTCTCTGCATGAGCCACTGACTGGTTTATTGCGGATTTCGATCCTGGTTATCGAGAAAGGGACGTCCCGGACGGAGGTCTGGCGAGCCCTTTACGGCGCTGCCAATTTCAAGGGCGACATGGGCAAGATCACCATCGCCGTCACAGATGACATCGATCCAAAAAACGCCGATTCCCTGTTGTGGGCGCTTGCCTACCGCCATAACCCCAGCGAAGACCTCGTGGTCCTGCCCCATCGCGGCCAGGGGCACGGCCCGAAGCGTGAACATGGCGGCGAAGAGGATGGCACCCTGCTCATCGACGCCACCATGAAGGGCGACATGCCGCCGCTGGCGCTGCCGGGCAAGGAATATATGGAAGACGCGAAGGAACTTTGGGAGAGATGCGGCTTGCCGCCCCTACGGCCCGAATCCCCCTGGTACGGTTATTCCCTGGGCGACTGGCACGACCGCTGGGAGGCAGCGGCCCGCAACGCCGCGGCCAGCGAGTACCGCATAAACGGCGATGAAACCCTTGGTCGCCAGACTCATCAGGACCTTATCCCCGAAACCTCGGTTAGGCAGGTCGAAGACGGCTGGGATGGCAGCAGCTGACGCGCGATGAAAGCCGCACCCTTCGAGTACCAGAGAGCGGCCACGCTGCCCCAAGCCTTGGCGGCCCTTGCCAACGCCGGCGAGGAGGCAATGATCATCGCCGGCGGCCAGACCCTGGTGCCGATGATGGCGATGCGGTTCGCCCGCCCGGCGCTACTGGTCGACATCCATGGCCTCACGGATCTTCAGGTCATCGAGGATATCGGCGACATGGTTCGGATCGGGGGCACGACGCGGCAGGCCGATTGTCTCGCCTCGCCTATCATCGCCGAGCGTGTGCCGCTGCTCGCCAAGGCACTTCCCCTCATCGGTCATCAGCAGACACGCAACCGGGGTACAGTCGGCGGAAGCGTCGCCCACGGTGATCCGGCGGCGGAAATCCCGCTAATCGCCGTCGCCCTGGACGCGGAAATTGTATTGCGGAAACAAAGTGGGGAACGCAGCGTCGCCTCCGGCAGGTTCTATGACGGACCTATGTCGAGCATCCGGGAGCCCGACGAGTGCCTGACGGAAATCCGCTTCCCGGTCTGGACCAAGCAGGGCAGCGGCGGTGGCCGGGTCGGGTGCGATTTCGAGGAAGTCAGCGAGCGGAGAGGCGATTTCGCCGTGGTCGCCGCCGCCGTCCAATTGAAGCTCGACCAGGGCGGCGCTTGCGAACGGGCGGCTGTTGCAGTCGGCGGGGCGGCTGGTACGCCGGTTCGCGCCTCGGCCGCCGAAACCGTGCTCATCGGTCAACGCCTCGACGACCAAACCATCGCAGCCGCGGCCGCGACAATCGACGACGCCATCGACCCGGCTGACGATTCCCACGCCAGCGCCGGCTATCGCCGGCGAGTTGCGCGCAAGCTGGTGGCGCGGACAATCGCCGGCGCCGCCGCCGAGGCATTCCGGGCCACCCCATGAACAAAGTCGAAATCAACCTGACTCTCAACGGCGAGACGCGCTCGGCCTCCGCGGAGCCGCGCACCACGTTGCTGGATTTCCTGCGCGACGACCTCGGCGGGACGGGCACTCATATGGGCTGTGAACACGGGGTCTGTGGTGCCTGTACCATATTGCTCGACGGCGTTCCGGTGCGCGCCTGCCTGATATTCGCGGTGCAATGCGAGGGTCTGAAAATTACCACGGTGGAAGGCCTGCTCGACGCGGATGGCCGGCCGGGCGACCTGCAAGAAGCCTTCCGCGAGGCCCATGGTCTACAGTGCGGTTACTGCACGCCGGGCATGCTGGTTTCGGCCCATGCCCTGTTGGCGCGGGACCCGGATCCGTCGGATGAAGCTATCCGCGAGGCGATCGGCGGCAACCTCTGCCGCTGCACCGGCTATGCCCAGATCATCGACGCCATCCGGCTCGCAGCCGCCAACCGGAGTTCGATGTCATGAGCGATCACGGCGGCAGCAATTACCATCATGTATCGCGCAAGCGGCGGGTGAAGGAAGACAAGCGGTTCGTCATGGGCGCCGGCAATTTCGTGCAGGACGTAAATCTCGCCAATATCAAGCATATGGCAGTGCTCGCGAGCCCCTATGCGCGGGCCAACATTCTTTCCATCGATGCCGAGGCGGCCCTGGCGCTGGATGGCGTGCATGGCGTTCTCACCGGCAGCGAATTGGCGGCCAACACCAGCCCCCTCTATGGGGGTTTGAATACGCCGGAAGTCAAATGGCGGCCCTTGGCATTCGAAATGACTCGCTATGCGGGGGAATGGGTCGGCGCCGTGGTCGCCGACAGTCGCGCCCTGGCCGAGGATGCGCTGGAACTCATCGAGGTGGAGTACGAACCACTGCCGGCGATCGTCGATCCCGAAGACGCGATGCAGCCCGGTGCGCCGCTGGTTCATCCCGGCCACGGCTCCAATATCCTTTATCGCAACACATTCACGTGGGGGCCGGTCGCCGAGGATTTCGCGGCCGCTGACCGGACGGTTTCGTTCCGCGCCCGCTGGAGCCGCAGTTCGACTGTGCCCATTGAGACCTTCGGAGTCGTCGCCCAATGGCACGAAGGCACCGAGACTATGGAGGTATGGGCCTCGATACAAATGCCCAACTACGCCGAACAACTCGCCAACGCGCTGCGGGTGCCCCTCAATAGCATCAAGGTCAACCACGACATTGATGTCGGCGGCAGCTACGGCGTTAAGCGGGGCATAAAACACACGGTTCTGGCGGGCTATTTGAGCCGAAAGCTGGGTTTCCCGGTGCGCTTCATCGAGGACCGGCTGGACAATATGGCGGGCAGTGACGCCCACGGACCGGACCGGATTTTCGATACCGAAGTCGCCTTCACCGCGGAGGGCATCATCCGGTCGCTGAAAATCCGCGCCCTCGACGACGCCGGCGCCTATCCCGGGCGCGGCCCCTTCCAGTTGGGCAAACCCATCGCCGCGATCGTCGGACCCTACCGGATCAACAGCGTCGAATATGAGGCGATATCCGTGACCTCAAACAAGGCGGGCCAGGTACCGGTCCGGGGTTTCGGCCAGGCTCCGACCAATTTCATGATAGAGACCGCGGTGGATAAGGTGGCCCGGGCGCTTGGCATGGATCGGCTGGAAATTCGCCGCCGCAACTTCATCGGCGCCGACGAGTTTCCCTACGAAATACCCAGTGGCACCAAATATGACAGCGGTGACTACGCGACGGTCCTCGACAAGGTGCTGGAACTTGCGGCCTACGACGATTTGGTCGCCCGACGCGACCGGCTGCGGCAGGAAGGCCGGCTGGCGGGTATCGGCGTCGGCACTTGTTTGGAGCCAGGCGGCGGAAACAACATGTTTGAATACCTGATGAACCCGGCGGCCGAGATCACGACATTTATGGAGGGCTGCATGGTGCGGGTCGATTCCCAGGGCCAGATCACCGGCACAATGGGTACCACCACGTCGGGCCAGGGTCACGAGACCATGATGGCGACAATTCTGGGCGAGGAACTTGAGCGGGACCCCGACGGCATCCGGGTGATCCACGCCGACAGTCTGGCGGGATTGCCGACCCGCAGCCCGGTGGCGAGCCGGATGGCGATCATGCTCGGCGGCGCGGCGGCCGGTGCGGCGGCCAAGATCAAGGCGCAGTTGCTGCAAATCGCGTCCCACAATCTGGGTGCGCCCGAGCCCGAGCTGGAATATGCCGGCGGCGACATTTCTGTACGATCGGAACCGGAGCGCAAGCTCACATGGCGAGAACTCTGCTTCATCGCCCATAGCCAATACCACAAGCTGCCCGACGGTTTCGAGCCGGGCTTGCAGGCCATCCATACCTGGCAGGTACCGCGCGGCGGCCAGCTTCCCGACGCGGAGGATAGGGTGCAGCTCTATCCCTGTTTTTCCTTCCAGGCCCATTTGCCGCTGGTCGAGATCGACCCCGATACCGGCAGGGTGACGATCCTCGAATACTACATCGCCCATGACTGCGGCACGACAATCAATCCCGATATCGTGCGCGGCATGATTATTGGCGGGGTCGCGCACGGCGTCGGCGCCGCGCTTTACGAAAAATTCGCCTACGCATCGGACGGCCAATTTCTCAGCGCCACCTTCGTCGATTACCTCATACCCTCGGTTCACGAAATTCCGTACGTATCGGATACCGAGCATTGCACCCCATCGCCGCTGACCTCCCACGGCCAGAAGGGTTCCGGCGAAGGTGGCTATCTTGGCGCCCCCGCGGCTATCGCTAGCGCAGTCAATGATGCGCTGGCGCCCCGGGGCCTTGTCATCCACACAATACCCATGCGGATGGCCATTATCGAAGAACTCCTCAACGGAAACGACCCGTCATGATTATCGATACCCACGCGCACTTCATCCCCCAACTCATGCTCGACGCCCTCGGCAAGGAAATCGGCCGCTTTCCCTCGGTCGAGATGATCAACGACGACGGCCACTACCGGCTCGCCTTCGCCGGACGCGCGCCGACCCGGCCCATCTCGCCCAAGCTGCGGGATGCCGATGACCGTCTCCAATGGATGGACGAACAGAGGGTCGACATCCAGGTAATGGGCGGCTGGCTCGATAGTTTCGGGTACGAACTGCCCGGCCAGGAGGGCGCGGATTGGTCGCGCTTCATGAATGAATTTCTTTGGACCGGCACCGACGATGTCGCGCGCTTCACACCGCTGGCGACGGTGCCGCTGCAGGACGGCAAGCGGGCGGCGGCGGTATTGGAGGAGGCGCTGGGCGCAGGGTTTAAGGGCGTCATGATCGGTACCCAGCCTCATGGCGATGCCGGCATGCTCGACGATCCCGATCTCGATCCGTTTTGGGAGGCGGCTTCGGATCTCAACGCAGTACTTTATCTCCACCCGATGTTTGGCTGCGGCGATCCGCGCTTGCACGACTACGGCATGATGAACGCGGTGGGGCGCGGCGTCGATACCACCACCGCCACCGCCCGGCTGCTGTTCTCGGGGCACTTTCTCAAATACCCCGGGATGACCTTCATCCTGTCTCACGGCGGTGCCGGCTTACCCTTCTTGCTTGGCCGCCTGGCGCGCAACCGGGATATCCACCCGGGCGAATTCGCCGACCCCGTGGAAGGGTTCAACTGCCTGTATTTCGACAGCGTGCTATTCGACCCGGAAGCGCTGAAATTCCTTTGCACCATGGCCGGCGCCGATAAGGTGATGCTGGGTTCCGACTACCCCTTCCCCATCGGCGACCCCAACCCGACCAAGATCGTCGAGGACGCAAAATTGGGCAAAAAGGAAACCAGCCTGATCCTCGGCGACACGGCGCAGGAGATTTTCAAGATTCAGCCGTTGTAGGTTGGGCGCTTACTCCGGGAATTCGCCGCCGATCATCAGATAGGCCATGCTGCTGATCTCGTCGCTGCGGTTGGACCAGGAATGCCAATTGGCGAGCTGGATTACGGTATCGCCTTTCTGCAGCACGTGCACCGAATCCTCCAGGATCAGTGTCCGCTCTCCGTCGACGCAGAATGCGTAATCGACGCTTGCCGTGCGGTGCATGTTCCAGTGGGGGCCGTCCTCACGCCGCTCGGTGACACCGGACGCATTATGTTCCTCACGATTGCGCTTGGGGGAGCCGCCGTTGAGACCCTCGTTTTCTTCCGGCGGGGTTTGGGCGATTCGAAAATGAAGACCGCGGTCGGGCGGCGAGATCGAGAACTCGCAATCGCTGCCGTCCTCGGTGCCGGCTATCAGTGCAGGCACCTCCTGGACGGTCCAGAATTCGGTGAACCAGGAACCTGTCGGGCGCAGGCTGGCGTTGGGCGCCTCGCCGTCCCACAGCACGCCGGAACGGCCGTCTGCGTCGTTGCCGGTAACCACGCGCCGCAACTCTCGCGTTTCCTTCGCCATCACTCGCCTTCCTCGTCGTAGGTGCCGCCAATCATGACGTAGCCCATGACGCTGTCGCCGTAGGGATTGGACCAAGCGTGGTAATTGCCAAGCTCGATGACTACGTCGCCCTTTTTGAGATCGTAGCTTGCGCCGTCATCGAGAATCAGGGTCCGTTTCCCTTCCATGAGAAACCCGTAATCGACGGAGCGTGTCATGTGGATACCCGATTGACCCTTATTGCGGCCACCCCGGTCGCCGCGCCCGGTAATCGGCTCGAAGATCGGCTCATGCTCGGGCGTTGCGGTCGGATCGTCGATGGGATCGTAGCCGTCGGGCATTCTTGCCGACTCCACATAACGCAAGAATAGGCCGTTCTGTGGCGGCGCATCGGTAAAGGGCGGCGCCCCGAGGTCGTCCGCCCCGGTGATGGAAGCCGGCATGGTCTCGAAACACCAGAATTGGGTCATGCCGGTGCCAGGCACCACAGGATTGGGACGGGTATTGGCTGCATTGCCGTCCCAGAGCACGCCGGAGTATCCGTCGGCATCGTTGCCGGTGACGACGCGGCGAAAGGGTTTCTGTTGTTTAGCCAATTTTCAGGCCCGGTCGGTCGCGTCATGGGAAGATACGATCACGATGCAGGGCTTGTCCGACCGGTTCGACCAGGCGTGATTGGTGCCCCGTTGGATCACCGTGTCTCCCTCTCTGAGGTCTACCTCTTCCCTGTCAAGGACCAGAGTGATCTCGCCTTCCAGGATGTAGCAGAAATCAAGGGTCTTGGTTTTCTGCATATAGGGGTGTGGCGCGTTTTTGGCGTAGGTGCTGGCTCCTGGCGATCCCATGGCGTCAAAATACTCCTCTACCGCGTTCTGCCCGACCTTGCCGATAAATGTGGAATCCGGTGGGAACTCGTAATAGCGGAAATTCGATCCCATGGCCGGGGGCTCGATCGCCTGCGGGAGATCGAGGGTTTCGCGGAGGCCACGGGTTCGGGCCGGTGTGCTGTCGGTTACCCATAATCGAGTCGCGTAGAAGCCGGGCCGGGCCGGATCCGTTTGGACATCGGGGGATGGCCCGTCGCTGAGTGCGACAGCCCTGCCATTGTCGTCGTTGCCCGCGACAATTCGCCTGACGGATTTCGCGGTAAAGGCCATAGAATGGTCCTCCATGACGGAAAAAAGGACGACCGAAGCGCCTCCGGCCGTCCTATCGTATCTACAAGAGACGCTGCGAACGTCCTCTATTTCTTCTTGCGCTATTTGGCTTTTTTCCGGGCCGCGCGTGCCGCATCCATGCGCGCCTGCCAGAACGCCTTAATCTTCGGATCCGGATTGGCGATGCTGTCGATCGCGGCCACCGCCTTGTCAAACGGGGTGTAGTCGGGGACGGCACCACGGAAGACCTTGTGCAAATCGGCCCGTGCATCCGGATCGGTCGTCGCGGCCTGCTTGAATGCCTTACTTAAGATGGCCGCGGCTTCCTTGTTCATGCCCGGCGGGCCGAACAGAATTTGGCCCATCGTGCCGCGCAGATCCATGAAAAAGGAATAAGCCTCCCATACCTCACCCGACGGCGCTTTGCCGTGGACCTCCTTGTAGACGTCGAAGAAGGATTTCATGCCCTTATAGACCACTTTGTCCTCGGCGTAGTTGCCCTGGGCATCCCGCGGCGGGTAGTACCAGAGGGGCACCACGGTGCCGTTCGTCACGACCCGGTTGAAGGCGCCGTTGTACATGGAGATACCCGCACCGGTGAAATTGGTCTCGTTCTGCTCGATCGACGCGGCAATTTTGCTGCCGCTGCGGTAGCCCGGCACGTAGCGGAATTTAAGGCCCAGAATTTCAGCCGCCATGACCGTCTCGAGATCGAGATTGTGGGTTCTGTTGCGGCCGGTATAGACGAGGTTCTTGGCTTTGACGATATCGGCGCCCCGTTTAATGCCGCCCGGAACCAGATCGGCGCGGGCGACCGCCACCGACGGCTTCGCGGCGACAGCGCCAAGCAAGGTGAAGTCCTTGTACGAAAACTGGACACCCGGCGCGTTGGTGAGTTCGGCCATGGCCTGCCATGGATTGTAGGAAACCGTCAGGCCGTCCTTGGGCGCCTTGTCCTTCATAAAGTTTACGGACTTCAAGGACGCGGCGCCGGGCATGCTCCGGACGACGATGTTCGGATTACCCGGAATATATTTTTTCATATGGCGCGTGTAGATGCGGGCGAAGGTATCGATGCCGCCTGGCCCGAAGCCGATAATGACGTTGATGGTCTTGCCTTTGTAAAACTGCGCGTTTGCAAAAGTCGCGCTGGCCAGAAGGAGGCCGGCCGCCAATAGTACGACTAGTCCGTTTTTTGCGGTGATCATGATTGCTACCCCTCTGATGCATTGGTGAGCTTTTTTCCGGATTTCGTGCGGTGAATCCGTTGCTACCCAATGATGGTCACGCATCTGCGGTTAAGCGTCAAGCATCCGGACCCCTGAACGGCAGCCAATTTACCAGCCGAAATCTGCAGAATCTTGCCATAAATCCGTGACGAATCGGCCTGATTGGGATTTGATACGAATTAAGAATTTCGAAAATTATTCAGTCAAACGGGACACATCACCATGGACGTCGCAGAAGCCATCGCTAGTTCGCTGGTAGACGAAGGGGTGACGCTCGCGGCCGGAATGGGCGGCCAGTCGATCGGACCGCTGATGGACGCCGTCGCCGACCGCATGGAAATCGCTCTCATGTATGTGCGCCAGGAACGGGTCGCCTTTGATGTCTGCGACGGTTTTGCCCGCTCCAGCGGCCGGCCAGCTATCTGCTTCACCGACGCCGGTCCCGCCGCCGCCAACCTCATGGGTGGTCTAGTCAACAGTTGGGGTGACTCGGTGCCAGTGATGTTCTTCGCCGGCCACAACAAACACACCGAAGTTGCCAGCAAATACTCCAAGGAATTGCCTTTTCTCGATCTGTTCGGGCCGGTCAGCAAGTGGGCCGCATTAATTGATCACCCCTCCAAGACCAGCGAGGTTCTGCGGCGGGGCTTTATGCATCTCCGTACTGGCCGCCCAGGCCCGGTTATTATTGGTTTGCCGGTCGACGTTTCGCAGATGGACGTGGGAAATTACAACTATCAGACCGTTGGCTCGCAGCGAAGGGCGCGGAGTGGCGGTGACCCGGCTGCTCTCAAGGACGCAATCGAATTGATCGCCAATGCGGAACGGCCCTACGTCTATACCGGGGCCGGGATATTGCAATCTGAGGCAACGGATGAATTGGTCCGATTCGCCGAGCTTCTGTCTTTGCCGGTTAGCACGACTTTGAACGGCAAAAGCGGAATGCCGGAAGACCATCCGCTGTCCCTAGGCATCGGCGGCTTTGCGAAAGCGCTCTACGGATCTCTTCCGGCTACGAAATTGGGGCGAGAGGCCGACGTCATTATGACCATCGGCTGCGGATTTAAGCATCACGCTACGATCGGCCGTCCCGAGGACCGGGTGAAACATATCCAAATTGACGTTGACCCGACGGAATTGAACCGCGACCACTTGGCTGATGTCGCCATTCTCGCCGATGCCAAAATTGTTCTTGAGCAAATGTGTGACATCGCCGAGACCGTTTTGCCGAAAGAGCGTTTGGTCAGGACGAACAGCCGTTATGACGAAATCGCGGACCTCAAAGCGAAGTGGGCCGAGGTTTCGGCGCAGGTGCTCGAATCGGAGGAGGTTCCGATCAACCCGTTCCGCGTCACCAGCGAGTTGATCAAACTTGTCGATCCCGCAAATACCGTTTTAATACATGATGCCGGAACGGTGCGCGGATCGACATGCCAGCACTATGTTTCAACGACCCCAAGGGGATTTCTTGGTTTTGGGGTTGAAAGTGCGATGGGTTGGTCCATCGGCGCAGCGATGGGGGCCAAAAAGGCCAATCCCGAGAAATTGGTCGTCGCCGTTATCGGCGAGGAAGCCATGTGCGAGACCGGCTTGGACATCGAAACGTCGATCCGCAACGACGCCCCGATACTGGTCATCGTCAAGAATAACCGGCGAAAGTTCGATCACGACATGACTGAAAGCGAACGGCTCGCCTATCACCGTTTTCACCAGGGGATCAGCCCGAGCGGATTGGCCGCCGCTTTGGGCGCGGGGTCCTATCTTGTGGAAGAGCCGGGAAACATTGCCGAGAAACTTGAAGTGGCAATCAAGGAGGTTCAATCAGGACACTCGGCGGTATTGGAGGTCATGACCAATCGGATCAACACCAGCCTTCACGGCCTCTGGGAAGAATAATGAGGAACTTAGTCACTGTCGGCTGCGTGTTTGCCCAGCTCCCATCCATAGGGCACCAGGTACTCTTCGGCTGCGGAAACGGCTGCGGGTTCCAACGTCGTCGCCATCGTGTCGTTGAACCGGTTGAGAAAGCCGAATAGCGCAATTACCGCGACGATTTCCACAATTTGATCATCGCTCCAATGCTTTTTGAGCTCGGCGAAATCATCGTCCGTAACGGCGTTGGGAACTTGCGCCGCACCTTGTGCCATACGCAATGCCGTTCGTTCAGCTTCGCTGAAGTGGGGTGAGGTTTCGTAAGCCCAAATATCTGCTTCCCGCTCAGCCTCCACGTCCTGTCGACGCGCGAAATTCGCGTTGTGGGCCGCGCAGTACATGCAGCCGGCTGAAAAGCTGGCCACTTGGGCGATCATCACCTTGAATTCCTCGGATACCAATCCGGGCCCCACGATTGCGTCGCGTAACTTGCGGTGCGCTTTGTAGATTTCCGGCCGCCTGGCGAGCGTCCGAACGAAATTTGGAACGAAATGATCGGCCTCCTCAGCCGCGACAAAGAGATGCTCGAACTCCGGCATCTCCTCACGCTCTAATGGTTTAATGCGTGCCATGTTTTCGCCTCGATACAATTATCGGCCTAGTCGGGCCGAATTTGTCGGAATTAGGATGTGCGTGTCACTGGTATACGACGGTCGTCTTCGAATTACCAATCCAAGCAGGCACAGAGAGTCCCGACACACCGTGGGGAAGAGAGATTGCAACTCATCATTCAGCGAGAGCGGAACGTCGACAATGTCATATCCCCGGGAAAGGGGATGTCTTTTCCCGTTTTCGTTCAGATGGAGGATGGGTGGAACGATTACAGTTATAGAACCTCCCGGACCAAGGCCCGGCGCTTGATGGTTACAAGAGTTCGGTAAAGGTGGTTGCGGGGGCAGGATTTATTCAAGCTCCTACAATAATGGTTTCAGTGTGAGGAAGTAGGCAGGGCCTAGCGGCCCTGCCCTTCTCAACCTAGACCTCAACTCGTTCCGCAATTTCGATTGCGTCATCCACCTCGATACCCAGGTAGTTGACCATACTCCTGATCTTTGAGTGACCGCAGCGGGCGGCCGACAAAATGAGCGCTGAAACACGCTTCCGTGCCGACCATACAGCGCGGCTGTTTCTCCCGAATAGTGCCGGTTCCACGTCTTTGCTGGCCAACCGGCAGGGAAAGTAGCCGGTCCATCCCGTTGGAGGACGTTATCCTGTACACCATCGTCAATTGGAGGCCTCTATCGACTAGCCGGCAAGACACGGCCGGAGCACTCGCCAAAGCCGATGGATGCAAAACCGTCCCGCGTTGCGCGACCGCGGAACGTGATCTCATCGCCGTCTTCCAGATAACGGCGGGATTCCCCTCCAATGGAAATGTCCGCAGTGCCCTTTTCACTCTGTTCGGCGAGGCAGGCCCAAGAGGTGGGGTCAGCTCCCGAGACGGTGCCGCTGCCGAATAAATCGCCGGGCTCCAGATTGCAGCCGTTGCTCGTGTGATGTGCCACCATCTGAGCGGGCGTCCAGTAGGATTCCCGGAAGTTTGTCCGTGTGATGTTGACGGGCTCGGCGCCATTCTCCCGCATGCTTTCGGTGGTCCAATAGGCTAAGAGGTCGATATCGAGGCCACCGTTTGCTTGATCATCTTCATCCAGTAGATGAGCTGGTGGGACAGCATCCGGGTCACGCCTTCGTGCCGGCACTCGAAAGGGCGCCAATGCCTCGGTGGTCACGATCCACGGCGATATGGTGGTCATCAGGCTTTTGCCGAGAAATGGGCCCAGCGGTTGTCCCTCCCAAAACTGGATGGCGCGCGCCGACCAGTCGTTGAGCAAACCGTATCCGAACAAATGGTCAGCCGCCGATTCGATGCTGATCGGCTCCCCAAGATCATTGCCCGGACCTACAAATATCCCGAGTTCAAGCTCGAAATCCTGCGCCGGTTCCGGGCCGAACGTGACCTCGCCGTCGGGACTTGGATACTGACCGTTGGGGCGTCGCAGGGGGGTGCCACTGACCCTGACGGTGGTTGCCCTGCTGTGATAGGCGATCGGAACCGAGTGATAGTGCTGCGGAAGATTGCCGGTCGGTGACATTCGCTTGGAATGCTCGTCCGAGCATAGGAAATCCGTGAAGCTGCCAATTTTTGCCGGCAGCAACATTTCGCGATCAGCGGCCATGACCAGGCAGGCGTTGGCAGCCTGTTCGTCCTTGCTGCCCTGCGTTAGGAGGTCCGCAACCGCTTTGCGAAGTGCCGAGGCTGCCTCGATTCCAAGCGCGAAAAGAGAGTTCAATTGGGAACCTGATGCCGCGACAGCGGCGTCCTTCGCCGGTCCGGAAAACAGTCCGGCACTATTTGCGGCGGAAATGTCGAGTATGCAGTCTCCGATGGCAATGCCGCATCGGGCCACACCAGCGCCGTTGCTGAAAACACCCAAGGGGAGGTTTTGAATGGGGAAATCGGTATCTGGCTCATTTGCCCTCGCCACCCAACTCCGACGATCAGGATCGTGCGTATCGTTTATCTCAAAGACGCTCATAACGTCCCGGCCTGCTCGTCGAAATAATACCGCCCGGCCGCACCGAGAACTTCCCAGCGGTCGTCCGCGGCCTCGGCGCCGAACTCCGTGTAGCAAAGGTGCACGTTGAGCACGATGCGCTCCCGGTCGATCCAATCCGCATAGGGACCGAGATCGATGTCGCGGGCGGCTTCCTCGTAGCCCATCCCCACGTCATAGCGTTTTCGGGATTCGTTCTGAACGAACTCGATATAATCCCTGAGTCCCTGGATACCCTTCTTGTCGGTGATGGGCCCATGTCCGGGGACCACCACGTCCACATCCCAGCTCATTATCAAATCGCAGGCGTCGATCCAGTTCTGGCTCGGCCCGCACCAGATGATGGGGTGACCGTCCATGAACAATATATCGCCGGCGAAAATTACCCGATCCTCGGGGATGTAGACGACAACGTCGCCTTTGGTATGCGCCGGGCCCACCTCGATGAAACGGACCTCCTTGCCGCCGACGTGAATGGTCTGCTCACCGGAAAATGTGCTGGTGGGAAGAGTCTGAACGAAACCCTCGGGCGAAAACTTGGTCCACATCACTTCGTTGAAGAATTTCCCCGCGTCCCCGAAATTCTCCCAGTTCATTCGGATGTTGCCTCGCGGGTCATCGGACGGTGTGGAGAGCTCCTTCATTTCCTCGAGGCAGGCATCCGACGAAATGATCACGGCGCCTTCGACCAATTGGTTTCCGAACGTATGGTCGGGATTCGAGTGGGTATTGAGGAGCGTGCCGATGCGTTCCGCCGCCGGCACCGCGCGCTTCATGGTATCCAGCATGTCGCGGGTGAGCGGCAGGTCCATCAGCGTATCGACGAGCAGGGTCTCGCCCTGATCCTCGATCAGGCCTGCGTTGCTGTAACCCCAGCCGCCGTTGGGCTGCAGATACCCGTAACACCCGTTGCCGAGATCGTGGAGGCCCTTGATGAACGGGTAGGCGCCCATTACCGGATCTCACTGAATTTCGGTACCTCGCCTTCCAGCACGGTGACATCCCAATCGGGCTCCGGGTTCATGAAATCGGGAATTTCGTGGGACCACATCATCATGCCGAAACGGGGATCCCAGACCCGGGGCTTCCACTCGTCGGTCAGGTAATCGATGTCCGTCAAGTATTCGGAATCACCGCCGCCCGGGTTGTTGGCGTAATAGTTGATGGCCGACGAAATGCGGTGGCGGCTGATACCCATAAAACTTCCCCATCCCTGCCGTTGAAGGTAGTTGGCTCCGACCATGAGTTCGTCGATATTTTCGACGCCGAACGACACATGATTCCAGGTGATGCCTTTGGCCTTTACCTGTTCCGAATCCATGATGAAGATCGAATGATGATCCTGGCGGCCATCCGCGAGCAGGAAGGTGGCAAGGCCGCGGGAAATATCGGTCACGCGGAAATTGAGCACATCGACATACCAGGCTTCGATCGTATCGATATCATCCTTGGGCACGGTGTATCCGATATGGTGGATCAGGCGCGGCTGGGCGCGCTCGTACCACTTTCGGTTGGCGTCCCAGCGCTGGACCGTATCGACGGTGTTGGTTGGGACATGCTCGCCCGCAACAACATTGCGTTCGAAGACGCGAAAGCCGAGCGGAATGCCCACGGCGTCCACGGTGTGAAGGGTTCCGTCTTCATCGCGGCTGACCTCGCCATGGTCGCCGAGTTTCTTTTCCAGTTCATCCAAATTTTCGGCGTTATCGACGCCCCAGATGGTTTCGCGCACCCCAGGGCGTTCCAACACGTTTTCCCGAAGAGTCGGGTCGGTCATGTGTCGAATAAGGATGGTGGCGCCCTCGGCAACGCTAAAGTCGGCGCCATTGTCATCTTCGTGGTCAAGCGTGAGTCCAAAATCCACGTAAAACCTTTTGGCCTCCGCGACATCCGGGACGCCGTAGATCAATGAGGCGATACCGTTAATTGCCATAATCCTATCTCCTGATTTTCTGCTCTCTTCTCCTGTAGGCCGTCGACCCTAGAAGGGCGCGGCCAGCCTTTTGGCGGTTTCGGCCCCTTGCTTGGCCATCATTTCCCTGACCGGCGGCGGGAAGAATTTGGGTTCATCGCTCTCTTCATCCCGGGTCAGGTTTTGTCCGGTCTCGAACGAACCGTCCTGAACGAACTTTGCCCGTTCATACCGGCGGTCGAACCACGCGGTGACGGCCTCTTGCCAGCCATCGCCCTTCTCCAATTCGTCGGCGAACGCAACGGCGTCTTCAATTCCCATGGAGCCCCCTTGGGCCCAGAACGGACAGGCGGCGTGCGCCGCGTCCCCCATGATCACGACACGGCCCTTGTGCCAAGGTGCGGGCAGCCGGACCTCTTCCATCACCGTGTAAAGAACGTCCTCGGGCCCAAAATCGAGCTTCAAAAGATCCGGCACCGGTCCGCCGAAGCAGGCAAATTTTTGTCGAAACGTGTCGGCGACGGTTTCTTGCGGCGGCCGCTCCGTGGTCGATGCTTTACCGACGCCGGCGAAATAGAACTCCGTGTCGCTGACCGGGATGATGCCGAGCGTCTTCCCGTGTCCCCAGAGCCATAGTGGCCGGTCCATGGTATCCGGCCTGGGCAGGACCAAGCGCCAATTGCAAAATCCGGCGAACTCCGGGTCGTGTCCAGGAAACACCATGTCGCGGGTTTTGGAGCGGAGACCGTCGCACCCTATGACCAGACTGTAGGCGCCTTCGGTGCCATCCGAGAAACTTACGTCAATTCCGTCCGCCGTCTCATCAAGCGCCTCGATGGTCGTGCCCATGCGAAGCGGAACACCACTCGCTTCCAATCGCCGATGGAGAACTTCATGAAATGCCTGGCGGCGGATGGTCACGTTTGAAGGGTAACCTTCACCAACAATATTGATGTCCGGCGGCGCGAGGACGACCTCGCCGAGCGTATCCAGGAAGTGAATGTTCTTCTCCGGATCATAAAATCCGACTTCTCCCATCTCTTCGACGATACCGATGTCCAGTAGAGCGCGCAGGCCAGTCCCCTGGATTAGAATTCCGGCCCCGGCGATGTCGAAATTGTCTTTGATCTCGACGATCTCGCAATCGATGTTGCGCTTCGCCAGGGAACAAGCCAGCACCTGCCCGACAATACCGGCGCCGACGATTAGAACTTTGTCCAATTTGACCATCTTATTCTCCCTCCACGATGGGATTCTCAAGTGTTCCCAGACCCTCTATCTCAATGCGGCAAACGTCTCCCGGCTGCAGAAACAACTTTGCCACGTGCCCGACCCCGCTGCCGGTTCCGGTTGCGATGACATCGCCGGCCAGAAGCGTGAAGTGCTCAGCCAATGCTTCGATCAATTCCGGCACAGTGAAGATCATCAGTTCGCTGTGGGTATCCTGACGCAGTTCGCCGTTGATGAACGTGTTGATCCTCAGATTTTGCGCATCGGGAATTTCGGAGCGCGGCGTGATCCAGGGCCCCATCGGGGCGGACGTATCGAAGGATTTCTGCCACAGCCAGTCCGTTTTCAAGGCCGGCCAATCCTCCCGCCACAGGAAATCCCGTGCCGACAGGTCATTGACGATGGTGTAACCGGCGACATGGTCCAGCGCATTGTCGCGACTGATGTTGCGTCCGGACTTTCCGATCACCACACAGATCTCGGCTTCCCAGTCCAACTTCTGTGTGATCCTCGGGCGCTTGATTTCATCGCCGGGCCCGATAACGGTCTGGCGGACCACCTTGTTGAAAAAGTACGGGTTCAGGACTGACTTGTCCGCCTCCCTGCCCGACATCTCCTTGAAGTGGTCGCTGTAGTTGGCGCCGGCGCAGAAGATGTTGCTCGGATACAAGAGCGGCGCCGCTAGATTGACATCGGCGAAATCAAGGTCCTCTTTCCCAGTTGCCGCCAAACTCTCCAACTTCGGCAACGCGTCCTCCCAGTTCCGGACCAGCGCGATCGTCGAGCTTGCGTCGTAATCGCCGTCAGCCAGCGCCGATCCAACATCGACGACAACTTCGCCGACCTTGAGCCCGGCGCGGGGCTCGGTAGTTCCGTTGGCGGTGTAGTTAATCAGGCGAAAACTCATTTCGGTCATCCCAATCAGAACATCGTCGATGGCAGCCACAGGGTCAGCGCAGGGATAAGCGTCAACAGGGCGAGTTTGATGAAGGCGGAAAATACGAAGGGCATGACACCCTTGAACACGGTGGCCAGCGGCACGTCCGCGCCTGCCATTGATTTGAGAACAAACACGTTGATCCCGAACGGCGGCGTGATCACCCCGATTTCGACCACCGCCACCATGATGATGCCCCACCAAATGAGATCGAAACCGAGATCGGTGATAAGTCCCGCCAATATGGGGACGGTAATGATCAAGATCGCCCACGCCTCCATCACCGCGCCCAGGAGCACGAAGATCACGAGGAAGATTGCGATTACGGCCGTGGGGGCGATCTCCAATCCGCCCACCGTATCGGCCAGCAGCTCGGGCAAACCGGTGATACCGATAAAGAACGAGAAGGTGAGCCCGCCGATAATGAGCGCATAAACCATCGCGGTGATGGCCGCCGTTTCGCCCATCACCCGCCAGAATTCGGTGCCTTTCAGTTTGCCGCGGGAAAGAGCGATCAAGAATGCGCCCACCGCGCCGACCGAAGCCGCCTCGGTTACCGTAAAGATACCGGTGTAAATACCGCCAAGCACCACGGTAAACAGCATGATCACGGTGACGCCCCGACGCAGCGCAGGCGCAATTTTCGCCCAGGCAATGCGCGTCGCTTCGGGCGCAGCTCCCGGCGCAAGTCGGACATACGCGGAAACCGTCGTCATATAGAGAAACGCGGCTATGATGCCGGGAATGATCGCCGCGACGAACAGCTGCCCGATGGAAACTTCGGTCAAAAAGGCGTAGACCACCAGGACACCGGACGGCGGAACCAATGCCCCCAGCGTGCCGCCGGCCGCGATGCAGCCAGTCGAAAGACTCGTCGAATAGCCTCGGCGGTTCATCTCGGGAAGCGCCACCCGGCCAATGGCGGCGGCCGTGGCAATGGAAGATCCGGTAACGGCGCCAAAGCCGGCACACCCGCCAATGGTGGCCAAGGCCAGACCGCCCCTGAGTCCGCCAAATATGGCATGCGCCATGTTGTATATATCGTCCGCCAGGCCAGCCGCCGAGGCGAGCACGCCCATCATCAGGAACAGTGGCAGCACGGAAATCTGGGAGTTGGTCAGGAACTCCTCTGCTTCGCCGCCAAACACATTCATCGATTGGCCTGGTCCGAGGAGTAAGGCGATGCCGATAATGCCGAGCAATGCGGTCGATGCCGCAATCGGCAGGATGAGGAGCAGCATCACCCACACGAGGCCGAAGATGATGAATGCCACCGCCGACGGAGACGCCTTGGCAGCACCGGCAAGCATCGCCACGCCGTCGTCGAATCCCCATAACACCAGGATTGAGGCAAGAACGACGCCGGCCATGAGACCCACCAGAGAACGGTCAATGTTGTCCACGGATCCTGCAACCTGGACTCGGATAGCTTTTGCGCACTCGACGCCGATCACGGCAAATTGGAATACGGCCCCGAGCGCGACGAGGACCGCGACCATCCAGATGAACGGCCAAATGGGAATTTCGAGGATGGTGCTCGAATTGCGCGTCGCGGTCAGTTCCTCGGAGATGGCGCCAAGGCGCCAGGCAAGAAGAGCGAACATCCAGAACAGGATGACCGCGCCGAGAAACTTCAGCCATGCGGTCATCTTCTCACCGAATTTGTCGGCCAGCAGATCGACCGTGATGTGCACCCTCTGGGTGAGGCCGGCCGGAAAACAGGCGGCGATGGCGACGGGAAAGAACACCTCGGTGATCTCGTTCATCCCTGCGATCGGCTTGCCGAACAGCGCCCGCAAAATGACGTCGGCGATCGTCACGGACGCGATCAGCAGCATGGCAAGCACGCCGCCGAACGCGATCCGCCGGGAAACCGTCGATCCCCACTTATCGACGGTTGAGAACGCCCATTCCATCGGCCCGATTGCCGGTTGGTCTACTTTCCGCCGCGGATGGCAGCGATCTCGGACCGGAATGCGGCAATCACTTTCGCGCCGTCCGGCGTTGATTTCTTCCATTCCTCAACGACGGGACCGATGGTCTCACGCCATTTCGCGACCTCACTGGAAGGCATCGATGCGAAAGTATGCCCAGGCATCTTGGATACCGCAGCCCGGCTTCCTTTCCCGACGCGGTCCCAGAACTTTGCGAAGTTGAGGGTAAATCCCTCTCCGGAGTTGGCGTCGATAGCGCGGCGGCCGCCCGCCGGCAGGGCGTCGTACCCCTTCTTGGACATGAACACCATCGCGGTGCCGGAGCCCAACGGCAGGTCAAAGTGATGTTTGGTCACCTCGAACAACTTGAAGGGCATGAAAGCCGTCCACACCATCCACACGCCGCTGACCGTGCCGCGGTTCAGGCCCTGATACATTTCCGGAAGTCTTAACGAGATTGGGGTTCCCCCAATTCTCTGTAGAACGCCGGAGGAGACCCTGTCGCCGACCGCGATTTTCATACCCTTCACGTCTTCCAAGGACTTTATCGGCTTGTCTTTGGAGTGGAGCGTGGATGGGGGAAAAACGATTATCGCAAGAGGCTTGACTTCGTGGTACTCGGAGGTAGTCACGCCCTTTTCATAGAGGCGCCAGAGCGCGAGCGAAGCTTCTTCGGATGTGTTGGCTTCGAACGGAATAGCAGTGACTGTCGACCGCTTGAACCGGCCTTTCATCAAGGACTGCACGCCCCAGCCGATTTGCGCAACGTCCGCCTGAACCCGCTCGTAGACATTGAACGGCGATACCAGTGAACGACCGGCTTTGACCTCCACATTGATCTCGCCGCCTGACTCCGCACTTACCTTTTTGGACCAGGGGATAAAGATTTGCTGGACAAGGTGCGCCCGTGGCGGACTGCCCACACCGAAGTTGACCTGCTTTTGAGCCGCCGCCGACTGCGGAAACGCTGTCAATAATACCGCGGCGGAAACCGCACCAATAAGAATTGCCTTCATCGGAACTCTCCCGTCTCAGAACTGATTCCAATTCCGGAACCTTCTCCACGGACGAAGTGGTCCCACGCTTGGGAGCGATAACCGCCTTATGGAGTAGTCCGGATTTAGCCTCGTGAAGCCCTTGGCGGCATACCGTGACCGCGAGCTCTCTTACGGAGAAGAGTATCGGCATCTTGTAGTATTCGAGAAATTTCTTTTAACTATGAGAACTATCATTATTGGTGATAATGAGTGGATGCGCTTTCATCGGCTTGATTTGAATCTTCTGGTTGTCCTCGACGCCCTCATCACGGAACGCAATGTCAGCAGGGCGGCGGAACGCCTGAACCTCACCCAGCCGGCAATCAGCAACTCGCTGGCGAAACTGCGTCAGCATTTCCAGGATGACCTGCTCGTAAAGCTTGGCCGCCAGATGGTGCCAACCCCTCTCGCCGAATCACTGCGTAAACCGGTGCGCGAAGCGCTCGTTGATCTTCAGGCCATTGCGGAATCCCGTCCCAGCTTTGATCCCGCCACCGTGGAGAAGGTATTTCATATTGTGGCGTCCGACTATGTGGCGGCGACCCTGCTTCCCGCGGCGGTCGCCCGTCTGGCCGAGATTGCCCCCAGCGTGAGTATTCATACCCTGCCCGTGTCGGAACCTACGGTCGGATTGCTGGCCCGGGGCGAAGTGGATTTTCAGATAATTCCAGAGGAGGCGACCCTGTCCGACCATCCTCACGAACTCCTGTTTGAAGACCGCTATGTCTGTATTGCCTGGTCTCGAAACAAATCCATTCAGGCTCCGCTAAGCCGGGAACAATATCTGAGTGCTCGCCATGTGATCACCACATTCGATAGCGAGCGGATGCTGGCGTTCGATGAAGCATATGTTCAGCGACAGGGCTGGCACCGCGACGCGGTGGCGCAGTTGCCGAGTTTTACGCTGTTGCCGTTTTATGTGATTGGCACCGGCCAAATCGCGACCATTCATGAACGCCTTGCCCGCCTTTACGCCAAGACGATGCCGTTGAAAGTGATCACGCCGGAGATTGATTTTCCGCTGCTCCGTGAGCGCATCCAATGGCACCATAACCGCGAAAACGACCCGGCCAATATCTGGCTCCGAGAGTTTCTGATCGACGTCGCTGCCGAAGTCTGAATTCCTGGTATCACCTATTGTGATAGGCATCATCACATCCGGGAATTTGGAGAATATATTGTCGGGCCGCTAGTCTGACTGCAGACACGGGAGGACACGCCGTGCCAAAGCGGCCAAATTTTCTATTTGTCGTCACCGACCAGCAGCGTGCAGACCATCTGGGCTGCTATGGCAATCCCATCCTGCGGACGCCGAACATTGACGGCCTTGCCGGGACCGGCACCCGATTTGATAGGTTCTACGTGGCGTCCCCCACGTGTCAGGCCAACCGGGCAAGCTTCATGACCGGCCGAATGCCGTCCCTGAACGGTGTACGGAACAATGGCCTGCCGCTGCCCTTTGAGGCGACCACATTTGTCGAAATCCTGCGGTCCGCGGGCTACAAGACCGCCCTCCTGGGGAAGTCTCATCTGCAAAATATGACGGGTCTTCCACCGGTTCAGACGCGGATTGTCGAAGAGGGACTGCAACAGCCGCCGGATCACTTGTTGGAAGCGGAGGTCGGCGGGCGCCGTGGCCCGGATTACGATTTTGAGAATGAACTCACCTGGACGGCGCCCGCCATGGAGCGCCGGAACGAGCCCTACTACGGTTTCGAGCATTTCGAGATTTGTACGAACCACGGTGATTTGGTGGGGGGGGACTATCTCTTCTGGGCGCGGGAAAAAGAACCGGACTTCGACCGGCTGCGGAATCCGGACAATGCCTTGGACCGCGGAAACTACGGCGCCCCGCAAGCCCGCCGGACCGCCATCCCGGAGGAGCTGTATGCGAGCACGTACACGGCGGACCGCACCATTGCTTTCCTGGAGCGGCACAAGAACGATCATCCCGATCAGCCGTTTTTTGTTCAGATGGGCTTCGCCGATCCGCACTATCCGTTTACGCCGCCCGGAAGATATTGGGAGCTCCATGATCCCGAGGACATTGAACTGCCGGCGAACTTCGACGCGACGGCCAATCCCCTCCAAGGGGCGTTGAAGAAAATGCTGGCCGATGGGAAGGCCTTCCGGGAGGGGCATGCGACCTTCGCCGTAACCGAGCGGGAAGCCAGGGAGATCATCGCCCTGACCTACGGCATGATCGCCATGATCGACGATTGCGTCGGCCGGGTCATGGAAGCCCTTCGCCGGTTGGACTACGACCAGGACACCATTGTGATCTTCACGTCGGACCACGGCGATCACATGGGCGATCACGGAATCATGCTGAAGAGTCCGCTGCATTTTCAGGGTCTGACACGTGTGCCCTTTATCTGGCGTGATTTACGTGACGGCGGAGGAACGAATCAAACGCTCGCCAGCGCCATTGATCTCGCGCCGACAATCCTGCGTCGTGCGGGTATCCAGCCCAACAACGGGGTACAAGGCCGGGATCTGTTGAATCAGGATTTGGCCCCCGACAGTCTGTTGATCGAAACAGACCATCCATTCCCGGGCGGGCCGCCCAACCCCCGCACCAGGACGCTCATGACCAAAGACTGGCGAATGTCCGTGCATCAGGGGTTCGAGTGGGGCGAGCTCTATGATCTCACCAACGACCCCGGTGAAACCAAAAATCTATGGTCGAATGAAGACCGCCGTGCGCTACGCGCCGAACTCACGGAAAAATTGCTCCGGCGGATGATGGAGATGCAGGAAAACGCGCCGCTCCAAACGGGCCTGTCGTAAGGAACACCGACCATGCCGGACTCTGCTACACCAAAAGTCATCGCACTAGAAGAGCATTATTGGGATCCTGAAGTCGTCGAAGCCTGGGGTCCGGCGAAGGGAAAACAGCCCGCGGAGCAACTTCTCGAGGTCGGCGACAAACGCATCGCCGACATGGATGCGGCGGGGATCGATCTCCAGGTCCTCTCCATGGGCGCGCCCGCCATGCAGGCATTCGACGCCGCGACGGCGGTGCCCTTGGCAACAGCGGCCAACGACCGGTTGAAGAGTATCATCGACACCCGCCCGGACCGCTTCGCCGGATTTGCCACGCTGCCGACCGCCTCGCCCGTGGCCGCGGCGGACGAATTGGAGCGTGCGGTGAAGAATCTGGGGTTCTGCGGGGCCATGCTCCACGGCCTGTCCCACGAGCGGAAATGGCTCGACCTGCCGGAGTTCCGGCCGATCTATGCCCGGGCCGAAGCGCTGGATGTCCCGATCTATTTCCACCCGGCCCTGCCCCACCCCGCCGTCGTCGGGGCCTATCTCGAGGACTATATCCAGGACTACCCCGAGTTCATCCACGCCGGCTGGGGGTTCACCATTGAGACGGCTACCCAAGGCGTTCGCCTCGTGCTGTCCGGTGTCTTCGACGAGCATCCCGGCCTCAAAGTCATCCTCGGCCATATGGGCGAGGGGCTGCCGTTCCTGTTGTGGCGGATCAACCATGCCTTTTCGCGGGGTGCCAACAAGACGACGCCGTTCAGGGAGATTTTCCGGCGCCAGTTCTACGTCACGACGAGCGGCAACTTCTCCGACCCGGCTCTGCTGTGCACGCTCATGGAGATGGGCGCCGATCGAATTTTGTTCTCCGTCGACTACCCCTACGTCCAAAACCACGAGGGAACGGACTGGATGAAGGCGGTCTCGTTGTCTGACGAGGACCTCGCCAAGATTTGCGGCGGAAATGCCGAGCGGTTGCTAGGCGTCTGATTATTGGCGACCGCAACGACCCCTCTATCGACCGGTTATCCGACAACAGCTCCCGCATCGTGGTTGGTGACTGCCATTCTTCCCGGTCCGCCCATCCTGCGGCCGTCGGCGGCACCTGCCCGAAATACCATTTCCCGTGATTCCCCTACGATTCCCAAACCGCTCAGGCGGCATTGTTGGCGCAAACAAAAAGCCCTCGAAAACATAAATGTTTCCAAGGGCTTCCGGTGGTTGCGGGGGCTCGATACAGCCGAGACCGACACATGGTTGTCGTCGATATATGATCCCTGTGCATTGGGGGCTGTTATAGCGCGTGTCAGCGCGTGTTTGGCGACTCCGGCGCGACGTCATTTCCCCAGCGCCATGTCGCGATACTGTTTCAGGATCGCCTTCGCCCGCGCCCGGCGGCGCTTGACGCGGGTATGCATCCAGCTGCCGTCGTAGTACTCCTCCGCGACCCGTTCCCGGCCCCAGAGCCGCACCGCGACCTCGCGCCGGGTGAGCCCTTCCGCCTCGCTTTCCAGCGCCAGCAGAAGTTCGGTGTCTCCGTCCTCCCCCGTCCCCGCCCCGGCCGAGGGACCGGGGCGCCGAGCCAGACATCCTCGATGGCCGCGACCTCGCGGACCAGCAGGAGCCCGCCATCCTCGGGGAAGACGGCGCCACGGGGAAGCCGGACCTGCACCGACCGGCCCTCCCGTTCGATCCTCAGCATCAGCGCGCCGTCGCCGAGGCGCAGCCCGGAGAGGTGGGCGCCGCCCTCAGCGGCAAGCCGGGCCAGGGGCGGCGCGTCCGGCGCCACCCGGCCGTCGACGACGCCGGCATGGGTCCAGAACGGCGCGAGCGGCCGCTCCGCATAGGGGTCTTCAAAGGCCGCCATGCCCCAGGTCATGGCGGCGAGATCGGCGGCGGTCTGGAGGCGCACCGGGAACGGCGCCCGCTCCGGCAGGCCGGGCATCGGGAGCCGCTTCGCCCAGGCGTCGCGATAGGCCCTGCTCGCCCGGATGAACCGCCAGGCCCGCAGGGCGTCCCATCCGCGGACCTGCCGCGCCATCGCCGGGCGAGGCGATTACCAGTTCGCCCTAAGCTCGAACCCGACCGTATGCTCTGGCGCTGCCGTATCGCTCTCGCGCCGCGTCGCCTTCACGCCGAGGGAGAGGTCGGGCGCGTTGGCGTTGGCCGCCGGCGCGAGCCGCCAGCCTATGCTGTAGTCGCGCGCGCCCGTGGCCAGCCCCAGCCCGACATGCGGGCTGCCGGTGAAGCGCCCCGAGAAGGCCGGGAAGCCGTACGCCGCCTCCGCCTGCCAGCGGCTTTCCGGCTCGCCGCCGCCCGCACGGTCGGCCAGCGGGTCGGTCGCGAACAGCGCGTCGAGACCGCCCTGG
>JAJDXO010000001.1 GCA_022823235.1 Rhodospirillales bacterium
CTCGCCGAGGCGCTGGCCGACCCCCGCGACCGCGACGAGGCGGCCGAGGCCATAAGGGGACTGATCGAGCGGATCGTGCTGACCCCCGGTGAGAAGCGCGGCGAGTTGCACGCCGCGCTCCATGGCGACCTCGGCACCATCATCGAATGGGCCGGGAGCGGCAGGGCGAAGGGAGCGACCGACACTCCCAGATCGGGAATGTCGGTCTCGGTGGTAGCGGGGGCAGGATTTGAACCTGCGACCTTCAGGTTATGAGTTTGCCTAGAAGAATTTCGCCATTTCCCGTCCCTTCACGCCTTTCAACGTCGGTTATAGACAATAGTCTTATATTACAGTGGATTATCGTGGACTTCAAGAGCTACCAAGCTCGCCAATCGCAAGCATCCGCCGTCACTGATTTTAGTTTTCGTGATTCCCATGCGATTCCCAGTGTGGTAGGGTGATTCCCAGCAGAGACAGTTGCGGGGATCGCCATGCCGGCGCAGATCAAGATCACCAAGCGGGTCATCGACAGCATCGAGTGCGACGGAACCGACCGCTTCTACTGGGACCGGGAGCTGCCGGGGTTCGGGATGCGGGTCCGGGCGTCCGGCCGCAAGTATTTCGTTACCCAGTTCCGGGCCAGCGGTCGGCTTCGCCGCATGACCCTGGGTCCGGTCACGGCCATGACCCCGGAGATTGCGCGCAAGCGCGCCATGGCCCTGCTCTCTGAAGCGAAGGCGGGAGGCGATCCCGCCATGCAGCGGGATGCGGACCGCAAGGCGGCAACCATCAAGCTGCTCGGACAGAGATTTCTCAACGAGTATGTCCCCGACCATTGCAAGGAGAGCACCGCCTACGAGTACCGGCGTTCGGTCGAACTCTTCATTGATCCCAGGATCGGCAACCGCAAGGTGACCGAGGTCCAGCGGAAGGACATCGCCGAACTGCATCATGCGATGCGCAAGACGCCCTACCAAGCCAACCGCACCCTCGGGGTGCTCTCGAAGATGTTCAACATGGCCGAAGTCTGGGGCCTCCGCCCCGACGGCTCCAACCCGTGCCTGCATGTCAAGCGCTTCAAGGAAGAGAAGCGCGAACGCTTCCTGAGTGCCGAGGAGTTCCAGCGCCTCGGTGCGGTTCTCGACGACATCCTCAAGGACGGCTCCGAGACACGCTCTGCCGTCGTCGCCATCCGCCTGCTGATGCTGACCGGCTGCCGGCTCTCGGAGATCCAGAAGCTGCGCTGGGAGCATGTCGACCTGGATGCTGGCGAGTTGAACCTGCCCGATACGAAAACGGGCGGCAGAGCGGTTCCGCTGGCACCCTCGGCGGTGCGGCTGCTGGAGTCCCTCCCCCGTGACGACGACAACCCGTGGGTGATTGCCGGCCGGAAGGCGGGTTCCCATCTCACCGATCTTCAGCATCCCTGGCGGCGCATCCGGGAGCGCGCCGAACTGCCCAACGTGCGAATTCATGACCTCCGACATTCGTTCGCCTCCAGAGCGCTGGCGCTCGGCGAAGGGTTGCCGATGATCGGAAAACTGCTCGGTCACACGCAGGTGCAGACAACCGCCAGATACGCTCACTTGGCTCGGGATACCGTGAAGGCATCAGCCGCCCGCATCGGCGACAGCATCGACAACGATCTGGAGGTCTCCGAAGTAGCCCCGCCGGCTTGATGAAGGATTTTGACAATCTTGCCAGCTTGGCAATGTCTTCCGTGTCCGCGTTGTTGGGCCTTTGCCGCTCGGCGGGGTATCGCGTTCGACCGGATCCTGGCTTCGACCGCGCCCCCCACACGCTGTCCGAAGATTGCAGCAGATTTCGGACGCCGCTTGCATTGTCGGAAATATGTGTCATGGTTCGGACATGACCATTTTGGCACAAGATCCCGGTTTGCGTTCCCGCCTCCTCGCACGGATGGCGGCCAGCCCAGACGAGGTCTGGGTCCCCGGCGACTTTGCCGATCTCGGCAATCGCGCCGCCGTCGACAAGACTCTTCAGCGCCTGGTTGCCGCCGGCGATCTGCGCCGCATCGACCGAGGACTATACGACCGTCCGCGCACCAACGGGCTGACCGGACGTCCGACCGTGCCCGACTACCGCGCGGTCATCCGTGCCGTCACCCGCCGCGACCAGGCACGTGTCGTTATCGACGGCATGACCGCCGCCAATGAGCTCGGCCTCACCACCGCCGTCCCGGCGCGCATTGAAGTTCTGGTCGATGCGCGACTGAAACCGATCAAGCTGGGACGACAGGAAGTTCACTTCCGATACGCAGCGCCCAGCCGCCTCTACTGGGCAGGACGACCTGCCATGAGGGTGGTTCAGGCGTTGTACTGGATGCAGGACATGCTGTCCCGAGACGACGAACGACAGCGCATCCGGGCAGCGTTATGCCGCATCTTTGCGGACCCCCGGCACGGGCAGGCGATCCGCGAAGATCTGGAGGCGGGCTTTTCCGCACTGCCGATCTGGATGCAGGAATTCCTGCGCGATCTGCTGGGCGATGCCGGCGCAGACCGGGCCCGCTCGTGACCGCAGCGGCCTATAGGCAGATCGGCGCAGCGCCGGCCCGCGATCGCCTCGACCTGTTTCTCGCGGCCGCCAACCGGCTCGGCGCGCCGGTCAATCATGTCGAGAAGGACTTCTGGGTCTGCTGGACCTTGAATGCACTCTATCGCGAGCGACCCGCCGATGAACCCCGCCTACTATTCAAGGGCGGCACATCCCTGTCGAAAGCCTACGGCCTGATCCAACGCTTCTCCGAGGATATCGACATCACGGTGTTCCGCGACGACCTCGACGAACCGGCGTCGGTCGAGGAATTGGAGACCTTGTCGAGAAAAAAGAGGCGCGCTCGCCTCGAGGCGATAAGGGATGCATGCCGAGCCTACATCACCGGGCCGCTCCGGGAATTCCTGGACGAACAGCTCGCAGACGCCACCGGCGGCATTGGGCACATCGAGATCGACGATGCCGATCCCGACGGGCAGACATTGCTCGTCTGGTACCCCGAGATCGAGCCGCGCGACGAAACCTATGTGCGGCCGGCCGTGCGGATCGAATCCGGTGCGAAATCGGCTCTCGATCCCCACCGCCCCGTCACCATCCGGCCCTATATCTCTGAAGATGCCATCGGTCTTGACCTCACTGTCCACGGCGTGACCACCATCGACGCTGCTCGCACCTTCTGGGACAAGGTGGTGATCGCACATGGCCTGCGCCGTTGGCATGAGCGACGAGGCGTTCTCCGGCAGGAGGGCCAACGCGTGTCGAGGCACTACTATGATCTCCATTGCCTCTTTCACTCAGAGATCGGAAAACGGGCCCTCGCAAACCAGGATCTGGGTGCCGATTGCGTGCGGCACGCCCGCATGTTCTTCGACCGACTCGACTACGATCTCTCTTCGGCAGCGCCGGGGACCTATGCGATCACGCCAACCGAAGCGATGGTTGACGCGCTCACCCGAGACTACGCCAACACGACCGCTATGATCTTCGGCGAAGTTCCTGCATTCGAGAAAATCCTAGCATCCGCAAGCGATATCCAAGAGGCATTGAACAGCCAGGATGAAACGTTGAAGCGCTGATCGTAGCAGGCAAAACGGAGTTTGTGCGTCTATCGGCCGCTCGTCACTAGACGGCAGATAGGTGGCCCCATCGGTCGAACCACGGGGCATCGGTGATCGACGGCGTGATCATCTGCCTTCTCGTCGCCGGAATCCATCGTGACGCCACAGACACTTGGGCAAACAACATCCGTCAGAACCAACCATGATTATCCCGGTAGTTGTCACACCTATCGAGTCACGACCTTTTCCAACCGCCGATATAACCTTCTGCCTTAACATCGCAGTTCCCGAATAATTTAAGGCCTTGTAAAGGCTCATGTTCGAAGTGGTACAAAGTTCTATTGTCGACTGTAACCAGGTACGTAGGATATCCATCGTGACAACCACGAATCGCCGCCATCCCATCTTCCGTCACGTAAATTGCAAAATTATAGTCTATATTGGGTATGATTTGTACACCCGATGCGGTTTGGCCGACAAGTTGAAGTTTGACACACCTTAATGGAAAGCCTTCTCTGCCACAGGCGTTCCACCCGATCGCTTTCTCTGAGAATTTGTTTCTCGTGCTTGGTATCCCATACGTTGTACCAGTTTTCACATACACTCGACGAATTGTTTTATCTTGTAGATTTACAGCAACCTTATGCATAGATTTCATACCGGATACGGGATCTATCGGATCAATTCTTGTTACGACTTCTACCATATACTCTTGAGCATACGCATAACTTCCTGCTGCTATCATTGTTGCAAAAATAGAGAATACAAAGAACAAAAATGTTACAGCCATAGTACAATAT
>JAJDXO010000047.1 GCA_022823235.1 Rhodospirillales bacterium
CCCCCTTGCCCCGGCGTCCGCGCGGGCTAAATGAAGTGGCGGGAGGGACGCGCACCATTCCCTCTCCCCCGGAGGGAGAGGGATGTGGAGGCTTGGCGAAGCGGTAGCTGAGCCTAGCCGAAGCTGGGTGAGGGGGCTGGGCCTAAGCGAATCCGCTTTTCGGGCCGGTTCGACGCGCTAATATCCCGGGATCATGTCCCGCCGTCTGAAATTCCTGCTGATGCTGCTGGCGGCGCTGGGACCGCCGGGCCTATGGAGCGGTTCCGCCCTGGCCCAGTCGGTGGAGCGCGGCGCCTACATTTTCGCCGCCGCGGGCTGCGCCGGCTGTCATACGGACATCAAGAACAACGGACAGCTGCTGGCCGGCGGCCGCGCCCTCGAAACCCCGTTCGGCACCTATTTCGGACCCAACATCACCGCCGACAGGGAGCACGGCATCGGCGGCTGGTCGGACGCCGACTTCATCCGCGCCATGCGCGACGGCGTCTCCCCCGACGGCGGCCACTACTACCCGGTGTTTCCCTATCCGTCGTTCACGCTGATGACCGACGGCGACATGCGGGATCTGAAGGCCTACATCTTCTCCCTGCCGGCGGCGGCGACCCCCAACAAGCCCCACGAGATCCGGTTTCCGTTCCGGTTCCGCTTTCTGATGGTGGTGTGGAAGTATCTGTTTTTCGAGCCCGGCGCCTATGCGGCCGACAGCGGACGGAGCGCCGCGTGGAACCGGGGGGCCTACATCGTCCGGGCGCTCGGCCACTGCGGCGAATGCCATACGCCCCGCAATGCCCTGGGCGCGGTGCGGGCCGGCCGGCACCTGTCCGGGACCAAGGCCGGGCCCGACGGCGAGCCGGTTCCCAATATCACCCCCCACCGGACGACCGGGATCGGCGGCTGGACCGGGGATGAGATCGCCGAACTGCTGCGCTCGGGCGAGACGCCCCTCGGCGGCGAGGTGGACGGCGAGATGTGGGAGGTGGTCAAGAACGGCACCAGCAAGCTGACGCCCGGGGATCTGGCCGCCGTCGCCGAGTATCTGAAAAACATCCCGGCCATCGCGCATCAGGTCTTCCCCGGGCCCTAGGGCCGGGCGCCGCGGCATCTCGCGCACCCATGGAGCTCTTCGATTCCGTTCTCATCCGCTCGGCGGCGGTTCCGTTCCTGGCCACCGGAATTTTCGCCGGCGTCATTCGCTGGATCGCCGGCGGCGGGGTCGGCAAGCCGCTGGCCGGCGCCGCCGTCGGGGTGGTGTTCATGTGGTCGCTGGCCGTCCGTCTCGGGGTGCCGGACTTCCCGCCCGGCCCCGGCGGCGATGCCGTCCTCTACATCATGCTCATCGGTCTGCTGACCGGGATCGCGCTCGACGCCGCCGCCGACGCGGCCGGCCGGGCGGCCGCCGCCTATCAGGTGACCGCCATGATCCTGTTCGGGCTGCTGCTGGCCTACTGGCTCGGGCCCGGCGTCAGCGCCGTTTCCATCGCCCTGGCCGCGGTCTGGGTCGCCGCCGTCCTTCGCCTGCGCCGCCGCAATCTCGCCCCGGCCGTCGCCGCCGGAATGCTGACCACCGCCGGGATCGGCATGATCGTCCTGACCTGGATCGGCGGCCTGGCGGCGGAAACGGAACTGGCGATCGCCCTGACCGCGGCGCTCGCCGGTTTCCTGATATGGTCGTGGCCGCCCCTCTCCTACCCCGCCGGCGCCACCCTGCTGCTCGCCGGAACCGGGGGCATATTCGCGCTCGCGCTGCGGCTCGCCGACGCGTGGCCGGCGTCGATCGCGGCTTTTGCCGTCTTCGTATTCCTGTTCTTCGCCGATTCGGCGGCGGTGAGAGTCGTCAAGCGGCCCCTGCTGCTGTCCCGCGGGGTCTTTCCGCTGACCGTCGCCGCGCTGGGGGCGATTCCCATCGCGCTTAGCGCCGTGATCCTGCTGATTTTGACCAATCTGCCCGCCGGATAGGATGCGGGGGAGCCGGCGGTGTCCGGGCGGGCATTGCGCCCGCTCCGGCGGCGGAGTACCTTACGCATCCGGCACCGGGCGCGAACGGGACAGCGGCCCAGGGCAATCACAAGCGGCAATCACAAGGGACAGCGGCAACAGGCGATGACACGGCCATTCACATGGGCACTTGTCGGGGGCGCGATCGTTATCGCGGCGATCGCGCTGAGCTTCCTCGGCGACACGGACGAAAACGAACAGGCGGCGGCGCCGACGGCCGGCGCGGAGGTGCCCGCGCCTGCGGCCCGGACCGCGCCTTCGCCCCAGCCCGCACCCCCGCCCACGCCCCCCGCCGCGGAACCGGCCAAGCCGAGTTCCGACATGGTCCCGACCAAACCCCAAGGCGACACGGTCACGGCGGAACGCGCCGATCCCGGCGCCCGCATCCAAGCTCCCGACGGCGGCACGGCCAAAAGCGAACAGGCGCCGCCGCCGGCAGTTGTGCGGGCGCCCGCGCCTTCGCCCCAGCCCGCGCCACCGCCCGAGACCGCACCATCGGCCGAGATCGCTCCTCCGGCCCAACCCGCACCCGCGGCCGAGACCGCCGCCGCGGCACCGGCCAAGTCGCGCCCGGACGCCGGCCCGGCCAAACCCCAGGGCGGCGCGGTCACGGCGAAACGCGCCGAACCCGGCGTTCGCATCCAAACTCTCGACGGCGGCACGGCCAAAAGCGAACAGGCGCCGCCGCCGGCCGCTGTGCCGGCGCCAGCGCCTCCGGCGCAGACCGCTCCTTCGGCCCAACCCGCACCCTCGTCCGGGACCGCCGCCGCGGCACCGGCCAAGCCGAGCTTCGACATCGTCCGGATCAATCCCCGGGGCGACACGGTCATGGCGGGACGCGCCGAACCCGGCGCCCGCGTCCAGATTCTCGACGGCGGCAAGGTGATCGGCGAGGCGACCGCCGACGCCCGCGGCGAATGGGTCTTCGTGCCCACCGAACCGCTGCCGCCGGGCAACCGGCAATTGTCGCTCCGCACCGTCGGGACCGGCGGGCGGCCGGCCGTCACCTCGGATTCCGACGTGGTGCTGGTCGTGCCCGAAAAGGGCAAGGACATTGCCGGCCGCCCGAGCGAAGAACCGTCCCGGCCGTTGGCGCTCAAAGTACCGTCGGAGGGCGGCGGCGCCACCCAGGTGCTGCAGAAGCCGACCCCGCCGGCGCCCGCCGCCCCCGCCCCGGCGGTTACCATCGATGCGGTGGACTACGACGACAGCGGGCGGCTCAACGTCTCCGGGACCGGTGTGCCCGACGGTCAGGTCCACCTGTATCTGAACAACGAATTTCTCGGCCGGTCGCCGACCGGCGCCGACGGCCGCTGGCGGCAGTCGCCGGAGCGGACGGTCGCGCCCGGGGTCTATTCGGTGCGCGCCGATCAGGTGGACGACGCCGGCAAGGTCCTGGCCCGCATCGAGGTGATCTTTGCCCGCTCGACCGTGCTGACCGACGTCCCGCCGGGGACATTGTTCGTCGTTCAGCCCGGCAACAGCCTGTGGCGGATCGCGCGCCGCACCTATGGCCGCGGGGTGCGGTTCACGGTGATATTCGAAGCCAACAGGAAGCAGATCCGGGATGCGGATCTGATCTATCCGGGACAGGTCTTCCGTCTGCCGTCGATCAACTGAGGTGAGTTCGTTGTCCCGCCCGGTCTCCGGAGGAATGCGCGTGAGGTGCAGGGAACAGGTCTTCACCGCCGAGAGCCCGGAGAGCATGGAGAAGGGCTGTCTCACCCCCACCCTCATCTTCACCCCCCCCCCAACCCACCCCCCTCGAGGGGGGAGGGGGTTCGGTGCGTTCCCTCTCCCCCCGAGGGAGGGGGACGCGGAGGCTTGGCGAGCGAAGCGAGCCTAGCCATGCCTGTCCTCCGGCCGGCGGAGCCGGTCCGGTGGGCTGGGTGAGGGGGATGCGCAGGCTTGGTGCGCGGAAACCCCTTGCAAGATAGGCACTTAACGCCGCAGGGACCGGCGAGTAGAATGCCCGCCTTCACCCTTGGGAAAACGTGAGGGAAGATGTCCGGGATTATCCCGCCTCTCCATCCGGCCGGTTGGCCGTTCGTCTGGCTGTTTGCCGGCGGCACCGTCGTACTGGCGGTCATCTGGGAGCCGCTGGGCTGGGCGGGCGCCGTCCTCACCCTGTGGTGCGCCTACTTCTTCCGCGACCCCGAACGGGTCACCCCGGCGCGGGACGGATTGGTGATCAGCCCCGCCGACGGCGTGGTCCAGATGATCACCGACGCCGCACCGCCCGCCGAGATCGAAATGGGCGAGAGCCCGCGGACGCGGATATCGATCTTCATGAACGTGTTCAACGTCCACGTAAACCGTATTCCCATCGCTGGGCGGATCGTCAAGACCGCCTATCGTCCGGGCAGGTTCCTCAATGCCTCCCTCGACAAGGCCAGCGAACACAACGAACGCCAGTCGTTTCACATGGAGACCGCCGACGGGCGGAGCTTCGGCGTGGTCCAGATCGCCGGCCTGGTGGCGCGGCGCATCCGCTGCGACCTCAGGGAGGATCAGGAGGTGCGGGCCGGGGAACGGTTCGGGATCATTCGCTTCGGCAGCCGGGTGGATGTGTATCTGCCCGAGGGCGCGGTCCCGCTGGTCGCCGTCGGTCAAACCGCAATCGCCGGCGAAACGGTGATCGCCGATCTTCGCGCCCAGGAAGACCGGCGCACGGGCGAGGTGCGCTGATGTTCCGCCCCCGCCAGCGGCGCCTCCGCGGCCTCTCGTTCAACCGCATGCTGCCCAACATGCTGACCATGCTGGCGCTGTGCGCCGGCCTGACGGCGCTTCGCTACGGACTGGAGGGCAAATGGCAGCCGGCGATGGTTTCGCTGGTCATCGCCGCCATCTTCGACGCCCTCGACGGCCGCATCGCGCGGCTGCTGCAGGGGACCTCGAAATTCGGCGCCGAGTTGGACAGCCTGTCGGACTTCATCGCCTTCGGCGTCGCCCCGGCGGTGATCCTGTATCTCTGGACCATGCAGACCGCCGGTCCCGTCGGCTGGGTCCCCGTCCTGCTGTTCAGTGTGTGCATGGCGCTGCGGCTGGCCCGGTTCAACACGGTCATGGACGACGACGATCCGCCGGCCTGGGCCAAGGGCTATTTCACCGGCGTGCCGGCGCCGGCGGCGGCCGGTCTGGTCATGCTGCCGATGATCCTGTGGTTTCAAACCGACGCCGAATGGCTGCGCCGGCCGTTGCTGGTCGGCGCCGTTATCATCGTCGTCGCCTGCCTGATGGTCAGCAAGCTGCCCACCTATTCGTTCAAGAACATCCGCATTCAGCAGCGGTTCGTCCTGGCGCCCATGCTGGGGGCCGGACTGCTGGCCGCGCTGACCGTTTCGGCGCCGTGGTTGACCCTGACGCTGATCGCCGCCGCCTATTTGAGCAGCTTCCCGTTTTCCATCCGCTCATACCGGCGGGCCGAGGCGGAGGCCAGGGAACTCGCGCCGGCGGCGGGTGCGGATGCGCCGGCGGCCAACGACGAGGCGGCCGAATGACTACGCCACCGGGGCGGGTGGTGGGCAGTCCGTGGGAAACGTGCTCCCGGGTCGCGTTTGCTACCGCTGTCACTGCTCCAATGGCGCCTGCGCCATACATTATCCTTTTACTTTATTCGGACTTTGTGACGAGCCAAATACCAATTAACAATAACTCTATTATTACAATAAAAAATATTAGCTCAAATATACTTTCCGTTTTATCCGCCAATCCTATGTATATGCCCACAATCAGCATCACGTTTAGCGCCAAAATAAAAATTTTTCGCAACATAATTCGCACAGCACAAATTACTAATTTGATCCCCGTACCACTTCACCACCGCTGCTCCCGAGCCGTCCGGCGCGGGTTGCAGGGCTTTGACCTTCTCTCCCCTAAAGACACCCTTCTTCATGTCGACAGCAAGTTCGTGCGTTCCGCGGATCGATCCCCGGGGCGGGCTTGTCTCAGGCCGGCGCGTCGAGTTCCGGATAGCGGCGAAAGATACCGAGCTCGTTGAACGGAATGCGCCGCTCGGACGCCAGGTAGCCGGCGATGTTGGGTCTCCTGCCGACACGGTCGTGCAGCGCGAATATTCCCGGATAGTCGTCGCGCAGGGCGGCCATGGTCCTGGGGAACGCATAGTCGAGCCCCGCGACCACCTGAAACAGGGACAGGTCCGCATGTGAACAGCCGGCGCCGACGAGCCATTCGCCGCCGGCGTCCGTGTTTTGCGCCAGCGTCCGTTCGAAATAGCCGAAGTACTTGGTCAGGCGCTCGCTCCGGAACGCGGCCGTGCGTTTCAGCGCCTCCGCCTGCTGGTCCTCGTAATGCAATGAATTGGCGATGGGATGATGGGTGTCGTGGGCCTCCATCACGAAGTCCGTGATGGTGTGCTGCAGATGCCGCGCCCGCCACTTCGCGTCCCCGTCCGGGGCGAGTCCATGGCGCTCGCCGAGATAGGCGCAGATGGCGGGGGTCTGGCTGAGATACAGCTCGCCGTGCTGCAGGATCGGCGGGGCATAGACCGGCGTCCCCAGATCGTCGCGCTGCATGAACGCCACCAGGGACGGCACGCCGCCCCCTTCCTCCTCCGGCAGTCTCGCGACGTCCGTATAGGCCGCGCCGGCGTCTTCGAGCACAAGCCGCACGAACTCGCCGCGCCCCTGGATCATGGGCCAGTAGTACAGCCGGTATTCGGCGTCTTCCGTGTTGGTTGGCATGTTTGTCGGCATGTCCGTCACTAAGCCTTTGTCCGATGGTCAGGTCAAGCCCGAGGACAGGCGGCGCAGCCGGCCGATGATGCTGCCGCCGATCAGCAGCGCCATGACGATCAGCAGCGTAAGGCTGATGGGCCGCTCAATGAACACCGAGAGGTCGCCGCCGTTGCCGCCGATGGCCTGGCGCATGCGGGTCTCGAAGATGGGGCCCAGCACCAGGCCGAGAATAATCGGCACCAGCGGGACGTTGGCCCGTTTCAGCGCCAGCCCCAGGAGGCCGAACGCCGCCGCAATGAGCGGATCGGTGAGACGGAAGTTGGCCGAATAGGATCCGGCCATGGCGAAACACAGAATGGCGATGCCGAGCAGGCGGTCGTCGATCCGCGTTACCAGGGCGATCCACCGGGTGGCGAACAGCAGAATTCCGACGATGACGAAATTCATCAGGAACAGGGACAGATAGAGGCCGGAGACGAACGGCCCGTTCTCGGCGAACAGGGCGGGTCCGGGGTCGACGTTGTGGACGGTGAACACGGCCAGCATCATGGCGGTCAGGACCTCGCCCGGGATGCCCAGGGCCAGGAGCGGCACCAGCGCCGCCGCCGGGACGGCATTGTTGGCGGCTTCGGAGGCGATGATCCCCTCGGGCGCCCCCTTGCCGAACAGTTCCGGGGTCTTGGAGCCGCGCCTAGCCGTGCTGTATGAGAAAAACTGGGCGAGGAATTCCCCGACCCCCGGCAGAATACCCATGGCGACGCCGAACGACGATGAGCGCAGCAGCGTCCTGGGGTAGCGCAGGACCTCGGCGAAGCCGCCCAGCAGCCGCCGTTTCATTTCCACCGGCACCGCCTTGTCGCCGCTCTTCGAGATCAGGAGAAAGCCCTGGGACATGGCGAACAGGCCGAGGATGATGGAGATCAGCGGTATGCCGCCGAGCAGCCAGGTAGTGCCGAAGGTGTAGCGCGGCGAGCCGTAGGCCCCCTCGAGCCCGATGGTTCCCAGGAACAGGCCCAGGCAGAGCGTCGCCGCGGCGGCCAGCTCGGCCCCTCGGTGAGCGGTGATCACCAATACCATGGCGAGCGCCGCGGCCATCGCCATGTCCGCCGAGCCGAATTTCTTGGCGAACGCCGCCAGCAGCGGCGCCGCGACGATCAGGACGAGGACGCTGAACGTGCCGCCGAAGAACGACGATGCATAGGCCAGGGACAGGGCCCGCTGCGGCTCTCCGGCACGGGTCATGGGGTAGCCGTCATAGGTGGTCAGGACGCTGACCCCGGTTCCCGGCGTATTGACCAAAATCGCGGGAATCGCCCCGCCGTACCACGCGCCGGCATAGACTCCCATCAGCAGGGTAATGCCGGACAGCGGGTCGAGGCTGAAGGTGACGGGCAGCAGAATTGCGATGGCGACGCCCGGGCCGAGGCCGGGGATGGCGCCCATGATGATGCCGAGCAGGCTGCCGCCGGCGAGCGCGGCGAGCACCGGGACCGCCAGGACCTGATCGACGGCGACCGAGAGATTTTCCAGCATCACAGGAACCGGCCGAGGGTCTCGAGCCACGGGGTGAGCTTGAACAGCGCCGCCTTCGGGAACCACAGCCCGAGGACGAACCGGAACAGGACCAGCATGGTGAGGGCGAGCCCCGCCGCCACCGCCGCCAGCCGGCGCCCGCGGAAGCCCGCGATGGCTGCGCAGAGGGCGCAAAAGGCGAGCACCGACAGCCCGTAGCCGATCAGCCCCATTAGCCAGATGGCGGCCAGAAATCCGGCCGACAGCAGAAGAGCGATCGCGGTCAGCCGCTTGGCCGCGGGTCCTTCGGCGGGGGCGGCGAAGATGGCGGCGAGCACCGAAAAAACGAACATCAGGCTGAGGGCGAAGATGGGCCCGTTCCGGGGCTCGTTCCACCAGCCGCCGCCTTCGGCGCCGGGCTCGGTCTGGCTGCCCACCAGGATCAGCAGTATCGCCGAACCGATGGCGAGGGCGGCAAACAGCATCCTGCCCCTCGGTCTGCCGCCGGCAACGAGGGACAGGACGTCCTGCTCTTCGGTGTTTTCCTTCGCCATCAGGCGGGCCGGTTTATTTCGCCAGCAGGGCCTCGACGCGCTTGTACTGTTCGTCGACGAACCGGACGGCGGCCTTGCCGTCGGTCCAGCCGATCACCGCACCGGTATTGGCCTCGATATCCTTGACCTTCTTGCTGTTCAGCGCCTTCACCGCCGATGCGGCGATTTTCTTGCGCACATCCGCCGGCACCTGGGAGCGTACGAACAGACCTGCCCAGGCCGGTGTTGCGATGCCCGGCACCTGCTCGTCGAGGGTGGCGAGCTTGGGCAGGATGGAAATCCGGTTGGCGGTGTAGGCGGCCAGGCCCTTCGCCTCGCCGCTGTCGAGGCACGGCTTGATCAGCTTGACCGTACTGACGATGACATCGGCGTCGCCGCTGGCCAGCAAGGTGCAGTTGGTTTCGTCATAGGCGGCATTGCCGGCGAACTTGAAGCCCAATCTTTTGGCCGCCAGCAGGGTTTGCCGGGTCGGCGGGCCGTTGAACCCGAAATGGCCGAGTTTTACCGGGTTTTTCTTGGCGTATGCGGCGAGCCCCGCCAAGTCGCCGAACGGCAGATTGCCGCGCGCCCACAGGCCCATGGGATAATTGATGATGATCCCCAGCGGTTCGAAGGCGTCGCGCCCGAACGGCGCGCGCTTCTTGATGATGTGCGCGGTGAGGATATTGCCCGTGAACATGCCGACGGTATAGCCGTCGGGACGCGCCTGGGCCACGTGATTGGCGCCGATGACGCCGCCGCCGCCTTTCATGTTCACCACCGCCGAGGGGACCCCGAAATCCTTTTGAATTTGATCCGAGATCAACCGCGCGACCACATCCTCCAGATCGCCGGGAGGCCACGGGACTATGACTTCGACGGGTCGTTCGGGGTATTCCGCCTGCGCGGTTCCGGCCATGAGCATGAGGCCGAGGCCCAAGGCCATGCCCCATCGTTTAACCAACAGTCCCATTGTGATCCTCCCTTTGGGTTAAGGTGTTTTGTCGGCGGGAACGCATAGTATCCGTCACCCCCGACGGAAAACAAGGCGGGACCATCTTGATGTGGAACCTAGTTCAGCTTGAGCAGCTCCGCCGCCGAGCCGCCGCAGACGCGCGTCCGCTGTTCGTCGGTGAGCTTGCCCGCCCTGGCCACCAAGCCGACCGGATCGTCCTCACCCATGTCGTAGGGATAGTCGGTGCCCAACAACACGTGATCGGCGCCGTACTTCTCGACCAGGAACTCGATCTGGTCGGGGGCGAAGACCATGGTGTCGAAATAGAACTTCTTCAGGTACTCGCCGGGGGGTTTGGGCAGTCCGTGGGAAACGTCCTCCCGGGCGTGATAGGCGTGATCCATGCGCCCGGCGTAGCTCGGCAGGAATCCGCCGCCGTGGGCGACGCAGATCTTGAGGCCGGGATGACGGTCGATGACCCCGCCGAAGATCAGCTGGCTGATGGCGATGGTCGATTCCAGCGGGTGGCCGATTATGTTGAGGAAGTAATGATCGCCGAAACGCTCCGGGCTGGTGTAGCCGGCCGGGTGCATGAACAAGAGGATGCCCAGTTCCTCCGCCCTGGCCCAGAACGGCGCCAGGCGTTCGGCGGACAGCTCGTCGCCGCCCACATGGGTGTTGATCTCCAGCCCCCGGAATCCGAGTTCGTCGACGCAGCGCTCCATCTCGGCGACGGCCATTTCGGTGTTTTGCAGCGGCACCGTGCCGAGGCCCACCAGACGGTCCGGGTACCGGGCGACGGCTTCCGCGAGGTCGTCGTTTTCCATTTGCGACGCCTTCCGCCCGATCTCCGGTTCGGCCCAGTAGTAGAATTGATAAGGCGAGATGGAGACCGCCTGGATATCGACCCCCATCCGGTCCATATCGGCGATACGCTCCTCGAGGGAGAGCATCTTCGGCTTGATGAATTCGATCTGTGCGGCGTTCACCTTGCGGGTGATGTCGTTGCCGAACTGCAGCGGCACGAAGCCGACGCGCTCCGCTTCGGCCTTCATCATCTCCATGGCCGCCTGGCATTCCCGGTGACAGTGAACATCGACCACGAGGGACTTGGAACCGTTCGAGACGGTGGCGCCGGCGGCGCCTTCATCGGCGGGCGAACGGGCGGCGGCCGCGTGGTGCGCGTGGGTGCATTTGAAGAACATGAGAATACCCTGGAAATTGAGCGAGGACTTTGAGCAAGGACTTTGACGGCAGCCGGTGTATAGGACGCCGCCGGACGCCGCAACCACGGCCTGACCGCGGCCGGGGCAGGATGCGCCTTCACCTGGGCCAGAGGGCGGTCCCGGGATGGAACTGCGACCAGGCGAACCAGAACGCCTGGTGGCTGCCGAGATCGGAACCGTCGGCGCCGACCGCCTTGATGCCGCCGGCCTCGAGCCGCAGGCGAACGTTCTCGAAGGCGATCTCATCGCCTTTCGTCAGCGCCAGAAGCGCCTTGCTCCGCTGGAACGCCACCGGTTTGCCGGACGCGGTGACGACGCCGATGATGTCTTCGTGAACCGGCAGCCGCGGATCCACATCGCCGACCGGAAATATGGGGCCGTTGGCATCCCGGCCGTTGCGGAAATCGAAGTCGCGGCCAAGCGCCAGTTCCTCGACCAGCACGGTCGTCTCGGGGTGCAGTTTCTTCCATCGGCCCCAATCCGTGGTAACGACCGTGGCTTGCTTGAGCCTAAGTTTCTTCTCCGCCAGCGGCCCGGTCACTGCCGCGCCCAGAAACGTATCGAACACCGAAAACGTCTTGATGTCGTACATCACCTTGTTGGACCGGATCAGCAGCCCCGAGGTGCGCAGGATGGGCCGCCAGATCCCCTCGGGCAGCCGGTCGGTGAAATAGGCCTGCGCCGAACCGCAGAGCGTGCAGTAGGGAATGCCCAGGTGCCTGCCGCCCAGGGTGTCGTTGACCATCTCGCGCACTTCCATGATGCGGCGCGGGTAGGCCCGGTACTCGCCGTTCACCCCGATCCCGAAAACGATGTCCCCGTCCTTGAGCCATGCCGCATCTTCGGCGCTGCTCACCTTGGGATTGTCGGCGGCGGGAATGCAGTTGCACAGCTCGTCCGTCGTATCGTACGCGCGGTCGTCGATCAGCACGCCGCCCCAGGAAACGTGCCGCCAGTCGATATCGCCTTCGACGAAGATCTTGTCCCAGCCGGGCACCATGGTCGTGAATATGGCGCGCTTTACCCGCAGATAGCCGGGGGGCGCCGGAATGTCCCACGCAATGAGATGATCGGTGACGGCTCCCCAATGATTGCCGATGGGCGAGCCGATCCCCAGCAGCCTGACGGCGGCGTAGCTCAATTCATCGTTCAGGCTGCGCGAAGAGATGAAGCGCATCAGATCGGCGATGAGCCAGACGATGCGGGGGTCCTTCCCTTCGACGATTTGTTCCAGCGCCGCCGATTGATCGTTGCCCCACCTCTCGTTGGCCATGGCGTCGATGAAGGCCGTCTTCACCGCCGACCGCAGGGCGTCGGACAGCGGGCCGTCCGGGACCGCCGGCGGATTGCCGAACTTCTCGATGACATGGTCCGGCAGCGGTTCCCTGTCCTGGGCCCGCGGCGCGCCGGACCAGGCCAATGAAAGCGCAACCAGAAACGCCGCGAGGACGATTGGGGGAGAAAAGCTGCGTGCCGATGCCATGGCGGGGCCTTTTCCGTGGTTGATTGACCCGTACGCATTAAAAGGAATGCGCCGTATAGGGATATTAAGGGGCCGTACCCTGTTTTATTCCAATCACGTTTTCTTCAGCCGGCCGCCGGAGGGGCCGGTTCGCGCCCGGGACTCCGCGCCCGATGCACGGTTGTCAGGGGCGGCTCTATATTTTACGGTTTTATCCTGTAATTTGGAAACGGCGCGGCCGGGAAAGCCGCGGGAAGGAACCAGCCATGACCTACAGCTTTGAGCAATTCTGCGCGGATAACCGGGCCGCCTATGACAAGGCCGGCAAGGCCGACCTCGAACAAATCCGCCGGAACCTCGAACGCTTGCTTCAAGAGAACCAGCCCTTCGTCGAAGAACATTGCGGGCCGGATGCCGATGGCGGCGTGGTGGAACTCTATCAGGACCCGGAGAAGGGATTTCTGGTCTATGCCCACGGCTACGCCGAGGGGAGGACCTCGCCGCCCCACGATCACGGGGCGTCCTGGGCGATTTACGGACAGGCCAAACGGTTCACCGACATGACCGAGTGGAACCGCCTCGACGACAAATCCAGGGACGGCTACGCCGAGATCGAATCGGCCAGAAAATACCGGCTCGATCCGGGCATGGCGGGCAAGTTCGGCCCCCATGAAATCCACCAGATTCATTTCGAAGCCGGCGCGCGGTTCGTCCGCGTCACCGGGGTCGATCTGTTCGAGGAGGAAACCCTGACCTATCAGCCGGACACCAACGGCGTGGTCGCCCGGACCGTCGGCTCGGCGGCCAATGCCGGCGAGAATCTGACCAAAAGGCACATCGCCTAGGCGCTGCGCCCCCCTTACGCGGGCAATGCGATCAGCAATGCCGATACGCCGAATACGGAGGCCACGGTGCTCACGACGATTATGCTGGAGACCTGCTCCACGTAAATCCGCCGTTCCTGCGCCATGACGAAAGCGACGGCCGCTGTCGGCAGAGCCGCCAGCAGGACGGCGGAGGATGCCCAGAAGGGTTCCATGTCGAACACAAACGTCACCGCGAGCCAGGTCAACAGGGGATGGAGGCAGATTTTAATTGCGACAAAGGTGCCGATCTCACTGGGCTTGGCGCCAACCGTCCGGTTCACGAACGACATCCCAATCGCGAACAACGCCGCCGGCGCCGCGGCGGACGCCAGCAGATCCAGGAACCGTGAGATCGGCGACGCCAGTTCGACGGCGTAGAAGCTGAACGGCAGTGCGATGATCGGCGCGCTGACCAGGGGATTTTTTGCCAGCGCGGAGAGAATGTTCGTGACCGTCGGGAGAAGCGGCCGCCTCTCCTGTTCGTTCATTTCAAGAAGCGCGATGGTGCCGCCGACGAACACCGTATTGACGGCAACGGTGGCGACGATCGCCGGCGCAACCTTCTCCGGTCCGAATGCCGTCAGGAAGAGCGCGATGCCGAGGTAGCCGGTATTGGCGAAGACCCCCGCCAGCGCGGAGAGGCCGACCACGGGGAAACGCTGACCGAACAAACTCCAACCGGCGGCAATTGCGACGATGTAGGTGACCAGTGACGCCCCCAGGACCGCGCCGATGAACGGCCAGTTGAGAATGTCCGCGATCGGCGCCTTGGCGGTAAAGCTGAAAAGCAATGCCGGGAGAGCGAAATAGAAGACAAACCCGTTCAGGGCCCGGGCGGATTGAGGCCCCAGAAGCCCCGATCTGCCGGCTAGGTACCCGCACAATATCAGCGCGAATACGGGAAAGGATACGTCCAGGAGGATCAGCAAAAGAGCTATTGGTCCTTTTGAGTTGGCCCGCCGTATCCAATTGCTAACGCAGATTCCGAAAGAAACCAGTCAGCAGTCCGAACGGGCGCGTCCGGCATTGACCGAACCGATTGCCCTCTGGTGAGAGATGGCTGGGGCGCAGGGATTTGAACCCCAATTTTCCGGGTCAGAGCCGGACGTAATAGCCATTATACGACGCCCCAGCAGGGGGGCGTATGTTTACTCCAACCCGCCCCCTGAAAACAAGCCGTCTCCGAAGCCCGTTGGGGGATAGGCCCCGGCCCCGATCCGGGCTATTCTCACATAAGACGAACTCGGGGCTGAGACCGATGACTAACGGGGAGGACGGCGGAACAAGCCGCCCGAACACTAAGACCCCGGCCAAAAGCAGGGCCAAGAAAAAGGCCAACGGGTCGGGCAGAACCGGACTGTATCGGCGGCGGCGCAAGCCGGCGAAAACCTATGGCGCGCTTGATCTTGGCACCAACAACTGCCGGCTGCTGATCGCCAAGCCGACCATCGACGGCTTCCGGGTGGTGACCTCTTTTTCGCGGATCGTGCGTCTCGGCGAAGGAATGGCCGGGGACGACCGGTTGTGCGAGGACGCCATGGACAGGGCGATCGGGGCGCTCGGCGTGTGCGCCAAGAAGCTCGAACAGTTCGACGTCGCCCGTACCCGCAACATCGCCACCGAAGCCTGCCGGCGGGCGGTCAACTGCGGCGACTTCATCGAACGCATCGAGAGCCGGACCGGGCTGAGGATGGAAACCATCTCTTCCCGGGAAGAGGCGCGGCTGGCGCTGGCCGGCTGCAGAAGCCTGCTTGCCGACGATCCGCCCCACGCCCTGGTGTTCGATATCGGCGGCGGCTCCACCGAGCTGGTCTGGGCGGTGCGGGACGGCGACGACGGATTCAGGATCGCCGACACCTTGTCCCTTCCCATCGGGGTGGTGACCCTGTCGGAGATTTGCGGCACCGGCGAAGTATCCCGGGATGCGTATGAAAACATGGTCGAAACCGTGGCCCGGCACCTGCCCGCGTTCTGCCGGCGCAACCGCATCGCCGGCCGGGTGGGCCGGGGCCGGGTGCAAATGCTCGGGACCTCCGGGACCGTGACCACGCTGGGCGCCGTGCATCTGGAACTCCCCCGCTACTCCCGATCCCACATCGACGGCCTGCACATCGATTTCGACGCCCTCGGGCGCGCCTCGGACCGGTTGACCGGCATGGACTATGACGGCCGCGCCGCCATCCCGTGCATCGGCCACGAGCGCGCCGAGTTGGTGGTGCCGGGCTGCGCCATCCTGGAAGCCATCTGCCGGTGCTGGCCGGTCGGATCGCTGCGGATCGCCGACCGGGGCCTGCGCGAGGGCATCCTCCTCGAACTGATGGCGATGGACCGGGTCGCGGCCGCCCAACCCGCCGCCTGAGAGCCGGCCGTGGCGAAAGGACGCGGGCGGAAGCGCCAATCCAGCCGCCAATCCGGCCGCATGGCCGGGCGCGATCTCACGGTCCGGGTGAAAACCGCCAAGGGGCGCAAATCCTCCTCCACCCGCTGGCTTCAGCGCCAGCTCAACGACCCGTACGTGGCGCAGGCCCGGCGCGACGGATACCGCTCGCGGGCGGCCTACAAGCTCCTGGAGCTGAACGACCGGTTCAATCTGCTCCGCAAGGGAATGCGGGTGCTCGATCTGGGCGCGGCGCCGGGGGGCTGGACGCAGGTGGCGGTGACCGAAACCGGGGGTGAAATCGTCGCCCTTGATATTCTGGAAATGGAGGACATTCCGGGCGCCGCCGTTCTTCAGGGCGACATCCATGACGAGGACGCGCCGGCCAGAATCACCGGGGCCCTGGGCGGCAAGGCGGATCTGGTGTTGAGCGACATGGCCCCGCCGCTCTCCGGCCACGCCGGGACCGACCATTTGCGGACCATGGCGCTGGTCGAGGCGGCCTACGATCTGGCGCTCGGCGTCCTGGCGCCGGGCGGCGGGTTCGTCGCCAAGGTCTTTCAGGGTGGCACGGAGGCCCGGCTGCTGGCCGACATGAAGCGGCGCTTCGCCTCGATCCGCCATGCCAAACCGCCGGCAAGCCGCGCCGAATCGGCGGAGATCTACGTCGTCGCCACCGGCTTCCGCGAGGCCTGACGCCCCCCTAACCCGTTGAGGCGATTGGGGTTGCCGAAACGCATTCTGGCGGCTTGGTTTTGCCGCCCATCTGTGTATGATCGGGCGCCAACTCTGATACGGAGATGGCATGAATATCCCGGACGGTCTGACCTTCGACGACATCCTGCTGGAACCTGCGGCCTCCGATGTCCTGCCGTCCGATACCGACACCGCCACCCGTCTGACCAGCTCCATCGATCTCGGCATTCCCCTGGTGTCCGCCGCCATGGACACGGTGACCGAAAGCGCGCTCGCCATCGCCATGGCCCAGGCCGGCGGCATCGGCGTCATCCACAAGAATCTGGAGCCCAATGAACAGGCCGCCGAGGTCCGCAAGGTGAAGAAGTTCGAAAGCGGCATGGTGGTCGATCCGATGACCATCCGCCCCGACGCCACCCTCGCCGACGCCCTCGACCTGATGGAGCGGCACAGGATTTCCGGTATTCCGGTGGTCGAGAACGGCAACGGCAGGCTGGTGGGCATCATCACCAACCGGGACGTCCGGTTCGCCAGCGACCCCAAGCAGCCGGTCAGCGAGCTGATGACCGCGCACGCCGCCGGCCGGCCGCTGATCACCGTCGGGGAAGGCGTCGCGGCGGAGGAGGCCAAGCGGCTTTTGCATCAGCACCGGATCGAAAAGCTGATCGTCGTCGACGGCGCGTTCCGCTGCATCGGCCTGATCACCGTGAAGGACATGGAAAAGGCGCAGAAGTTCCCCGACGCCTGCAAGGACGAGAAAGGCCGGCTCAGGGTCGCCGCCGCGACCGGGGTCGGCGAGGCGGGTCTCGCCCGCGCCGAGGCCCTGCTGGATTCGGAGGTCGACGTCATCGTCGTCGACACCGCCCACGGACATTCGGCCGGCGTCCTGGACGCGGTCAACCGGATCAAGAAGCTCAGCAATTACGTTCAGGTGGCCGCCGGCAATATCGCCACCAGGGACGGCGCCAAGGCGCTGATCGATGCCGGCGCCGACAGCATCAAGATCGGCATCGGTCCCGGCACCATCTGCACCACCCGCATGGTCGCCGGTGTCGGCATGCCGCAGTTCACCGCCGTCCTGGAATCGGCCGAGGAATGCCACAAGGCGGGCGTACCCTGCATTGCCGACGGCGGCATCAAGTATTCGGGCGACGTGGCCAAGGCCATCGCCGCCGGCGCCGACTGCGTGATGATCGGCTCGCTGCTGGCGGGCACCGAGGAAAGCCCGGGCGAGGTGTTCCTTTATCAGGGCCGCTCCTACAAGGCCTATCGCGGGATGGGCTCCATCGGCGCCATGGCCCGGGGTTCGGCCGACCGGTATTTCCAGCAGGAGGTGTCCGACAGCCTGAAACTGGTCCCCGAAGGCGTCGAGGGCCGCGTGCCGTTCAAGGGTCCGGCCGCCCACGTCATCCATCAGCTGGTGGGCGGGCTCAGATCTTCCATGGGCTATACCGGCAAGGCGGCCATCGCCGACATGCAGGGCAACTGCAATTTCCGGCGGATCACCGCCGCGGGCCTGCGCGAAAGCCATGTGCACGACGTCACCATCACCCGTGAAGCGCCCAATTACCGCGTCGATAACTAGGCCCCGCGCGATCCGGGAGCGCGCGCCCCGATGACGCCCGGCGCGCGGATCGCCGCGGCGATCGAAATCATCGACCGGTTGGAAGAGACCGGGGCGCCCGCCGACCGCGCCATCGAGCGTTATTTCCGCGAGCGCCGCTACGCCGGCTCCAAGGACCGCCGCGCCGTCACCGAGCGCGTATTCGGCATCGTCCGTCACCGGGCGCGGCTCGACTGGTGGATGCTGCGAATCCAGGACAACCGCCGGCCCGACGGGCGGCGGCGCGCGCTGGCCGATCTGGCCCTGGCGGACGGCCTCGCCCGAAGCGGCATCGAAGACCTGTTCGACGGCGCCGGCTACGCGCCCAAGGCGTTGACGGCGGAAGAAGCCGAGTTGGTGGACGCGCTCGCCGGGGAGACTCTCGACCACGCCGACCAGCCCGCCTGGGTGGCCCACGAATTCCCGTCCTGGCTCGAGCGGTCGCTCACCGATCTGCTGAACCGCGGCCTCGCCGAGGAAATGGACGCCCTCAACACCGTCGCCCCCCTCGATCTCCGGGTAAACACCCTCAAGGGGGACTGCGCCCGGGCGCTCGAGGTGCTGAGGAACGACCGGATCGAGGCCGAACCGACGGCGCTCTCCCCCATCGGCCTGCGCATCGAAGGCCGGGCCAACCTTCAGGCGGCCACCGCCTACAGGGGCGGCTTCGTCGAGGTGCAGGACGAGGGCTCGCAGATCATCGCCCTGCTGGTCGGCGCCCGGAAGGGCATGAAGGTGGTCGATTTCTGCGCCGGCGCCGGCGGCAAGACGCTGGCCATCGCCGCGGAGATGAAGGACCAGGGCGAGATCACCGCCTGCGACATCGACCCCAAACGCCTGGGCGCGCTGAAACCCCGGCTGAAGCGCGCCGAATGCCGGAGCATCGAGAGCCGGGTGCTGGTCCCTGGGGGCGACATGTGGGTCCATGACAACGAAGGCGCCATCGACCGGGTGCTGGCCGACGTGCCGTGCTCGGGCACCGGGCGCTGGCGGCGGCGGCCCGACGCCCGCTGGCGGCTGACCGGCCGGGACCTCCGCGACCTCGCCAAGGACCAGCGGCGCATCCTCCACGAAGCCTGCCGGCTGGTGAAGCCGGGCGGGCGGCTGATTTACGCCACCTGCTCCATCCTGGCCGAAGAGAACGAGCGCCAGATCGAAGACTTCCTCGAATGGTTCGGCGGCTTCCGGGTGATCCCGGTGAAGCGGGTGTGGGAGGAAACCATCGGCGCCGCGTGTCCGGCCGACCCGGCGCGGGACGGCGATTTCCTGCGCCTCACCCCGCACCGTCACGGCACCGACGGGTTCTTCGCCGCGGTGCTGGAAAGGACGGCCTGATGGCGTCCCGCTTCCGCCGCGCCCGCCCGGACGATGCGCCGGCCATCGCGGGGGTCTACGTGGAAACCTGGCGGACCACCTACGCGGGGTCGGTGCCGGACAAGGTGCTGCTGGAGATGTCGCCGGAAATCCAGGCGGCCCGCTGGGCCAAGGCGATCAACAGGGCCATCGAGAAGCGGGGGCGGGAATTTATCGTCGTCGCCGAGGACCGGGCGCAAGGCGTCATCGGGGTCGGCAGCTGCGGGCCCAACCGCCAGCGCCGCTCCGGTTTCACCGGCGAGGTCTATACCCTCTACGTCCACCCCGACTTCCAGGAGCAGGGCAACGGCCGGGGACTGCTGCGGCGCCTGTTCGGGGAACTGTCCGGCGCGGGCCTCGACTCGGCGGTCATCTGGGTGCTGGCCGCCAACCCGAGCCGCTACTTCTACGAGGCCATGGGCGGCCGGCGCGAGGGCGAGCGGGTCGAGCGCCTGTGGGGCGCCGACCTCAAGGAGACCGGTTACGGCTGGCCCGACCTGACAAAAGCCATTGAGGCGTTGGACGACTCCCCTTAAGACACGTTGAGCATGACGGCGAACGAATCCGACAAAATTCTGATCATCGATTTCGGCTCCCAGGTGACCCAGTTGATCGCCCGGCGGGTCCGGGAATCGGGGGTCTATTCCGAAATCCACCCGTTCAACGCGGTGACGGCGGAGAGTCTCCAAGCCTTCGATCCCCGAGCCATCATTCTCTCGGGCGGCCCGGCCAGCGTCCATGAAATGGGGACCCCCAAGGCCCCCGACGAGGTGTATTCGGCGGGCGTGCCGGTACTCGGTATCTGCTACGGCGAGCAGACCATGGTCGCCCAGATGGGCGGCGGCGTGCGCCCTTCGGACCACCGGGAATTCGGCCGCGCCATGGTCGACGTGGCCGACGACTGCGCGCTGTTCGACGGCGTCTGGTCGAAGGGCGAAACCCATCAGGTCTGGATGAGCCACGGCGACCGGGTCGACGGCATCCCCGACGGGTTCCGGGTGGTGGCCAGGAACGACACCGCGCCCTTCGCGGCCATCGCCGACGATGAGCGCAAATTCTACGGCGTCCAGTTCCACCCCGAGGTCATCCACACCCCGGACGGGGCCAAGCTGCTGGCCAACTTCACCCATCGGGTGGCGGGCTGTTCCGGCGAGTGGACCATGGCCCACTTCAAGACCCAGGCCATCGGGGACGCCCGGGCGCAGGTGGGCGACGGCAAGGTGATCCTCGGCCTCTCGGGCGGGGTCGATTCATCGGTGGTCGCGGTGCTGCTTCACGAGGCCATCGGCGATCAGTTGACCTGCGTGTTCGTCGATACCGGGCTGATGCGGATGAACGAGGCCGAGCAAGTGGTGGGCCTGTTCCGGGATCACTACAACATCCCGCTGGTCCACAGGAACGCCGCCGGTCTGTTCCTGGACAAGCTCGACGGGGTCGCCGATCCGGAGCGGAAACGCAAGATCATCGGCGCCACGTTCATCGACGTCTTCGAGGAAGAGGCGAACAGGATCGGCGGCGCCGAGTTCCTCGGCCAGGGCACCCTCTATCCCGACGTCATCGAGAGCGTCTCGTTCCACGGCGGCCCGAGCGTCACCATCAAATCCCACCACAATGTGGGCGGCCTGCCGGAACGGATGAACATGAAGCTGGTGGAACCCCTGCGGACGCTGTTCAAGGACGAGGTCCGGGAACTGGGCCGCGAGCTCGGCCTGCCGGAGAGCTTCGTCGGCCGCCACCCCTTTCCCGGGCCGGGGCTGGCCATCCGCATCCCCGGCGAAATCACCCGGGACAAGCTGGAGATTCTGCGCAAGGCCGACGCCATCTATCTGGACGAGATCCGCAGCGCCGGGCTTTACGACGCCATCTGGCAGGCCTTCGCCGTATTGCTGCCCGTGCAGACCGTCGGCGTCATGGGCGATGCCCGGACCTACGACCATGTCTGCGGGCTGCGGGCGGTGACCTCCACCGACGGCATGACCGCCGACTTCTTCCACTTCGATCAGGAATTTCTCGGGAGCGTGGCCACCCGGATCATCAACGAGGTGAAGGGCATCAACCGGGTGGTCTACGACGTGACCTCGAAGCCGCCGGGCACCATCGAGTGGGAGTAGTTTTGCTCGTGTAAGTCATTTATTTAATTATATCTTCGACGGACACAATATGTTGCACAAACGTGCGACTACTGAAAATCGCGATAATTCGTAAGCGGCGCTTGGCTGAAGGTAGGAAGAAAAAGTGATTAGGAGTTCTCTAAGAAAGCTAAAAAAGATTTTAGTGAAATATTCTGACTCACCCACAAATTCCGCAATCAATTCATTGCCAAATAATGGAGCCGTTACGCTGATAGATATTGGCGCCGCTGGGGAAATCGAGCCGCGCTGGAAACCATATACAAGAAATTTAAATTATATCGGTTTCGAACCAGACAAGCGTTCACGAGATACGATTTCAAATCGCGAAACTGATTTTTTGGATTACAGAATTTTGCCATTTGCCCTATCAAGTTCAACGAAAACGGCAAAATTAAACCTATGTAGAAAACCCCAAGTATCATCACTTTATGAACCAAATACAGTTTTTTTAAGTAGGTTTCCCGATGCAAATCGTTTTGATGTTCTGGATCAATTAGATTTTGACTGTGTCACTCTTGATAGCGTTGGATTAGATGACTTGGATTTTCTTAAAATTGACGTCCAAGGAGCAGGAAATGATGTGCTCAAGGGGGCAAACACTGCACTTGACCAGGCTTTTGGCTTGGAACTTGAAGTTGAGTTTGTGGATTTGTATTTGAACCAACCGCTTTTCGGCGATGTTTGCAAACTATTGTCTTCTAAAGGATATGAATTTTTTGACTTCGTTGATTTGGCAAGATGGGAACGGGATGCTCACAATAGTTTTGGGCAATGTGTTCACGGAGATGCTCTTTTCCTGAAAGCGCCGGAGGCCCTTGAGATGCAAACGTTGGATATAAAGAAGATTTCGGCGTACCTCTCGATATTGATGATATATCGGAGATTTGATTTGATTCAGAAGGCTTTGGCTTCACTGAATGAAGACAAGCGCAGCCAATTTGAGAGGTTTGAGCGCGCCTTCCGTAAGGCAAAAAATAGAAATGCGTTCGTCAGAAAAATCGTTTCATTGATGGATAGGGTTATCCAATCTCTTGGCAGTGGCTATCGTCTCCATTTAATTCAGTAGGCAGCCTTGAGAACCGACTGCGTGGTTGAACAGCTCAATGCGGATAGTGTTTATCCACGGTTTTCATCGCACAATGTGCAAGTAGGTATTGCGTTCCGGTCAACGTCGCCCCTGCCAGGACGCATGCCGCGGCAAGAATTCTCTTCATGAAAACAACCCCGCGAGATAGGTCGGAATAAACCGCCCCGGCCAGAGCGTGCCGAGCCCGGCGCCGAACAGGCCGATCATGGTGCCGATCATCCAGAACTTATGGGCCCGCCGGTTGCCCCGGCGGATGGCGCGAAGGCCGGCAATGATGGCGATGATGGTCCAAACCGACAGGATGTGAATGGCGCTCATCGCCTGCGGCCCTTGGGCGCCGCCGCCGGCGCCCCGGAGCTCCGTGATGCCGAAACTGCTGAACGCGACCACCAGCATGAGCACCACCCACAGCCGTCCCAGCAACTTGTGGTTGGGCGTTCCCTTGGGCCGCACCAGGACGACGATGCCGACACCGACGGCGACAAGCGCGATGTACAAATGCAGCAGGACGACGGGCGGGATGGATTGGCCTTCGGGCATGGCCGCAATGTCCGTGGGCGGGGCCTTTCTGTCAATCGTCGGATCGGCGCCCGGCGGAGACTGAGTTCCCCCTCACCCAGCTACGGCTAAGCTCAGCTGCCGCTTCGCAAAGCCCTCGCATCCCTCTCCCTCCAGGGGAGAGGGAACGCACCGAAACCCCCTCCCCCTTGACGGGGGAGGGTTGGGGGGGGGTGGCTCACTTGTCCTCCGTGAAGTCCTGTTCCCTGCACCTCATCCGGATTCCACCAGGGTCGCGAATTTGCCCTTCTTCGGCGAACGGTCTATGACTGGCGTGGAGCAATCAGTCAGACACACCGGGAGAAACCTCATGGCCGATCAAGTCCGCGCCTCGCATATCCTGATCACCCATGCCAACGCCTATCGGGCGGAAACCGTGCGCACCAAGGAAGATGCGCTTGCCGAAATCGAGGGGCTCAAGGCCGATATCGACGGCGGCGCCGAATTCGCCGATGTGGCACGGGACAACTCGTCGTGCCCGTCTTCCGCCCAGGGCGGCGATCTCGGCAGCTTCGGCCGCGGCGCCATGGTGCCCGAATTCGAGGAAGCGGCGTTTGCCTTGGATGTTGGAGAGGTTTCGGGCCCGGTGGAAACCGACTTCGGCTACCACCTCATCCACCGGACGGAATAGGGCCTAGCGGCTCATAAGCGCTACGACCGCGGCGGCCAACACCGCGTTCAACCCGATTGACAGAATGAGCAGCAGCCGGCGCCGCTCGTGCGCCGCCCTGGGCACGGGCACCTGCCGGGAGACGTCGACCCAGCGCCACCTCTGGCCCGGGCGGAAGCGTTCGCCGGGGGGCTGCCAGATATGTTCAGGCGCCGGCTCGCCAAAGATGCGGGCGTAGCTCGCCAGCGTCTTGTCGTACCATTCCCTGAACTTTTCGCCCTCCGCCGCGCCGCCCATGGTCGGTACGTGGTGCGGCGGCTTTTCGTAATGGGGCGCCAACTCCTCCCAATAGCTCCTCGAATAGGTGAGGTGCAGGTGCCACGCCTGATCGACCGGGACGCTCGGCGTCACCGGGTGGCCGGCGCGGCCGAGCAGGTAGAGAAATCGCTTGTACTCGTCGACAACCCGCTGGGCGTACCACTCCTGCCAGCCGTTTTCCCGCGCAAGCCGCCCGGTAAAGGTGAAATCATGATCGGAATGGTCGAACGCCAGGCCGTCGATCGCCCGCCAGAGGGGGTCGTCCGGGTAGCCGGCGCTCAACCGCCGCAGCCGCCGCAGCCGCCTCCGCCGACATCGCCGCCGCCATCGGCGCCCGCGCCGCCGTGGAAGTCGGCGGCGGTGCCCATCTCGTTGAAGGCGATCATCATGACGGCGGAGTAGCCGACGAGCGACGTCGCGTAACGGAGATTGCGGAACTCGTCGTCGGTCACGCCGGCGCGGGTGAAACGGTCGCGGAAGGCCTGTTGGGAGGCGGTCTTGCGCCATTTGTTGAAGCCCCAGAAGACCGCATAGGCGCCGACGATCAGCCACGGCGAGATGTTCGTGACTCCCCGGGCGTTGGTCCACCACAGCAGCGCCAGCGCGGCGACGATGACGCCCGATCCGATCCAGAAGATCAGTTGGCGCCGCCGGTTGGCATCGGTGAAGGCCTGCTCCGCGGCCTGAAACAGGCCCGGATACCGGCGGTCGAACGCCGCCATGAAGTCGCGGGCGTCGGTCACCGGGCTCTGACGGGACATCCGGAAGTCCGACAAGGCGCGATTCTCGTTCATGTGACCTCTCCTGAAACTGCCGGACCGAATTCTATCAAAACCCGAAGAATCCACAAATTCACTTACCCGCTACAACCGCCGCGCCCATCCATGCCGGAACCGCGCGAGCGCGGGGCGCGGGGAACAGGACTTCACCACCGAGAGCACGGAGAGGATGGGATTTGGCTACCGTCCCCAAAATTCGTCATACCCCGGCGCAAGTCCGGGGTATCCAGACTTTCAATTCGTGAACCACGGAGACAGTGAGACAGTGAGGAGCACCGGGTGGGGCATAAAATGATTTCGTCATGGCCGGGCCCGGACCCGGCCATCCACGTGTATCACCGGGTCAAGCCCGGTGATGACGATTCGCGGGCGACGGTGAGCGCCGGGATCGAAACCTCTCCTCTCAACCTCCGTGTCTCCGTGGTGAATATCCTGGATGCCCCGCACGGAGGCGGGGCATGACGTGATTTGATGTTCTTTACTCTATGCCTCACCGCCTCTGTGGTTCTCCTTTCGACCAAAATGAATACCGGATTCCCGTGACGGTTCCCTCTGCCTTGCGCCTCACCCGGTTGTGACCCACATTAACCGGTGATGCGCACCATGCCCGAAACCGAGCGCCGCCGCGGCGGCGCCCGCAACGACTGGAAGACCATTCGCACCCTGCTGCCCTATCTGTGGCCCAAGGACCGGATGGAGATGCGGGTGCGGGTCGTCATCGCGCTGCTGTTCCTGGCCGCGGCCAAGGGCATCACCGTCGGCGTCCCGATTCTTTACAAGATGGCCGTCGACATCCTCACCGGGCAGGGCGCAAACGTGGTCATCGTGCCCATCGGCATCCTGGTCGCCTACGGCTCGGCCCGCGTCCTGCAGCAGGCCTTCGGCGAGCTGCGCGACGCGGTGTTCGCCAAGGTCGGCCAGCGGGCGATCCGCCAGGCGGGCCTCAAGACCTTCCGGCACCTCCACTCGCTGGCCATGCGGTTCCACCTGGACCGCCAGACCGGAGGCCTGAGCCGGGTCGTCGAGCGGGGCACCAAGGCCATCGAGTTCGTTTTGAACTTCACGCTGTTCAACATCCTGCCGACGCTGCTCGAGATCCTGCTGGTCTGCGGCATCTTGTGGGGGCTGTTCAATTTCTGGTTTGCCCTGGTTACCTTCGTTACCGTCGGCGCCTACATCGTCTGGACCGTCATGGTCACCGAATGGCGGCTCAAGTTCCGCCGCCGGATGAACGAAAAGGACCAGGAAGCAACAACCAAGGCCGTCGACTCGCTGTTGAACTACGAGACGGTCAAGTATTTCGGCAACGAGAACCACGAAGCCCAGCGCTTCGACAAGGCGCTCCGGTCGTACGAAGCGGCGGCGGTGCAAAGCAAGGTGACGCTCTCACTTATGAACATCGGCCAGGGCTTCTTCATCTCCATCGGCCTGACCATCGTGATCATCATGGCCGCCTTCGGGGTCAGGAACGGCGAGATGACCTTGGGCGACTTCGTGCTGGTCAACAGCTATCTGATCCAGCTCTTCCTGCCGCTCAACTTTCTCGGCTTCGTCTACCGGGAGATCAAGCAGTCCCTCACCGACATGGAGGACATGTTCTCGCTCCTGGACGTTCACAAGGAGGTGGACGACAAGGAGAACGCGCCGGACCTCGCCGTATCCGGGGGCGAGATCAGGTTCGAGAACGTGGACTTCGACTACAACCCGGACCGCCGCATCCTCAAAGGCGTTTCGTTCACCGTCGAGCCCGGCAGGAAAGTGGCCATCGTCGGGCCGTCCGGGGCCGGCAAGTCGACCATCTCGAGGCTCCTCTACCGGTTCTACGACGTGACCGCCGGCCGAATCACCATCGACGGCCAGGACGTCCGGGACGTCGCCCAATCCTCACTCCGGGCCGCCATCGGCATCGTCCCCCAGGACACGGTGCTGTTCAACGACACGGTCTATTACAACATCGCCTATGGCCGGCCGGGCGCCTCGCCGGCGGAGATCGAGGAAGCGGCGCGCCTCGCCAGCATTCACGACTTCGTCATGAGCCTCCCCGACGGCTACGATACGCAGGTGGGCGAGCGGGGCCTGAAGCTGTCGGGCGGCGAAAAGCAGCGGGTGGCCATCGCCCGGACCATCCTGAAAGGCCCGGAGATCTTGATGTTCGACGAGGCCACGTCGGCCCTTGATACCCACACCGAGAAGGAAATCCAGGCTTCGCTCGCGGAGGTGTCGGCCAACCGCACCGCCCTGGTCATCGCCCACCGGCTGTCGACCGTGGTGGACGCGGACGAAATCCTGGTCCTCGACAAGGGCGAGGTGATCGAGCGCGGCACCCATGCCGGGCTGCTGGAAAAGGGCGCGGCATACGCCGAAATGTGGGCCCGCCAGCAGGAGGCCCGGGAAGCGGAAGAGACGCTGGCGAAGGTCTCCGAGACGGGCGAGCCGACCGGCCAGGCAAGCGATCCGGCGCCCGCCGCCGCCGAATAGGGCTATTTGATCGGGTTCTTGCGTCACCCCCTCACCCTGTCCCCGCTCACCCGCAAGCCGTCATCACCGGGCAAGGACCCGGTGATCCACGTGGATGGCCGGGTCTGGGCCCGGCCATGACGCAATTGATTTATGCCTCGTCCGCCGCCGAATAGGGCTATTTTGCCGGGTTCTTGCGGAGCCAGCCGGCTGCCGCCCGCTTGGCGGCCTGCTTCTGGTCGTCGGTGAGATCCTTGGTGAGCGCATTCAACACCACGTCCGGCACGGGCGCCTTGTTGCCGGCCGCGATCTCCAGCCAGGTGAGCGCCTTCACGGGATCCTTGGCGACCCCGTCGCCGCGTGCCAGCAGCAGCCCGAAATTGCGCTGGGCGTCGGCGATGCCGGCCTCGGCCGCTTTCTCGTACCAGCTGGCCGCCTTGGCGATGTCCCGCGGCACCCCGTGCCCCCGCTGCAGCATCAGCGCGTAATTGTATTGCGCCCGGGCATGGCCCGCCTCCGCCGCTTCGCCGTACCAGGTGGCGGCTTTGAACAGGTCGCGCTCGACTTCCCGGCCGGCATAGTAGAGCCGGGCCAGGCGAAGCTGAGAGGGCACATGCCCTTGGGCCGCGGCAACGCCGTACCAGCGGATGGCCTCGGCCATATCCTTATCCCCTTTGAGGCCGCGCTCGTGGATCTCGGCGAGCAGAAACTGGGCGTCCACGTCACCGTCTTGGGCGGCCCGTTCGTACCAGCGCTGGGAATCGCCGAAGGTGGCGGGAGGCGGGACCTGAGCCAGTTGCTGGGCGAACGCGGGCCCGCCCGCGGTCAGAAGGACTGACACCAGCAGCGTAATGGCGCCCCAAATTCGTGGTTTCATCGACTGCCCCGAAGATGAGCAGCCGCGCGCGACCGCCCTTGATGGACCTTTGCGGTCCGGATTGGGGCGAGTTTAACGGGCGCGCTTCGCCGATGCCAACAGGGATTAGTATTCCCGGGTTTCCGCCGCCCGCCTTTTCGGCTCCGCCGATTTGACGCGGCGCCCGGGCCCCGGCGCCGGGTTCTTGACCCGGAAGTCCGCCGGCGGAGGGGCCCCGGGACCGGCCGCGTGGGGCTTTTCGGGGCCAAATCCATAATTCAATTAAATCAATGAGTTAGTCGGGCAGCGGTTAGCCGCCGATCTCCAGAACGGTGCGTCCGCGGACCCGCCCGGCAAGAATTTCACCCGCCAATTCCGGGGCTTTTTCGAGCGGCGCGACGGTGGTGAGCGCGTCCAGCTTGTCCAGGGGCAACTGGGAGGCGAGCCGCTCCCAGGCCTCGATCCGCCGGTCGATGGGACAGAGAACCGAATCGATGCCCAGCAGGCTTACGCCGCGGAGCAGGAACGGGATGATGTTGCCGTCGAAATTGGCGCCGCCGGCGAGGCCGACCGCGGCGACGCCGGCGTGGGTCCGCATCCCCCGCATGACATTGGACAGCACCGGCCCGCAGACATTGTCGATGGCGCCCGCCCAGCGCTCCGACGACAGCGGCCCTTTCACTTCCTCTTCGAGCTCGGCGCGGGGCACGATGGCGGCGGCGCCCAAATCGGTCAGATAGGCATGTTCGGCCTCGCGGCCCGTCGACGCGGCGACCCGGTAACCGAGATTCGCCAGAATCGAGACGGCGACCGATCCGACCCCGCCGGCGGCGCCGGTCACCACCACCTCGCCTTCCGCATCCGGTGCAAGCCCGTGATCCTCGAGCGCCATCACCGACAGCATGGCGGTAAGGCCGGCCGTGCCGATAGCCATGGCCCGCCTGGTGTCGAGCCCGTTCGGGACCTTCACGCACCAGCCCGATCTGGCGGTGGCCCGTGCGCCGTATCCGCCCCAGCGATTTTCGCCGACCCGCCAGCCGGTCAGTATCACCCGATCTCCCGGCTCGATTGCCGGATCGCCGGAGGCTTCGACGGTGCCCGCATAATCGATGCCGCCGATGTGGGGATAGTTGCGGACCAGCCCGCCCAGCCCCCGCAGGATCAGCCCGTCCTTGTAGTTCAGGTTGGAGTACTCGACCGCCACCGTCACCTCGCCATCGGGCAGGTCGCCCACGGCGACGTCTTCCATCTCCGGTGTGACGGTTTTGCCATCTTCGCCCTGACGCAGCATCAGCGCCCTGAAGGTATCGGCCATTTCGGTCTCCCTAGTCCCTGATTTCCCAGTTCAGTGTGCGCCCGGCGCCGAAAGGCTGGACCGCCGCCTCCCCGCCGATATCGATATTGCCGGGCGTCACGGTCTCACCCCGGGCAAGGGTAATATGTTCGTGATTGGGCTCAAGCCCGTAGAACGCCGGCCCCGCCTGACCAGCGAAAATATCCAGATGCTCCAGCGCGCCTTCTTCGTCGAACACCCGGGCGTAAAGCTGCATTGCCGTCGGCGCCGAAAAGATGCCGGCGCAACCGCAATCGGTTTCCTTGTCGCCGATAGGATGCGGGGCCGAGTCCGTGCCGAGGAAAAACTTGGGCGAGCCCGATGTGGCCGCGCGGCGCAACTCAAGCCGGTGCTCTTCACGCTTGGCGACCGGCAAACAGTAGCGGTGGGGCCGGATACCGCCCTCGAACAGGGCGTTCCTGTTGATGATCAGATGATGCGCCGTGATCGTCGCCGCCACGGGTCCCGGATGATCTTCCACGAACTGCGCGCCCTCCCGGGTCGTAATGTGTTCCAGCACCACTTTCAGGGACGGAAAATCCCGGACGATGCGATTGAGATAGCGCTCGATGAACACCGCCTCCCGGTCGAAGATGTCCACATCCGGATCGGTGACCTCGCCGTGGATCAGCAGTGGCATCCCGATCTCCTGCATCTTCTCGTAGACGGCGGTGAGTTTGAGCGGGTCGGTTACTCCATGGGCGGAGCCCGTCGTCGCATGGGCCGGATAGAGCTTGGCCGCCACCCACACCCCGTCGGCGAACCCCTCCTCCAACATGGCCGGACCGGTCTCGTCGGTGAGGTAACAGGTCATCAGCGGCAGGAACCGGGAGGCGGCGCCTTCGTCGGGCAGCGCATCCAGGATGTGGCGGCGGTACGCACCGGCCTTGGCAGGCGTGGTCACCGGGTCCGGCAGATTGGGCATGATGATGGCGCGGGCGAACACCCGCGCCGTATAGGGCAGCACGGTTTGCAGCATGGCCCCGTCCCGGACGTGCAAATGCCAGTCGTCGGGCCGGTGAATGGTGATGGTATCGGGGTTGTCGGACGGCGGGCTCATCGGCCCCGCTTATAGCACAGCGTCCCCGTGCTGACACCCTTTAGGCCCGCTGGCGGAAAGAAGCGCGGGGGAAAGCCGCCCTACCCCACCGTCACGTGCGGCTTGCCCTCGCTCATGCCGCCGATAACCGTGGCGTGGTCGTAGCCCTGCTCGTGGAACAGCCTGACCACGGCGTCCGCCCGGGCGGGCGGGCACGAGATCAGCAGGCCGCCGGAGGTCTGCGGGTCCATCAGCATGTTGCGCTGCCATTCGTCCAGGTCCCGGTGGCCCGACACATGATCGCCGAAGCTCGCCCAGTTACGGTTGGCCGCACCGGTGTTGTAGCCCTTCCGGGCGTACCCGAGCGCCGCCGGCAGGATCGGGAGCCTGTCCCACTCGACTTTTGCCGCGAGCCCGGCGCCTTCACAGAGCTCGTACAGATGGCCGAGCAATCCGAAGCCGGTGACGTCGGTGACCGCGTTGACCCCCTCCATCCCGGCCAGATCGGCGCCGATGGAGTTGAGCTTGGTGGTGCTCTCCACCATTTCCCTGTAGCCCTCGAGATCGAGCTCGTCCTTGTTCATGGCCGCGCCCAGAATGCCGACGCCGAGGCCCTTTCCGAGCACCAGCACGTCGCCGGCCAAGGCGTCCGAGTTGCGCTTGATCTTGTCCGGGTGCACGAGGCCGATGACCGCGAGGCCGTAGATCGGTTCCGGCGCATCGATGGTGTGGCCGCCGCCGACGGGTACGCCGGCATCCAGGCAGGCCTGGGTGCCGCCCTGGAGAACGCTCTGAATCTGCTCGGTGGTCATTTCGTTGACCGGGAAACCGGCAATGGCCAGGGCCATGATCGGCTTGCCGCCCACGGCGTAGACGTCGCTAAGCGCATTGGTGGCCGCGATCCGGCCATAATCGTACGGGTCGTCGACGATGGGCATGAAGAAGTCGGTGGTCGCGACCACGCCCTGCTCATCGTTGATCCTGTAGACAGCCGCGTCGTCACCGGTCTCGAACCCGACCAGCAGGGCGGGATCGGCGGCCGATTTCGGCAGGTTGTCCAGCATATGCTTTAGCACCGACGGTGCTACCTTGCAGCCTCACCCACCACCGTGGGACAACTCGGTCAGCCGCTTGACCCGGGCGTCCATGGCCGGACTCCTTCGCATTCGTTTCGCATGTCGGGGCTAACTTAGGCAGGAGCGCCGCCGGACCCAAGCCAAAATTTGGTGAACGGCGGACAGAATGGTGCGCACCCCTACCCCCACAGGGCGACCGGGTCGAAGCCGTATTCCCGGGCGCAGGTCCGGAAACCCGCCAGCACGTCCCGGCGCGGATTCTCGAAGAAGTTGCGGTGGCGGTTGTTGACCATCCGCGAGCGCGTCGCCCACGCCCCGCCCTTGAGCACCTTCCGCGTATGAAACACGGGCTCGGAATATTCCTTGTAGGCGTCGGGCGCGAAGCCCGGAAACGGATCGAACTGGGTGGTGGTCCATTCCCAGATGTTGCCCATCATCTGCCTGCACCCCCAGGCGCTGTCCCCGGCGGGAAGCGCCGCCACGTCGACCGTACCGGTGACCCGCCCGTCCATGTTGCAGTGTTCGGGCCTGGGCTCCTCATCGCCCCAGGGATAAAGCCGCTTGGCGCCCGCCAGGTTGCCGTTGGCGTCGGGCTCGCCGGAGGCGGCGACCTCCCATTCGAGCTCGGTGGGGAGCCGCCGGCCGGCCCATTTGCAGTAGGCCATGGCCTCGTACCAGTTGACGTGGCTGACCGGCTGGTGGGGCGGCAGGGGGGTCATCTCATCGAACTGGCGGATCATCCATTGGCCGCCGTCCTTGAGCCAATAGGCCGGGTGCCGGGCTTCCTCCTTCACCCGCCAGTCCCAGCCCGCGTCGGGCCACAGCTCGCGCCGGTCATAGCCGCCGTCATCGACGAAGGCGGCGAATTCCTCGTTGGTCACCGGCGCTTTCGCTATCCTGAACGGCTGTACCAGCACGTCGTGGGCCCACTTCTCGTTGTCGAAGACGAACGCGTCCGTCTTCTCCGCCCCCAGGCGGAACGACCCGCCCGGGATTTCCACGTCCCCGGGCAGGGGTCCGGCGTTCTCTTCCGCCGCGTTCTCGGCCTGCACGGCAAACGACGGGCGCGGATAGCTCAGGGTCTGGCGCTGATAGGAATAGGCCTCGTTGTGCATGTCGTTGTGGAAGGTGGAGAACTGATAGATGAAGCTGTCTTCCTCGCCAGCCTCGTTTCCGGAAAGCCTGGCGAAGTTGGCGTCCTCCACGTCCTGCATGTATTTGAGCGATTCTTCCCGGGTCAGCAGCGGCAGGTCCCAGCGCACGCCGTGCTCGATCTTGATGGAATCATAGATCTCGTCGCCCCGGTCCCAGATCGGCGGGGTGTTGTCCAGGCGCCTTGCGATGAAGCTCTCGTGGAACCAGGCCACGTGGCCGATTTCCCAGCGCAGCGGATTGACGGAGTCCCAGCGCGGCCCCATGAGCTGTTCGTCGTCCAGGCCCTCGAGAAGCTCTAGCGTGCGGGTCCGGGATTCCGTCATAATGGTCTTGAGGTATCCCGTGGTTTTCTGCGCCGTCATATTCAACTCTCCGGAAAAATCCCCTTGAAGATTAGCCTTGTGACGCCCGCTGGCAAGCGCTCCAAGAACGGCAACAAGGCGACCGCCGTCCGCTGGGCCGGTTTCCTGGAAGAGAGCGGCCACAGCGTCGACTACCTGACCGGGTACGACGGGCGGGAAGCGGACGCCATGATCTCCCTCCATGCCTGGCGGACCGCCGATGCGGCGCGCGCCTTCAAGGAGAAGTTCCCGGACCGGCCGCTGGTGGTGGCCCTCACCGGCACCGATATCAACGAGTTTCAGTACAGCCATCCGGAGCCGACCCTGCATTCCATCGAGATCGCGGACGCGTTGGTCTGCCTACACGATCTGGCGGTGGAGAAGGTGCCGAAACGCTTCCGCGGCAAGCTCACCGTCATCCATCAGTCGGCCAAACCCCTGCCCCGCCCGCGCAGGCCCGCGACCCGGCATTTCGACGTGTGCGTCATCGGTCATATGCGGGACGTAAAGGACCCGCTCCGCGCGGCCTATGCGGTCCGGCGCCTGCCCGAGGGCTCCAAAATCCGGGTGCGCCACTACGGGAAGGCCCACAACGCGGCCTGGGCCAGGCGGGCTGAAAAGGAATCCGCGAACAACGCCAACTTCGTTTGGATGGGTGAAGTGCCCTACTGGCGCGTCCGCCGGGTGTACGGCGCCGCCAGCGTGATGGTCATCTCATCGATCCATGAGGGCGGCGCCAACGTGGTCTCCGAGGCCTGCGTCGCCGGCCTGCCGGTGATCGGCTCCGACATCCCCGGCAATCTCGGGCTGCTGGGCGAGGACTATCCCGGCGTCTATCCCGTCCGGGACACCAAGGCGCTGAAGGAGCTGTTGCTGCGCGCCGAGGGCGATCCCGAATTCCTCGCCGATCTCACCCGGCGCTGCACGGCCAAAGCAGGAATGTTCACGCCCGAGGCCGAAAAGCGGGCCTGGGCGAAGCTGATGCGGTCGCTATGAGCGCTTGGCGCTCGTGCGGACCCTGGCGTGGCCGGACCTGATCGCCGCGGCGCTGATGGCCTCGCTGTTCATCTGCTCGGCAATCCGGATTATCGCCCAAGCGGCCGATGAGCGGCGGGGCGCCTCTGAATTTCTCCCCGAAAGCTAGAGAATTTTGACCCGACAAGCCTAACCGGGGAGCGCGCCAAACTGCGTTTGACTCCCGGCATGCCATGTCATAATCGTAATGATATAACGTATTATTATTCGTGGTGCGGGCGTACCGCCTGAAAAAAGATGGGTCTCATGCCGTTGGATGATGTCACGGGCGGATTTCGCGCCGATGTCTATGTCGGCCATCTGGCCATGGAGCCGGATGAAGCCGCCGTTGCCGCTAGGACGGGCGTTCTCTTCGAGGAGGTCCGGCCCTTCGACGGTTTTCGCGCATCGTGCCTCCTGGCCCAGCCGTGGCCCGTCGAGTTGACCGCCGACGGCGTCTTCTGGGTCGAGAGCCTGCCCGACACGTGTTTCAAACTTCGTATCGCGGATGGTCAAGCGGCCTACCGGTCATTGGGACGATGGTTGGCATCGCGCCCAGGCCATGACCGCGTCGATCCCGGGCCGGGCGCGGCCCTCACCGGCAGGCCCTGGCACGCCGTCTACGGCGATCGCATCCAACGGATCTGGTTCGACGGCCTCGCCGAGGAATGGCGGCACTATGAACGGATGTTCATCCGTGGCTTGGTGACGCCCGGAACCGGTTTCAAGAACCAGCCAACTGCGAAAACACTTTGATGAGGAGCATTATTTAAATGTCATTCAGTGGCGATTACAAAGGCTACGACCTCGACATCGGATTTATCGAGGAGAGCCACCACACCAACCCCCGGCGGCTGTACAGCACCTATGGTGCCGACTGGCAATACCGGGTCGATCACGAACGGATGCGCCGCGAGCGTCTGGAGCGCGCGCGGGCGGAAATGATCGCGGACGATCTGGGCGCCATGGTGGTGTTCGCCGGCGCCAACGTCCGATACCTGACCGGTTCCTACCAAGGCAACTGGAAATACAACATCAACATCCGCTATGCGGTGCTGCCCCGGGAGGGCGAGCCCTATCTGTTCGAGACGGCGGGCTCCGACATGCGGAACGCCATGCTCGATCTGCCGTGGATGAAGGACCGCATCCGCCCCGCCATGACCTGGCAATGGGCCGAGGGCGCGGTCAGCGAAATGGCCGACAAGATGGTCGCCTCGGTGATGGAAGTGCTGAAGGAGCACGGCGTCGAGAAAGAGAAAATCGGCGTCGACAACCTCGACTTCCCGGCGTTGCACGCGTTCGAAAAGGCGGGGCTTCGCATCGTCAACGGCTGGCCGGCCATGTCCCGGGCCCGCGTGGTGAAAACACCCGACGAAATCGAACAGATCAAGATGTCCGCCTCCATCGGCGACGCCGCCATGTGGCACATCAAGCACGAATGGCTGAGGCCCGGCATCACCGAGCGCCAGATCGAGGCCAAGGTTCACGAGTTCATGTTGGATCGCGGCTGTGAGATCATCTACGACATCATTGTCGCCTCGGGCGGCAACACCAGCCCCTATCGCCGGTGGGCGACCGACAAGCTCATCCAGCAGGGCGATTTGATCATCATCGACATCAACGCCGTCGGTCCCGGCGGGTACTACGTCGACTTCGTGCGCACCCTCAAATGCGCCGGCAGGATGACGCAGCAGGAAATCGATCTCTACCGGGAAACCTACGATTCCCTTTATGCCGGAATGGAAAATCTGCGTCCGGGCATGACGTCCGCGGATGTGGTCTCCAAGTTCCCGGAATACGACGACGACATCTACGGGACGGTGACGCTGCAGCAGTTCGCCCACTCCATCGGCATCACGCTGTATGAGGGCATGTGGATGAGCCGTGCCTACTCACTCAAATATCCGGCGGAGATCAAGGAAAACATGTACTTCGCCATCGAGACCTTCGCCGGACATCCGGGACTGCCTCAAACCTGCCGGTTGGAGGAGAACGTCCTGGTGTCCAAAGACGGACCGGTGATTTTCACCAAGATGGAACATATGGAGGAAGCGGTCGGCGACTACCGTCCCGGCGACTTCCACCACCCGTCCTTGTTGGGTTACCCGACCCACAAGTAGGCGACGAACTCGGTCCCAAGCCGATGGAGCGAAATCCGCTCATCGTCGTCTCGTCGCGGCTCGACCGCGTCACTCCCGATGGTCGGGGGAGCAGTTGTGAGGACTCTGCTTCCTCGATCATCACCGCCTGGCGGCGCGCCAGGGAAGCCGATGTCGGCAACACGATCGTCGATTGCCATGTTGCATCCGTGGCCGATGCCGTCCGGGACGCCGGCGGCTACAGCGTGACCTCCGATCTAACGGACATTCCGCCGACACACAACTACAAGCCGCCGTCCGGTCTCGCGCGTATCGCCCGCACGATCACCAAGTTCGACCGTTTCTGCAATCACGACCTGATCATCCACATGCCAGAGCACTACGCGGATATCGACGCCAAATATCTGAGGGCGCTCATGTACCCGCTGGCCTCCAACGATGTCGGGATGGCGACGCTGGCCGCCCCCCTCCCCGCCGAGGCCGACGAAAAGGCGCCGAAAATTTCGGTCCGGTGGAACGAGGACCGCGTCGTCTATGTCATGCCGGAGGCCAAGGTGGGGACGATCCGGGACTTCTCCCGCGACGCCGCCCGCCTGGGCGCCGGAGAAATCTATGCCCACATCCCGGTTCATATCTACCGGCGGTCGGTTCTGGACCGGATGGTCCTGGTGCCGCCCTCGGACCGGGAACTCGAAGAAAGTATCGAGGCGCTGCGGGTGCTGGAGATCGGCCGGCGCGCCGATGCGTTGTTTGTCCCGGAAGGCGTGCCCGCGAGCATGGAAGACGGCCGCGCGATCTACGACTAGACCGGTCCCGGATTGCCAACCGCCCGGCATCCCTTAAGCTATCCCTGCAAATTAATCCCGGGGGGACTTCAAGATGCAGGGTAAAATCGCGCTCGAAGAGCACTTCGCCTACAAAGCGCCGGACGAGGACATCGAGCGGCGTCTGCAGCACGCGGAATCGTGGATCGAAACCTCACGGCGGTTGATGGACTTCCACGACGACCGCCTGAGGGACATGGACGAGTTCGGCGTCGAGTACGCCATTCTGTCCCTGAACGCGCCGGCCGTGCAGGCCGTCCTTGATCCGAAAGAGGCCGCCGAGGACGCCCGCCGGTACAACGATTTTCTCGCCGAGGAGGTTGCCAGGCAGCCCGACCGTTTCGGCGGATTCGCGACGCTGCCCATGCAGGATCCGGAAGCGGCGGCCGAAGAACTCACCCGCTGCGTCAAGGATTTGGGATTCCCCGGCGCGCTGGTGAACGGATTTACCCAGCGGGATGTCTCCGATTCGGTCATCTACTACGACATTCCCGAATACCGCCCGTTCTGGGCCGCCGTTGCCGAGCTGGACGTGCCGTTCTATCTGCACCCCCGCACCATCGTCCGCGAACGCGCCCAGCCCTATGACGGTCATCCCTGGCTCTACAGTTCGGGCTGGGGGTTCGCGGTCGAAACCTCGATCCACATGCTGCGCCTTATCGGCTCCTGCCTGTTCGATGAGTTTCCCCGCCTGCAGGTGGTTCTGGGGCATCTGGGGGAGCGGATTCCCTTCGACATGTGGCGGCTCGACAACCGGGTCGCGCGGGTGCCGCACGGCTACCCCGCCAAACACCCCATGAGCCACTATCTCAGAAACAACGTTCATATGACCACCAGCGGGAATTTCAGCGACCCCGCCCTGCAATGCACCGTCGCCGAGATGGGTATCGACCGGCTGATGTTCGCTATCGACTACCCGATGGAGGTGATGAATGCCGGCACCGAGTGGTTCGACAACACGCTGGTCTTGTCCGAAGAGGAGCGGCGGAAGGTGGGACGGACCAACGCGGCCAGGCTGTTCAAGCTCGAGCGGTTCCTCTAGGGACTGTACTCGATTGAGCCACCATATGAGTGTTGCGGCGATGAGGCCGGCGCGCCGATGCGTTGTTTGTCCCGGAAGGCGTGCCCGCGAGCATGGAAGACGGCCGCGCGATCTACGACTAAGCGCTTAGCTCAACCGGAGACTACGAGGCGGTAGCCAAAATCCCACTCATCGCATTCGAGGAGCGTGCCGTAACGCTCCTCCCAGGCGCCTGAGGTCAGATCATCCTCCAGCCGCTGAAGTCCCTCGGAAATGTCACCTATTTTCCAAAACGAGGAAATCGCCGCGCGAATTCGCCCATCGAGATAGGCGTGGGGACGCCGCCAATAGGCATAGAGGAAGCCGTCATGGCAGTCGTAGGGGATGGGAACGGCTGATATCTCAACCGGTCCCAGCCACGCCTTATAGTCGCTCATGGGCGGCATTTGCCCATCGTCCAGTGCCATCAGTTCGGGAAAATAATTCCCCAACCAGGAACCCCGGATCGATGGATCGAACGTCAAAAGAACGACGGGACCCCGGGTGACCCGGTACATCTCCGCCAAACCCTTTGGCTTATCCGTCCAATGATGGACGGTCAGAATTGCCATCGATGCATCGAATGAATTGTCCTTGAACGGCAGGTTTTCAGCATACCCCTGCACGGATACCGTAGCCGGATGGCGACGCTGGCTGATCATCTCAGACGATGGCTCAATGGCCGTCACGTGCCGGTGCTCGGGCTCATAGGAACCGGCACCGGCACCCACATTCAGGACCGTCTTGGAGGGGCCCAGGGCGGCCCAGATCCGTTCCGCGATCCGCGGATCGGGCATTCTGAGGTCGGAGTAGTTAATTCCGATTTCGTCGTAAATGGCGTCCATGGCAATATGTACTACCGGCAAACCTATCCTTGAAGCAGACCGGAATTCACACCTTTCGCGCGGTGGTCATCCAGTAGATCAGCCGTTCCTCGGCGAGATTGCGCTGGGTGTTGGCGCTGCGCTCGGGCACATCGTCGCCCAGAACCACCTGCATGCCCAAGGGGCTCGGCGGCCTGTCGCCGGCTTTCTCCTTCGCCCGGCGCGCCCGGCGGAGAATGGTCTCCGAATAGTTCTCCATCACCTCGATGTCGAAGCCGTTGCCGGCGAGGTTGCGGCGCAGACCTTTTTCCGAGTTCAGGAAGTTGACGTCCGGCGTCCTGGCCCAGTTGGTCGGGAAATGAATGTCGCGGGCCTCGCCGGCCCCGGGGCCGTAGCTGAACTCGGCGAAGGTGAACCGGCCCCCCGGCTTGAGCACCCGGTGGAAACCGCCGAGGAGCGCGCCCTTG
>JAJDXO010000025.1 GCA_022823235.1 Rhodospirillales bacterium
TCAGGTCCACGTCCACGGCCTCGCCGTCCTCGAAGCGGAACACCACGCGCCAGTTGCCCGAGACGCGGACGCTCCACTGTCCGGCGCGGTCGCCCTTGAGGGGATGCAGCCGGAAGCCCGGCGCGTCCGCGCCGCCCGGATGCGTCGCCTCTTGCAGGCGGAACAGGATACGCCGAAGCCGCGGCGCGAGGGCGGCGGGCAGCCGCGCCGCGTCGTCCCTCTCGTGCAGCGCCCGCAGCCCCTTGTGCCTGATCCTCATGGGTCATTGTAGCGCGCAGCGCCACACGCCGCAACCGTCCGCCGTGCCGCCACGACCGTCGGCCATGACGAGATTATTTTATGGCTCACCCCCTAACGGGGAGGGGGAACGCACGGCAAGCCCCTCGCCGCCGCCGGGATGGATACCAAAATTGAAATGCAACTATTCAGAATAAGTCATACAAAATTCGCATGCGGTTGTTATTATGTTACGCGGCGAATTGCCCGGGAGCCCCGAAAGCCGGCGGCTGCCGGGCGGATCGGCAACGTCAACAAGGGAGCGATGGAAGATGGCGGCCTATCTGGTAGCGGACATACACATTTCGGATCCGGTGTTATTCCGCGAGTTTGTCGAGGGGGTTCCGGCGACGGTGGAAAAGTATGGCGGCAGATACCTGGTTCGGGGGGGCAAGTTCGAAATCGCGCACGGCGACTGGACGCCAGACCGCGTGATCGTAGCCGAGTTCGGCAGCATGGACCAGGCGACAGCATGGTACGATTCGCCGGAATTCGAGGGCCTCAAGCCAACGCTGACCCGCTCCAGCAATTCCAATTTCGTTTTCGTCGAGGGGGTGTAGTTCCCACCATAATGGCCGGCTTGTTGCCCTGACCGGCCGGGCGCGCGCCGCGGCCTGCGAAGCGCGCCATGAATATGTCTTTCGGAGCGAATTGGCAGCTCATGAAACTGATGTCCGAACTGCGCGCCGACGCGCTCTCAGGGAACCTGTACCCGGCGCTGTCGGTCGGCCTGATCATGGGCATCATCGGGTCCGCATACCTGATCTCCGTGGGAGCCCTTGTATTTGCCGGCCCGTTGGCGCCGTTTCTGTCCCAGGGCACGATCATGGTGCTGTTCGGCGGTTTCGTCGTCTGCCTGTGGATCGCCCTGACCAGCGGCTACCGCGGCGCCATCTCGATGACCGCGGTGCCGTCCTCGATCGTGTTGATCGTGATCGCGTCGACTATCGGCGTGGAGGGCAACGCGCTCGCGCGTTTCGTGACGACGGCCGCCGTGGTGGTCATCGGGGCGGTGGCGACGGGAATATGTTTTCTGATAATCGGGCATTTTCGGCTCGCCAACCTGATCCGGTTCATCCCCTATTCCGTGGCGGGCGGGTTCATCGCCGGGACCGGGGTGCTTCTGTGCGTGGCCGCCCTGTCGCTGATGGGCGTCACGCCGGACAGGCAAACCCTCCCCTCTCTCCTGGAGCCCGGCCTGCTGTGGAGATGGGTTCCGGGCGTGGCCTACGGTCTCGGCCTCGCCCTTGCCACGAAGCATTGGAGCAATCATTTCATTCTGCCTGCGAGTTTCCTGCTCATCGCCCTGCTCTATAATCTGGTCCTGGCCGTTCTCGGCATGTCCGGAGACGAAGCCAGGGCGGCGGGCCTGCTGTTCGCCGGCACGGCGGAGGGAGGTCTGTGGCATCCCTTCCATTCCGGCGACGTGGCGCATGTGGATTGGGCGGCGGTGGCCCTGCAGATTCCCAACATCGTGACCCTGATCGCCGTGGCCATGCACCTGAGCGCCCTCGAACTTGCCACGAACCTGGAGTTGGAGTGGAACAGGGAGTTCAGGGCGGCGGGCGGGGCCGGCGTGATCGCCGGTTTGGGCGCCGGTCCGGGTGGAAGCCTGATATTCACCTTTTCGATTCTCAGCAACAGCTTCGGGGCGGAAACCCGGCTGACCGGGATCGTTACCGCCCTGGTGGTTGGTTCCGTCGTCCTCCTGGGCGACTCGCTCCTGAATTTGGTCCCCGTGCCGCTCATCGCGGGGATGTTGCTCTTCCTCGGCCTTGGTCTGCTGGATGAGTGGATCGTGAAAGGCCGTGCGCGGTTGCCCTGGACCGAATACGCAATTCTCCTGCTGATCGCCGCCGCCACCGTGTTCCTGGGTTTTCTCGAGGGGGTGGGCCTTGGAATGCTGATCACCATGGTGTTTTTCGCCGTCCGCCTCAGCCGCGTGGACCTGATCGAAGCCGGCTACACCGCCCGTGAGCGGCACAGCAACCGGAGCCGTTCCATTCCCGATCGCGCCATCCTGCGGGCGGAGGGAGAACGGATACAGGCGTACCGGCTGCGCGGATACATCTTCTTCGGCAGTGTCGGCGCCCTGCTGGACCGCCTCAAGCAGTCCCTGGACAGCGCCCCAAGGCCGGCCTGCATCCTGCTGGATTTCGACGCCGTCTCCGGTTTCGATTTCTCGGCCATCAACGGGCTGTGCAGGTTCATGCATGCCGCGCAGGCCGCCGGCGTGCGGGTGGTCCTGAGCGCCGCGTCGGAGAAACTCGAGACCGGACTGGAACGCAACCTTCCCCCGGCCGTTCGCGAAAACCTGCTGTTCGAGCCGGACGCGGACCGCGCCCTGGAGCGCTGCGAGGACATCGTGCTCGCCACCTGGCGGTCGGACCCGGCCGCAAACGTGGATCCGGGCGGCTCGCTGCTGGAACGCGTCGCCGGCGACATGGAGCGCCATCTCGACAGGCAGGTCGTGTTCGAGGACATGGTCGATGAACTCCGGGACTGGCTGGAACCCCGCGAATACGATGCCGGCGAGGCCCTCGCGTCGATTGGCGAGCCGCAGAAGGGCTTGCAGCTGCTGATAGACGGCGAGGCCTCCGCCTTCGATTCCACGGGGACGCGGCTGTTTCAATGCGGGCCGGGCGACGCGGTCGAGCCGAGAGGCGCCTTCGGCGCGCATGGGGCCGAGACCGCCATGATCGCGGACCAGCCCTGCCGAACGATGATGCTGACCCCTGCCGCCCGGCTATGGCTGGAAGAGAACGAGGAGCAGTTGATCGTGAAGCTCTATCGATATCTCCTCACCGCCGACTCCCGGGGGAACGGGCAGGCGTGATGAAGCCGTTCTTGAAGCCCGTGGGCAAAGGCGGGCGGGGGCTAAAGGAAAATCCCCCTCACCCAGCTGCGGCTACGGCTCGGCATTCGCCTCGCCAAGCCTCCGCAACCCTCTCCCTCCAGGGGAGAGGGAAAGAAGCGAGGGAAGGCACGGCAAACCCCCTCCCCCTCGACGGGGGAGGGTTGGGGTGGGGGTGCAAAAAAAGCCGTCATCACCGGGTCGGTCAATTCCTCCGAATTGACCTTACTTGACCCGGCCTTCAGTCAGCCGAAGCCGACTTTCGGACGGCGTAGGCCGGTGATCCACGTGGATGGCCGGGTCCGGGCCCGGCCATGACGCTATCGCTTTAAGCCTCTCCCCCTCACCCAGCCCACCGGACCGGCTTCGCCGGCCGGAGGACAGGCACGGCTAGGCTCGGCGTTCGCCTCGCCAAGCCTTCGCGTCCCTCTCCCTCCGGGGGAGAGGGAACTTGATGCGGCTCACCCGGCGCCGGCTACACGATTTCGCACACGTCGTCGAAGGCGAAACGGGGGCTGCGCGCGAAGATGCTCGCCGGGTCGCCATAGCCCACGTTGCAGAGGAAGTTCGATTTGACCCGGGTGCCGGCGTAGAACGCCTCGTCGACCACGGCGTTGTCGAACCCGGACATGGGCCCGCAATCGAGGCCGATGGCCCGCGCCGCCATGATCAAATAGGCCCCCTGCAGGGTGCCGTTGCGGAACGCGGTCTCGAAGGTCATCTCCTCGCCCGCGAACCAGCCGGCCGCGCCGGCATCGTGGGGGAACAGGAAATCGAGCCTTCCCGCGAAATCTAGATCGTAGGCGACGATGAAGGTCGCGGGCGCCGCCATGGTCTTGTCCAGGTTGCCGCCCGACAGCGCGGGGCGGAGCCGCTCCTTGCCCTCGGGGCTGCGCACCACGGTGAGGCGCGCCGGGGAGACGTTCGCGCTGGTCGGCGCCATCTTCATCAGATCGAAAATCTCGCGGATCTGGCCGTCCGACACGTCGCGGTCGAGCCATCCGTTGACCGTCCGCGCCTCGGTGAACAGCAGCCGCATCGCGCTTTCATCGATACCGCCGATGGCCGCCCGCATGGCGGCGAATTCCTCCTGGGCCTGCTTGTTGGGGTCCTGATCGCTCATGGGCGGCTGCCTCCTCCGGATACTGCCCCAACATACCCGACCGCGCGCCCGACGCCAGCCCCGATCGGACGGCGTAGTTCCCTCTCCCCCTTCTTCAGGGGGAGAGGGCTAGGGTGAGGGGGTCGGAAATTCCGTATCACCCTCACCCAGCTACGGCTAAGGCTCGCAAGCTCGCCAAGCCTTCGCATCCCTCTCCCTCAAAGAGGGAGAGGGATATTGGTTTGGGAGTTGGTTTGCATGGGGCGAGGCCGTTTTGCTATAGATGCGCAACACGCCGTTTGAGCCTATACTGGGGCCATTAGAGGCGCGGCGCCCTAACACCGGGGGATTTGACTCCGGTACGCCTGAATTCGTTAATTGATCGAATAAGGAAGGTTGAGAGCATGAAATTCAAATACTGCCTTTACTCGGACATTCACGGCCAGATCCCGCAGCTGGAGGCCGTGGAGGCCGCGGTCGAGAAAGAGAACGCCGACAAAATCATCGTCATCGGCGATCTCGTCGGCCTGGGTCCGGAACCGGCCGAGATCGTTCAGCGGATGATGGATCGTCCGTGGATCGACGTGATCATCGGCAACGTCGATTTGTGGGTGACCCGCAAAATCTGGGAAACCGGCACGCCGAAGAGCCCGCATCAGGAATGGATGTTCCGGATGATGGAAATGACCCGCGAGCGGCTGAGCGACGATCAGATCGAGTGGCTCGACAAGCGTCCCTTTTCCATCACCTACACCCCGGAGATCAACCGCAACTTCCATGTCTTCCACGGCACGCCCTACGACATCGGCGACAGCGACGCCTTCCCGTTCCGGCTCACCGACGACGAGATCGGCGAGAAGCTCGACGATTTCGATTTCGACGTCGGCGCCCACGGCCACATTCACGGCCCGTCCGTCCGCCACATCCCCAAGTCCAACGGCAGAACCCAGATTCTGGTCTGCGCCGCGGCCGTCGGCATGAGCTGGGACGGCGACCCCCGTCCGTCCTACGCGGTCGTCGAGTATGAGTCCGAAGGCGCCTGGGATGCCGGCAACGGCAAATGGAACTGCCGGGTGGAGCGGGTCGAGTTCGACAGCGAAGAGCAGGCCACCTTCAACGAGAACAGCTGGATCGAGCACGGCGAGCGGATCGGCGGCATGATCCGCTCCGGCACGTTCTGGAACCCGGACCATATGCCTCACTAGCCCGTGGCGGCCATTGCCGGCGGGTCCGGCATCCGGAGCCGGGCCGGCCAGATCAAGGATCGGATCCGCCATCGCTACACGCGCCTCGCCGGGGGAGAGAGTTTCCCCACCGGCGGGGCGCGCCGCCTATTGGAGGCCGGCTATCCGGCCGGCGCCGTCGACCGGCTGCCCGCCGGGCTCGCCGGACGCTATACCGGCTGCGGCTATCCGTTTCCCGGCGGCGATGCCCTGGAAGCGCTCAACCCCGCGGTCGCGCTCGATCTCGGCTGCGGCGCCGGGATCGACGGTTACCTACTAGTAGACAGGCTGAATTCGGATGTTCTGGTTTTGGGCCTGGACTTCACCCCGGCCATGCTGGCCGGCGTCCCCAATGCGGTCGCCGGCGACATGGAGGCGCTGCCGGTCGCGGATGCCCGCGCCGACCTGATCATCGCCAACGCCTCGCTCAATCTTTGCGTCGATAAGCGCGCGGCGCTCGCCGAAGCGTTTCGGGTCCTCCGCCCGGGCGGCCGCCTGTGGGCCCGGGATCTGGTTTCGGCCGGACCGCTGCCCAGGGAAGTGATCGAAGACCCCCTCTCGGATGCGGCGTCGCTCGGCGGCGTCGAGAGCGAGGAACAACTGGCGGCTCAGCTGTCGGAGGCGGGATTCGACGCGGTGACGATTACCGATCACCGGCCGTTCTCGTTCGTCACGTCGGTCAGGATCGAAGCCCGGCGGCCGGTCACCCCCTCACCCTGACCCTCTCCCCCTCGAAGGGGGCGAGGGGACACGATGCGGCGATGCAACAACTCCCTCTCCCTCTGGGAGAGGGCCGGGGTGAGGGTGAATTGAGTCCGGACCCCGGAATCCCGGTCAGAAGTGCCCGTAGACCAAACCCGGCAGCCAGAGCGCGATGGGCGGAAAGGCGACCACGATAGCCAGCCGCACCAGATCGGCGCAGAAGAACGGGCCGATCCCCCGGAAAATCACGTTGAGCGGTACTTCGGGCATCATGGTTTTCATGACGAAGACGTTCAGCCCGATGGGCGGCGTAATCAGGCTGATTTCCGTCATCATCACCAGCACGATGCCGAACCAGATCAGATCGTAGCCCAGGGATTCGATCACCGGGACGAAGATCGGTACGGTCAGGAAGATCATCGCCAGTCCCTCGACCACGGTGCCCAGCGCGACGAAGAATGCCAGGATGACCAGAAGGACCATGAACGGTTCCAGATGGAGAGACTCGATCCAATTGATCACCCCGGAGGATATTCCCGCGAGGGCGATGAAATTGTTCAGGATCAGGGCGCCGATGGCGATCATGAACACCATGGCCGTGGTCTGCGCCGCTTCGACGAGCGATTCAAAAAAGACCGGCCAGGTCATCTTGCGGCGGAGCATGGCGAACAGAAGCGCCCCGATGGCGCCGATACCGCCGGCCTCGTTGGGCGTGAAGACGCCGAACGTGATGCCGCCGAGGATAAGGAAAAACAGCAGCACGATCCCCCAAACCCGATAGAGTTTCCGCCACCGCACCGCCCAATCGGTGCGTTCGCCGCGGGGACCCATTTCCGGCCGGACCGCAGTGATGACCATGATCACCGTAATATAGAGAACCACCGTTATAACGCCCGGGATGATGCCGGCGACGAACAGCTCGGCAATGCCCTCCTCTGTGAGGATGCCGTAGATGATCAGCGCGGCGCTCGGCGGGATGAGGATGCCGAGGGTGCCGCCGGCGGCGACGGTGCCCGCCGCCAGGCTGTCGGCATATTTGTACTTGCGCATGGAGGGGATGGCGACCTTGGCCATGGTGGCGACGGTGGCGAGCGAGCTTCCCGAGACCGCCGCGAAGCCGCCGCAGGCGGCGATGGTCGCCATCGCCAGGCCGCCCTTGTGATGGCCGAGCCAGGCGTCCGCCGCCTCGTAGAGATCGTCCGACAGGCCGGCGCGAAAGACGAAGGCGCCCATCAGGAGGAACATGGGCAGGACGGCGAAATTGGTGTTGAGCACGACGTCCATGATCTGCTGGACGACCATTTCCAGGGCCGGGCCGGCGCCCCGCAATATCCCGAACCCGATGCCGCCCACTGCCAGCATGGCGAAGCCCAGGGGAAAGCCCAGAAAGGCGATAACGAACAGAATGGCGAAGCCGATGAGGGATACGGTCATGAGCTGTTATTCGCGCAACTCGTCAGTGGGCCGGATGGTCGCCGGGATCGGTCTTCAGCCGATCCATATCCGGCGGTTTGACCGCCAGCCGGCCGGTGGCCATCTGCCACATCATGATGATCAGAATGACCACCGTGATCATCGAAAGGAAGGACAGGCCATAGAGCAGCGGCGCCCGGGAAAGACCCAAATCCTCGGTGACGAAATTGGCCTCCGCTTCGTCGATCCCCGCCGCGATGAGGCGTTCGGCGATAAACGCGATGACGCAGGCGCTGCCGGCCAGAATGGAAAACTGCTGAATCCAGCGGAACCTCCCGCGGATGAAACTGTCGAACAGATCCACGGTGATGTGAGACCGCGCCAGAGTAATCAGGGGAAGCGCGGCGAATGTCACCACCCCAAGCAGCAGACCGACAATCTCGAACGTGCCCTGGATCGGCGCGCTGAATACATACCTGCCGATCACATCGGCGAACGTCAGCGCGGCCATGGCGAATATCATCACCGCCGCGATCAGCTTCAGCGCCGTAAATACCCAGTTGGATTGCCGGGCGCCTTCGTCGGCGCCCGGCATTTCAACCTCGGACACGGTTTTTCACCGCCCGGAAATTAGAACTGCGACTTGAAGTATTCCAAAGCGGCCTTGCCGTCGACGCCCTTGGAATCAGCGACCTTCAGCCAGTCATCGACGACGAACTGGGTCCTGGCCCGGATTTCCTTGACGAACTCGGGGCTGGCCTTGTGGAACTTGATCCCTTTCTTGATCGCGGCTTCCTTCGCCCGGTCATTCAGGAAATCGACGCGCTTGCCGGCGTTGACCGCAATGGTATCGCCGGAAATGCCGGTGATCGCCTTGCGTTCGCCGGCGGTAAGGCCATTCCACTTCTTCTCGCTGAACAGGAAGGAGAAATTGTTCGATTGGAAACCACCGGGGATATCGGTGATGTCGGTGATGTAGGGCATCAGCTTGAAGGTCATCAGCGGATAGTGGGATGTCACCGAACCCTTGACGATGCCCTTGGAAACGACGTTGAACATCTTGACGCCCGGAACCGACACGACGACCGCGCCCAACTCCTTCATCATCCTGTTGGGAATTCCGTTGATCGCCCAGACCTTGTAGTTCTTGAGGTCGTCCACTTTGAGAATGGGCTTGTCGGCCAGGAAGCTGGCGGCGGACACCGTCCACTGCCCCAGGAGTTTCATTCCCTTGTATTCATTGGCCTTGTCGAGGAATTTCACATGGGTGCGCCACATGGCGAGGCCGCGTTTTTCCGCCGAGGACGCGCCGAACGGAATCTGGGCGATATTCGGAAGCTGCAGCCGGCCGGACTCGAAGTTGTTGGCCAACATGGCGGCGTCCGCGATGCCCTTGGACACCATGTTCCACTGCTTGGGCGGCGGGGCCAGCGACTTTTCGGTGAACTTGACCTTGACGCTGCCATTGGTCACCCGGGCGACATCCTTGGCCCACGGAATAAACATGCCGACGTTGAACGGATGCTTCGCCGGGACAAATCGGTTGAACAGAATTTCGGTCTCGGCGCTGGCCGGGGACGAGGCGAGCGAGGCCGCCATCATCGCAGCGGCGCCGGCCGGCAGCAGCAGATGCTTGGAAATGAATTTGGACATGAATGTCTCCCATGATGCGCGTTTCGTTCAATCCGCCTGGCGGCGGATGGAAATCCTAGGGGAATAATCCGGTCGTGCGTATCCCCTTCGGCGCCGGAGCGCCGCAAAGCCGCGGGGACGAGAGCTACGCCCTATTCCCGCCCCTCCGGACTGAGCGGTAATTGGTATAACGGTTGAAACCGGTTTCTCAATGAAGAACAATACCCTTGTCACCAGGTGACACAAACATTGTTGTGGGTAAATCGAAAGCATGGCCGCAACCAAAACCATCCGTTCCGTGGAGCGTGCCGTCCGGGTATTGAAACTCCTGGACACCCGCTCGCCCATGACATTGGGCCAGATCGCCAAGGCGGTCGACCTGCCCAAGTCATCTGTTCTGCGCATCGTCCTGACGCTGCACGAGGGCGGTCTGATCCGCAAGGGTCTGGCGGACGGCCTTTACAGAATTTCGGCCGGACTGAGCTTTCAGGCGCTGCTGGATGCCAGAGCGGAGCGGCTGGCTGAGATCGGAGGATCGGTGTTGGACAGTGTCCGACATCGGATCGGGTGGCCCGCCGATCTGGCCATCAAGAAGGGCCGCCATATGGTGGCCATCGAATCGAGCCGCAACCAGAGCCCATTCCGGTTTGGGCCGGTTCTCGCACGGCTGGGCGAACGGATCGATATCTTCGCCAGCGCCGCCGGCCGCGCCTATCTGGCGCACTGTCCCAGGGAAGAGTACGAGGAAATTCTCCAACAGGCGGTCGATGCCCCGTCCGCCTTCACCCCGCTTGCGGACGGCCGCCGGGAATTCGACGAACTCCTGCGCCGGGTGCGCGATCAGGGATACGCAATCCGGGCGCCCGGCTACCAGGGTCAATCCGGCCATACCGACGAACATTTCGACGACGGGCTGACCGCGATGGCGGTACCGGTGGGAACCCGCGGCGTGACCCATGGATCGCTGATCGTCTTCTGGTCCCGGCCCGCGGCGACCGTCGAGGAGATGGCCACGCGACATCTCGAGGAAATTCAAGACTCGGCCGCCGCCATCGTCAGGGGCATGGAGAACGGTTGACATCCCGGTCCCGGCTGCAATCGCGGCGTGACCTGCTTTCCGTGCTTTTGACGCCCCCCGAATCCGTGTAGAACGGCGGCAATGTCCCTGATCGCCGACAATACCGCGTTGGCCGAACTCTGCGGCCGGTTGGCAAACGAAGAATTCGTCACCGTCGACACCGAGTTCATGCGCGAGAGCACCTATTGGCCGCAGCTTTGCGTCATTCAGATGGCGGGAGACGGCGAAGCCGCCGCCATCGATGCGCTGGCCGACGGCATGGATCTGACGCCGGTCTTCGAGCTGATGCGCAATCCGGGTGTGCAAAAGGTCTTCCACGCGGCGCGTCAGGATCTGGAGATTTTCTACCACTTGGCGGGGGAACTGCCGGCGCCCATGTTCGACACCCAGGTCGCCGCAATGGTTTGCGGTTTCGGCGATTCCGTCGGCTACGAGACATTGGTCCGGAAACTGGCCAACGCCGAAATCGACAAGTCGTCCCGCTTTACCGACTGGTCGCACCGGCCGCTGACCGACAAGCAGATCAACTACGCGCTCGCCGATGTCACCCACCTCAGGACCGTCTACCGCAAGCTGTCCGACAAGCTCGGCAACAACGGACGGCGGGAATGGCTGGATGAGGAAATCGGCACCCTGACCACCCACGGCACCTACGTGACCGAACCGGATCAGGCATGGAAACGGGTCAAGAGCAAATCCGCCAAGCCCCGTTTTCTCGCTATCCTCCGGGAGGTGGCCGGCTGGCGCGAACTGGAGGCCCAGGCCCGGGATACGCCCCGCAACAGGGTCCTGAGGGACGAAGCCCTGGTCGAAATCGCCCACCACGCCCCCCGGTCGCCCGGCGATCTCGTGCGCACCCGCGGCCTCGGCAAGCGGATGGCCGAGGGAGAGGCCGGCGCCGCCATTCTGGAGGCCGTCGAACGGGGCCTCGCCGTCCCCGTCGGAGACTGCCCCCGGCCCGAAAGGAAGGAGCCGCTGCCCCGCGGATTGGGCCCGGTGTCGGACCTGATGAAGGTGCTGCTCAAGATGAAGTGCGAGGAGCATCACGTGGCGCAGCGCCTGGTGGCCAACAGCGACGATATCGAGAGATTGGCGGCCTTCGGCGACAAGGCCGATGTACCGGCGCTCGCCGGATGGCGGCGGAAGATCTTCGGAGACGATGCGCTCGCCCTGAAGCGCGGCGATATCGCCGTCCTCGTCGCCGGACGGAAGCTCGAGATCGTCGAACTGGAGCCCGAGGCCGATTAGCCGATCTTCGGTTTCACGTCGAGGGTTTTGGCGAGGTCGCGGAACAGCCGCTCCACCGCCTCGCTGTGGAACAGTTTCCGGTTCGGCGCCAATCCCAGCGTCAGGTTCGATTTGGTAAGCGACAAGCCGGTCTTTTCCAGCAGGCCCGGCACGCCGCCCGAAATGAGGTGGGCCAGCCTCAGCGCCAGGCCGAGGACCGCCGCGGCGTGTTCCCGATCCTCGGTCAGCAGGGGCCGGATTTGATCGACTTCGTACTGGCGGCGGCTGCCGTCGTAGCGGACGAAAACCGCCAAGCCCAGGAACGCGCGATCGCCGTGGGTCAATCCGGCAATCGGCAGCCGCAATACCCTCAGGAACGAGTGGAGGGCCCGATAGTCGGGATGGTCCGCCCACCCGATATCGCTCAGAAGCGCGGCGGCCAGGCACAACCGCCTGTCATCGGCGGCGGCACCGGGAAACAAGGGTTCGAGCCATGACACCACCTCCTCGCCATGGACCGAAAACCGGCCGCCGCGCCGGGCGAATCCCTCGCACGCGCTGATCAGCGGATCCTCGCGGCGGGTTTCATCGCTCAGCATCTCGAACAGCTTCCCTTCCCGCATGCTGTAGCCCGAGAACACCAGCTGTTCCGGCTGGGCGCGCTCCAGCAGGCGGTTCATGGCCATGGCGGCGAAGGGCAGGGTCTCGGCCCGGCGCCGGGAAACGCCGGTAATCCGTTCCAGGGATTTGCGGCCGAGGCCCGCCAGAACCCGGGTCATTTCAATCGCCGCATCGACGGGCACGGAATAGCCGTCGAGCACATGCAGGGGATAATCCTTCTGAGTGATCGAGACCCGCGCAAGCGCCCGCCAGGCGCCGCCGGTGGCATAGACCCGGCGCCCGCGGTAGTCGGTGAGCCAGGGCAGCCGGTCGAGCGCCTCGTCGACCAGATTGCGGGTTTTGATCACGTCGCCCTCGGAATCCTCGGCAATCCGGAGGTGCCCGAGGGGAAGCGAACAGCTCTCGCCGAACTCTCCCCGGTTGAGCGAGACCAGATCCAAACTGCCGCCGCCCATGTCGCCGACCAGACCATCGGCGTCGGGCACCCCGCTGAGAACGCCGGTCGCCCCGAGCCGTGCTTCCTCATCACCGCTCAGGACATGGACCTCCCGCCCGAAGCGTTTCTCGACCCGCGCCGCGAACGCCGGGCCGTCTTCCGCCTCCCGGACGGCGGCTGTCGCCAGCAGTTCCAATTGGCCGACTTCCATCTCCTCGGTGAGATTGATGAACCGGGTCAGCGCCGACATGGCGAGCTTCACGCCATCGGCGTTGAGCTTTCCCGATTTGCCCAGGCCGCGGCCCAACGCGCAGGTGACCCGCTCGTTGAAGATCGGAACCGGCAGGCGGCTGAGCGAGTCGTAAACCACGAGACGAACCGTATTGGACCCGATATCGACGATGGCGATGCGCCCGGCGCCGTTTTTCGACGACAGCTGCTTGGTCCGGGCCTCGTCCGCGAGAGAGTAGATCTCGGCGCTCATATGGTTTGGGTTCCGCGCCTCAATCCCGGGCCGAGACCGGCCGCGGCATCCGCGGCGCGCCAGTCGGGATTTCGGGGCATCCGGTCGGCAAATGAGATGTACACCTTGGCCTTCGGCGATGGCGGCTTCTGACCGTTTCCGAATACCACGATTCGCGAATGTTCAAGAAATCTTCCGATGATCGATTTGACCCGGAGCGGATTTTACCCCGGCCGCCGGGTGTCCGAAAGCATGCAAAGTGGTGGAGACAGCGGGTGGAATAGGTCATTCTCTGCCGGAAACGGCCTGGAAAGTCCTTGGGAAGTCCTTTTGAAGCGCCTTTATCTGCTCCGACACGCCAAATCGAGCTGGGCCAATCAAGGCTTGAGCGATTTCGACCGTCCCCTGAACAAGCGCGGCCGGCGCGCCGCCGCGCTGATGGGCGAATTCATGGAAAGGAACGGCCATCATCCGCAACTGATCCTGTCCTCGCCCTCGGCCAGGACGCGGGAGACGCTGAGCATCCTCGAACGGCACGCATCGTGGACCCATGACACTCGCTTCGACGACGATCTCTATGGGGCATCGTCGTTCGTGATGCTCAATCGTCTGCGGGGGCTCCCGGACACGGCCGCCGCGGTCATGCTGCTCGGCCACAATCCGGGACTGGAATCCATGGCGCACATGATGATCGGCGATGGCGCGCCGGACGCACTGTCCAGGCTCCAGGCCAAATACCCGACAGCGGCGTTATCGGTCATTTCATTCGGGGCCGGGACGTGGCGCGATGCCGGTCCCGGCGCCGGAACCCTGGAGGCTTTTGTCCGTCCCGCCGATCTGGAAGGGGAATAGGTCCCGGAATTCCGAACCATGCCGGCCGGGAGGGATGGATTAGAGCAGTTTCCGTACGAACGGCAGGGTGACGTTGCGCTTTTCCGCCAAAGATGCGCGGTCGATATCGTCGACCAGCTTCTCGAGGGCGGTAAAGGACCGCTCGATGCGGGGCAGCAGAAACGAGATCACTGCCGGGTCGACCCGCAGCTGGCGATCGGAAAACTGCTTGGTCAGAACCGCCGCCATCAGATCTTCATCGGGCAAACGAACACCGGCGGAGGGAGCGGCGCGCAGCCGGGACGCCAAGTCGGGAAGGCCGATGTTCCATCGGGCCGGCGGGGTCGCCGCGGTGAGCAGAAGGTGACCATTCGCGTCCGCCACCACATTGTAGAGATGGAGGAGGATGGCCTCGTCCGCCGATTTGTCCGCATCGTCGACGATCACCACGCCCCCGTCGCGCTGCGCCCCCCGGACATCGCCGTCATTCAGTGCGCCGCCCGGAACGAGCGTCCCGCCGGTCTGGGCCTGAAAGACATGCGCCAGATGCGTCTTTCCGCTGGCCGGCGGCCCGTGAACCACCAGGGCGGGTCCCGGCCAGTCCGGCCATTTGTCCAGCCAGGCCACCGCCGCCCGATTGCACTCGGTCACCAGGAAGTCGGCGCCGCTCATCGACGGCCGATGATCAAAGCCGAGCGGAAGTTGCGCGGCGTCGGTCATTCATCCGGGTCTTTGCCGGCCTCATCACCGCCGGCGCCATAGAGCGGGCTTTCCAGATACCGGCGGAGAAAGAACCGGATCAGGACGCCGATGGTTGCCGCGGCCGGCACGGCGAGCAGCACACCGGTAAAGCCGAAGATGGCGCCGCCGGCGAGAAGCGCAAAAATCACCCAGACCGGGTGAAGGCCCACCCGGTCACCCACCAGCTTGGGCGTCAGGAACATGGACTCGACCATTTGGCCTGCCATGAATACGGCAAAGACGAGGACGAACGGCAGAACTTCGGTGAACTGGGCGAACGCGACGCCGAACGCGACAACCATCCCCACCAGCATCCCGAAATAGGGAACGAACGAGATCACGCCGGTCGCCAATCCGATGGTAAGGCCGAAATCCAGCCCGACGATGGTCAGACCGACCCCGTAGAAGACGGCGAGAAACAGGCAGACGGTCCCCTGCCCGCGGACGAAGCCGGCAACGGTGGTATCGATGTCGGCAAAGATTTCGCGGATGGCCGGTGCGTGGCGGCGGGGCAGCCAGCCGTCGACCCGTTCGACGATGCGGTCCCAATCGCGCAACAGGTAGAAGCTCACGATCGGCGTGATCACCACCAGGGACAGCAAATTGAAGAAGGCAAGGCCGCCCTGCCAGATTCGGGCAAGCACACCGCCGGCCCAGGCGATCAAGGTGCCGGCGGAGGACTGGGCGGCATCGCGCAGCTGCTCCAACCGGCCGCTGGAAATCAGGCCTTCGACCCGTTCCTGGATCGGCGCGATCGAGGCGAGGAAGGAATTGACCAGTTGCGGCAGTTTCTCGACGAATGCGAGGACCTGCCCTTGAAGCAGCGGCACCAGCAGCACCAGCGCCAGAATCAACAGGGCGAAGAAGATCAGGGTGATGATGATGGTGGCGACGGTTCGCGACGTCCCCCACGCCTCCAGCCGGTCGGCAAGCGGATCGAGAAAATAGGCGACCGCCATTCCGGCCACGAACGGGAGCAAAATTCCGCCGGTGAGCGTCAGGGCGGCGACCAAGGCGGCCAGGATGCCGATCCAGACCAGGGTTTGATTGCGCGCCGTCATCTACTCGCCCGGCTCCAATGCCGAGGCGCGCCGGCCCCAAACCCACACATAGGCCGTGCCCGACGCAAAGGTGGTCGCCGCGACCGCATATATCATCAATTCCACGACTGTCCGACCCTCCAACTCGTAACCTGCCATGCCCAGGACGCCGAGGACGAGAAGAAATTGCACCGTCGTATTCAATTTGCTGATCAGCAGCGGCTCCATGGTCAGCCGCTGATAAAGCACATGATAAAGCAATGCCCCGAGGAGGATCAGCCCATCCCGGAACACCACCAGGATGACCAGCCACGCGGGCAGAAATCCGGCGTGTCCCAGGGCGACGAACACGCTGACCAACAGCGCCTTGTCGGCGACCGGGTCCAGAAATCCGCCGAGTACGGTTTCCGAGTTGAAACGCTTGGCGATGAAGCCGTCCACCGCGTCGCTTGCGCAGGCGACAAGGAAAACCCAAAAGGCCCAGAGGAAGGCGTCACTGAGGATCAACCAAACCGCCAGCGGCACCGACAGCAGCCGGGCGAAACTGATGAAATTGGGAATGTTGATCCGTAGCGTTTGGCGCATCTCGCCTCAGCCCTGGTTGGGCGCCGCCGCGGGCGGCGCGCCGCCCGAACCCAGTTCGAGGATCCAGTTGCCCTCTTCCTCACGGAGACTGAGGTCCGCCTGGGCCAGCGCCAGCGCCAACTGGTCGATATCGCCGAGATATTGAATGTTGAGGCGCGCCTCGTCACGGGACAGCAGGACAAGATCGACGCGGTCGACGACCGCCACCCGCCCCAGCCTGGACCTGGCCGTCACCCAATCGCCGAGCGACTTGATCGGCAGCACGACCGCCACGATTTCGCTGCGCTCGAACTGAATAAGATTGTCGGCTTTCCACTGGTCCTCGATCTCATCGGCAACCCGGGCCGCCGCGCGCCGCAGGACCGCCTCAACCGCCTCGCCAGGCCGGCCGGTGACGCCGGTGACGATGGCCTGCTCGGAAACCGATTCGCCATAACGGTTGACGGTGACGGAAATCGAAGGCGCCCCGCCCGGCGCCGCCGCAAGTTCGGCAAGGGCGACGATCACGTCGCCGGTTCCGTGACGCCCGGACAGCGCTTCCAGCCGCGCACGGTCGCCGGCGGCCGCCTGCTCAGCGCCGATGGCCGCGATATCGGCCAGGTCGCCTGCCGGAAGCTCCATCGGGACCAGACCGTCCGAGGCGTCGGGCCCGCGTACACCGCTCCACGCCTCCCGCCAGGGATTGGGATCATCCCACAGCACGACCACGCCCGCGGCGCGGTAGACCGGCAACACCAGCACCGGTTTGCTTGGGGTTTCGGCGAAATCGATGGCCAAATCGCGAAGCAGTCGACGCACTTCGCGCGGCTTGAAACGAAACGTCAGTTCGGCGAGATACCTGACGGCGGAGGTTTTCTCATCGGCGACCGAAAGATCCTGGACCAACCCGGCGCGGTCCGCGGCGCTCAGCACCGGCAGACGGTCGATATCCGACTTCAGCGTCAAACGATCGAGGAGAATTTCGAAGGCGCGCTGTTCTCCGGAGGCCAGTGCGTGCGCCCGGGCAGCGGCGGCGGTTTCCGCCGTCACATCGACGGCCACGCCCGAAACCTCGAACACATCCTGCGCGATCGCCGTACCGCCGGCGGGGGCAATCGCCAAAGCCAATGCAAATCCGAAGACCGCCACCACATGCAGGGCGCGCGCCCGTCGTTCGCGCGTCAGCGGCATCCCGGCGCCTGGCGAGACGCCGAGCGAGATACGTCCTCCGAACATTGCAAACCGCCCCGGATCAAGTATGTTTTCGGCCTTCGTGGGCGGCTAATTTAGCACGTAGAAACGATGGAGGAAGGCATTTCCAAGGGCGTCCCCAAGCGGAAATTCGGGCACGACGGCAGGCCGGTGGAGTTCACCCTGAACTACAAGGATGCCGGCGTCGACATCGATGCCGCAGATCAGCTGATCGACGCCATCCGGCCCGCGGCCGAGGCCACCGGCCGGCCGGGCGCCATGTCCGGGCTCGGCGGATTCGGCGCCCTGTTCGACCTCAAGGCGGCGGGCTATCGGGACCCCATCCTGGTTTCCGGTACCGACGGCGTGGGCACCAAGCTGAAAGTGGCGGCCGCGGTCGGCCGCCACGACACCATCGGCATCGACCTCGTCGCCATGTGCGTCAACGATTTGGTGGTCCAGGGCGCCGAACCGCTGTTTTTTCTGGATTACTTCGGCACGGGGCGGCTGGAGCCGGCGGTGGCCGCCGCCGTCATCAACGGCATTGCGGACGGCTGCCGGCAGGCCGGGTGCGCCCTGATCGGCGGCGAAACGGCGGAGCTGCCCTCCATGTACGCCGATGGCGATTACGATCTCGCAGGGTTCGCCGTCGGCGCCGTGGAGCGCGATGCGCTGCTCACCGGCGACGCCGTCCGGGAAGGCAACGTCGTGCTGGGGTTCGCCAGCGCCGGCCTGCATTCCAACGGTTTTTCCCTGGCCCGGCGAGTGGTCGAAAGCGCGGACCTGACCTTCGACGACCCGGCCCCTTTCGCGCCCGGGGAGAGCATCGGCGAGGCGTACCTGACCCCGACCCGGATTTATGTACGCGCGGCGCTGGCCGGCATCGGCGCCGGCGGCGTTCACGCCATTGCACACATCACCGGCGGCGGGCTGCTCGACAACATTCCCCGCGTGCTGCCGGACGGACTGGGCGTCGATCTCTATGCCAGGGCGTGGGACGTGCCGCCGGTATTCGCCTGGCTGGCCGAGGCCGGCGGCGTGGCGCCTCTCGAAATGGCCCGGACCTTCAATTGCGGTATCGGCATGGTGGCGCTGTGCCCGGCGGACCATGCGGCGGAGATCAAGTCGGCGCTGGAGGCGGCCGGCGAGACCATCAGCGCCATCGGCGAAGTGGTCCGCCGCGACGGCGATGCGGACCGGGTCCACATTCACGGCCTCGGGGACGTTTTCGGCGGATGAAGATCGCCGTTCTCATTTCCGGGCGCGGCAGCAATCTGCAGTCGCTGATCGATGCCGCGGCGGCGGGAGAATTAGGGGCAGAGATCGCCCTTGTCGTCTCCAACGTACCGGATGCTCCCGGTCTCGAACGGGCCGTCAAGGCGGGCATCCCGGCCGAGACCATCGATCATCGGGACTTCGAGGGCCGGCAGCCGTTCGAGGATGCGCTCCACGCGGCGCTTTCCGGCCGATCCATCGAGCTTATCTGTCTCGCCGGGTTCATGCGGCTGCTGACCGGCAGCTTCGTCGGCAAGTGGCGGGACCGGCTGATCAATATTCACCCCAGCATTCTGCCGGCGTTCAAGGGTCTTCACACCCACGAGCGGGCCATCGAGGCGGGCGTGAGGTTTTCCGGTTGTACCGTCCATTTCGTGAGGCCGGAGATGGACGATGGCCCGATCATCGCGCAGGCCGTCGTGCCTGTCCTGCAAGGCGACACGCCCGGAGATTTGGCGGCGCGCATTCTGGCCGAAGAGCACAAACTGTACCCGCTGGCGGTCCGGATGATCGCCGAGGGCCGGGCCAAGGTGGTCGGAAACAAGGTGGAGATAAGCGGGACGGCGGCGGCGCCCTCCCCGGTTGTCAATCCCGCGGGCTAGCGGGCCGGTCAGCCGACGATTTCCAGCTCGCTGAAGAAGAAGGCGATCTCGCGGGCCGCGGTCTCCGGCGCATCGGAACCGTGGACGGAGTTGGCCTCGATGCTCTCGGCGAAATCCTTGCGGATCGTGCCGTCATCGGCGTTGGCCGGGTTGGTGGCGCCCATCACCTCGCGGTTCTTGGCAATGGCGTCCTCGCCTTCGAGGACCTGAACCACCACCGGTCCGGAAATCATGAAGTTGCACAAATCGTCAAAGAACGCCCGCTCGGCATGTACGTCGTAAAACCGCTCCGCCTGCTCCCGGGTCAGGCGGACCCGGCGCTGGGCGACGATCCGCAAACCGGCCTCTTCGAACCGGGCATTGATTTGGCCGGTGAGGTTGCGCCGGGTGGCGTCCGGTTTGATGATCGAAAGTGTACGTTCGACGGCCATTGCATCGAACCTCGTGGTTGCCTCGAGAATTGGGTGAAACGTGATCCTTCCTGACACAAAGCTGCCGGGAACCCCTGAAAACCGGGGCGCTTATATACATATGACCGAAGTGTAGCAAGGGTCTTGGGGTTTAGCCATTCCCCGGCCCGGCGGTTCTTAAGCGCCGGCCTTCTCTTCCCAGGCGCCCGAGACATTCTGCTGCCAATAGGTAAGTGCGTGACCGGAGGCCGTCAGGGATTTCCAACGGCCCCGCGCCGCCTGGACCGCCGCGTCGTCATTGCCGTCGAACAGGTCGAAGCACCGTTCATAGCCGTCCAAATCCTCAACCGTCGCGCCGTCGGTGAGGAACAGGAAATCCGCCCGGTTGGGATTTTCCAGTGACGCGGTCAGCCACACCGGCTGGTGCTCGGCAAACCCGTCGGCGGCCGATCCGTGGGGCAGCCAGCCGCCCGGGTCCTGGCTCCACAGGATGGCGTTCAACGATTCCACCCGGTCCTCCGAGGACGCCATGACGACCGCGCGCTTGCCCGCCGCCAGGGTCTTCTCCAGCAGCTTGGGCAAAACGACTTCCAGCGGCGAGCGCTGCAGATGGTAGAAGGACACCTCGGTCATTGCCCTACGGTGCCATATTAATGCCGCCTTTGGCAGTGAGTAGACGCTATTTGCTTTCGTAGTGGTCCTTCACCAGACGGTCGAGCAGCCGGACTCCGAAGGCCGTGCCGCCCTTGGGAACGGTGGGCGCGTCCTTCTTCGACCAGGTGACGCCGGCGATATCGAGGTGCGCCCACGGGGTCTTGCCGACGAACCGGTGAAGGAACTGGGCCGCGGTAATACTGCCGCCGCCGCGTCCGCCGATGTTTTTCATATCGGCCGCGTCGCTGTCGATCATCCGGTCGTAGCCGTCTCCGATGGGCATTCGCCAAAGCTTCTCGTCCACCGCTTCGCCGGCCTTGGTCAACCGGTCGGAAAGCGTGTCGTTGTTGGAGAACAGGCCCGCATATTGATCGGCGAGGCTGATGATGATGGCGCCGGTCAGGGTGGCGAGATTGACCATGAACTTGGGCTTGAACCGCTCCTTGCAGTACCAGAGCGCATCGGCCAGCACGAGGCGCCCTTCGGCGTCGGTGTTCAGCACCTCGATGGTCTGGCCCGACATGGAGGTGACGATATCGCCCGGCCGCTGGGCATTGCCGCCCGGCATGTTCTCCACCAGGCCGACGACGCCGACCACATTGGCCTTGGCCTTGCGGCCGGCGAGCGCCCGCATGAGGCCGATCACCACGCCGGCGCCGCCCATATCCCACTTCATGTCCTCCATGCCGGCCGCCGGCTTGATGGAGATGCCGCCCGTATCGAAGGTCACGCCCTTGCCGAGAAAGGCGATGGGCGCGTCCGCCCGGGAGCCCTTGGATTTCCCGCGCTTCGGCGCGCCGTTCCACTGCATGACCACCATCCGCGCCTCGCGGACACTGCCCTGCGCGACGCCGAGCAGCGCGCCCATGCCCAGACGCTTCATCCGGGCGGCGGTCAGAATCTCGACCTTGACCCCGAGCTTCTCGAGCTTCTTCGCCTCGTTGGCGAGGGACTCGGGGTAGAGAATGTTGGGCGGCTCCGAGACCAGATCGCGGGTGAAGAAGACGCCGTCGGCGACCTTGCCGAGCACGTTGTAGCTCCTGCGGGCATTGACGTGTCCCGGACAGCCGAACTTGATCGATTTGAGGGTGGGCTTGGCCGAGTCCTTCTCCTTGGTCCGGTATTTGCTGAACCGGTAGGAACGCAACAATGCCCCGTATCCCATCTGGGCGGCGAGCTCGTTGGCCGAGAGCTTGCTGCCGTCCACCGGATCGACGGCGACATTGACCGTGCCGCTCTTGGCCCGGCGGGTGTTGGTATATATCAGTCCCCCGGACTTTTGGGCCTGAAGGTCGGTCAACGCCTCCGGTTTGCCGAGGCCCATAACCATGACGGCTTCCAGCCGGGTTCCCGCCGGCGTCCAAATTTTCAAGACCTGATCCGCGTTGCCCTTGAAGTGGCTCGCCTTGATCGCGCGCCTGATGGCGCCGCCGGCCTTTTTGTCGAGCTTCTCGGCGGACGGGGTGAGCTTGCCGCCGGCGGCTGCGAAAACCACCGCGACCCCGTTGGCTGCTTGCGCGGGTTTGTCGAACGAAATTCTCATTGCGGGACTGCCTTCCTGGGTGATGGGCGAAACGCTCGGCTGCTTCCTGGTCGAGCCATTTGAATTTATGTGATGCGGGCGGGCCTGTAAATTCCGGCGGGGATCAGGCCCGCGGCATTCCGGCCGCCACCTCGGACCGCCGGTGGCCGCTCCTGAGCCACAGCAGCGCGCCCGGCAACGCGACGACGACCATCAGGACGCCGAGCAGCAGCGACAGCAGGACAGCCTCCTGTTCGCCAACCCCGGCAAAGCCGAGGGCGAAGACCATCGCGGTTTCACGGACCCCCCAACCGGCCACCGAAATCGGAATGGTCGTCACCAGCATCACCGGGGGAATGAGCACCAGGCAGTCGGCGAGCGAGATGTCGATGCCCAGGCCGAGAGCGAGCACGAACGTCAGGAGGCTGATCAGCGAAAACCCGACGAAGCCCAGCCCGATGGCCGGCAGCGAATATTTGAGCTTCAGGAAGAACCGCCGGGCGTCTTCGGCCAGCGTCGCGATTCCCTGAATGATCCGCCACTCCTTCATCGCGGGCGGAAACCGGTCCAGCAGCATGACGAAGGCGATGCCGGCCACCGCCGCCACCGCCAGAATGGGAAAGGCGAACCGCGCCGGGTTATCGCCGATGCGCGACAACAGGAGCGGCTGTGTCGCGACGACCAGAAGAATCAATCCCAGCAAGGTCGCCGCGCGCTCGAGCAGGATGGAATTAACCGCCGGACGAACCCCGGCACCGGTCTTGTAGACCAGGAACATGCGAACGGCGTCTCCACCCACCGAGGACGGGAGGACCTGATTGAAGAAGATGCCGATGTAGAGAATTCGGAACGTTTGGCCGAAGGGAAGCGCCGCCGCCAGACTCTTCATGACGATCCGCCAGCGGATGGTGTTGTTCAAGAGGACGCAGGCCCACACCGCCGCCGCCAGCGCCAGCGGCCAAACAGGCATGGAGAACAGCCGGTCGAGCGCCGAGGCGAAATCCAGGTTTCGGGTCGCGTACCAGATGAGCCCGATGGAGACCCCGGCCTTCAGCGCCAAGCTCAGGAACCGTTTCATAAAGTCGTCGTCATGGTCGGAATTCTTGCGGCCACAGCTTTAGCACACCTGATGATCAGGTCCAGTGCCGATCACGCCGCCGCCTCGCGAACGCGAACCGGCCGGCGTTTGCGGCCCCAATCACCGGGCGGGCCATCGAATACGCCGGCGCAGGGCGTGCCGCAATCGGCGCACCGGCCGTCTTCGGTGAGGTTCCATGTGGAGAGTTCGTACCAGTCCCGGCCGATCAGAACGCCGCCGCAGCCATGGCAGTAGGTGCTCGACCCGTCAAAGTCGTGAATGTTGCCGAGATAGACGTAGCGGAGCCCTCGGTCGAGGGCGATGGAGCGCGCCAGCCGCAAGGTCTCCGGCGGCGTGTTGGGAACGTCGGTCATTTTCCAGTCCGGGTGAAACGCCGAGAAGTGGAGCGGCACGTCGGGTCCGAGGTTTTCCGCAATCCACTCGGAGAGTTCGGTCAGTTCGCGCTCCGAATCGTTGTGACCCGGAATCAGGAGGGTGGTGATCTCCACCCAGACGGCGGTCTCGTGCACCAGATATTCGAGGGTATCGAGCACGGCATCCAAATGACCGGAGCAAAGGCCCGTATAGAAATCTTCGGTGAACGCCTTGAGATCGATGTTCACGGCGTCGATATGCTCGTAGAACTCCACTCTCGGCTCCGGAGAGATATAGCCCGCCGAGACGGCGATCGATTTGATCCCGGCCTCGCGGCACGCCTTGGCGGCATCCACGGCGTATTCGAGAAAAATCACCGGGTCGTTATAGGTGAAGGCGACGCTCCGGCAGCCGTGACGCCGGGCCGCGCGGGCGATGGCCTCCGGGCTTGCCTCATCGGCCAGCCTGTCGAAGTCCCGGGCCTTTGAAATATCCCAGTTCTGGCAGAACTTGCAGGTCAGGTTGCAGCCCGCCGTGCCGAAGGACAGGACGGGCGTGCCGGGCAGAAAATGATTAAGCGGCTTTTTCTCGATGGGATCGATGCAGAAGCCGGACGAGCGGCCATAGGTGGTCAGCACGATGCCGTCGTCCTTCCGCGCGCGAACGAAACACAAGCCGCGCTGACCGTCGCTCAGCCTGCACTCGCGCGGACACAGGTCGCACTGAATGCGGCCGTCATCGAGGGCGTGCCAATACCGTCCGGGATATGATTGGTCTGCCGGGATTTGGTTCATTGGCAGTCTCAAATTTTTTCTGGAACATGATACGCCCAATCACTCATCACCCAGAAGCAACTTTCTTCCGTCTAAGAGTCGAGTCAATGTTACGACCTGGATTGGAAGATGAACTCGGACATAGCCAATTCGGACAGATGGACTCTCGCAGTTTGGAGCAGAAACCGAATTGTCCGGGTATTCCAATAGTCTCTTTCAGGTGGATGGTATGAATCATCTTTGGGCGTCTCTCGCAGTATTTTTGTTTGCGATGACCCATTCCGATATCTCGCGGGCCAAGTATTTGCCCGAACCATATACAGAACTGGTAATGCCGGAAGGCAGCGAATTAATCGTCAATACAGAGATTGGAACTCTAACAATCACGGCTGGCCATGGCCTAGAACGTCGATACGAGTGGAACAATTGTTGGTTAGACGCCAACATGTTTCCTCGAAAGGGCAGCAGATGGTTCGGTAGCCTCGGGGCCTACGATGCAGCGCCTTCATTTCCATTGTCCGCCCTATTTGAAAAATCGTGTAACGGTATTTTCAGAACGGTCGTCCAAGAAGGACAGATTCACTTCTTCGACAGGGATTCCGCGGAACTTTGGATTGACCGCCAACCGACAAGTCTTACCAGCGTATGGACGAATGACGGTCTTGTACTGACTTGGGGCCTGAACCCTGGCCGGAAACAACTGAGCGTCGAGCTAATGCAGTTGTGCATTCGAGGCTCTAAACCCACGGCGCTAAACAGTGCAAACGATAGGGCATTTAGCTGGAGAATTTCGGGGACACAAACAAATCCACGAATCGAGTGCGCCAATCCGCCGCGATCGGAAATCGCCGAAACGTGGAAAAGCCTTCTGGACTATTGGTGTGAGTGGCATCAAGATTTTCTTGCTGTAGACCCAAGATGTAGGGGTAGAGATTAGGCCATGTTGTCTAATCCACCGTCGCATTGGCCGCATTTGTCCATCTCGTGGACCCCGGGGAAAATCGCGGTGAATTTGGTGGCGGGCCAGCGGCCAAACTGCCTATAAAAAGCGGTCGCCAGACGCGAACAGGGAGATTAAGACAATGAAATTCGGCATTGGGCAGGCGGTTTCCAGAAAAGAAGATCCGAAATTCCTGACCGGCAAGGGGCGCTATGTGGACGACATGGTGCTTCCCCGGATGACCCACGGCTATGTGCTGCGCTCGCCGCACGCCAATGCCAGGATCAAGTCCATCGACACCTCGGCCGCCGAAGCCGCCCCCGGTGTCGTCGCCGTCTTCACCGGCGCGCACATCGAAGCGGCGGGCCTCGGGGGCATTCCCTGCCTGACCATCATCCCCTTCCTGTTGCAGGGCGAGGCGGTCCAGCGGCCCGCCGCGGCGCTCGCCAAGGATGAAGTGAAATGCGTCGGCGCCCGGGTGGCGTTCGTCGTTGCGGAAACCTTGGCCCAGGCCAAGGATGCCGCGGAACTGATCGAAGTGGACTACGAAATTCTGCCGGCGGTCACCACCGCCGCCGCGGCCCGGGCCGACGGCGCACCGCTGGTCTATGACGGCACCGACAGCAACCTCACCTTCCAGTATGCCATGGGCAACGCCGAGGCCGTCGAGGCGGCCCTCGCCGGCGCGCACCACGTCACCAGGGCGCAGATCAACAACAACCGGGTCACCACCAATTCCATGGAAACCCGGGTCTCCCTCGGCGATTACGATGCGGGCGAGGACCGCCATACCCTCTATACGACGTCCCAGGGCCCGCACGGCGTCCGGACCGAACTGTGCCATGAGATCTTCCACATGCCGGAGAGCAAGCTTCGGGTGGTTGCGCCCGACGTCGGCGGCGGCTTCGGCATGAAGGGCGGGTTTTACGGCGAAGACATCCTGACCGTCTGGGCCGCCAAGGAAATCGGCCGACCGGTCAAGTGGGTGTCGGACCGGGCCGAGGCGCTGCTCTCCGATTCACAGGCCCGGGACGTGGACGCCGAGGCCGAGATGGGATTCGATGCCGACGGCAGGGTGGTCGGGTTCCGGGTCACGGGGTACTACAACCAGGGCGCCTACATGATGCCGAGCGGCGGCATTTCGCCCATGTTCTTCACCACCCTGATGTCCGGCGTCTACGCCATGCCGGCCATCCGCGTGACCACCAACTGTTACTTCACCAACACCCAGGGGACGGCGCCCTATCGCGGCGCCGGCCGTCCCGAGGCGGCTTACGTGGTGGAACGGATGTTCGACATCGCGGCGCGCGAGATGGATATGGACCCGATCGAGCTCCGCCGGCGCAACATGATCAAGCCGGATCAGATGCCCTATCAGACCGCGCTCATGTACCAGTACGACTGCGGCGATTTCGAGGCTTGCATGGACAACGCCATGGAGGCCGCGGAGTGGGCGGGCTTCGATGCGCGCCGGAGCGCTTCGGAGGCCGACGGCAAGCTCCGCGGCCGCGGGCTGTCGGTCTATCTGGAATCCGCCGCCGTGTTCAACGACCGGATGGAAATCCACTTCGACGGCTCCGGCGACGTCACCATCGTCGCGGGCACGCACTCTCACGGGCAGGGTCACGACACGGTCTATGCCCAGATGGCATCCGAATTCCTCGGCGTCGACAACGAGCGGGTCCGGGTGATCCAGGGCGACACGGACAAGGTGTCCATCGGCCGCGGTACGGTGGGCTCGCGCTCCATGGTGGTCGGCGGATCGGCGCTCAAGAACGCCGCCGACGAAGTGATCGAGAAGGGCAAGAAGATCGCCGCCCACCTGATGGAAGCGGGCGAGAGCGATATCGAGTTCAACGACGGCGCCTTCACCGTCGCCGGCACGGACAAGTCCATGGATATCACCCAGGTCGCCTCGGCGTCCTACAATCCGATCATGTACCCGCCGCACCTGGGCGTCGGGCTCGAGGGCGTGGGCGCCTTCCAGGCCGGCCTCGGCAACTTCAATTTCCCCAACGGCTGCCAGATCGCCGAAGTGGAGATCGATCCCGACACCGGCAAGGTGGAACTGGTCGGCATGACGGTCACCGATGACGTCGGCACCGTGATCAATCCGCTGCTGCTGAAGGGCCAGCTTCACGGCGGCGTCGCCCAGGGCGTCGGTCAGGCGCTGATGGAGAACATCGTCTATGACGAGGGCGGACAAATGCTCTCGGGCTCGTTTCTGGATTACTGCATGCCCCGGGCCGACGACTTCCCCAAGATTGCCGCCGACTCCCTGCCGGTGCCGACGGGCAACAACCCGCTCGGCGTCAAGGGCGCTGGGGAAACCGGCACGGTCGGCGCGCCGCCCGCGGTGATGAACGCGGTGGTCGATGCCCTGGCCGGCGCCGGCGTCACCCATGTGGATATGCCGGCGACACCGGAAAGAATCTGGCGGGCGCTCCGGGAAGCGGCATAACCTCCAACCGGCCGAGCTTCCGCCGGCCGCCGGGAGGCGCTAGACTGGCCTGCGGAGTTGAGAGGTACGGCAGATGAATGCGGTCCGTCCCCCCGCCGTCGCCGGGATGTTTTATCCGCGCGACCCCAAGGAGCTGAAAGCCTCGGTCAGTTACTATTTGGCCGAAGCCGCCGGGAGCGGCCAAGCGGACGGCCAGCCGGACGGCCCGGCGCCCAAGGCCATCATCGCGCCCCATGCCGGCTACATTTATTCGGGGTTTACCGCCGCCTGCGCCTATACCCGCCTCGTCCCGGCGGCCGACGAGATCAAACGCGTGGTGATGATGGGCCCGTGCCACCGGGTCGCGGTGAACGGGATCGCGCTGCCCGAAGCGGACGCGTTCGCGACGCCGCTCGGCGCAATTTCCGTCGACGTCGATGCGGTCGGGAAGATCAGCCACCTGCCCTTCGTTCAAGTGTTCGACGCCACCCACAAGGACGATCACTGCCTCGAAGTGCACCTGCCGTTCCTGCAATCCCTCCTCGGCGAGTTCGCCATCGTGCCGATGATCGTCGGCCAGGCGGCCACCGAACAGGTGGCCGAGGTGCTGGAGATTCTGTGGGGCGGGCCGGAAACGTTGATCCTCGTCAGTTCGGACCTGAGCCACTATCTGCCCTACGACAAAGCGAAACGGACCGACAGCCGGGCCGGCACGGCCATCGAGGCGCTGGACCCCCTGTCCCTGGAGGACCATCAGGCCTGTGGCCGCCACTCCATCAAGGGTCTGCTGACCGTGGCCAGGCAAAAAGGGCTCGCGGCCCGGACCGTCGACATGCGCAATTCCGGCGACACGGCCGGGCCACGGGACCGAGTCGTCGGTTACGGCTCATGGATTTTCCAGGAACCGGACGGCGCCGGCCCGGCAGAAGACGGCTTCGAGGACCAAACCCGGGGCCTCCTCTCGCGACACGGGGAATCGCTGCTCAGACTTGCCGGCCATACGGTGAAGACCTATCTCGCGGACGGCAGGCAGCACACGCCGAACGTGGCCGCCGCGCCGGCTGAACTGGCCCGCGACGGCGCCAGTTTCGTTACCGTGGAGAAAGACGGGAAGTTGCGCGGCTGCATCGGGTCGCTCGGCGCCGCCCGTCCCTTGGTGCTGGACGTCGCGGAGAACGCGTTCAAGGCGGCGTTCAGGGATCATCGCTTCCCGCCCCTGTCGCGGGAAGAGTTCGTGGCCGGCAATCTGAGCCTGACCGTCACCGTGCTCGGCGATCTCGCGCCCATCGCGTTTTCGGGCGAGGCGGATCTTGTCCGGCAATTGCGGCCGGGAACCGACGGTCTGCTGATTCAGGAAGGCGACAGGCGCGGCGTCTTCCTGCCCGTCGTTTGGGAGAGCATTCCGGAACCTCGGGCGTTCCTGAAACGGCTCAAGCAGAAAGCCGGATTCGCCCCCGACTATTGGTCCGAGGGGCTCGAAGCCCGGCGATTCATCACCGTATCGGTCCACTCCGCCGATCTCCGGAACCCCGACGCCGTCTGGCGCTGATCCCCCGGCCCGGCCGGGCCGCAACGGCATGGCGTCTTCGGGCCAAGTCTGGTACATCGACGCCCTCTTGACGCTCTCAGCTCCGGGGTAGAGATGACACTCAACATTCGACGCATCGTTACCGATCACGATTCCGAAGGCCGCGCCATCGTCGGCATGGACGAGGTGATGACCAACGTTCACAAGCTTCGGTCAGGCAATATTCAGACGCTGATCTGGGTAACCGACGATACGCCGGCGGACATCGAGGGAGACGAGGACCCGTCGGCCCGTAAAATCGAAATCGAACCCCCGGCCCGCGGCTCGGTATTCCGGATACTCGAACTCGCGCCGGGCAAAGACGCCTACATGCACCGCACCGACACCATCGATTACGCCATCTGCATGTCCGGCGAGTGCGACATGATTCTGGACGGTGACGCGGAGGTTCACATGTCGGCCGGCGACGTCATGGTGCAGCGCGCCACCTGGCACGGCTGGGCGAACCGGGGCACCGAACCCTGCCAGATCGCGTTCATCCTTATCGGGTCCCATCCGCCGTCCAAGACCCTGCATCCGTAAGGAGGCGATGCGCTCATGGCCAGACGCCTAGCCGAAGCTGAGATCGGGACGCTCCTCGACACTTCCCGCGAAGCCGGTCGCGCGATCCTCGGCATTTACGGGACGGAATTCGAGGTCCGGGCGAAAGACGACGCCTCGCCCGTGACCGAGGCGGATGTGCTTTCCGAATCCATCATCCTGCCGGTGCTGCGGGAGATCACGCCGGAAGTCCCGATCATCGCCGAAGAAGCCTATGGGGCGGGCGACCGCCCGGATGTATCGGGCGGCGAATTCTGGCTTGTCGACGCCCTCGACGGCACCAAGGAATTCGTCAAGCGGACCGGCGAATTCACGGTCAACATCGGATTGATCCAAGACAAGGTACCCGTCTTCGGGATAATCCACGCACCAGCCATCGGAACGACCTATTGGGGCGGGGCGAACGGCGTGTTCAGGCAATTGGGTGATGGAGCGCCGGAGCCAATCGCCGTTCGCGCGCCCGGCGAAGAGGGATTGGTCGTCATGACCAGCCGCTCCCACCGCGCCAACGAAGAGGAATTTCTCGAGGATTTTAGGGTGCGCGACGAAATGAACGCCGGGAGCTCCATCAAGTTCTGCCTCCTCGCCGCCGGAGAGGCCGATTTCTACCCGCGCCTCGGCCCGACATGCGAGTGGGATACCGCCGCCGGCCATGCGATCCTCAGGGCCGCCGGCGGCTCGGTGCGGGAGCTCGACGGCGGCGACCTGAAATATGGCAAGCCGGACTTCCGGAATCCGTTTTTCCTGGCGCGAGGCGATTGGTCCTGAGACCGATGGGTGCGGCGATGCCGGCGGACATTCTCCTCTCCGACAAGGACGCGATTGACCGGGCCGCGGCGCTCCTGCGGGGCGGCGCCGTGGTCGGACTGCCGACGGAGACGGTCTACGGGCTCGGCGGCGACGCGACCGACGACCAGGCGGTGGCGCGGATTTTTGAAGCCAAGCGGCGTCCCGAATTCAATCCCTTGATCGCCCACGTTCCGGCGCTCGAAACGGCGCGGAAGATCGCGGAATTCCAAGCCGACGCCGAGCGCCTCGCCGACGTTTTTTGGCCGGGTCCCCTGACTCTGGTGTTGCCGAGCGCCGACGGCTCGCCGATTTCCGAACTCGCCCGGGCCGGCCTCGACACGATCGCCGTTCGGGCGCCTGCCCATCCGGTCATGCGGGCGGTCCTGAAAGCGCTCGACCGCCCCATTGCCGCGCCGAGCGCCAACAAATCCGGGGAGGTCAGCCCGACGACCGCCCGGCATGTCCTGGACTCGCTGGGCGCGGATATCCCGCTGATCCTGGATGGCGGACCGTCCGAAATCGGCATCGAATCGACCATCGTCGCCCTGACCGGAGGGCGCCCCCGGCTGCTCCGGGAGGGAGCGTGCACGCAGGCCGACATCGAGGCCGTCATCGGAGCCGTGGACCGGGCCGCGGCAAATGACGATGTGGCCGCGCCCGGCATGATGTCCAAACACTACGCGCCAAGGAAACCGCTGCAGCTCGGCGTCGAGGCACGGTCTGCGGGAGCCGTCCTGCTGGGATTTGGTCCCCACGCGCCCGCGGATTGCCTGAACCTCAGCCCGGCCGCCGATTTGGTCGAGGCAGCGGCCAATCTCTACCGCATGGTGCGCGAACTCGATTCAGGTCCGGGGAGAAAGATTCAAGTCATGCCGATCCCCCGCGACGGTCTCGGGGCGGCCATCAATGACCGGCTTGAAAGAGCCGCCGCGCCCGAGTAGGTCTGGCAAATGGCGGAATTGGAGATCAGATGACGTTGCCGGCCGAATTCGTCGCGGGATTGCGCGAGATATTGGGCGAGCGCGGCATCATCTCGGACGCATCCGATCAGGCCCCCTATCTCAGTGATGCGCGGCAGTGGGTGGAAAGTTCGTGCGATATCGTCGCCCGCCCGTTGACGACCGCGGAGGTCGCCGAGATCGTCCGGCGGTGCCAGGAAGCCGGTATCCCCATTGTCCCCCGCGGCGGCGGAACCGGCCTGGTGGGCGGCACGGTGGCCACCGGCGGCGTGGTCCTCAGCCTCGACCGGATGAGGGCCGTTCAGAATGTCGACCCCCTGAACATGACCATGACGGTGGAAGCGGGGTGTATCCTCAAGGATATCCAGGACGCCGCCCAGGAGGCCGAGTGTTATTTTCCGTTGAGCCTCGGCGCAGAGGGGAGTTGCCAGATCGGCGGCAATATATCGACCAACGCCGGGGGCGTCGGCGTCCTGCGCTACGGCAATACCCGCGAACTGGTCATGGGTCTCGAGGTCGTACTGCCCAATGGCGAAATCTGGGACGGGATGAATGCGCTGCGCAAGAACAACATGGGGTACGATCTGAAACAGCTGTTCATCGGCGCCGAAGGCACGCTGGGTATCGTCACCCGCGCCGTGCTGAAGCTGTTTCCGCGGCCCCGCACCCGGGTCACGCTGCTGGCGGCGATGGACGGCCTCGAACGGATACTGCCGCTGTTTGATTTGGTCCGGGCCGATCTGGGGGACCGGGTGACCGCCTTCGAGCTGATCCCGAGGCTGGCGATGGAGCTGTGTACACGGCACATCGATGGCCTTGTCGACCCCTTCACCGAACCGCATCCGCAATACGCCCTGATCGAGATTGCCTCACCCCGGGCGGATGAGGATCTTCGGGGCGAAATCGAGCATGTCCTCGGCGGCGCGCTGGAAACCGGCCAGATATCGGACGCCGTCTTCGCCGAAAACGAAAGCAGAGCCTTGGCGCTCTGGCATCTCCGGGAGAGTATTCCCGAAGCCCAGACCCGCGAAGGCGCGAGCATCAAGCACGACGTTTCGGTGCCTGTTTCCCGGACGACGGAGTTCATCGAGAAGGCGAACGCCGCGCTCGCGCCGGTGGTGCCCGGGGTCCGTTTCTGCGCCTTCGGCCATATTGGAGACGGCAACATTCATTACAATCTCACCCAGCCCGTGGACGCGGACGGGACGGCATTCATGGAGCGCTCGGAGGAACTCCATCGCATCGTCCACGATATGGTGGTGGAAATGGGCGGGAGCGTCAGCGCCGAACACGGCATCGGCACCTTCAAGAAGGCCGAACTCGCGCGCTACCGGTCGTCTCTGGAGCTCGATCTCATGCGTCGGATCAAGCGTGCCATGGACCCCGGCAACATTATGAACCCGGGAAAGATAATTTCGGTTTAGAGCAGCGCTGCCCGACGGAAGTCGGCTATGTCTTTGATTCTCTCACTTTTTTGCAGATTTGGCGGTTTTGAGGGGTATAATCCCGACCAATGAATCGGGCATTCAGATACGTCCTGGGGCAGTTGGTCGTCGGTATGATCGCGACGACGACCATTTTGGCCGGGATTCTATGGCTTGCCAACTCGGTCAAGTTTGTCGAGTTGATCGTCAACCGCGGGGTTTCGGTGACGACGTTTGCCTATTTGACGATGCTCACCGTCCCCAACCTGCTCAATTTCACTCTGCCGATCGCGGCGTTTGCCGTCGTAGCCTTCGTCTACAGCAAACTGAATTCCGACCGCGAATTGGTGGTATTGCGCGCCGTCGGTCTAAGCCCCTATCGAATTGCCAAGCCGGCAATTGCGCTGGGTCTGATCTTGACGGCGGTAAGCTACATTTTCGCGTTCTTTCTCACCCCCGCGTCGTTCCAGAAGTTCCGCGAGTTGCAGTTCAACTCCCGGTACACTTTCAGCCATGCGTTGCTGAAAGAGGGTGAATTCAACAGCTTCGGCAATAATTTCACGATTTACATTCGTGAGCGGAATGGTGAATCGGATCTTCGCGGCGTCCTGGTTCACGATACGACAAACCCCAAAGAGCCGGTCACCTACATCGCGGAACGCGGCGTGCTGGTCCAGGGTGAAAAGGGCCCGCGTGTCATCGTATTTCAGGGCAATCACCAAAAAGTGGATGGGGAAACCAAGAAGCTGTCAGTGCTTTACTTCGACCGCGCCCCGATTGAGCTGTCCGGCATCCTCAAAAGACCCGACGTCAGATACCGGGAAGCACGGGAACGCGGGACGCTTGAGTTGATCAACCTGAAACGGTCCGACCTGGGAAATGCTTCCGATTACGGGAAGTTCAAGACCGAGCTTCATCAGCGGTTTGTTTCGCCGCTGATGATCATGGGATTCGTCCTGGTCACCGTGGTTTCGTTGGTCGTTGGCGACTACTCTCAACGCGGCCAATGGAAGCGTGTGTTGGCGGCATTGGTCCTGAACATCCTCATTGCGGTCAGCAGCCTCGGGTTGGCGGGCCTCACGGCGAAGGTTCTTTACTTGTGGCCGGTTCTCTATATCAACGCGCTGATCCCCATTGGATTTGGCCTGGCATTTCTTTTCGTCGCCCCGCGGCTTGCCGCGACATCGAGATTGCCCTCGCTGTCCGGTGCGAACGGTTGAGGTCCGGCATGTTGATATCACCGCTTCTATCGTTCTATATCGTCCGCAATTTTCTCCTGAGCTTCGGGGCGGTTTTCCTTGGTTTTATCGGGGTGATTTTTTTGTTCGACACCATCGAGCTACTGCGCCGAGCGGGGTCGAGTGACAATATTTCGCTGGGACTCATTCTGCAAATGAGCCTGCTGCGCCTCCTGTTTCTGACTCAACAAGCTCTTCCCTTCGCGGTGCTGTTCGGCGGGATGATTGGTTTTTGGCGTCTGACGCGATCACGGGAACTTGTTGTCACACGTTCAGCGGGAGTCTCCGCCTGGCAGTTTCTCTTGCCTGTCATTTTGATTTCAGCGGTTTTGGGGGCGCTGAGCGTCACCGTCGTCAATCCGATGGCATCTGCGTTGCTCGCCAAGTATGAGAGGCTCAATGCGAGCTATTTCGAGGGACGTTCCCGCACATTGTCGATCTCGAGATCGGGCCTATGGCTACGACAGGCGAACCTTGATAGCCGATCCGTTATCCACGCGCCGACTGTAAGCATCGATGGACCTAATGTCAGTCTGACCAAAGTAACGATATTCGTGTTTGACGGGTCGGACACCTTCAAGTCGCGGATCGAGGCTTCGAACGGAAAGCTCGAAGATGGGTTCTGGCATTTGACGGATGTCCGTATCCACGAATCCGATAAGCCGGCGAGGCAGGTGAACGAGCACTGGTTTGAAACCGACCTTACGCTCAACAACATACAGGACAGTTTTTCTCCCCCGGAGACGATGTCATTCTGGGAACTGCCAACGTTTATCGACAATTTGGACAAAACAGGATTTTCGGCCATCCGCCACCGATTGCATTGGCACAGCCTCATGGCCATTCCGCTGCTCTTCGTTGGCATGGTTCTAATCGCGGCGGTATTCACCCTCCGCTTGTCGGCGCGCGGCAGCACCACATTTATCCTCCTGGGCGGCATACTCAGTGGCTTTTTGCTGTTCATATTTTCCGACATCGTATTCGCACTGGGTCTGAGAGAGAGCGTACCGGTGGCACTGGCGGCATGGACGCCTGCCGGCGTCTGCACGCTTCTGGGGATGTCGATGCTTTTTCACCTGGAAGACGGTTAACGATGCGACGCGCAATTGCAGCCGCGTTATTGGTGACCGCTTTGTCTTGGCTCGGCCTCGATCCGGCCCGGGCGCAACCAACCACTGAAGAACTGCCAATCCAGTTTACCGCCGATGAAGTAACACATGACCGGGAACTTGGCATTATCCGGGCATCCGGCAACGTCGAGGCTTCGCGCAACGGTCAGGTGCTTCTAGCCGATACCATAACTTACAATCAGAAGCTCGACGTCGTGACGGCGTCCGGCAACGTCAGTCTGCTTCAACCGGACGGGGATGTCCTATTTGCCAATCTGGTTGAACTCACAGGAGACTTTAAGGACGGCATCCTTCGGGACCTGAGGGTGCGGCTATCGGACAATGCCCGGTTTGCCGCGGCGGGGGCACGGCGATCAGGCGGTAACGTCCTTGAAATGCGGAACGCGGTGTACTCACCCTGCCAGTCCTGCCCCGATCAGCCCGAGCGCCCTCCCCTCTGGCAACTCAAGGCGCGCAAGATCGTTCACGACGAGACCAAGCAGGTGGTGGAATACACGGATGCGTGGATGGAATTCATGGGTGTTCCGGTCGTCTATACGCCGTACTTTTACCATCCCGACCCCACCGTCAAGAGACGGAGCGGGTTCCTGACACCCAGCGTGGGGGCATCTTCCACGCTGGGTACGACCATCAGCACGCCCTATTACATAGCCGTCTCGCCGTCGCGGGATTTCACCATCACGCCCACCTTGACCACCAAAGAGCGTGCTGTCCTGGCGGGCGAGTACAGAGAACGCTTTGCCGCGGCCGACCTTCGGACGACAGGAAGCCTCACTTTCGATTCGGAAGACGAGTACCGCGGGCACATTGACGCCGCGTATCGGGAAGACATCTCCGATACATGGCGGGGCGGCGTGGATTTACAGCGTTCCACGGACGACACCTACTTGCGTCGCTACAAATTCAGTTCCCCCAAGACGCTGACCAGCAGAGGATTCGTTGAAGGCTTCCGAGGCCGGAACTACATGGCTCTGAACGCCTATGCGTTCCAAGGCCTGCAGGGGAACGACGACCCGGGCACCACTCCATTGGTTCTGCCGATGTTTGAGTACCAGCATGTTGGCCTTCCGAATCGGATTGGGGCCTTCAATACGATTGATGCCAGCGTGCTCGCCCTGACCCGATCCGATGGTCGGGACACCCGGCGCGGTTCCCTTGGTGGGGGCTGGAATCTGCCCTTTAGATCCAACATTGGCGACCGTTATCAATTGTCGCTCAAGCTGCGTGGCGACCTGTATCATGTTGATCACGAAGCGGGTTCGGCGGCGGATGACGGCGTTACCGGACGCATTTATCCTGAAGCAAATCTTGGCTGGAGACTGCCGCTGTCCAGGCACGACGGGAATTTCAGTCAGATTCTCGAACCGGTCGCTTCGATAGTCGTGAGCCCGTACGGCGGCAATCCGACCGACATCCCCAACGAAGACAGCGTCGACGTCGAGTTCGACGATACCAATCTGTTCTCGCCTAGCCGGTTTGCCGGGATCGACCGCGTTGAAGGGGGCCCGCGGATGAATTACGGGCTCAAATGGAGTGTGGCCGGCTTACAGGGCGGCGGAACATCCGTGTTTGTCGGCCAGAGTTATCGGTTGAAAGACGATTCGACATTCGCGACAGGCACGGGATTGGACGACAATCTGTCCGACATTGTCGCTCGGGTTGACGTCACCCCCGGCAGGTATATCGATCTCGGCTACCGGACGCGTTTGGACAAGGACAACCATTCTCCAAGCCGAAATGAGCTGGCGTTCAGTGTAGGTCCACCGGCTCTCAATGCTGCGGTCAACTACGCGTTTTTCGAGCGCGAGCAGGGATCCGAGTTCGAGGGCCGCGAAGAACTCTCGGCCTCGGCGCGGGCCACGCTGTCAAGGTCTTGGCGAACGAATTTCTCCAGCCTATATGACGTTGAGGATGATGCTCTGCGAAGCATCGCCCTTGGCATTGTCTACGTATGCGATTGTTTTACCTTCGACATGACTCTCCGGCGCACCTTGTTCGAGGACCGGGACATCGGACGCGAGAACTCGGTCCTATTCCGGCTGACGTTCGAAACTCTCGGAGAAGTGCAGACGGGTGTGCTGACTTCGGGAAATTGACCTGTGCTCGAAATAACTAGAATTCGTTGCGAACGCCGCGTTTTGATCCGAACGGCGCTGCTGACCGCGGCCATATTTGTCTTTCCACCGATAACGGATGCCGCAAAGGTCGCGGCCCAAACACGACTGACCGGCATTGCCGCCGTCGTGAACAGTGATCCGGTGACGCGGCGAGACCTTGAAATGCGGCTTCGGATGGTCATCGTGTCTTCCGGACTGCCCGCCGATCAATCGACCATTCGCCGAATCCGACCGCAAGTATTGCGGAATCTCATCGAAGACAACTTGAGACTCCAGGAAGCCAAGAACCGCAATGTTTCGGTCTCGCCCGTTGAACTTGGGAAAGCGATGTCGGAAATCGAACGACGGAACAACATGCAGCCGGGCCGGATGCTTCAATTGTTGAAGCAAAGCAATATCGATCGAGCGACCCTGGATACCCAATTGAGGGCAAGTTTGTCTTGGGGCAAACTCATAGGCGCACAGGTTCGCCGGTCGTCGATTACCGAAGAAATGATCGACGAGCGAATTGCCCGGATCGAGTCGGGAAAGGGCAAGCCGGAGTTTCTGGTCAGCGAGATATTTGTTCCCTTCGACCTCGGCAGTTCGGGTGGCGACGCCAACAGGCTGATTGCCGATCTGGTCGGTCAGATCCGGGGCGGTGCGGACTTCGGTTCGCTGGCCCGCACTTTTTCGCAGAGCACTTCGTCGGCCCAAGGGGGAAGTCTCGGGTGGGTTCGGGCGGAACAACTGGATCCGGCAATCGGAACGGCCCTTCCCGGGATGAAGACCGGGGACGTTGCAGGTCCGATCCGGGCGACCGACGGCTTCTATATCCTGCAACTGCGAAATCGCCGCGTATCTCGCGGATTGGCGACCGGCCAGGTGACCGTTGAGCTTCAACAGGTATTTCTGCCTCTCCCGCCGAACCCGCCCCAATCCGCGATCGACTCGGCCAGCGCTTCGTTGAACCGCATAGGATCCGCCGCAAATTCCTGCACCGAGCTGGATGAGCTGGGTAAGGAACTCGGTGCGCCGCAGTCGGGCAGACTGTCGAACGTCGATCTTTCCACCCTGGACGCGCAAATTCGCGGCGCGATCGAAAACCTGCGGACAGGCCAGGCCTCCCGACCAATCCGATCCGGTGGCGGTATGGTTCTGCTGATGGTCTGCGATCGCCAAAATACGTCGTCGGAAGAGGAAATACGGCAGCGTGTAGCCTCGGAATTAGGGCGTGAGCGGGCGGAATTAATTTCCCGCCGCATGTTGAGAAACCTCTGGCGTCAGGCTGTGATCGATATCCGATGATGAGCGGCGCCTCGTCACCTCCGTTCCTGATCACCATGGGAGAGCCCGCCGGAATCGGCGGCGAAATTCTGCTGAAGGCCTGGGGGCGGCTACGAAAATCGGGTCCGGCATTTGCCGCCGTCGACAATCCTTCCCGCCTGACGGGGCTGGCAAAATTGATTGGCGAGGACACGCCGCTCCGGGAAATCGGCCGACCGGAAGAGGCGGCGTCGGTTTTCTCGGCCGCCCTGCCGGTCATTCCCATCGACCTGCCGCGCCCGCCTGTTCCGGGCACGATTGATCCGGAGAACGCCTCCGCGGTACGGGACTCCATCGAACAGGCGGTCGCGCTGACGCTTTCAGGTGAGGCAGCCGCCGTGGTGACCAATCCGATCCACAAATTGGCTCAATATCGGGACGGGTTCGAGTTTCCGGGTCATACCGAATTCCTCGCCCACCTTGCCGGAACCGGGACCGAGCCGGTGATGATGCTGGCGAGTGAGCGGTTGCGCGTCGTGCCGGTCACACGGCACGTCAGTCTGAAGGAAGCACTTGCGAGGTTGGACGAAGACCTGGTGGCCGAGACCATCTCCATCACCGCAAAGGCGCTCACGACGGATTTCGGCATTGAACACCCCCGCATCGCCGTCGCCGGGCTCAATCCCCACGCCGGCGAAGGGGGAGCCATGGGGCGGGAGGAAATTGAGCTGCTGAAGCCGGTCGTTGACCGGTGCGGCCGCGAAGGGCTGAGAGTTCTCGGCCCGCTTTCGCCGGATACCATGTTTCATGATGCCGCCCGCGGGACCTACGACGCGGCGGTCTGCATGTACCACGATCAGGCGCTCATTCCGATCAAGACCCTTGATTTCGATCGGGCGGTCAATGTGACCCTCGGCCTGCCGTTTATTCGAACTTCGCCGGACCACGGAACCGCCTTGGATTTGGCGGGAACCGGCACGGCCCGGGAAACCAGCCTGGTATCCGCAATAGAGACCGCCGCCGCCATGGCGGAGAATCGGCAAAAGGCGCGGGCCCTTGCCTGAACCCGCGCTCCCGCCGCTGCGGGATGTCATCAAACGGTATGGGCTGTCCGCCCGGAAACAGCTTGGGCAGCACTTTCTTCTCGACCGAAATCTGTCGGACCGGATTGCCCGGACGGCTGGAGATTTGACGAACTGCGACGTGATTGAAATCGGCCCGGGTCCCGGCGGCCTCACGCGGTCGCTGCTTGATGCCGGTTCCCGGCGGGTGATCGCCGTCGAAAAGGATTCGCGCTGTATCGAAGCTCTCGACGGGCTGGCACATGCCTATCCCGGTCGATTGGAAATCATCGCCGCCGACGCGACGAAGCTTGTTTTTTCCGAACTCTCGGCCGGTCCCCGGAAATTGGTTTCAAACCTGCCCTACAACGTCTCCACGGTAATTCTCATCGAAGCGCTGAGACAGTCGGCTTCCCTCGAATCCATGACGCTGATGTTCCAGCGTGAAGTGGCCGACCGGCTGACCGCTTTGCCGGGCACCAAGGCCTATGGCCGATTGTCGGTGCTGACCCAATGGCTGTGCGCAACCGAGCCCGCCTTCAACGTCGATGCGCGCGCCTTTACCCCGGCGCCCAGGGTCACCTCGACGGTGGTGACGCTGACACCCCATGCGGAGCCCGGTTTTCCGGCCCGGTTCGAGGCGATCGAAACGGTCACCGCGGCGGCTTTCGGTCAGCGGCGGAAGATGCTGCGGGCATCGCTGAAATCTCTCGGGCTGGACCCGGAAGCCCACGGCATCGACCCGACCCGGCGCGGCGAAACCCTGACGGTCGGGGAGTTCTGCCGATTGGCGAACGCGTTGGACGGCTAATCCTCGCGGCGCAGCGTGGATACGAAATCGTGGAGACCGACCTGCCGCACCCGCTTTGCGCGTTCGGCGAAGATGATCGACTGCACCCGGGAGACGCTGAGCTCCAGGTCTTCGTTGACGATGATGTACTCGTAGCTGTCGTAATGGCTCATCTCGTCGGAAGCCTTCGCCATCCGGTTTTGCACGATCTCTTCGGGGTCCTGTGCCCGGCTGCGCAGGCGCGCTTCGAGTTCCCCGGTGCTTGGCGGCAGAACGAATACGCTTACCAAATCGGAGCGGAGCGCCCTATCGTCGGCGATCTGCTGGGTGCCTTGCCAATCGATATCGAACAGAATGTCGCGGCCGTCGGCGAGCGCTTCTTCAACGGGAGCCCGGGGGGTTCCATAGAAATGGCCGAAGACATTGGCATATTCCAGAAACTCGCCCGCCTGGGCCATCTTCCCGAATTCGTCCTCGCCGACAAAATAGTAGTCGTCGCCGTCGGTTTCCGCCGGGCGTTTGGGCCGGGTTGTCGCCGAGATGGAGAGCGAAAGCGCGGAATCGCGTTTCAGCAGCTCACGGGAGATCGTCGTCTTGCCCGCCCCGGATGGAGACGACAGGACAAGCATCAGGCCGCGTCGTGCGATTTGAACCGGTGTCGCGGAGCTACTCAAGATTCTGAACCTGTTCCCTGAACTGTTCGACGGCCGCCTTCATCTCCAAGCCGATGTTGGTGAGCTCGATATCGGCCGCCTTTGAACAAATGGTATTGGCCTCGCGGGTGAACTCCTGGCAGAGAAAGTCCAGACGCCTGCCGATGGCGCCGCCGCCGTCCAGAAGCTCGTGCGCCGCTTCGAGGTGGGCCTTTAGCCGGTCGATCTCTTCGCGCACATCGGCCTTGGTCAGCAGGATGGCCACCTCTTGCGCCAGACGCTCGGACGGAATTTCCCGCGTTCCGCCATCCAGCAGCTCATCCACCTGTTTCTCGAGTTTCGCCTTCAAGGCCGCCGGTTGGGCCTCGCCCACCTTTTCGGCGGCCTCACAGAGCGTCTCGATGGTTCCCAGCTGACCTTCGAGAGCCGGCAGGATGCGGCCGCCTTCCTCGCCGCGCGTGGTATCGAGCTCATCCAGAAGTTGCCGCAGCCCGTCAAGCATCGCCGTCTTCAACGCCTGCCGCGCCGCATCTTCTTCTTCGAACTCCGCCGCCTCGACCACCCCCCGGACGCCCAGCAGCCGGTCCAGCGCCGGCGGCTCGCCGTTGCTTCCGGCAGCCAGACTATTGGCGGTTTCCACCAGTTGATCCAGAAGCTCTCGATTAATGACGTATTGGGCATCGCCGGAGGTCTGACGCAGGGTCAAACCGATACTGATATTGCCGCGCGAGAATTTCTCGCCCGCCATCTTCCTCGCCTGAACCTCGAATTCGTCATGGCCCTGCGGCAGGCGGCAGCGGATGTCCAACCCGCGGCCGTTGACGCTTCTCGCTTCCCAGATCCAGGTGTGATTGCCTTCCCCGCCGTCGACCCGGGCGAAGCCGGTCATGCTGGCAATCGTCATGAAGTCTCCATTCGCATCTTGGCTCGTGTTATAGCCGTGCATCGGCGGCGCAACAAGTTGGCGCCGCGAATGGCCCGGCGCGCGAGAAGAATGACCAAACGCTTCCAGTCTATTTTGATTACCGGCGCTTCAAGCGGCATAGGCGCCGCCCTCGCCGAAGCCTATGCCGCGCCCGGCGTCAGCCTGTTCCTGTGCGGCCGTGACCCGGCGCGACTGGGGGAGATCAGGGAAAATTGCCTGGCGGCCGGAGCGGCGCGGGTGGAGGTTCAAGCGCTCGACGTTACCGACCGGCAGGCCATGGAAGAATGGGTGACCCGGACCGACAGCGATCATCCCCTCGATCTGGTGATCGCCAACGCCGGGGTAAGCGGCGATACGAGCGGCGGCGAGGGCGCATCCGAACGGGACCGGTTGGTCCGTGAGGTGAAAGTGAACGGCGTGCTCAACACCGTTGATCCGCTGGTCCCCCGAATGGCGGCGCGCGGACGGGGACGGATCGCCATCATGAGCTCCCTGGCGAGCTTTCGCGGCATACCCGGCGCACCGCAGTATGCCGCCGCCAACGCTTGGGCCCGCAGCTACGGTGAGGGCTTGAGAGGCCGGTTGGCGGCCGACGGCATCGGCGTCAGCGTCATTTGCCCGGGATTCGTCGTCAGCCGCATCACCGACGAGAACAAGTTTCACATGCCCATGCTGATGGATGCGCCCAAGGCCGCCCGCATCATCCGGCGGGGGATTGCCCGCAACCGGCCGCGGATCGCGTTCCCGTGGATATTCCATGCCATGCTCGTATTGACCGCCGCCCTGCCCCCCGTCCTGACCGATCGTTTCTTCGCCGGTCTTCCCCACAAGGAGTAACGGGTCACCGGGCGGATCGCCGCTCCCGTTCAATCCGCCGCCACCTGGCGACGTTGGCATTGTGTTCCCGAAGCGTCCGGGCAAACAAATGCCCCCCCTTGCCGTCGGCAACGAAATAGAGATCGCCGGTTGCCGCGGGGTTGACCGCCGCCTCAAGGGACGCACGGCCCGGATTCGCGATCGGGCCCGGCGGCAGGCCGCGAATGACATACGTGTTGAACGGATGATCCTTGGCGAGATCGGCACGGGTCAGCCGCCGTCCGAGCGGCCCCCGGCCATCGGTCAATCCGTAAACCACGGTCGGATCGGATTGCAGGCGCATGCCCTTGTTGAGACGGTTGATGAAGACGCCGGCGACCCGCTGGCGCTCATCGGCGCGCCCGGTCTCTTTCTCGACAATGGAGGCCAGGATGACGGCTTCGGCGGGCGATTTGATCGGCAGCCCAGGGGCCCGGCGATGCCAAATCTCCTCCAGGACATCCGCCATGGCGATCCGCATCCGCCGGACGATCTGCTCCCGGGTGTCGCCGTACGAAAAATGATAGGTCTCCGGCAGCAGCGACCCCTCGTCGGGCCGCCGCCTGATTTCTCCCGACAACCCTTCGGTCGCTCGAAGCTGCGCCAGTATCTGCGCGGTGGTCAGCCCCTCGGCTACCGTCAGCCGACGGACGACGGTCTTGCCCTCGTCCAAAAGGCCGACAATAGCCCGCGGGCTGAGGGACGGCGGGATGGCAAATTCGCCGGCCTTGAGCGTCTTGTCCGGGTCCAGCAGCCGCAGGCCGGCCCGGAACACATACGCGGATCGAATCAGGCCGCGGCCCTGCAAATCCCGGGCGATGGCATCGACACCGGCTCCTTCGACGATCATGATCCTCGTGCCGATATTGTACGGCCCGGGACGGAGATATTCCGCGTAGCCCCAGGCCACGACGCCGCCGGCCGCCAGTCCCACCGCCAGAACAAATCCGAATAGCCAGCGGAGCATGCGGCGCCGGGCCTCCTAGGATGGAGCGGTAAGGATCAGCGACGCGTTGGTTCCGCCAAAGCCGAAGGAATTGGAGAGGGCGGTCTTGATGGACCGCTCCTGGGCCTGGTGCGGCACTAGATTGATGTCGCAGCTTTCGGACGGGTTATCCAGGTTCAGGGTCGGCGGCGCCACGCCGTCTCTTATCGCCAGGATGCAAAACACCGCCTCGACGGAGCCGGCCGCGCCCAGCAGGTGTCCGATGGAGGACTTGGTGGACGACATGGCGATCTCATACGCATGGTCGCCAAACAGCCGCTTCACCGCACCGACCTCGATCTCGTCGCCCAGCGGCGTCGACGTGCCGTGGGCGTTGACGTAGTCGATATCCTCGGCATTCAGACCCGCCCGCTTGAGGGCCGCCTTCATGGAGCGGAAACCGCCGTTGCCGTCTTCCGGCGGCGCCGTAATGTGGTGAGCGTCCCCCGACATCCCGTAACCGACGACCTCGGCATAAATCTTGGCGCCCCGCTTCCTGGCGTGCTCCAATTCCTCGAGCACGACGATGCCGGCGCCCTCGCCGATGACGAACCCGTCCCGGTCCTTGTCGTAGGGACGCGAGGCCTTCTCGGGCGTATCATTGAAACCGGTCGACAATGCGCGGGCCTGTGCGAACCCTGCCATACCGAGCCGGCAGACCGCCGCTTCGGCGCCGCCGGCCACCATCACGTCGGCGTCGTCCAGCATGATCATCCGCGCCGCATCGCCGATGGCGTGCGCGCCGGAAGAGCACGCAGTGACCACGGCATGGTTCGGTCCCTTGAATCCAAACCGGATGGAAACCTGGCCGGACGCCAAGTTGATCAGGCTGGCCGGAATGAAAAACGGGCTGAGCTTGCGGATCGACTCGTTGGCGATAACCCCGGCGCCATTCTCGATCTCGGGAAGGCCGCCGATGCCGGAACCGATGAGAACGCCCGTGCGCTCCAGCGACTCCTCGTCATCAGGGGTCCAGCCCGCATCCCTGACCGCCTCGTCGGCGGCGGCCAGCCCGAAGATGATGAAGTCGTCCATGCGGCGCCGTTCCTTGCGCGACACCACATCGTCAAAATTGAAACTGCCCGCCGGCGCGTCATCGCCGTCGGCAATCGGCACCTGGCCCGCGATCTTGGACGGCAGGTCCGATACATCAAACGAGGTGATGGCCCGGATGCCTGAATGGGCGCCGATCAGCCGTTCCCACGACGTATCGACACCGTTTCCAAGCGGTGTTACGAGCCCGACACCAGTGACGACGACACGTCTCATGTGAACCGCTGCTCTCGGTCGACCGGCCCCCCAGGTCAACCAGGCAAATGGATAAACGCGAGGCGGCCGGTTAGGCCTGCGACGAGAGGAAGTCGACCGCGTCCTTCACGGTGAGGATCTTCTCGGCGGCGTCGTCCGGAATTTCGCATCCGAATTCTTCTTCGAACGCCATCACCAATTCGACGGTGTCCAGGCTGTCCGCACCCAGATCGTCGATGAAGCTGGCGGTGTCCGTCACCTTGTCTTCCTCCACGCCAAGGTGTTCGACAATAATGCCCTTAACCCGTCCGGCAATATCATCACTCATTCGCTTGTACCTCGATATGTTCTTAAAACCGCGGCCCTGGATACCGGCTGAAGATCGTCAGTTTCCAGCGAAAGACCGCAAAAGGTGCCCGTTGGTAACACACTTTTTTCAGTATGACTAGCGCTCGAACAAGGCCGCAAGAGCCCCGTCAAATCATAGCCATTCCGCCGTTTACATGAAGGGTCTGGCCCGTCACATATGCGGCTTCTTCGCTGGCCAAATAGACCGCGGCGGCGGCGACGTCACCCGCCTCGCCCAATCTGCCGGCTGGGATTCGCGCCGTAATCTGGGCTTGCTGCTCCTCGGTGAGCGCGCCGGTCATCGCGGTGACGATGAAGCCGGGCGCGATGCAGTTGACGGTGATGCCGCGGCTCGCGACTTCCTGGGCAAGCGACTTGGACATGCCGATCATGCCGGCCTTGGAGGCCGCGTAATTGGCCTGACCGGGATTGCCGGTCACGCCGACCACGGAGGTAATCCCGATGATCCGTCCCCAGCGGGCCTTCATCATCCCCCGCAGGCAGGCGCGGGCGAGCCGAAACGAGGCGGTCAGGTTGACGTCGATGACGGCCTGCCATTCCTCGTCCTTCATCCGCATGGCCAGATTGTCACGGGTGAGGCCGGCATTGTTGATCAGGATATCGATCCCGCCCATGGCCTCGCCCGCCGCCCCGGCGAGCGCATCGGCGCCGTCCGCATCGGACAGATCGCCGGGAACGGCATGCGCCCGGTCACCTAGTTCTCCCGCCAAGGCTTCCAACGCCTCGACCCGGGTGCCCGACAAGGCAACCACCGCGCCTTGGGCATGGAGGGCCTTGGCGACGGCCGACCCGATTCCGCCCGATGCGCCGGTGACCAGTGCCCGCTTGTCCGTCAGGTCCAGCATGGTTCCGCTCCTTAGAGTGTTTTGACGAATTCTTCGATATCTTCCGGGGTCTGCACCGAGACGCCCGCGAGTTCCCGGTCGATCCGGCGGGTCAGTCCGCCGAGCACCTTGCCGGCGCCGAGCTCGACCACCGTGTCGACCCCATTGTCCCGCATATACAAAACCGATTCCCGCCAGCGGACGCGGGCCGTCACCTGCTCCACCAGCAGCTTGCGGATCGTATCCGGGTCGTCCGCCGCCTCGGCCGTAACGTTGGCGATCACCGGTACGGCCGGGGCGCTCAACGTGATCGCTCCCAGTTCCCGTTCCATCGCCTCGGCCGCCGGGGCCATCATGGCGCAATGGAACGGCGCGCTGACCGGCAACTTCATGGCGCGTTTGATGCCTTCCTGCGTGGCGATCTCGATGGCCCGGTCGATGGCCGCCGCGGCGCCGGACAAAACCACCTGACCGTCGGCATTGTCGTTGGCGGCGGTACAGACCTCGTCGCCCGCCGCGCGCTCGGCGATATCTTCCGCCTGCTCCAGCGTTGCGCCGATCAGCGCCGCCATGCCGCCCTCGCCGACGGGGACCGCTTCCTGCATGGCGGCGCCGCGGGCGCGCAGCACCCGGGCCGCATCGGCGAACGCGAACGTCCCGCCGGCGGTCAGCGCCGAATATTCGCCGAGGGAATGGCCGGCGACATACTTGCCGGCCCGGGCGAGATCGAGGCCGGCTTCCTTCTCGAGCACCCGGAAGACGGCGAGGCTCACGGCCATCAAGGCGGGCTGCGCATTGGCGGTCAGGGTTAGTTCGTCCTCGGGCCCTTCGAACATCACCTTCGAGAGCTTCTCCGAGAGCGCGTCGTCGAGTTCCTCGAAGACGTAGCGGGCCTCCGGGAAGGCGCTTGCGAGATCCCGGCCCATGCCGACGGCCTGGGACCCCTGCCCGGGAAAAACAAACGAACGAACGGCCATGATGATCCTGTCTGCGTGACGCGCCGCCCGGGACGGGCGTTTGTGAATTTTCGACAGTGATAGCGCGCAGCGGGTCGGAGTCAAGAATTGCGCCGCCCGCCCGTCTCGACGATTCTATTTTGCTTCCGGCCCGGGTAGTCTATTTCCCTATTAAGGCAGCAAGCTTTCGGAACACGCGATGACCAAGGAACTGTTCGTCAACGGCACCCTCATGCGGGGTCTTGCCCTGCATCCCAATCTGGCCGGCGCCGAGTTCATGGGCGAGTTCCGGACCGCGCCGGTTTACCGCCTCTACTCCATCGGCGACGTCCATCCCGGCATGTTCGAGGTCGATGAAGGCGGCGTCTCGGTCGCCGGCGAAATGTACCGGATGAGCGACGAAATCTGGGAGAAGGTCGAGGCCGGCGAGCCGCCTCACCTTTACTGCGGTCCGGTCAGGCTGGACAACGGCGGCGTGGTTGACGGCATCCTGTTTCCCCGGGATATCGCCGAGGCCGAACACAAGGATATTTCCGAATTCGGCGACTGGCGGGCCTACGCCGCAACCCTTCGGGAGTAGGGTCCGGACTCGATTGATTGCGTCATGTAAGGTCAATTCGGACGAATTGACCGAGCCGGGCCCCGACCCGGCCTTCAGTCGGCATGACCGTATAAGCCGTCATACCCCGCTTTATGCGGGGTATCCATATTTTCAATTCCTGAACCACAGAGACGGTGAGACAGTGAGGAGCACCGCCCCAGCCCCAAGGCGTCATGGCCGGGCCCCGACCCGGCCCTCCACGTGGATGCCCGGATCAAGTCCGGGCATGACGGGTGTTTGGCCACTACTGTCCGGTTAAGATATGTGGACAGTCTGCACGGTGTTGATTCTACTTGTTACCGCGCCGACAGGCCAAAAGCCGCAAAAAAACCGCCGGCCCGGGCGGTTTGGATTCCCATCGAAAAAGGACCGGGCGCAAAACTCCCGATCCTAGGAATAAACCATACCATATCGGTCGCACATGTCGCAAGTGTTTTTTTGAATTTAATTCTTCAAATCGGATTTTTTGTCCGATTAACGGCAAGTAAGAGAATTACGCCGAGGAAAGTACCTTGGAATATGGCTGAAAATAGCCATTAATACCTATGTTGTCCATTGCGGCGCAAACGGTTCGGACTTGGAATAAAATATCCAAGATCGTGAAAGTTAAACCGGACAGTAGTGGGTCCGGGCCCGGCTCGGTCAATTCGGAGCGAATTGACCTTACATGACGAAAAAATCCCCTAATAGAGTGCAGACCCTAGCTCTCCAGATACGGTCATGACGTTTCTGTGGTTATTCGACGGCGGGAATGTTACGGTTCCCGACGCTGGGAGGGAGGATGCACCTGTCATCTGGAGGGGGCATGCCATTCGCCTTCGATGCCGAACCCTACGCGCTGGAGTTTGAGCGCAAGACGACAGCGCTGCTGATCATCGACATGCAGCGCGACTTTTTGGAGCCCGGCGGGTTCGGCGAAATGCTGGGCAACGACGTCTCCCTTCTCCGCGCCGCCATCGGTCCCTGCAAACGTACCCTCGCCGCCGCGCGCGAAGCCGGTCTACTGGTGATGCACACGCGCGAAGGCCATCGTCCCGACCTCGCCGACGCGCCGCCGACCAAGCTCGCCCGGGGCGGGCTCGAGACCGGCATCGGCGCCGACGGGCCCATGGGGCGCATTTTGGTCCGCGGCGAACCGGGTCATGAGATCGTTCCCGAACTCGCGCCGAAATCCGGCGAACCGGTCATCGACAAGTCCGGCAAGGGCGCGTTCTACGAAACCGATTTGGAGCTCATGCTCCGCAACAACAACATCCGCACGATCATCGTTTGCGGCGTGACCACCGAGGTCTGCGTCCACACGACCGTACGCGAAGCCAACGACCGGGGCTACGAGTGCCTGGTCCTGGAAGACTGCGTCGGGTCGTATTTTCCGGAATTCCAGCGTGTCGGCATCGACATGATCAAGGCCCAGGGCGGCATCTTCGGATGGGTGTCGAACTCGGAAAAAGCCATCGCCGGACTCAACCGGTGTGCGCCCCAGCCGGGGCACCGTCGTTAACCGTCAAATAAAGGGGTGAAGTTATGGAACGACAAGTATCTTGGTGGGAACCGGGAGATTGGAACGGGTTCTTTGGCCTGGGCACCAATGTTCTGGTCAACCTCCTCGTCCTCACGGGACTTTTGAAATTCGTCATCGGCATACCGGACGAGGTTTTGTTCGGTTCGATCCTGCCGGCGGTGGGCCTGATGCTGTTCCTGGGCAACGTATACTATGCCTGGATGGCCATGCGGCTCGGCGCCAAGGAGGGGCGCAGCGACGTCACCGCGTTGCCCTCCGGTCCCAGCGTGCCGCACATGTTCTTCGTGGTCTTCGCCATCATGCTTCCGATCAAGGCGTCGCATGGATGGCAGGCCGCGTGGCAGGCCGGCATGATCTGGGTGTTCGTCGAGGGCATCGTGCTGTTCGCCTGCGCCCACATCGCGCCGAGCATCCGCAGGATTACGCCGCGGGCGGCCCTGTTGGGGACGCTGGCCGGCATCTCCATCACCTTTATCTCCATGCGGCCGGCCTTCGAGATCGCCGAGACGCCGATCATTGGCCTGGTCTGCCTGGCGATCATCCTGGCGGCCTGGTTCGGCAAGATCCGCTATCCCGGCAACGTGCCGGGCGGTCTGGTCGCCATCGCCGTCGGCACCATCCTGGCGTGGTTGAGCTACGCCTTCGGCTGGGGTTTCGGCGGCATGAACCCGGACGCGGTTTCCGGTTCGGTCGCCAATCTCGGCTTCTCGTTTGCCTGGTTCCAGATCGGCAATCTGATCGAAGGCTGGCAGTTCCTCGCCCTGGTCGCCGTCACCGCTATCCCGTTCGGCGTCTATGACTTCATCGAAGCCATGGATAACGTGGAAAGCGCGTCGGCCGCGGGCGACGAATATTCCGAGCGGGAGGCCATCAGCGCCGAGGGCATCATCAGCCTGTTCGGCACGCTGCTCGGCAGCCCATTCGCCAACGCGGTGTATATCGGCCATCCGGGCTGGAAATCCATCGGCGGCCGGGTCGGCTATTCGTTGGCCACCGGCGTCATGGTCCTGGTGCTCACCTGGCTGTCCATCGTACCGCTGATCCTGGCCATCGTGCCCGTCGTGGCGATTATCCCGATCCTGTTGTACATCGGGGCGCTGATCGGCGCGCAGGCCTTCCAGGAAACGCCCAAGAACCACGGGCCGGCCATCGTGCTGGCTCTGGTGCCCAATCTGGCCGCGTGGGCCAAGGTGCAGATCGACGGGGCGCTGGGCGCAGCGGGAACCAATGCGGCAGCCGTGGGGCTCGACAAGATGGCGCAGAACGGCGTCCTCTATAACGGCCTCGAGGTGCTGGCCGGCGGGGCCGTGGTCACGGGTCTGCTGTGGGGCGCGATTGCGGTGCTGCTGATCGAGAGGAAGGCCATGGCGGCGGGGCATGTGGCGATCGCCGCCGCGGTCCTGACCTTCTTCGGCTTCATCCACGGATCGGCCGTCGCCATCAACGTCTCGCCGTTGGTGACGATCTCATACGTGATCGTCGGCGTGCTGTTCTACGGCATGTCGAAGATGGCCACCGAGGACGAGTCCTCATCGGCCTCCGCCGAGTAGCGGCACTCCCCGGGACGGCGCATGCCGTCCCGGGGACGGCTACGCCAGGGGGACCCATGCCGCGATATCTGCGCGCGCTCCGTCTTGACCGCGAGCATATGGTTGCACCCGACTCGGGCCTGGCCGTGCGGGTGTTCGGCCGCGCGGCGCATCTGCGCTCGACGGACGGATCCCTGATTTTCCTCACCGCCGGGGACCTGGCGGACGGCCCGCAGGCGGTCCGGCTCGAAACGCCCGACGGGTTCAGCTTCAGGAACGGCCTCCGGGCCGGCGACCCATACGCCATCCGCGGCAACCGGCTGCGTCTCGGCCGCGAGGGATTGAAGGTCGATCTTTCAACGGCCGCCGAGTGGCGGCCCGGCGAGATCACCCGGCCGGCCCTGGCCCCGGCGGCGGCGCAGGTTCCCGAAATCGTCTCGGGAGCGGAGCGGCAAGACCTCTGCCGCGCGACCCGTGACGGAAACCCAATCGGCGCCGTGTCCATCCTCGGCCCGCACATCGGACGGGGACCCGGACTCACGCCGGCGGGGGACGATTTCATTGTCGGCTACGTCGCCGGCCTCCATGCTCATCGGGAAGCCGCCGGCCGGCGGCGGAACTTCACCGAGGCAATCTCGGCCTGGCTGACCACCCAACTCGCGCGCACCAACGACGTGGCCGCCGCCTATCTGGAGGCCGCGGCCCGGGGGATATTCACCGACACGGTTCGCAACTATGCCGTACGGCCGGATGAGAGGAATCTCCGCCGGCTGCTCGGTTTCGGAGACAGTTCGGGCGCCGCCGTGGTTGACGGCTATGGGCTCGCCGCCCAGAGTTGGGGCCGGCAACAGGGGTGAATCAGGCGGCTTCATGACCACCCGGACCAAATTCTTCCCCAACCACTATCGGGACTCCGTCGCCCTGATGCGGATGTCGGCCGAGATCGCCGGCTTGCCCGGCATCGACGAGGCATCTTTCGTCATGGCGACCGAGGCCAATATTGCCCTGGTGGTCGAAGCGGGGCTGCTGGACGAGGGACCTGATCCCCGGCCCAACGATTTGATGGGCGTGGTGACCGGCAGCGGCGCGGACGAGATCGAGGCGGCCTTTGACGCCGCCGGGGAAGCGCTTGCCTCCACCGAAGGCAACCGCGGCGGCGCGGCGGAGGCGGTTCTGCCCCGGTCACTGGACGCGGCCCTCGATAGCGCCCCGGCCTCGAACCTGGCCCTGATTTCGTGTCCCGGAGAATATGCGGGCGCCGAGGCCATGAAGGCGCTCCGTCTGGGGCTCAACGCCATGATATTCAGCGACAACGTGCCGGTTGAGGATGAAATCGCGCTCAAAACATTCGCCGCCGCCAACGATCTCATGGTGATGGGGCCCGACTGCGGCACCGCCATCATCGACGGCGTGCCGCTGGGCTTCGCCAACCGGGTTCGCCGGGGCGGTATCGGCGTCATCGGCGCATCCGGCACCGGCATTCAGGAAGTGACCTGCCAGATCGACCGGCGGGGCGGCGGCGTTTCCCAGGCAATCGGCACCGGCGGCCGTGATCTCGATGAGCGTATCGGCGGCGTGACCATGCTGAAGGCCCTCGACCTGTTCGCCGCCGATCCGGATACGGACGTTATTGCGTTGGTCTCAAAGCCGCCGGCGCCCACCGTCGCGGCGCGAATCCTTCAGAAGGCCGCCGCAACCGGCAAACCGGTGATCGTCAATTTTCTCGGCTGGCGGGGCGATAGGTCGGCCTATCCGTCCCTCACCTTCGCGGGCAGCCTGGAAGAGACCGCCCACCTCGCCGTGGCCGCAGGCGGCAGCGATCTCCCGCCTTTCGAGATCGATCCCATGCCGTCCCCGGTGCCGGCCGACGGACATTGTCTGCGCGGCCTGTTCAGCGGCGGGACGTTCTGCCATGAGGCGCTGCTGGAGTTGACCCCGGTGCTGGGCGGCGTCCGGTCGACCTCGCCGGTGGACAAGAGCCTCACCCTGAACGACCCCTGGACCAGCCGGGGTCACACGGTGATCGATCTGGGCGATGATCTGTTCACCCGAGGCCGCCCCCATCCGATGATCGATCACGGCCTCCGCAACGAGCGGATCGTAAAAGAGGCGGGCGATCCGTCGACCGCCGTGATTCTCCTTGACGTGGTGCTGGGTCACGGCGCCGACATGGATCCGGCCAAGGCCATGCTGCCGGCCATCGCGGAGGCCCGGGAACTGGCTCACGGCGACAACCGCCGGATCGACTTCGTGGCATCGGTCTGCGGGACCGGCCGCGATCCGCAAAATCTGGACCGTCAGGAAGCCTCCCTCCGCGACGCCGGCGTCCGCCTGGCGCCCAGCAACGTCCAAGCGGCGCGTCTGGCGGCGAGGGTTCTCGCCGAAACCGCCGGGGGCGCGTCATGAGTAACCTGTTCGGACAAAATCTCGGCGTGATCAATCTCGGCGTCGACGGCTTCGCCGACGTCATCGAGGCCGAAGGCGGCGCGGCGGCGCGCGTCGACTGGCGTCCCCCGGCCGGCGGACCGGACGCGGCGGCGGCGCTCGCCAAACTGGCCGGCAACCCGGCCGTCGACGCCGCCAATCAGCGGGCCTTCGACCGGTACCTCGCCTCCCAGCCGGTGTTGGAAGGAATCGGCATCGCCGGCGAGACCCTGCCCGGCATGGGGCCCAGGCACATACTCCACGCCGGGCCGCCCATAGAGTGGGCGCGCATGGCGGCACCGGTGAAGGGCGCCGTCGTCGGCGCCATCCTCGTCGAGGGCTGGGCGGATACCGAAGATGCCGCCCTGGAACTGGCCGCCGGCGGGGAGATCACTTTCGAGCCGTGCCACCACTTCGACGCCGTCGGGCCCATGGCCGGGATCATCAGCCCGTCCATGCCGGTGGTTATCGTCCGCGACGCGGTGTCCGGCGCCAGGACCTACTCCAATCTCAATGAGGGTCTCGGAAAGGTGCTTCGCTACGGCGCCTATTCCAACGAGGTGCTCGACCGGCTCCGGTGGATCGGCGGCACGCTGGCGCCGGTGATCTCCAAGGCGCTCGAAAAGACCGGCGGGATCGAACTCAAGCCGCTGATGGCCCAGGCCATGCACATGGGAGACGAGGGCCACAACCGCAACGTGGCGGGCTCGGTCATGTTCCTGAAGACGATCATCGGGGCGGCGCTGAACTCGGACAGTTCCCGCGAAGATGTCGCGGCATCGGCGGATTTCATCGCCGACAACATCCTGTTTTTCCTCAACATCTCCATGGCCGCCTGCAAGTGCATGCTCAACGCCGCCGACGGCGTCGAGGGCTCCTCCATGGCGACGGTGATGGCGCGGAACGGGGTGGAATTCGGCCTTCGGATCAGCGGCCTCGGCGATCGATGGTTCACGGCCGCGGTCGAGCCGGCCGACGGGCTGTTCTTCGCCGGCTATTCCCGGGACGACGCCGCGCCGGACCTCGGGGACAGCGCGATCACCGAGACCGCCGGCATCGGCGGCTTCGCCATGGCCGCCGCGCCCGCCATCGTTCAGTTCGTCGGCGGCACCTCGGCGACGGCCATCAACGCCACCAATGAAATGACCCATGTGACCATCGGTCGCAATCCGGCCTTCACCATCCCGTCCCTGGATTTCGCCGGTTCCCCGGCGGGGATTGATGCGCGAAAGGTGGTCGGCGCCAACACCCCGCCGATTATCAATACGGGCATCGCCCACAAGGAAGCGGGGATCGGCCAGATCGGGGCCGGCATCACCCACGCTCCCATGGCGTGTTTCGAGAAGGCGGTCATCGCCCTGGCCGATGCGATGAAATGACCGAGGCGGGGAAGATCGCCGTCGTCGCGGTGGGCGGCAACGCCCTGATCCTCAGCGAAGACAAGGCGTCCATCCCCGACCAGGCGCGCGCCGCCGAAATGACCGTCCACCACATCGTCAACATGATCGAGAACGGCTGGAACGTGGTGCTCACCCACGGCAGCGGTCCCCAGGTCGGCAATATCCTCCGGCGCTCTGAGATCGCCGCCGGCGAAGTGGCCACCGTGCCGATGGACTACGCCGATGCCGACATCCAGGGCGCCGTCGGCTACATGTTTCAGCGAGCGTTTCACAACGAATTCCGCCACCGGAAGATCGAGAAGCAGGCGGTCACCCTGGTGACCCAGGTGCGGGTCGATCACGACGACCCGGCCATGGCCAACCCGGCCAAGCCCATCGGCCCCCATCTCGACGAGGCGACCGCCAGGGCCCGCGCCGACGAACTCGGCTGGGTGGTCAAGGACGATGCGGGCCGCGGCTGGCGGCGGGTGGTCCCCTCGCCCCTCCCCCGGGAGATCATGGAGATCAACCAGATTCGCCAGTTGGCGGAAAGCGGCGCCTTGGTCATCGCCTGCGGCGGCGGCGGAATCCCGGTGGTCCAGGATGCGTTTGGGGATCTCCGGGGCGTCGAGGCGGTGGTCGACAAGGACCTCGCCTCGAGCATGCTGGCCCGGGAGATCGATGCCGATCTGCTGCTGCTCTCCACCGGCGTCGAGAAGGTTGCGGTGGATTTCAATACGCCCCACCCGCGCTGGCTCGACGAAATGACCGTCTCCGAGGCCAAGCGGCACATGGCCGACGGCCAGTTCGATCCCGGCAGCATGGGCCCGAAGGTCCGGTCGGTCATCGATTACATCGAAGCCGGCGGCGAACGGGGGGTCATCACCGACCCGCCCAACATGGACGCCGCCGTCCGCGGCGAGGCCGGAACCCAGATCGTCGCGGGATAAGGACGGTGCGGCACGAAATCCCCTCTCCCCTGGCGGGAGAGCAACTGTGTTCGGCGTTTTTTTCATGTGGCTGTTTGCCAGGGTTGATTGTCCCGGACCATGGCGTTGAGGATGACGATGAGTTTTCGCATGCAGGCGGTGGTGGCGACCTTTGGC
>JAJDXO010000012.1 GCA_022823235.1 Rhodospirillales bacterium
TCTGGTGCCGCATGGTGCTGGTCCTCACTCCGTGTCCAAATCGTCGGAAAACGCTTGGACACCAGTAGAATCAACACCATGCAACCTGTCCAGATATCTTAACCGGACACCAGTGGGCTTGACCCGGTGATGACGACTTGCAGGGGAGTAAGGAGTGGGGAAAGGGTGAGGGGGGAGAGGGAGTTTTGGTGAGTTAGGTCACCCCGGGCCGGCGGCTCACTCAGGCGTGTCTCCGAAAACCTCGGCGGCCGGTTTCAGGACCTTGCGCTCGTTGCCGCTCCGCCAGGTAAGGCCGGCATGATCGAAATATTCGAGAATCTCGATGGCGAGATTGCGTCCGACCCCCGAGCGGTCCCGGAAGGCGGCGGCGCCGAAGCCCTGCTCGTTGCTCTCGCGGCCCAGGGCCTCGGCGATCTCGCCGAGTTCGAGGACCGCATCGGGAAGCAGAAACCGGTTCTTGGCGACGCGATAGACCAGGCCCAGCCGGGCACAGCGGACGAGAAAGCTCTCCACCGCCTTGGCCGGCGACTTGATCCGCTCGGCGATGTCGTGGACCACTGGCGGCCTGGTGTGCCCGTCTTCGAGGATCGGCTTGATCCGCTTCCACAGCGCTTCGTCCTTGGACGACAGTTGGGGCTCGAAGCCCGGCAGGAAGTAGCTGGCGCCCCGGTTGACGATGGTTCCGTCGGCGACCAGGGTTTCGATGATGGGCGTAAACCGTTTGGCCGGCATCCGGACGCCGGTCTCGCGGCGGAGCCCGTCGGCGCTGGGCCCGGGCTTCTCGGGTGCGTTTTCGTGCCACGCCCGGAGTGCGGCCGTGATGCCGTCCCGGATTTCGGTCCAGTGCGCGGGCGCGTAGCCGGTCTCCAAATCCTCACCGGCGCGGACGATCTCGACCGCGTCCCAAAGCGCGGCCTGTTCGTCGCCGTTCAGGTTCCAGCTGGCGATGAACGCCGGGAGATCGACCCCCAGCGCCTGCTGGCCGAGAAGCTTCCGGAGCGCGTCGGCTGCGGTGCGTTCCTCCATGGCGGCGATAGCGGCAAGACGTTCCGGCTTGGCGCGGCCCCGGGCGGGGCCGTGGGGGTCGAGTACCCGGCCGCCGGCGATGGTCCGGGTCGCCGACTGATCGCGAAGAATGAATCCGTCGCCGCGCAGCGCGCCGATCCGCCGGTCGAGAACGATCTGCACCAACGCGCTCCCGCCAGGCGGGATGTTCTTGTCTTCGAGGACCGCGACACGGCCCGGAATTTCGGCGGCGCCCAGATGGACATGGACCGGCGTCCAGTGCTTGAGGGATTTGGCCTCGCCCGGCAGCACCCGGAGCCGGGCATCGAACCGGGGGACGGGATCGTGGATCGCGTCGGCGACCAGCCAGTCGCCCCGATGCACGTCGTCCTTGGTGAGGTTTTGGCCGGTGATGTTGAGGGCGCAGCGCTGACCGGCCGCGCCCGCGTCGGCTTCCTCGTTCTGGGCGTGGATGCCGCGCACCCGGACGCTCCGGCCGCCGGGGGTGAGGATCAGTTGATCGCCCACGCTCACCGCGCCCGCGAACACCGAGCCGGTGACGATGAGGCCGGCGCCCTGGAGGGTGAATGCCCGGTCGACGGCGAGGCGGAAATTGCCGTGAACCTCCCGCTCGCCGATCAGCTCGGAAGCGATGGCCAGATGCTCCTTGAGTTCGTCGATCCCGTCGCCGGTCACCGCGGACACCGGCAGGATTTCCGATCCCTCGAGGCCCGTCTCCATCAAGAGGAACTCGACCTGTTCGGTGACGTCCCCGATCCTCGCTTCGCCGACTCGGTCGATTTTGGTCAGCGCGACGACGCCTTGATCGATTCCGAGGAGGTCGAGAATCGCCAAATGCTCCTCGGTCTGCGGCATGGGTCCGTCGTCGGCGGCGATGACCAGCAGCGCGTAATCGATGCCGGATACGCCGGCCAGCATGTTGCGGACGAAGCGCTCGTGACCCGGCACATCGACAAATCCCATGACCTTGCCGCTGGCCATCGGCTTGTAGGCGAAGCCCAGATCGATGGACATGCCGCGTTTTTTCTCTTCCGGCAGCCGGTCGGTGTCGACCCCGGTCAACGCCTGCACCAGCAGGGTCTTGCCGTGGTCGATGTGGCCGGCGGTGGCGACGATCACTTGGACGCGCCCCCCGGCGTCAACTGATCGAGTTGGCCGAGGAAAGCCTCCACGTCCTCAAGGCAGCGGAGATCGAGAAGGAAGGCGCCTTCGTGAACCCGGCCAATGACCGGAATGGGGAGCGATCGGAACGCCTTGGCGATTCGATTGAGCGCGGCACCGCCGCCCCGCCTGCCGGTTGACGGGGTAATGCTGAGGGCGACGCTGTCCAGCCGCTCCACCGGCAAGGACCCGCTGCCGATCTGGCTCTGGCAGCCGACCAGCTCGACTGCGGCGATCCCGTCAAGCGCCCGGGACACCGGATCGACGATCCGCCTGCCGGTCGCGGCAATTTCATCGGCTTGGCGCGTCAGCAGCCTGAGCACCGGCATGCGCTCCACGAGGCGGTCGGGGTCGAGATAGAGGCGGAGCACGGCGCTCAGCGCCGCCATGGTCACCTTGTCGATCCGCAAGGCCCGCTTCATCGGGTTCTTCTTGATTTTGTCGATCAGTTCCCTTTTGCCGACGATCATGCCGGCCTGCGGCCCGCCCAGCAGCTTGTCGCCGGAAAACGTCACCACGGACATGCCCTGGGCCAGCGCTTCGGCCGCCGTCGGTTCGTGGGGCAGGCCGAATTGGGTGAGGTCCACCAACGTGCCGCTGCCGAGATCATCGACGCAGGGAATGCCGTGTTTCCGCGCCAGCGCGGCGAGTTCGGCGTCGCCCACCTCCTTGGTGAAGCCCTGCACTTCGTAGTTGGAGGTATGGACCTTCAACAACAACGCCGTCCTGCCGCTGATGGCGTCTTCGAAATCCTTCAGATGCGTCCGGTTGGTGGTCCCGACCTCATGCATCTTGCAGCCGGCCCGGCGGATGATGTCCGGCATGCGGAACGAGCCGCCGATCTCCACCAGCTGGCCGCGGGAGACGGGAACCTCCTTGCCCTTGGCCAACGTATTGAGGACCAGCAGGACCGCCGCCGCGTTGTTGTTCACCACCGTCGCCGCCTCGGCGCCGGTCAACTCGGCCAGCAGGCCGTCCACGTGAACGTCCCGGTCGCCCCGCCTGCCGCTTTCCAAATCGTATTCCAGGTTGGAGGCGCCGCCGGCAACGAGGGTCATGGCCTCGATCGCCTCCCGCGGCAGGGGTGCGCGGCCCAGGTTGGTGTGTAGGACCGTGCCCGTCAGGTTGAAGACCTTCTTGAGCGACGGCGCCGATTTGGCCGCCAGCAGATCGGCGACGGACGCCAGCACGGCCTCTTCCGCGGTATCGGCCTCCCCGCCGGCGCCGGGGAGGCGTTGCCGCAACTCGTCGATGACGGCGCGGACGGCATCCGTGGTCGCCGCACGGCCGTAGGCCTCGGCCAGCGCCCGGCCGTCATCATGGCGCAGCAGTTTATCTACCGACGGCAACACGGCCCGCAGCGGTTTGGAGGTCTCTGTCATGGTCCAACAGACGCCCGATTTCCTTGAGTCCCCGGAGGCTATTTCGCCGCTTTGGACCCGTCAAGGTTCCCAAACAGTGGCCAGCGCACCAAAGGGAGAGCGGGGTTTGACAGGAATTTTGAATTCCGATCTAGTCCCGGCAGCGAATTCATTAACTCATTGGATGGGGTGATACATGGTTAGGATGGACGCGCTGGCGCCCGCGATGGCGCAGCGGATGACCGACCTGGTACTGCCGGAGGTCGAGAGCGGCGCCTGGAGCGAGGCGAAGCCGCTCAACGAAATGCGGGTGGCGATTGTCTCTTCCGCCGGACTTCATCTCAAGACCGACCGCCCGTTTTTCAGAGGCGACGTGGATTATCGCGTCATTCCCTCCGATACGGACGGCGCGGACCTGTTCATGAGCCACGTTTCGTCCAACTATGACCGGTCGGGGTTTCAGGAAGACATCAACGTGTCCTTCCCGATTGATCGAATCAGGGAACTCGCCGAAGAAGGCTTCATCGGCTCGATCGCGAGGAATCATATCTCGTTCATGGGCGCGACGGACCCCACCGGCATGGAGCAGAATGCCAAGGAGGTCGCGGCAATTCTCAGAGAGGACAACGTCGACGCGGTCGCCCTGTCGGGCGTCTGACCCATGTGCACGCGCGCCGTGAGCGTGCTGGCCAACTACCTCGAGCGGGAAGGCTTCGTGACGGCGATCATCAGCCTGATCAAGCTCCATACCGAGAAGATCGGCGTGCCGAGGGGGCTCGCCGTGCCGTTCGAGTTGGGCCGCCCTTATGGCGCGCCGACCGACGCCGAGTTCCAGAAACAGGTGCTGAAGCAGCAGCTCAAGCTCATGGAGAGCCCCTCGGGGCCCGTACTGGCGGACTTCGACGACGACCCGCCGGACGGCAAGCCGGCCCGCGACTGGGCCTGCGCCGTCGAGCTGCCGCCGGTGTTCGAGGACACCGACGATCTGGCCGGCCTCAGAGCCGCGATGAACGCCGAGATCGAAGCCCTCCGTCCGGCTTATGAAAAGGCCAAGGCCCGCCGCGGGAGAACCACCGTCGGCGTCAGCGCGATGAATATCGAAATGGCAAGCGAATTGCTCCTGGCCTTCGTCGAGGACGAGGGTATCCGCAGTCCCAATCCGGAGTTCCCCCTGGCCATGGCGCTGAAACTCGCCAGCGAGGACTTCAAGGCCTACTACTCGGAGGCCGTGGCGGCCGAAGGCTGCATCGCATCGAGCATGCAGATCGCCGATTGGTTCTGGAACGAAACCTCCGGCGCCAAGGTGATGGCCGCGTTCAAGAAGGCCTGCGACGAGGCCTCGGACGAGAAAATCGTCGATATGGCCTGGGGCGTCGCCCCCGGCGGACGCCTGCCGTAGGGTCTGTATTCGACTAAGCCGCCCTACGAGTGTTGCGGCGGTGAGGTCAGCGCAACACAAAACCCCCTCTCCCCTGGCGGGAGAGGGATGCGAAGGCTTGGCGAGCGAAGCGAGCCTAGCCATAGCTGGGTGAGGGGGAGTGTCGATACACCCCCACCCTCATCTTCACCCCCACCCCAACCCTCCCCCGTCAAGGGGGAGGGAGTTTCAGTGGGTTCCCTCGCCCCCGTCAGGGGGAGAAGGACAGGATGAGGGAGTCGCAAAAACGAGAAGCCCCTACGCGTCAGCCGTCGATCACCGGGTTTTCGAGTACGCCGATCCCGGTGATCTCGACGGTGCAGACGTCGCCCGGTTTCATGTACCAGGGCGGGTTGCGGCGCGATCCGACCCCGCCCGGCGTTCCGGTGGCGATTACGTCGCCCGGGTTCAGGGCAACGGCCGTCGACAGGTAGTTGATCAGCTTGTCGATCTTGTGATCCATCGCGGCGATGCCGGTGTGCTGAACCTGCTCCCCATTGATCCGGGTGGTCAGCTCATGGGCGTAAGGATCACCGAACTCGTCGGGGGTCACCATCCACGGACCGAACCCGCCCGTGTCCTGGAAGTTCTTACCCGGTCCGAATTGGCTGGTGTGCCGCTGCCATTCGCGGACCGAGCCGTCGTTGTAGATGGAATAGCCGGCGATGTGGTCAAACGCCCTTTCCCTGGGGATGGCGCGGCCCCGCCTGCCGATAATGACCGCAAGCTCGCCTTCCCAGTCCAGCGTATCGGAGAAGCTCGGGCGAACCATGGGGTCGCCGTGCGCGATCTGGGCCTCGGCGATGCGCAGGAAGATCATCGGCTCTTCCTGGGCGCCCCGCCCGGTCTCATCCTGGTGGTCCTTGTAGTTGACCCCGACGCACCAGATGGCCTTGGGATTGGGAACCACGGGCAGCAGCTTCACGTCCGCCAGCGTCATCTCGACGGGCTTTCCGTCGGCGGCGCCCCTCAAGGCGTCGATGGCGCCGTCCTGTTCCAGCAACCCCAGCATCGTGGCGGGCAGATCGGCGGCGACGCTCGCGGCCGGCACGAAACCGCTGTCGTCAACCATGACCCCGACGCCCTCGGCGCCATTCAGTTCATAGGAAATGAGTCTCACGAGTATCTCCGTCGTTCGGTTCAGTCCGCGCCGCCGCGCATCCGGTAGCGCCGCTCCAGCGGCCTCCAGTCGGGCAGCTCGTCGAAGGGCACGTCGATCAGCACGGGCGCGTCGGCGGCAAACGCTTCATCGAGCTTGTCCCCCAGATCCTCGGGGCTCTCCGCCCTCAACCCCATGGCGCCGAAGGATTCGGCAAATTTGACAAAGTCCGGATTGGCGAGATCCCAGGCGATGAGCCGGCCGCCGAAATCCATGGATTGATTCTTCTTCACGTTGCCATAGGCGCCGTTGTTGAAAATCAGCGTGACGGTGTTGATGCCGTGGCGAACCGCGGTCGAGAGCTCGGTGGCGGCGAACATGAAGCCGCCGTCGCCGGTGACGCTGATGACCTTCTTGTCCGGGTGGGCGACCTGGGCGCCAAGCGCCGTCGGGAAGCCATACCCCAGGGTTCCCTGCACACCCGGCTGGATATTGGTGCGCGGCCCGTAGGTGGGGAACCCCCACCAGCTGTAAAAGCCCATTTGGGTGACGCCGAAGCAGATAATGCCGTCCTCGGGCAAGCGGCTGCGAATCGCATCCCCATAGGCAACCTGCCCGGGCAGGGTTTCGGCCAGCTCCTTCCGCGCCGCCTTCTGCAGATCTTCATACTCGCCCTTGCGCGACTCGCGGGCGCGGTTGTGCCGGGAAAGCCGATCCGCCATCGCACCGAGGGCGGGCTGCCCGTGCGCCACCAGATGCACATCCGGTTTCCATCGGGCCACCGATTGTTCGGGGTCCGGGTCCACCCGGATCAGCTTCACGTCGTCATCCCAGCCCCACTGGGTAATCGGCAACAGCATCTTCGTGCCCACGGCCAGGGCGACATCCACCTTCGGCCAGACATGGGACGCGGCAATGGTGTTTTGCGCCAGATAGTGCCGGGCATCCACCGCGCCCAATCCTTGAGGGCTCATGAACACCGGCGCCTGCAGCGCTTCGGCGAGCTCCAACAGTTCGGCCTCGGCACCGAAGATGCCGCCGCCGACGAATATCGCCGGGTTCTCCGCATTGCCGAGCAAAACGGCCGCCTGCTCGATCAGGTCGGGGTCCGGCTCCATCCGCGGGTAATTGTCCGGCCGGTCCAGGAACTCGACCTCGGCTTCCCGGCGCATCACATCAGGCGCCATTTCGAGGAATACCGGCCGGTTGCGTCCGGTGTTCATTTGCCGGAACGCTTCCGCAACCAGGGCCGGGGCTTCCTGGGGGGTCTCCGCCCGCGCCTGCCATTTGGTCATGGCGGACATGAGGCCCTTCTGATCCTTCATCTCGTGCAGCAGGCCGACGCCCTTGTCGATGGCGCCGCTGGGAATTTGCCCGCCGATGCACAGCATTTTGGTTCCGAGGCTGTATCCCGTGAGCAGGGCGGCGCCGGCGTTCAACACGCCCGGCCCGGGAACGACGGCGCACACCCCTTCCCGGCCCGTGGAGTGGGCGTACCCCAATGCCATGTAGGCCGCGCCCTGCTCGTGCCGGGTATGCACGACGCGCAGCCGGTCCTGCTCGGGATGAAAACTGTCGAACAACGGATCAAGCTGGGCGCCGGGCAGCCCGAATACGGTATCGACACCGTGGCCAATGATTGATTTCGTCAGTGCCGCCGCGCCGGTCAGTTTCGCCACGAGTCCGGTCCCCCCGCTCAATTTTGGCTGATGTAAAACTCGCGCAGTATAGCCACCACTTCCGGCCGGCTGAACTCCGGCGGGATATCCTCGCCGCCGGCCAGCATCTCCCGCTGGCGGGTTCCGGAGATCTGGATCCTGTGTTCGTCGCCGTGGGGGCAGGAACGCGCCGTCGCCATACCGCCGCAGGCCCTGCAGTAAAACGTGATGTCGATTTTGAGGGGATGAATTTCGATCGCGCCGTCCCACAGGGTGTCGAAGATATTCTGGGCATCGAACGGCCCGTAATAGCTGCCGACGCCCGCGTGGTCCCGCCCGACGATCAAATGCGAGCAGCCGTAGTTCTGCCGGACCACGGCGTGCAGCAGCGCTTCGCGGGGTCCCGCATAACGCATCTCCAGGGGGACGCCGGCCTGGATGGCGGTTCCCCCGGCGAAGTAGTTGCTGATCATCGCATCGATGGCCTTGACCCGGATCTCCGCGGGAATGTCTCCGGGCTTGAGCTTGCCCAGCACCTGATGAATGAAAACGCCGTCGGTCACCTCGATGGCGATTTTCACCAGGTGCTCGTGACTCCGGTGCATGGGGTTCCGGGTATTGAAGGCGGCGACGCGGGTCCAGCCCAATTCCTCGAACAGCGCCCGGCTTTCGCGGGGATAAACGCAGAGGTCGGGATACCGCGCCCGGAACGGCCCCTCGTCGAGGACGGTCACCGTCCCGCCGAGATTTATCGGCGGCTGGCCGAGAACCTTTTCGACCCCGGGATGGGCCGGGTCTTCAGTCTTGAAGACATTCGCATTCTCGAATGCGTGATCCGGTTCGTACCGGTCCGACACCTCCATGGTGCCCATGACGGTGCCGGTCTCGCCGTCAACCAGTGCGACTTCATCCCCATCGCCGATGGTCTCCGCCAGGTCCCCGGTCACCGACAGGGTGATCGGAATGGGCCAGAACGTTCCGTCGGCCATTTTCATGTCCCCGGCGACGCCTCGCCAGTCGGCCTCCCCCATGAAGCCGGTCAGCGGCGTATAGGCCCCCATGCCCATTAGAATGAGGTCGGATGTCTCGCGGCTGGACATGGGAACCTGGACGAGGCTTGCGGCGGCGGCCCGGCGCGCCTTGCGCTCGGATTCTTCAATCAGCAACGGGCGCAGGCCGTCTCCACCATGGGGAGAAATCAGGTGCGGCATTGTGGCTCCGGGTTCGGCTGGCGGGGAAACGGTGAAGGTCGAATTCGGCGCTCTTATTGTCCGGCGGCGCGGCAACGTCAAGCACTACCGACGGACAAGCCGCCTACATCGTCTCCAATGCCGGCATGACGTCGGATGCAAACCGCTGCATGGACTCCAAGGCATGTCCGTGGGCGATGTCGCCGAAGTAGAAACCGAGGATCATGTAGTTGAGGCCGAGCGCTTCGGCATGCGCCGCGAGGGTCTCCTTGACCGTCTCGGCCGTACCGACGACCACCGATCCCCGCTGCTGCGCCTCGGCGAGCGTCGGCGGAATGAACTGGGCGATGTTCGGACCCGGCACACTGTTGACCCGCCAGAGCTTCGTCAGGCTCGCCTCCCAGGCCTGGTACGCGGGCTCGGCCCGCCTGAGCGCTTCGTCCTCGGTCTCGGCGATCACCAGATGCCGCATGATGCCGACCGCCGCGCCCTCCTTGAAGCCGCCGTCACCGCCGTCACCCGGCCGGCCGCGCTTCGCCAGCGCCTCCTTGAACGACTCGATCCCGGGCCGGGCAAAATCGACGCCGCCCAGCGTCACGTAGTGATAGCCGTTCTCGCCGCCGAATTGCCCGCCTTCGACGTGGTTGGTCGGATACCAGATCGGCGGGTGGAGCTTCTGCAGGGGCCTCAGTTCCATGGGCACATCGGTGTACGAGTAGTTGTCGCCCTGATGATCGAGCACGTCATGGGACAGCCCGTAAATCACCGCTTCGAGGCACTCCCGGAAGATGGGCCGCGACGTGTCCGGGTCCACATCGTGAAATTTGAGTTCGAAGGGCGACACGCCGCGCCCCACGCCGATATCGAGCCGCCCGTGGCTGAGGTGATCGAGAATGCAAATCTCTTCGATCAGGCGAAGGGGCGTATAGAGCGGCAGGAGGTAGCACAGCGGACCGAGCCGGATGTTCTTGGTCGCCCGGGCTATCGCGCCCAGATAGACGCCCGGCACGGGCACCATGTTCAGCGGCGTCGCGTGGTGCTCGGCAACGTGATAGCAGTAGAAACCGGCTTCATCGGCGGCGGCAACAAACTCGAGCCGCTCGTCGAATTCCTGAGCCAACGGACGATTGTTGACGTCCACGTGATCGAATAGTCCGAATTTCATCGCCCTGCCTCCCCGGCGTGCTTTCCCTGCCGTGTCCTGATCCTATAGGGTTCATCGGCAACCGCACAACCTGCACGCAAGAATTACGGGGGATCCATGGAAACGCGGCAACTTGGCAATTCGGACATCGAAATTCCAGCCTTCGGGGTTGGCTGCAACCGGTTGACGGATTCCTCCGATCCCGGGCTCTTCGCGACCGTCGACGAAGCACTCTCGCGGGGCGTCACTCATTTCGATTCCGCCGAGTCGTACGGCGACGGCAAAAGCGAGGAATTCCTGGCCGCCGCGCTCAAGGGACGCCGGGACCGGGCGTTCATCGCCAGCAAGTTCGGCATGCGGCGCGTCGGCGGAAAAACGATCGTCTGCGGAACGCCCGAATATCTGAGGGAGGCCTGCGATCTCAGCCTTGGCCGGCTTCGGACCGACCGTATCGACCTCTACTACCAGCATCGCGTCGACCCGAACGTCCCGGTGGAAGAGACCTGGGGCGCAATGAAGGAACTGGTCAAAGCGGGCAAGGTTCGGAGCCTGGGGATCTCCAATCCGACCGTGGAGGAAATCCGCCGCGTCCACGCCGTCCATCCCGTATCCGCGCTGCAGATGGAGTACTCTCTTTTCACGCGCGGGGTCGAAGACGAATTCCTGCCGCTTTGCGCGGAACTGGGTATCACCTTCGTCGCCTACGGGCCGCTGGCCTTCGCCCTTCTGTCGGGCGAGATCACCAGCAAGGAGGACTTTCCCGAATCCGACCGTTACCGGCGAAACATGCCCCGCTTCCAGGACGAAAACATCGGCTACAATCTGGAATTGCTGCGGACCCTCCGCGACGTGGCCGGCGAGCTCGGCGGAACGCCCGGCCAGGTTGCCCTCAAATGGCTCATGGACAACCCGGTCCACGTGGTGCCGATCCCGGGATCACGCCGCAGGGAGCATCTGATCGAGAATGCCGAGGCCTGCGGCCTCGAACTGACGGCCGGGCAGTACCGGCGGCTGTCGGACGCCTATCCCGCCGGCGCCGCCAAGGGAGATAACCGGCCGTAAATGGGCGCCGCGCGGACCGGTTGACGGCTGCTCAATGGTCCGGACTCGATTGAGCCATCCTGCGAGCGTTGCGGCGATGAGGACGGCGCGGCACAAAATCCCCTCTCCCCTGGCGGGAGAGGGATGCGAAGGCTTGGCGAGCGAAGCGAGACTAGCCGTAGCCGGGTGAGGGGGATTGTCGATTCACCCCCACACTCATCTTCACCCCCACCCCAACCCTCCCCCGTCAAGGGGGAGGGAGTTTCGGTGCGTCCCCTTGCCCCGTCGGGGGGAGAGGGGACAAGGTGAGTGAGGAGCGGCGGCGCAAAAAAAGGAATCCTCAAATTGAGTACAGACCCTAGACGTTTTGGGCGCGATAGAAATCGCTGATCCCGATTTCATCCCGCATCTCGGTGGAGTCGGTGCCGCCCGCGGCTCCCTCGTAGGGAATCCCGATCGCGTCGGCGAGCCGCACAAAGCCATGGAATGCCGCGGCAATGGCCGCCGCGTCCACCGTTGCCGGCTCACCCATCAGTTCAAGCATCTTCTGCCGGTGAGCCGAAGTCCCGTTTTCGTCCCGCCGCGCCACCGCCTCGGCGAAACCCATCAGCAGTTCGGCGTGCGCGATGTCGGTGTCATGCCGGTATCCCTCCGTAATGTCGTGGAGGTCGATTTCGTTTTCGGCGGCGTTGCTGCTCTCACGGAGCATGTAGGCATGCGCCGTCGTTCAGTAGAGGCACTGATGAAGCGCCGATATCCGCGCCGCGATGATCTCGATCTGAGGCCGGCTGATCGCGCGTCCGCTGTCGCCGAAATCATAAACCTGCTTGCCCTCCAGATAATGGGCGCCGGCAAGATTCCAATAGTCGCGCTTCGATTGGGGAACCATGCTGAGAGCCCGGTGGATGTAGCCGGCCGTCGGCGTGGGATACAGGGGACCGTCCTCCGGCACCTCGTCGCCCGGCTCGACGATGGGGAGCCACGCCGCCTCGCGCCGGGCACCCGGCGGCAGGTAGCGTGAGGGTTCGCCGGCAGCGGGACCGGGCAGGACAGCCTCCGGAAGCCCCAGGCCGAATGCGAAGGTATCCGTGATCACGGTCATGGCGATGACGCCGATCATCTCGACGAATTCCCCCTCGAGCATGCCGTCGTCGATATGTCGCCGGCACCACCCCTCACTGAGCCGGCCGGGATCGGTGACCACCCGGTGAACGATATCCACCTGCGCCGGAGACAGATTGCCCAATGACGTATGTTCCAGGGACAGGTTGTCGGGTGACAGCGCCTCCCTGAGTTCGGCGCAGGCCGGACAATTCCGGGCATTGCGGACTTCTTCGGCAATCCACACCCGCTGCTCGCCGGTGAGCCAGGTGCCGGGACGGGCAATGACGGTGAGCGCGGCCTCATGGGCACTCAACAGATCGCTCCGAATGTCATACGGGCTATCCGGGAACGGGTTACCTGCCATCTCTCCCCCCTTTCGCGGTCTGCATCAAAGTTTGGTCCGGGAGCCGAAGCGGGCGAGGAACCTCGCCTCGGAGCCGCCGTCGTTGATCAGCGTTACCGCGCAACCCAACATCCGGTCCGTGTCGTCGGCGCCGGCGCCGGGGCAGTCATCCAAACGAATTTTCGCCTGTGCCGGTTTGGGCTGATGCTTCTCGACCTGCAGCGCGTGCGGCAAATCGGCCTCTTTACCGGGGTGGAGGCGGTCGAGGAAATCGCCGCGTTGCCGATAAGGCGGCGCGTTGCCGCCGGCGATGATGATATCCGGCTCGACACCGGTTCCCTGGATCGAGCGCCCGCTCGGCAAATAGTAAAGCGCCGTGGTCAGGCGCAGCGCCCCGTCCCAGTCCAGCGGCGTGATCGTCTGCACCGACCCCTTGCCGAAGGAGCGCGCACCGATCACCGTTGCCCGGTCTTGATCCTGCAGGGCGCCCGCGACAATTTCGGAAGCCGAGGCGGACCCGCGGTTGATCAGCACGACGATGGGCAGTCCGTCGGCGAGATCGCCGATTTCGGCGTTGAAGGCGCGACCATTGCCGTCCCGGTCCCGGACCGAAACGATATCGCCGCGGTGGAGGAAGGAATCCGTCACCGCCACCGACTCAGTCAACAGGCCGCCGGGATTATTCCGGAGGTCCAGAACGAAGCCCCGCAGCTTGCCGCCGAGTTTGCGGCGTATCGCACTGACGGCGCGGCGCGTTTCGTCATCGGCCCGTTGATTGAAGCTGGTGATGCGGATGACCCCGACATCGCCGTCGGTGCTCCACTTGACCGGCTGTACCCGGATGATTGCCCGGGTTACCGTGACGTCGAATTCCCCGGCATCCGCCCGCCGGATGGTCAGCCGCACATCAGTCCTGGGCTTGCCGCGCAACAGGCGGACCGCCTCCATCAGCGACATCCCCTTGATCCCGGTGCCGTCGACATGGGTGATCAGATCACCGGATTTGATGCCCGCGCGGCTCGCCGGCGTATCCTCGATGGGGGCGATCACCTTGACGAATCCGTCCTCCATATTGACCTCGATGCCCAGACCGCCGAATTCGCCGCTGGTGTACACCTGGCTCTCCCGGAATTCGTCGGGGTTCAGATACGAGGAATGGGGATCCAGATTGGTCAGCATGCCGTCGAGGGCGGCTTCGGTGACCTGGGCCGCGGTGAATGTCCCGGGCTTGCCGTCAAGCTTCTTGACGCCGTCCACGGCGGCCTTGATCAGCACGACATCGTCGATGGACTGCACATACTCCTGACGGACCCGCAGATAGGCATCCCGGAAATGGCGCAACTGCTGGGCGCGCGAGGAATCCCGTTTGGCGTACTGGTCGAAGAGTTCGCGGAAGGTCTCCACGCTCTGGGCCGATTTCTCGTCGGCGGTAAACGCGTTGGTGAATCCGCCGAAGACCCGGGCGACCTCGGTGCCGCCGCTGGCGCAAGCCGTCAATCCGCCCGCGCCGGCCAACAGGACGGCCGCGGCCGCGACGGCCAGCCGAGTCGATCGGGACCTCACGGTTCGCTTCATACTAAATACTTACTCCCGTCTCCCGGCCATCCGCGTCGATCCGGCGGAATGGAAATATTCCCTTCCGGGAACAGCGTATGGATCATAAACCCGTTCCCTGAAAATATAGTCTCTTCGTCCCGCAAATCCAGAACGATCAGGTTGTCGTGAACCGTCGAATTCCGGCGGCCTAGGAAGCGCCTGCCTTAACCGGCCCGCCATACCAGACCACGAGCAAGGCGGCGGTCAACAGCACGAGCGCGAATGCCTGATGGATCGCGGCAAGGGAGATGGGCACCACCAGCAGCAATGTCGAGATGCCCAATATAACCTGCAGGAGACCGACGCCGGCCAGCACGTGAAACCGGATCATCTCAGGGGGCGACAACCGGGCCCGCAGGGCCAATGCCCAAGTGATCGCGATCAGCGCCAGAGTGCCGATGGCCAGCACCCGGTGGTCGAACTGCACCGTCGTCACGTTCTCGAAGAGGTTGCGCCACGCCGGATCCTGAAGGAATAACCCGTCGGGTATCCATTTACCGTCCATCAGCGGGAATGTGTTGTAGGTCTTCCCGGCGTCGAGACCGGCGACGAATCCGCCCGACAACATGGTGGCGAAGACCCATCCGAGAACGACCGCCGATAGGCGCCGGAGGTGCGTGGGAAGGGCCCGCCGCGCATTGCGCGCCACCACCAGATCGAGCGCGGTCCAGAACATGGCGGCGTAGATGGCGATGGCCAGTCCGAGATGGGCGGTCAGCCGGTACGGGCTGACATCGGGATCGTCCACCAGACCGCTCTTGACCATGAACCAGCCCAATACGCCCTGCGCCCCGCCAAGGACGAAGAACAATGCCAGCCGCCAGGCGAGAGGCCGGTCTACCCAGCGTTTGATCAGGAAGTAGAGAAACGGCGCCGCGAAAGCGATGCCGAGCAGGCGGCCCCAAAGCCGGTGAATGTATTCGAGCCAAAAAATGCCTTTGAAGCCTTCAACATCCATCTGGGCGTTGATCTTCAGGAATTCCGGCGTCTGCTTGTAGGCCTCGAATAGGGTGAGCCAGGCCGCGTCGCTCATCGGCGGCAGCCAGCCCGTTACCGGACGCCAGTCGACGATGGAGAGCCCCGATTCGGTCAATCGGGTTACGCCGCCGATGATCACCATGATGAAGACCATCCCGCACATGGCGAAAAGCCAGTAGCCGATTGGTTTTCGGCCTCGGGCCAGGCCGGCCGGCCCTACCCCATCCGCGGCCCGTTCGGCGGTCTTTCCTGCCGCTGTCACGTCACCTCCAATTCAAGCCCGGCCACGTTTTATCCGGCGGACGCCGGTTGGTCGAGACCCGCGGCGCTGCCCCCGGCCGCGTCCTCCTCGAACGTGACCGGAAGTTGCTGAGGGTGGACACGGCATGCCCGCTGGAACAAACTGCGGAAAAGCATCGGTACAGGGTAACCGGGAAATGAAAATCTCATCGCTGGATCACGTGAATATCGAAGCGGTCGACGTGGACGTGTCGGCCAGATTCTATGAAGACGTACTGGGCCTGAAATCGGGGGAGCGGCCGCCCTTCGACCGGCCGGGCCATTGGATGTACTGCGGCGACCGGCCCATCATCCACATCATCTCGCCGCTACCCGACAACAAGCTGCTCACCGGCTCCAAGGACGCCGCCATCTCGCATTTTTCCATGCAAATTGAGGACTTTGACGCGGCCAAAAGGCGCCTCGACGATTGCAACGTCGAGTACGAAGAAACCAACGTGCCCGCTACCGGGCTCCGGCAGCTGTTCTTTCCCGATCCGGACGGCGTTCTGATCGAACTTCTCTATAACCCCAACCGCTGATCCATCAGGCGGGAAGCGCGCCTTAAAGCGGGATAGCGAGCAGGGTATCCACCCGTTCACTGTCCATGACCGCTATCTTCTCGGCGAACAACGGTTCGTCACCCGAGATATCTATACGGTCCCGGTAAACGCCGGTGGCGAAGACGGAGGTCTCGCCGTCCTGCATGATGCGCGCCACGAGAAATGACGTCGAAGCGTCGATCAGCGTGCCATCGACTTTTTCGATCAGACTGGCGCCGACGATGTGCCGATAACCGTGCGGCTCATAGACGCTGACATTCTCGACGGCGTTGACGCGGTCCCTGAGCATGCCACGGGAATCGGCGAATATCAGTGCGTTCTCATATCCCGCCCGGTCATCGGCGCGGTGGGTCACCCGATAGATGCAGGGATCAGTGAAAAATCCGGGCCACGCCGCCAGGTCACCGTCATCCAGACAGCGGACGTAGCGGGCGAGCAGGTCGTCCGCCAGCAGTTTGGCCTGCAACGGGTCCGGCGAACTCACGCCTCAAACGCCCATCAGGCCGCGGTACATTTTCCAGAACCCCCGGACGGATGTTTCGGTGGCGCGGTAGTCGACCGTCGTCACATCGTCGCCGCCCATCCGCACGACACCTGAATCCTCTTCGACGCCGCGGATCGCGCGCTGCACGAACCCGCCGATGGCGCCGTCCTCCAGGGAAATATACCCGGACGGGCCAACCAGATTGTTCAACTTCACCCGCGTGCGGGTCATCTCTTCGCTGTCTCCCTCGAAGCCGACGAAATTCCAGTTGAGATCCGTCCGGTCGACCGCGGTGGGCAGTATTTGGCGTACGGCGATGGAGTTTTGGATGACCTGGATGACCAGGGACGGAAACACGCTCTGGATTTGAACGGTGATGCCGTCTTCCCATTCGTCGATGGAATCCAGAAGCGAGGGATCGTTGAGCGAGAACCCCTCGCCGGTGGAGCGGATATCCTGCGACGCATAGTCCTGATTGCCGCGTTCGGCGTCCATCTTCGAATAACTCACGTGATGCCCCCCGCTCTCACTCACGATTATCCCGCCTTCGTGCCCGAGGCGGTTGAGCCGAAAGCGGGTGAAAAACAAATGCAGGATCGTCGCGTGGTAGACGTCCTTCACGTTCTCCAAATAGAGCTTCCAGTTGTTGTGCATGACCTGGGTCGAGCGGCCGATCAGCTTCAGCGGCGCCTTGCCCAGGGCGCGCTTGAGAAACCGTACCGATTCCGGCCCGAGGTAGGTTTCGATGTCGGGGACCTTGGGATCGAAGGAACCGAAAACCAGCCCGCAGAACTCGGTCACCTCGATCGGCCGCAAACCGTGCCGGGACTTGTCGAAATCGTCGGGCATGCCGCCCCGACCGTCCGCACCGTCCTCGAACGCCACGTTTTTGAGGTTGCCCTCGAGGTCATAGGACCAAGCGTGATAGACACAGGTCAGGCGTTTGACGCTGCCCCGCGGCTCCAGGCACAGCAGCGCGCCGCGATGGGAGCAGCGGTTGAGGAAACCGCGAACCACGCCATCCTCGCCGCGAACCACGAGCACCGGCGTCTCGCCGATTTTGGTGGTTTTGTAATCCCCGTTCCCGGGCAGTTCGGCCGCCAGACAGAGGTAATTCCACACCGGACCCTTGTAGATATTCCGAAGCTCCGCCTCATAATTGGCGGCATCCGAGTAGACCCAGAACGGGATGTGAGAATAGTCGCCGTCGCGCCAAATCGGGCGCGCCTCCGGTACCAGGTCGAAGCCTTCCATTTCCCGTCCCTTCGATGCGGAAATTCAGCGTCAGCGAGAGTAGCGCTTTTGCGGGGATCGTTGCAATTGCATCTACCCAACCGACGCCGTGTCCGTTAACATCCCATCGTTAGGATATTAGCGGGCAGGCCGAAAATAGTCCTGCCAAGACGCAGAACAGGGAGGAATCCGGAAATGAAATTCGCACGTTATGCATTGTCGGCAGGGGCGGCGGTACTTCTTGCGACGGCCGCGGACCCCGCCGCGGCGCAAAAGTCCAAGGACACGCTGAGGGTCGCTGGGTTGCAGCCCGTTCGGGTGATCGACGCCGTGTTCGATCCGAACCCGCAGACCAACCTGCTGGACCGGATGGTCTTCGACACGCTGGTCTACTACGACGTCGAGGCGCGCAAGGTGGTGCCGCTGTTGGCCGAGTCGTATACCCGCGTCGATCCCCTGACCATCGAGTACAAGCTCCGCAAGGGCGTCAAATTTCACAACGGCATGCCGGTGACCGCCGACGACGTGGTGTACACCTTCGACTTCGTCAAGGACCCCAAGGTCAACTTCCGATTCAAGGGCACCCGCTATGGGGTCTATAGCAAGGCCGTAAAGGTGGATGATCACACGGTGCGGATTTCCACCAAGGCGACGTACGCGCCGTTCGAATCGCGCATAATGTCGCTGCCGATCTTCCCCAAGGCCGTCCACAGCAAGCTTGAGGATCGCAGCAAGTTCGGCCTGAAGCCCATCGGGACGGGCCCGTACATGGCCTCGAAGGTCGATGCGACCGCCGGCGTGGTGCTGGAAAAGAACCCGAATTTCAAGCTCGCCGCGAAGGGCTCGAAATCACCGGCGAAAATCGGCCGCATCGAATTCAAGACCATCGCCAACAAACAGACCCAGATCGCCCGGCTGATCGCCGGTGAGCAGGACATGGTCTACCAGATCTCCAAGGATCAGGCCGAGAACCTCGCCAAGATGCCGAACCTGCAGGTTACCGTCGGGAGCACCATCCAGTTCATCTATTTCATGGTGGATGCCGCCGACCGGTCGAAGATCGGCATCTTCAAGGACAAGCGTGTGCGGGAAGCATTGATGCATGCCATCGACCGCCGGGGGCTGGCCAAGGCGCTGGTGCCAGAACCGGTCGCCAGCGAACCGCTGCAAATTTCCATGTGTCACGAATGGCATACCGGGTGCAAGGCCACCAAGTCGCCGCCGGCTTACGATCCCGCGCGGGCGAAGGCCCTGCTCAAGGAAGCGGGCGTCGACCCCGACTTCTCGCTGGCGCTCACGACGTGGGGTCCGTCGCGCCCGACCGCCGAGGCGGTTGCCGGCCAGCTGCGCAAGCTGGGGATCAAGGCGACGGTGGACAACAACGCCATCGGCGGCTTCGTGAAGAAGCGCGCCCAGGGCAAGGTTCAGGCCTTCGTCAGCCTGTGGGACAACGGCGGCGGTCAGGCCGACGTGGTCTCCACCTCGGGCTTCTTCTATTTGCCGGGCTCGCGGAATTACAACGGCGACAAGCAGCTGGCGGCGTGGCACAAGCAGGGCCAGACCGAACTGGACCTCGCCAAGCGCGAGGCCATTTATCAGAAGCTGTTCGACCGGGTCACCGAGGAGCGCTACTCCATGCCGATCGTACCGATCGCGTCCGCGGTGGCGCATACCAAGGAGGTCAAGCTGCCGACCTGCTGTCACCGCAAGCCCGAAGGCTTCCTGTTCAACTTGATCGAGTGGAACTAACCGCTCGGTCGGGCGTTAATCGGGCCGCCGGAAGGCGGCCCTTTTTTTTTGCCGTAATTGGAAACGTGGATACCCCGCATAAAGCGGGGTATGACGAGTGAATATATGGCACAAACCAGACCGTCATGCCCCGCCTCCGTGCGGGGCATCCAGGATATTCACCACAGAGACACAGAGACACAGAGGTTGAGAGAAGCGGTTTCGATCCCGGTGATCCACGCTCCGCGGCGTGCGTGAACGCCGTGCCGGCGCTAAGATGTTGGCAGGAGGGTTCAATGGGAAACGTCGAGCAGGCCCTCGAAATGATCGACGCCGCCAATGCGCGGGATCCGAACCTGGAGACCGTCGACGGCGAAAATCAGCCGAAGGAACTGGTCTATGGCCGCCGGATGTCCGCTTGTCTGGAACGGCTGGCGCCCGGGGCCTCGGATCTCGTTCGGATCGCCGCCCGCGCCCAGCACATCGAACGCTGGACGGTGCCTCGCGGCAGCTATCCGGAAGGGAAGAAGGGCTATCACCGTTGGCGTACCGACCTCGGGCGGTTTCACGCGGACCGGGCGGGAGAAATCATGGCGGCCTGCGGCTACGCCGAGACCGAGATCGGGAAGGTCCGGGCAATGCTGCGGAAGAAGAACCTCCGGTCCGATCCCGATACCCAGCTCCTGGAGGACACCATTTGCGTGGTGTTCCTGGAGAATTACCTGTCCGGCTTCTCGACCAGGCACGATCCGGAGAAAGTCGTCGATATTCTCCGCAAGACCTGGGCGAAGATGAGCCCGCGGGGACGAGAGGCGGCGCTCGCGCTCGAATTGAGCCATGACGCGCGGCGGCTTGTCGAGCGGGCGCTTGCCCAATAGTGTGCGGCCATGTCCGCGAGCACACCCAATACCGTGTACCTGGTCGGCGCCGGGCCCGGCGATCCGGACCTTCTGACGGTCAAGGCATTGCGCCTGCTCCAAACGGCCGAGGTCGTGGTCTACGACCGGCTCGTTTCGGATGAGGTCCTGGACCTTGTCCCGGCCGGCGCGACCCGCATTTTCGCCGGCAAGGCGAGCCGCCGACAGGGGGTGCCGCAAGAGGAGATCAACGACATGCTGGTCCGCCTGGCCCGCGAGGGACGGAGCGTGGTCCGTCTGAAGGGCGGTGATCCGTTCGTCTTCGGGCGCGGCTCGGAGGAAGCGGTGCATCTGGTGGAGAACGGCATCCCCTTCGAAGTGGTGCCGGGCGTGACGGCGGCGATCGCCTGCGCCGCCTATTCCGGAATTCCGCTGACGCACCGGGGGCTGGCGAAGAGCGTCCGGGTCATTACCGGCCACCGCCGGGACAACCGGGCTCTCGACTTCGATTGGCCGAGTCTGGCGGACGGCGAGACGACCCTGGTCGTCTATATGGGCCTCGCCAATCTCGGATTGATCGCCCGGGAACTGATGGACGCGGGCGCCGAAAGCAACCGGCCCGCCGCCGCCGTCTACCGCGGCTCGACGCCGGACCAGCGCGTTGTGCACGGCACGCTCGGGACCCTCGCCGAGCGGGTCGGCGACGCGGGCCTCACCGCCCCGACCCTGGTCATCATCGGCGAGGTGGCGTCGCTTGGCGAGACCCTCGCCTGGTTCGAGCCGGAGCGCTCCGGCGATCGTCAGGCCCCTGGCTAGACATGGCTAGTCATGGCTAGCCCCGGGGAAACCGTCCTGTTGATCGTCGGACACGGCGCCCGGGATGCGCCCACGGCGGCCGACGCGGTGACGTCGCATGCGCGGGACATCGCCTCACGGGAGATATTCGCCGACGTCCGTTCCGGTTTCCTGCGGCAGGAACCGTTCGCCAAATCCGTCCTCGGCCAGATCGCCGGCCGGTCCGTCGTCGTCGTGCCTCATTTCGCGGCCGACGGCTACATCGCCGGCGAAGTCCTGCCGGGCGAGCTGGGCATTGGGGACGGAACCGCCCTGACCAAGGCAACCGGCTCCCACCCGGATATTCCAGCGGTCGCGGCGGACCTGGTTCTCGCCGAATTACGGAACGCCGGCATCGATCCCGGCGGGACGGATATCGTCGTCGTCGGCCACGGCGCCAGCCGCAACGATCGGTCGGAGACGTCCACCGCCCGTCTGGCCGAATGCGTTCTCGCCGAAACCGGCGCCGCTTCGTGCACGGCTGCGTTTCTGGAGATCGATCCGCTGATCGAGGACTGGCGGGCGTTCACCAGCCGGCGCGATGTGGTCGTGCTCCCCAATCTGTTCGCCGCGGGGTTTCACGGCGCCGAAGACATCCCCGCCCGGCTTGGCGCGCCCGGTGAGCGGCGATTGCACCTGTGTCCGCCGCTGGGGACGGCGCCGGTCATGGCCGACCTGATCGTCGACCGGGCGCTGTCATGTTTGGCGCAGACCGAAGATACCGCGCCTGCTTGATTAGCCGAATTCGGCCTCACGGCAGCATGATCACCTGACCGGTGGTCTTGCGGGCTGCCGCGTCCCGGTGAACCTTGGGCGCCTCGCGCAGTTCGTATCGGTGATCGATGGTGATCCCGACCTTGCCGTTCTTGATCATGCGGATCACCGAACGGGCGCTCGCATCGGCGATTTCGGGCGACGTCATGTAGTTGACCGTGGTCGCCCGGTGAATGAAGGGTGACCTGGCCTGGCCTTCCTTGAGCAGATCGAGGAGCGGCGGCGGCCCCGATGCGGCGCCGAAGCTGACCGCCAGCCCGAGGACCTTCGTGCATTCCATGGAGCCGGCCCATGTGGTCTTGCCGACCGAATCGTAAACCACGTCGACCCCTTCGCCCTTGGTCAGGCGCATGACCTCCTTGACGAAGTCCTTCTTGGCGTAATTGATCACGTGCGCCGCGCCATGGCGTTTGGCCAGCCGGCACTTGGCGTCGGTCCCCGCGGTCCCGATCAGCGTCGCGCCCACCGCCTTCGCCCACTGGCAGGCGATCAGGCCGACCCCGCCGGCGGCGGCATGAAACAGGATGACGTCGCCCTTCCCGAGCTTGCGGGTCCGGTTGAACAGATATTCGACCGTACGGCCCTTCGATAGCATCGCCGCCGCGGTCTCATCGTCGATCCACCCGGGCAGCCTGGTCAAATGATGCGCGTCGATGAGCCGCGCCTCCGAGTAGCTGCCCGGCATACCCGTGGCGTAGGCGACCCGGTCGCCGGCTTTCACCCGCTTGACGCCGCGCCCGACCGCCTCGACCACGCCCGCGCCCTCGATACCGATACCCATCGGCATGGGCCCGCGCGGCGGATAGAGGCCGCTCCGGATGTAGGTGTCCACCATGTTGAATCCGACGGCGGTGTGGCGGACGATCGCCTGCCCCGCCTTGGGTTTCGGCAGTTCCACCTCTTCCCACTTCATCGCCGTCGGCGGCCCGGGCTTGTGAACGCGAAAGGCGTGGGTCTTCATCTCGTTACTCCTGGCGGGATATTCGGCTATTGGGCGGCGTCGGCTTGGGTTTCGAACGCCGGCATGATTTCGTGGGAAAATTCCCGCAAGGTTTCGACGCTGCCGGGCAGCAGGATCAGAACATACTCCACACCCCACGATTGGAGCCGCTGAAGCCGCTCGACGATGCGTTCGGGCGTGCCGATCAGCGCGCTGTCCGGATTGCTCATATCCTGAACCGCGAACGTTTCCGGCTGCGCGTCACGGCGCAGTCCCGGCAGAGCGCCGTAATCCTCGGCCATTCTGGCGCTGCGCTCGACACGCGCCCGAATCGCTTCTTCGTATTCTTCCTCCGTCCGGGTAATCGTCAGTCCCCGGGCGACGGCCAACTCATCGGCCCGTAAGGGCCGGCCGATCTCGGCGCAGGTGTCCCGCCAAACCTTCAGGCGCTCCCGGGTCCGGGCATCCGTGGCGAAATGATCGAGCAGGATATTGAACCCCGATCTGGCCACCCGGGCGATGGATTCGTCGGTGCCGGCTGCCGACCACAGCGGCGGGTGGGGCTTCTGAACCACCGGCGGCTCGACGACGATATTCCGGAAGCTCCAAAACCGGCCGTCATGGTCGAAGCGGTCATCGGACAACCACGATTTCCGGATCAGGTCGACGGATTCCTCGTAGCGCGGCAATCCCTCTTCCTTGGGGATGCAGAACCCCTCGAACTCGATGTCGCGGTAGCCCTTCCCGACGCCAAAATCCAACCGGCCGGCGGACAGCAGATCGACGGTCGCCGCCTGCTCCGCGATCAGCACCGGGTTGTGCCACGGAAGCACCGTCACCGCCGTGCCGAGACGGATAGTGCTGGTCCTGGCGGCGAGATAGGACAACAGATTCAGGGACGACGAAACCTGACCGGAGCCGGAAAAATGGTGTTCGACGAGAAAGATGCTGTGAAAGCCCAGGCTTTCCGCCTCGACGACGAGATCGATGAATTTTCGGTAGCCCTGGCTGTCCGCCGTTTCGTCGCCGCGCTTTGCCACGGCGCCGCCGAATAGTCCGAAGCGCATATGAAATCCCAACCCGATCGCGTCAGTTGCCGCATTCGGCGTCGAGCCTAAGGCCCCGTTCCGGCCTTTGCAAACGAGGGATTTAGGCATATTTACGGGTCAGGCCCGACGCCGGAGGAGAATTCGATCATGGACGACCGGACCCGAATCGAGCTCGAAGCAGCCGCATTTCGCGGCCTCGTCGAGCATCTGCAAAACCGCACCGACGTGCAGAATATCGATTTGATGGGGCTTGCGGGCTTTTGCCGCAACTGCCTCGCCAAGTGGTATGCGGCGGCCGCCGAGAGCCGGGATGTGGAGATGGACTACGACCGCGCCCGGGAAATCGTCTACGGCATGCCGTTCCCCGAATGGAAGGAAAAACACCAGTCCGAAGCCAGCGGCGAACAGAAGCGGAAATTCGAGGAAACGAAACCGCTGCACGCCAAGATCAGCGGCCATTAGCGGGACGGCGATTAATCGGACAGACCCGTCTCCGCCCTTGATCGGCGGCTGCACAAGGCGCACGATTGCTGAAATCAGGCAATTCTCGGAGGACGGCCAAATGGCACCGCCCGATACCGCAGACACCACCTCGGAACGCCAAGCGTTCAATGAGGAGATCAAAAGCCTCGGCGCCGCGCCCTTGTGGGACCAATATCACGGCGTCCTGACTTCGGAACCCCGGGTCAAGGGAATTCCCCATATCTGGAAGTGGGACGGCATTCGCGACAAAATGCTTCGGGCCGGCGACCTGATTACCGCCAAGGAAGCCGAGCGCCGCGTGCTGATGCTCGAAAATCCGGCCTACGCCGGCGAGGCCAGGGCGACGGAGACTCTGTTCTCGGGCATTCAAATGATCCTCCCTGGCGAAGTCGCGCCCGCCCACCGGCATTCGCCCAATGCCCTGCGCCTGATCCTCGAAGGGTCCGGCGGCTACACGTCGGTCAACGGCGAAAAGACCTTTATGGAATACGGGGACTACATCATCACCCCGAATTGGTGCTGGCACGACCACGGCAATGAGGGCGGCGAGCCGGTGATTTGGCAGGACATCCTGGACTTGCCCCTGGTGCGCAGCATCGGCGCTATCTTCCACGATCCCTATCCGGAGGATCAGTTCCCGGCCGGCCCGCCGGAAGGAGACAGCCTGGTCAGGTACGGCTCCAATATGGTTCCGGCGGAGGGACTGGCGCCCGACCGGATGGCCTCGCCGATCTTTTCCTATCCCTACGCCCGGTCCCGGGAAACCATGGAGAAGCTCGCCGGGACCACCGACCTCGACCCCTATCACGGGCTGAAGATGGAGTTCATCGATCCGACGACGGGCGGCGCCGCCATGTCGTCCATCTCGACCTTCCTCCAGCGCCTGCCCAAGGGCTTCAGGGGCGAGCGCTACCAGACCACCGAGGGCTGCATCTTCACCTGCCTCGAGGGCGGCGGCCGGGCCGTCGTCGATAGCGGCGGAACCGAAACCGCCATCGAGTTCGAGCCCAGGGACGTGTTCTGCGTGCCGTGCTGGCATCCCTTCCGGCTGGAAGCCGACGAGGACACATACCTTTTCCAGGGCACCGACAAGGTGGTGCAGACCAAACTCGGTCTGTGGCGGGAGAAACGCGGCAACGCGTAGCGCAATGGCCGGTGCGGAACGGCCCGCCGGCGATCAGGGGGGAATGGCGATGACCGGCAGCCTGCCGCCGTATCATATCGACGTCTGCGATACCGCCCGGCGGGAGCCGGGCATGATGGTGTTCAACGTCCGGCCCGGCGGCCGGGCCGACAATACGGTCGGCAGCGGATGGCTGCTGGGCGTCGGCCAACGGGGCGACATCGCGCTCAATTACTCGGGCGGAGAGCCGGTACAGGACAATCGGCGCCTGCCGAACGGCAATGTCCTGTTCTCCGAGACCGGCATCGGACGGATTTACGAAATGACCCGGGACGGCGACATTGTCCGCCACTGGTACGTCGCCGGAAAATGGCGGGACAAGGAGCCGCCCGAAGGCGGCATCCCCATCGGCCTTCCCCTCACCCATCACGCCATCAACATGCTGGGCAACGGCAACCTGCTTCTGATGTCCGCCGAAGTCCGTACTTTCGACGACTGGCCGGGCAGCGAGACGGATCCCGACGCGCCCGCCGAGACCGCGAATGTGGTCGGCGACATAATTTGCGAGGTGACCCCCGGCGGCGCCGTCGTCAATCGATGGCGCATCCTGGATATGCTGGATCCCTACCGGATGTGCTACGGCTCCCGGTCGGGCTACTGGCGCAACCGCGGCTTCGCCGACTCCTTCGATTGGTGCCACGCCAACGGCACCGCCGAAGATCCCAGGGACGGCGGAATTCTCGTGTCCCTTCGGACCCAGGACTGCATCATCAAATTCGACCGGGCCTCGGGCGACCTCATGTGGATTCTCGGCACCCACGACAACTGGCGGCCGCCGTGGTCCGGGAAACTGCTCGAGCCCATCGGCGACGTGGGCTGGCAGTTCCATCAGCACGACTGCTCGGTGACGCCGTCGGGCACGGTAATGTGTTTCGACAACGGGAACCACCGGGCGACGCCGTTCAATCCCGGTATCCCGCCGGAAGAGAATACCAGCCGCGCGGTCGAGTTCCGGGTCGACGAAGACGCCATGACCGTCGAACAGGTCTGGTCCTACGGCGACGCGCCCGGCGAGCGGCTTTACGCCACCTACCAGTGCGGCGCCGTCCGGCTGCCCGAGACGGGCAACACGTTCATCACCTACGGCGGGATCGTCACCAAAGACGGCGTTCCCCATATGGATGTCGAAACCGGATTCTGCCGGGCCCGGCTGATCGAAGTCACGCCGGACAACGAAATCGTCTTCGACATGTGGATCGAGGATACCGGGTCCGACCCGATGCCGCTCTCGGCGTTCCGCGCCGAGCATTTCCCGGAGGCGTAGCCGCCATCTTTCTTTGAGCAACCGGATAGATAGGTGACACTATAGACCGGTTACATGGGTAACAGTGTTTATGGTTTGTTTTGCTTCCGTGCGTCCCGGCCGGGCTGCCCGGAAGCGGTGAAGTTTCTTGGTCTTGTGGTCGATGACGCCTAGGTCGATGTCGAAGAAGCGCACGATCCAGTGGCCGCTTTCGGTCTCGGCGATGCCGACGGTTTCGCCCGCCAGGGGTTCGGCGATGAACACCAGATCCCCGCCCCACTTGATCGAGCCGTCGGTGCGCACCCGGCGCACAGTGCGCGCCCCCGGAACACAGTCCTCCACCCTCGCAGGTCGGATAATCCGAGCATCCGCAGGCACCCGTTCGGATCGTCGGACGTGGCCAAGGGGGCTTCCCGCGTTCGGTTGACAGCGCTCGCGTTGTGCCGAGCCGCCGGTGTGGCTGGGCAGATGAACTCACATTTATCAAAACGACATTAAATTGCCCCCGTTTTATACGGACATTTTACGTAAATTCGGGCAAAATCAAGAAATGGCGGATCCGTCCATGCCGCCGATGGGGGGCTGCGAACCGAGGAGATATAGTCCATGACGCCGGCAACATATCTGACTGCATTTGCGGCAGTTTTCTGCCTCGCTTTCGGCGGCAGCGCCTTGGCGGATCCCAGAGGGGTCTGGCGCACGCCCGGCGGCAAATCCCATGTCGAGATCGCGCCGTGCGACGACAAGCTGTGCGGCCGGATCGTCTGGCTCAAGGAGCCGAACAACGAGAAGGGCCTGCCGAAGCGGGACGCGGAGAACAGCGACGAATCGCTGCGCTCCCGGCCGATCCTGGGACTGCCGCTGCTAACCGGTTTCCCGCAGGAGCCGGACGACGGCGCGTGGCGCGGCGGCGAGATCTACAATCCCGAAGACGGCAAGACCTACAGATCGGTTCTCGAGCCCAAGGGCGCCGACCTCCTGGAGGTCAACGGCTGTGTGTTCATCTTCTGCAAAACGCAGGAATGGAAGCGGGTGAAGTGACGGTCCGCCCGATCTGGACCGGCGGGCGCAAATCGGCCTTCGGCTGGGCGCTCTAAGACTGGGCGAACTCGCCGTTCACCACCGTCGTCACGACCTTCATCTTCGCGGCCTATTTCGCCGCCGCCATCGCGCCGGACAAGACGACCGGCGCCTCCCAATGGGCGTTCACCCAGGGCGCGGCCGCCTTCGCCATCGCGGTCCTCAGCCCGATCGTCGGCGGGATCGTCACCAAGGACGGCGTTCCCCATATGGATGTCGAGGCCGGATTTTGCCGGGCCCGGCTGATCGAAGTCACGCCGGACAAGGACATCGTCTTCGACATGTGGATCGAGAATACCGGGCCCGATCCCATGCCGCTCTCGGCGTTTCGCGCCGAGCACTTTCCGGAGGCGTAGCCCCCTGCCAGGCCGGCGAAAATCGCCTAATATCAGCGATAGCAAATGGGCATATATGCGCTGCCCGCCGGGCGCGTTACATGTCGGCAAATCATGACCCCCGGGAGGCCCCCCGCTCATGGGCAAGACCAAGAACATTCTGTTCATCATGTGTGACCAGCTTCGCTACGACTATCTGTCTTGCGCCGGTCACCCGCGGCTTGAAACACCCAACATCGATGCCCTGGCGGCAAAAGGCGTACGGTTTACCCATGCCTATTGTCAGGCCCCGGTCTGCGGCGGCTCCCGCATGTCGTTCTACACCGGGCGCTACGCCTTCACCCACGGCGCGGTGTGGAACGGCGTCCCCCTGTCGGTCGATGAATTGACCATCGGCGACTACCTGCGTCCGCTGGGCCACCGGGTGGCGCTGGTCGGCAAGACCCATATGGTTGCCGACCGGGGCGGGATGGAGCGCCTCAAGATCGACCGCAACTCCATCGAGGGCGTGCTGGTCGCCGAATGCGGCTTCGAGCCCTACGAGCGGGACGACGGCCTGTGGGGCACCGCCGAGATAGCGCCGGAAAATCTCGCTTACAACAATTGGATGCGGGAACAGGGCTATGACGGCCCAAATCCCTGGCACGACTTCGCCAACTCGGCCGAGGGGCCCGACGGCGAGATTCTCTCGGGCTGGTATCTGCGCAACAGCAAGTATCCGGCGAGAGTGAAGGAGGAGCACTCCGAAACCGCCTATATGACCGGCCGCGCCATGCAGTTCATCGAAGAATGCGGCGACGGCCCGTGGACCATGCATCTCAGCTATATCAAGCCCCACTGGCCGTATATCGCGCCTGCGCCGTACCACGACATGTTCGGGGGCAACGACATACTGCCCGTCAACCGTCACCCGAAAGAACTGGAGACCGACCACCCGATCTACCGGGCCTATCACCGGCGCGAGGACTGCCAGGCCTTTTCCCGGGATGAAGTGCGGGAAACGGTTATCCCCGCCTACATGGGGCTGATCAAGCAGATCGACGATCACCTGGGCCGGCTGTTCGCCTTCATGGAAGAAAAGGGGCGGATGGACGACACCATGATCGTTTTCACGTCGGACCACGGCGATTACCTCGGCGACCACTGGCTCGGCGAGAAGGAACTGTTTCACGAAGAGAGTATCCGGCTGCCGCTCATCGTCTACGATCCGGACCCGGCATCCGATCCAACCCGCGGCACCGTCGATGACAGGTTCATCGAGAGCATCGACCTCGTCCCCACCTTTATCGAAGTGGCGGGCGGGACGATTCCGGAACACGTGGTGGAGGGCAAATCATTGCTGCCCCTTCTGCATGGGGAGCAGCCCGGCCATTGGCGGGACTATGTCATCTGTGAATCGGAATTCGCATCGCGGGTCGACCTCGACGCACTCGGCATCGCCGCCCGCGAAGCGCGCGCTATCATGATCCGCACCGGCAAGTGGAAGTACATCCACCACCTGAAGTTCCGCCCGGAACTTTATGACCTCGAGGACGACCCCAACGAGTTCACCGACCTCGGCGCCGACCCGGCTTACGAGGAAATTCGGAGCCGGATGCGGGAGACGCTGACGGAGAACTTCCTTGCCCGGAATTTCCGCACCACCGTAGGTGAGGAACCGCTCGCCCGGCGCGCTCACGCGGTCTACCACCCGCAGGAAAAGCGGCGCGTCTACATCGGGGTCTGGTAGCGGGCACGGCGCTGAAGGCCGAACGGCGCCCGGCATCCGCATGATCAGCGGGCGGGCATGAAGGCTGCTTGCCCCACGGCCGCAATACGTATTATGATTCAATCGCTTAAGTGAGGTTGACGTGTCCGAAAACCGGCCAAGACGGATCGTGGTAGGCATGACCGGCGCCAGCGGGGCGATCATCGGCGTCCGGCTGCTGGAGGCGCTCGCCCGCTCCGAAGTGGAAACCCACCTGGTGGTCAGCAAATGGGCCCAGCAGACACTGGAGCACGAGACCGACCATACGGTCGCCGATCTCCGGGATCTGGCCGACGTCTATCACGGCCCCGGCGACATGGGCGCCAAGGTCTCGTCGGGCTCCTTCGTCACCGACGGCATGATCATCGCCCCCTGCTCGGCGCGCTCGGTCGCGGCCATCGCCAACGGGTTCGGCGAACACCTCGTTCACCGGGCCGCGGACGTGATCCTCAAGGAGCGCCGGAAACTGGTCTTGATGGTGCGCGAGTCGCCGTTCAACGAGATCCACCTCGAAAACATGCTCAAACTGGCGCGCATGGGGGTCTGCATCCTGCCGCCTGTTCCGGCGTTCTATAACCACCCCGAAACGCTGGACGATGTGGTCGGGCATTTCGTCGCCCGCGCGCTCGACCAGATCGGCGTGCCGGCCGAATTCGCCAAACGCTGGGACGGCGACATGCGCAACCGCAAGCCGAAGGTCGAACAGATCAAGTAGGGTCCGGACTCGATCAGGGGATTCCCGTTTTCGCGGATTTGCGGTTCAAGCTTTCTCCCGCCCCTCAATCACCCGCAAGTCGTCATCACCGGGCTTGACCCGGTGATCCACGTGGATGGCCGGGTCTGGGCCCGGCCATGACGCAATTATTTCATACCCCATCGCCGCCAAGTTGCTTTATGCTTGCGCTCCATGTTCCCTCATTGAGGAGGTGCGCCAATGTCCACCGCCCGACTATGGAGCATCGCCGGCGTCGCCGTCGCCGCCGGGCTTGTTGCCGGCAACGGACTCGGCCCCCTGAGCAACGATCCCCACGAGACCTATCTCGACTGCCTCACGAGCAGCTACGAAGTCAGCCAACTCAGCGGCGGCCAAATGATCATGGAGGCGTACGCCAAGTGCCGCGTGGCCGAGACCGAGTACGCGGCTTATCTCAACAGCCGGGACATCGCCGGGCCGCGTCTCCTGGAGGTCGTCGCCCGGGTAAATGAAGCGGCCTTCGCCCGTTACCGCGGTCTCGAACTGCACGAAACCCGGGGATGCTTCGACCGGGCCCGCGCGGGCCTGCCGGTGTCATAAGCCGGCGGGGGAAACCAAGCCGTGCGCGGGAAAATTACCGGATTGGCCCTCAGACACCTGGCGACAGCCGTCTATGTCGTCGGGGCGGGGGGGATCATTCTTCTGGTGCTTGAAGTCGGCAAGGGCATCCAACTCCACCCCTATATCCAAAATCCCCTGATCTCCTATGGCGGCGCCATTGAAGTCGGCGCCCTGACCGTTCTGGCGTTCCTGGCCGCCCGGCTGATCGACCGGGCCTCCAAGAAAATCTATCCGCGGCTGGACCGGGCCCGCGGCTGGGGTGAGCTGGTGGAGTAGGTTCCGGCCCGAACAACGTCTGACAAGGAGTCCCCATCATGCGGCTTGAAGGATCCTGCCTTTGCGGCGCCGTGAAGTTTTCCTGCATCTCTCACACGCCCTATGCGGTCAACCGGTGCTATTGCTCCATCTGCCGGAAGGCGGCGGGCGGCGGTGGCTATTCCATCAATATAATGGGCGAATACGACACGCTGGAAATTGAAGGCGAGGAAAATCTCAGGCTCTACCGGCACGACAACAACGACCGGGACTCGTACGCCGAAGACGGCCGCAACGCCGGCGGCCGGTACTTCTGTACCCAGTGCGGAACCGTCATGTGGAACCATAACCCCCGGCACGGCCAGTGGTTTTACCCCATCGCCGGCGTGATCGACACGCCGCTGCCGGTCCCGCCCGAGCAAAAGCACTTCATGCTCGCCCACAAACCGGACTGGGTGCTGATCCCCGACGAAGACGAGGCAAATCCGCGGTTCGATCATTATCCGGATGAAGGGATCGAGGACTGGCACAAGTCACGGGGACTGTACGACGAAAGCGGCGATTAGGACGGCTACTCCGCGGCGGCCTTCGCGCCCGCCAGGCCCGGCATGTCGAAGCCGCGAGCCAAAAGGGCTTCGATGGTCCTTGACGCTTTTCCCACATCCAGCGGCATAAGCGGCGGGCGGGTGAGAGCCCAGCCGGGATCGCCGGTGAAATGGGCGACGCAGGCCTTGAGCGCCGGGATTGCCGCATATTCGACGAATATGCCGCGCACCGCGTCCAGGTCGGCCTGACGGTCTTCGGCGTCATCGTCCCGCCAGCGTTCATACAGTTCGTAAATCGCCACCGGATTGACATTGGCGGTCGCCGAAATACATCCGGCGCCGCCGTTTCGCATGTTGGCGAGCAGAAAGGATTCGGAGCCCACGAAGATGCGGAAATCGTCGAATTTCGCATCGAGCATGGCCTTGGTGTTGTTCCATTCGCCCGACGAATCCTTGATGCCGACGACGGTCTCGGGATAGGCCGTCAACAGCCGCTCGATAAGGCTCAGGCTGATGGGCGTCTGGGACATGGGCGGAATATGGTAGAGGTAGATTTTGAGGCCGGCGGACCCGACCTGCTGGATGACCGCGTCGTAGGCGGCGTAGAGGCCGTCGTCGCCGACGTTCTTGTAGTAGAACGGCGGTAGCATCAGGACGCCGCCGCAACCCAGTTCGGCCGCCTTGGCGGACAGCGCCGCGGTATCCGCAATGGCGCAGGTTCCGGTCCCCGGCATCATGGAGGCGGCGGGAATCCCGGCGGCGACCAGCCTGTCGAGGATGTCGCTCTTCTCGGCCGCGGACAGGGAGTTGCCCTCGCTGGTGGTGCCGAACGGCGCGAGATTGCAGTTGCGTTCGAGCAGCCACTTGCTATGGCCGATCAGCCGGTCCACGTCGGGCGACAGGTCTTCGCCGAACGGCGTCAAGACCGGCGACAATAGTCCGGAAAAACGCTCAACCCCTGCCATCACGTATACTCCTTGAAATAAGACACCCGAAATTCGGCGCGACTATAGCAGACCGGTTCCTGAGGTCGATGCCCGGGCCCCGATGCCGCCGGCGTCACGGGCTCTTTTCTTGTCTAATGGCCGGCGAACAGACACACTTCGCATTCCGATCGGAACCGTTTGACCCATGACCACGCCAAATCTTATCGCGCCGCCCGGCGCGTGCGACACCCATATGCACGTCTATGAGCCGGGGTACGGCATGGCGCCGACCGCGCTGCTGCCGCCGCCGGACGGCAGGCTAAAGGACTATCGCCGCGTCCAGGAGCGGCTCGGCCTCGAGCGGGTCGTTATCGTCCAGCCGACAACCTACGGCGACGACAACCGCTGCACGCTGGAGGCGATTGCGGCCCTCGGCGACAGCGCCCGCGGCGTGGCGGTGGTCGGCATGGGGGCCGGGGACGAGGTCTACGAGGACCTGACGGCAAGGGGCATTCGCGGCATCCGGTTCCATATGCTGCCCGGCGGGGCGCTGCCGTGGGAGGACCTGGACGTTCTCGCCGGTCGCGCCGCGGGTCACGGCTGGCATATCCAATTGCAGCTCGACGGCCGGCTCCTGCCGGAATTCGAAGCCCAAATCAGAAGCTGGCCCGGAGAACTGGTGATAGATCACACGGGCAAGTTCCTGGATCCGGTGTCGCCGGACCACGCGGCGTTCGAATGTCTCAAGGGGCTCGTCGCCGGCGGCGCCTGGGTCAAGCTCTCGGCCCCGTACGAAACCTCGAAGGCCGGCCCGCCCCGCTTCGACGATGTCGCGGCACTGGCCCGGGAACTCGTGCGGGAATCGCCGGACCGTATGCTGTGGGCATCCAATTGGCCCCACCCGGGACAGGACCCGAGGCCCGACGACGCCATGCTGTTGGACACCCTGCTGCACTGGGCCGATGATGAAGCGACCCGCAACAGGATTTTGGTGGATAATCCGGCGCGGCTTTATGGATTTGGCGAATGATGCGGAATGGGGGCCATTGAGATGTACGCGGTTATATTCGAGGTCGAGCCGACCGAGGACGGCCGGGGGACGTATCTGGAAATTGCCGGTGAGCTTCGGAACGACCTCGAGAAGACGGACGGCTTCATCTCCATCGAGCGTTTTCAGAGCTTGAGCAATGAAGGGAAGATATTGTCGCTGTCCTTCTGGCGGGATGAGGAAAGTCTGATTGCCTGGCGGGAACAGTCCGATCATATCGCCGCGCAGCGCCTGGGACGCGAGGTGCTTTTCGAGGATTACCGGATTCGTATCGCCGAAATCGTCAGGGATTACGGCATGACGGAGCGGTCCGAAGCGCCGCGGCGCGGCCTGTTCGATTAGCCGTTTGTCCCGGAAACTGCTCTAATATTCGCCGATGGCCGTCGAGATGGCTTTCATTCCCGAAAGCGTGCGCTATATTACCCGGATTGAGACAACGGCAGAGCACCCTGTGGGGGGACCGACCGCCCCCGCGTTAGTGGCTTGACGGCATTGGGCCGGCAGCACCGAGTAGCGTCATATTCCGTAACCCGCCGCAAAATGGCGAGGAAGTCTCAATGGGCATAATCGCGCCAAACGAAGAATCTACCTATCGCGGGATGCACGAGGTTCTGAAGAACCTCATCCCGGATTTTGAAATCCAGGAGAAGGCGAAACTCGCCTACAGGATCAACCGCCTCAAGAAAGAGAAAAACGCGGTCATTCTGGGCCACAACTACATGGAAGCGGCGCTCTATCACTCGGTTCCGGATTTTACCGGCGATTCGCTTGCGCTTTGCCAACAAGCCGCCACGACCGACGCCAACATCATCGTATTTTGCGGCGTCCGCTTCATGGCCGAATCCGCGAAAATCCTGAACCCGGAGAAAACCGTCCTGCTGCCGGCGGTGAAGGCCGGATGCTCCCTGGCCGCGGCGATTACGGCGGACGATGTCCGGGCGCTGAAAAAGCGCTTTCCCGGCGTGCCGGTGGTGACCTATATCAACTCCTACGCCGACGTGAAGGCGGAGACCGATGTCTGCTGTACGTCCGCGAACGCCGTCAAGGTCATCGAATCCCTCGAAACCGACACGGTTATCTTTCTTCCCGACGAGTTCATGGCCGGCAACATTGCCGCCGAACTCGGCTGGGCGACCTACTTTCCCCAGGACGACCCGGACGGGACCGGGCAGCCGGCGAACCTCGGGAACACCATCATCTCCTGGCATGGCTCGTGCGAGGTTCACGAACTTTTCACGCCGGAGGATGTCACCTCGGTCCGCAAGCAGTTTCCGGATGTCGCCGTCCTCGCTCACCCGGAGTGCAAGCCGGAAGTGGTTCGGGAATCCGATTTCGTCGGCTCCACGAAGGGCATCATCGACTACGTGGACGCCAACCATGCGCCGGAATTCCTGCTGCTGACCGAATGCGCCATGGGCGACAACATCATTGCCGGTCACCCGGACAAGAATATTCTGCGCCTCTGCAGCCATCGGTGCCCGCACATGGCCGAGATCACGCTCGAGGATACGCTCGATGCGCTCGAGAACACGCGCTACGAGATCACCGTGCCCGAAGACATCAGGCTCCGCGCGCTGGGCTCGATCGAACGAATGCTGGCGATCGTCTAGAGTCTAGAGCGTCACCCGCCCGGCGATTTCCGGCGAATCCTCCGCGTACCGGAACGCCCTGAACACCCAGTTCACGTTGTCGCCGTCTATCCCGGGGCCCCGGTGCGGGCTGATGAACTCCCACGCCAGTTCGCCGTCGGGCGTGACCTCGAACAACCGGCCGTTCCGCCCCTCGCAGATCAGCGTATTGCCGGTCCACAACCGTTCCTGGCCGCTGATGTGGTGAGAATAGAAATCGGTCCGCGGCTGGGCCCGGTACTGCCACACGATTTCGTTGGTCTTGGGATCGATCTCGAGAATCAGCGAGTGGGGATGCCCCTCGTAACTGTTCATGCCGTTGGCGAAGACGATGATGTTCCCGTTGGGCAGCATCTGAGGATCGTGCTGGCCGCCCAAAATCATGTCGGTGAATTCCCAGCGGAACTTTTTCGTCTCCCGGTCGATGATCGCGATGGTGTTGATCTGCCGCAGACTGATCAGCACATCGCCGTTCTCCAGCGGAAACGTCGTATTGCACCACGCGAATACGCGCCGCGCCACCAGGGGATGAATGGGATACTTCTCGATATCCATATCGTAGGTGTGCCACTCCCAGACGGTGTTGCCGTCGGGGTCCACTTCACGCACATAGTCGCCGATAATTCCACCGGGCGGTTCCGTGCCCGGGCGCCCGCCCCGGATCCGCTTCTGCGCGTCTTCAGGCATCACGTCCCAGCCGGCATAGACGATATTGCCGTTGGCCAGTTTTCGCGCGTCATGGTGCTGCCAGCCGTCGATGAATTCCGTCAGCACGTTTCCGTCCCAATCCACCTCCCGCATGATTCCGCCCTGGGCGCCGCCCTTGAACGGCGGCACGTCGTCGCCGTCCCACTGGGCGGCGTAGAAAAGATTGCCGTTGGGCAGCAGCCGCGCGTATCCGCCCGGCGTGCCCGGCAGGTCCCACTCGTGAACCGGCTCGCCCTCCATGTTCAACAGATAGGTCTTTTTCGTCCAAAGCGGCGAAAAGAGGGTGAAGCCGGGCGTCGCCTTGGCGTCATCCTTGTAGGTCAGGCCGGTTTGCAGAATTCTCATGTGTCTCTCCCTTGGGTTTCCAACCGGTTACGCCGCAGCGCGCGTTTCGGCGGCGGGCAAGGCGGGCTTGCCCAAAATCAAATCCGACGCCTTCTCGGCAATCATCAGGACGGCGGCATGGATGTTGCCGCTGATCAGGTCCGGCATGGCGGACGCATCGGCGACGCGCAGTCCCTCCACGCCGCGAACCCTGAGTTCCTCATCCAATACCGACCCCTCGTCCGCGCCCATCCGGCAGGTGCCGCAGGGATGGTGAACCGTCGTGCAAGACCTTCGGATGTAGGCGTCGAGGCCGGCGTCGTCGGTCACGCCGGCGCCGGGAAGCCGCTCCTCGCCGAGAAACGGGCCGACCGGGGCTTGCGAAAACAATTCCCGCGCCAGACGCACGCCGGTCCGAAGGGTGGCCATATCGGATGGAGCGTCGAAGAAATTCTGATAAAGCCTGGGCAACCGCATTGGATCGGCGGAGGCGAGCTCGATCCGGCCCCGGCTTTCCGGGTGGAGCAGTACCGCGCGGGCGCCCGCGCGATCCTCGAAGGGCGCCTTGATGCCCGGAAACCAGGGGTGGGCAAAGCGGTTGGTGAAGGTGAACAGGAACTGAATGTCCGGTGCCGCGAGCGCCGGGTCGGTCCGCAGGAATCCGACGATACCGGTGGGAAAATCGGTCGCCGGGCCGACACCGGACCAGCGGGCTTGCGCGATGCTGACGGCCAGCCGGTCCCATCGGGCCTGGTTTCTGAACGGTCCCGGGGCGGCCCGGGCATAATCGACGCCGGCGGAAATATGGTCCTGCAGGTTCCGCCCTACCGCGGGGACGTCCGCAACCACCGGAATGCCGTGCCGGCCGAGCTGGTCCGCCGGGCCGACGCCGGAGAGCATCAGGATATGCGGCGAATTGAGCGCGCCGCCCGACAGAATGATTTCCCGGCCCGCCGTCACCCGCCGGTTCTGTCCGCCGCGACGGTAGCTGACACCCACGGCGCGGCCGTTTTCGATCACGATGCGGTTGACGTGGGCCTCGGTTTGGAGCTTGAGGTTGGGCCGGGTCAGAGCCGGCCGCAGGAACGCGTCCGCCGCGCTCCAGCGCCGTCCGTGATAGATATTCTGCTGCATGCGGCTGACGCCCACATTGTCGCCGCTGTTGAAATCGTCAAGCCGCGCCAGCCCGATTTTCCCGGCGGCCTCCACGACCGGCTCGATCATCGGGTCCCGGTAGGGGCTTCTTCGGATACGCAGCGGGCCCCGGCCGCCCCTGACGGCGCTCTCCCCGCCCTCCCAGGTTTCGCTGCGGTTGAGATAGGGAAGAACGTCGGCGTACGACCATCCCGTCAGACCGGTCTCCGCCCAGCGGTCGTAGTCCGCGGCGTGACCCCGCACATAGGACATGGCGTTTATCGAGGAGCACCCGCCGACGACCCGGGCGCGAACGCATTCCAGGACGCGGCCGTCGGTTTGAGGTTCGGGCTCGGTGTCATAACCCCAGTCGTGATGCCGCTCGTCGACGAACTTCTTCATCCACACCAGCGGCACCTTGATCCACGGGTCGTCGTCCATGCCGCCGGCCTCGAGCACCAGAACCCGGATATCGGGATTCTCGGACAGCCGGTTGGCCAGCACGCAACCCGCCGATCCGGCGCCGATGATTATGTCGTCGAATTCCTGCCCGGCCACCTGAAACTACTCCCCTGTGCGGGGATTATGGCACGCCGGGTTCAGAGGTAAATCCCCGTAACCCGATGCCGGGGAAAATGGCGGCGGCCGCGAGCCATGCACCGGACGCATAGCGGCGTTTTCGGGCGGATGGACATTCATGGACATTCATGGACATTTGATGACACCCTTTTGGGAGGTACCCCCCGAATAGTTCGTACAAAATTGCATGGCTCTCCTCCAATACGCAGAACGCCGCCCCGGCGAGGGAGCGGCAGTCTCCTACTCATTTAGCCCGGAAACGGCTGGGGGCAAGGGGGCGAGGGAACGCACGGCAAGCCCCCTCTCCCTCTCTGAGGGAGAGGGCCGGGGTGAGGGTGATATGGAAATTCCCCCTCACCCAGCCCACCGGACCGGCTCCGCCGGCCGGAGGACAGGCATGGCTAAGCTCAGCTGCCGCTTCGCAAAGCCTTCGCATCCCTCTCCCCTTAAAAAGGGGGAGAGGGCGCAAAAAGAAAGACCTATCCCTTTCCCCCTGACGGAGGCGAGGGAATGCACCGAAACCCGGGTTTGGCAATTCGCATTGCATGATTGCCGCGGGAGAAGATAAATTGGCAATTCATCAAATCCGAAAAAGGGGGGGATTTGTGCCCCGGAAAATCAAATACATCCAGTTTGCACTTGCGGCGGTTGTCCTGGCCGCGTGTCAAGCCAAGTCGGAACATTACGGCAAAGGGCCTCTGGAGCTCTCCAATAGAGCTCAGGCCGCCTTCGAAGATTACAAAGCTGCCGGCATTGCCGCCGGAGCCTTCGCCATATCCGAAGACGGCGGCAGAAGTTCAATCGCCTACACGTACTGTGAGGAGTCTGAATGCGACGGGAATGCGCTGGTTCAAGCCATCGAACTCTGTCAACGCCGCTTACGGGGAATGAAGTGCAGGATTTACGCTGAAGGCCGGCACGTCGTCTGGCAGTTTGGTCAGCCCAAGACCGGTACCGCGAAACAGTAATCCCGCCGTTCCCTCTCCCCGTCGTGGATTTGCATGGAGAAAAATGGTGGGTGCTATAGGACTCGAACCTATGACCCGCTGCTTAAAAGGCAGCTGCTCTACCACCTGAGCTAAGCACCCAACGCCCGGGTTTCTAGGCGTTTTGTCCCTATCGGGCAAGCCCGGAAATCCGCGCCGGCATCTACGATATGCCGGCCAGACGCTGCTGGATTTCTTCCAGGTTCGGAACGTCGGTGTAGTCCTCGCTGAGACCGCCGGTCCCGGCCGGGCTCTTGCAGGTAAAGAAGCGGCACGGCCCCTCGATTATCCGTATGCCGTGGACCACGTTGCGCGGAATGTAGACCAGGTCCCCGGGATCAAGCGTGTGGTCTTCGTCCCCAAGCACGTGCGCGAGCCGGCCTTCGAGCATGTAGATCCACTGTTCATCGTTCGGATGATAATGCGGCGGCGGGGTCTCGCCTTCCTCGTATGTCACGATGCCGACCTTGATGAGTTCGCCGCCGAACTGCTTCATCATGACCTTCGAATTGACGACGTCGGGCGTCGCCTCCATTTCATCGGCTTTGTAGACCGGCATGGCCGCCTCCTCTGCAATCGTTCCGCTTCGATCTCATACTATATCCCGATTTGAAGCATACTCAGTCCGGCTCGACAACACCCCGCTGCCCGGTGATGAGCCCGTAATGTTCGATCCGCCGGTGCTGTTCGAAGTTCAGCAGATTGTCCTTCAGGTCGCGGGCCAGATCGAGATCGCAATCGGCGCATATGAGTTCCTGCTCCCGGGTCTCGCATGCCGCGACGACTTCACCCGTCGGCGCGATGATGCACGTCCCGCCGATCAATTCCTCCCCGTCTTCCATGCCCGCCTTGGCGACGCCGACGATCCAGCAGCAGTTCTGATAGGCGCCCGCCTGCATGCTCAGATGGTTGTGGAAATCGCTGAGGGGGTCCTCCTCATGCGCCCAGTAGGGTTTGGTTGGCGTGTTGTAGCCGATGAAGATCATTTCGGCGCCCTTCAACGCCAGGACCCGATAGCTCTCGGCCCAACGGCGGTCGTTGCAGATGCATACCCCCATGACGCCGCCGAACCCGCGGACCGTCCGGTAGCCCGTATCGCCAACTTCGAAGTAGCGCTTCTCCAGCGCCTGGGCGGCGAAACCCGGATCCGGTTCGACGCGGCCGGGGAGATGGATTTTCCTGAACCTGTTGATGATCCGTCCGTTCTTGTCGGCAAGCACCGACGAGTTGAAGCGGCGCTTCACGCCGTTCTCCACCGCCAATTCCGCGTATCCGAGATGGAAGCCGATTTCGAGGCGCGCGGCCTCGTCGAACAGGGGCCGGGTTGCCGGAGAGGGCATGTCCGCCTCGCAAAACCGGTCGAGTTCCTCCTCGTCCTCGATCAGCCACCGGGCGAAATAGGTGGTGAGGGCGAGTTCCGGAAACACGACGATGTCGCATCCCTCGCCGTGCGCCCTGCGCATCTGGCCGAGCAATTTTTCGACCACGCTCTCTTTCGGCTCGTTGCGCGATATGCCGCCCATTTGAGCGGCGCCAACTCTTACTATTCGGCTCATGACGGACTCCCCTCCCGTCCAACTAGACCTGGCCGGAGTTGGACCGCGGCAGATATTCGCCGCCCCCGGCGCGGCCCAGCCAATGATCGCCATCGACGATCACCTGTCCCCGCAGGAATACCTTTTTGACCCGGCCGGTCACCTCGCGGCCCTCGAAGAGAGAGTAGTCGATCCGGCTGTGGTGCTCCGCGGCCCGGATCGTCCAGCGCTCCTCGGGATCGAACAGGACGATATCGGCGTCCGACCCCACCGCAATCGTTCCCTTGCGGGGGAACAGCCCGAACAGTTTCGCCGGCGTCGTCGAGTTCAGCTGAACGAAACGGTTTAGGCTCATGCGTCCCGTGCGGACCCCGCCGTCGTAGATCAGCGGCAGCCGGGTTTCGACGCCGGGCGCGCCGTTGGGCATCTGCGCGAAAGATTCCTTGCCGAGCGCCTTGGAATATTTGAGCCCCCAGCTTTTCTCCTCGAGACAAAACGGGCAGTGGTCGGTCGAGATTATCTGCAGATCGTCCGTCGCGAGACCCCGCCATAGCGCATCCTGGTGCTCCTTGGACCGGAGAGGGGGGATCATCGTGTACTTGGCGGCCTCCGCGTCCGGGGCATCGTACAGTTCCTCGGTCAGAAACAGGTAGTGGGGACAGGTCTCGGCATAGACAGGGGTGCCTTCGTCGCGGGCTTCGGCTATATGCCGGACGGCATCCTGCGACGAAACATGCACCACATACATGGGCGCCTCGGCCAATTTGGAGATCTGGATCGCCCGGTAGGCCGCCTCTCCTTCGGTCGACGCCGGGTGCACCTTCGGATGATTCAGGACCTCGTTCCTGCCCTGCGCCACCGCCTCCTTGATCAGCACGTCGATCAGCAGGCCGTTCTCCGCATGGACGCAGGACAATCCGCCGTTTTCGCCGGTCATCCGCATGATCCGGTAAAGCTCGGCATCGTCGATCATCATGACTCCCGGCATGACCATGAACATCTTGAAACTGGTCACCCCGTCGCTTCGAAGTATGGATTTCATGTCGGCCAGGGTCTGATCGTTGAAGGTCGTGATGATCATATGCGCGCCGACATCGACGCAGGCCCGGCTTGCCCTTGCCTGCCAGTCGTCGAGCCCGGCGATGACGCTGCCCCCGTGGGGCTGCTGGGCGAAGTCCACCAGCGCCGTGGTGCCGCCGAACGCGGCCGCGATCGTCCCGCTCTCGAAGGTGTCGACGGTCATCGCCGGACCGACCTCGGCCTCCAGGTGCGTGTGCACGTCGACGCCGCCCGGGAGAACCAGCAGGCCGGACGCGTCATGCACGTCGACATCCTCGCCGGGCTCGAAATCCAATCCGATGGCATGGACCCTGCCGTTTTCGATCATCACATCGGCCCGGTAGTCGTCGGTCGCGGTAATGACACGCCCGCCCTGGATCAATGTTCCGGTCATCCGCCGCCTCCCTCATCAGCCGGCCATGCGATATTCAGGCCTCTATCACGGATTCCTTCTTCAGCATGCCGATCGTCCGCTGGAACGCCTCGGCGGTCTGCCGCAGGTCCCGATCCCCGTGGACCGCGGAAATCCAGCCGCTGAACCGCGGCGTCACGTCCACGCCGTTTATGAGCATCGCCAACCGCACCAGCCCCAGAAGCTCCGGATCGATTCCCGTGAGTTCGGATGGATCAATCCTAGCCGGATCGAATTCCAACGGCAAAACCTGACGATTGCCGGGATTGGTAAACAGGTTGAACCCGGAGAATTCGCCGTAGACGGACCACGGCACCTTCTCGTCCGTCAGCACCTGGTTCAGCATGCGGCGCAGCGCCTCTCCCGAACTGTTGGCGCGTTCGCAGGCGTCCGTGCCGGCGACGATCTCCAGCGCCGCGATGCCGGCCGCGGCGCTCAACGGGTTTCCGTTATGGGTGCCGGGATGGCCGATCTTCTCCCGGCCCGCCTTCGCGGCCGCCTCGAAATCGAGATGGGACAGAATATCCGCCCGGCCGGCAACCGCGCCGCCGCCCAGGCCGCCCCCCAAGACCTTGCCCAGCGTGGTCAGGTCCGGCGTCACCCCGTAATGGGCCTGGGCCCCGCCTGGAGAGACGCGGAACCCCGTCACCACTTCATCGAAGATCAGCACGATATTGGAGTCGGTCACGACATCGCGAAGGAAAGAGAGGAATGAGGGGTCCAACGGGCCGGCGCCGAAATGGGCGCCCGTCGGTTCCAGAATTATCGCGGCGATGCCGGCCTCCGCGTCCATGAAGCGGAGCACGGCATCCTCGTCACCCGGATCGGCAATCAAGGCGGCCGAGGCAACCTCGGGCGGCACGCCGGCCGGCGCCGCCCCCTCGAAACGGGAAACATATCCGGCGACGAACTGATCGTACCAGCCGTGGAAATGACCCCTGAAGCGGATGAATTTCGAACCGCCGGTATGGGCGCGCGCGAGCCGCAGCGCCAACATTGCGGCTTCCGTACCGGATGCGGTAAAGCGCACCTTTTCGGCGGACGGAATCAGATCGGTGACCAATTCCGCCCAGCGCAGCTCCTGTTCGTGGCTGCCGCCGAGATGGGTTCCCCGCGCGGCCTGGCGCCGGACGGCGGCAACGATTTCCGGCCGTCCATGACCGAGCAGCAGCGCCCCGTGGCCGCCGTGGTAATCGATGTACTCGTTGCCGTCGGCGTCCCATTTCCGGGGCCCCTCTCCGTGGGAGACGTAGAGGGGATACGGGTGCTGATGCCGAAGGTCATGGGTGAGTCCGCCCGGCAGGGCGCCGACGGCCCGGCCAAAGAGCCGCCGCGATTTCGGCGTCCGATTTTTGAACTGCTCCACAATCGACACGGTTCATCTCTCCGGATCGCGGCAAGGAACCCCCCTCACCGGCCTTACTATAGATCAAACACGGCATCTGTCGCCCCGGGGTCTGTACTCGATTAGGGGATTCTCGTTTTTGCGGATTTGAGACTCAAGCCTTCCCCCTCCCCCTTGGCCTACTCCGCCGAAGTAGCCTTCGGCTACGAAGGCTGGAACGGGGGAGGGTTGGGGTGGGGGTGAAGGAGAATGTGGGGGTGAATCGACAACCCCCCTCACCCAGCCCACCGGACCGGCTCCGCCGGCCGGAGGACAGGCATGGCTAGGCTCGCTTCGCTCGCCAAGCCTCCGCATCCCTCGCCCTCCAGGGGAGAGGGGGTTTCGTGCCGCGCCGTCCTCATCGCCGGAGGATGACCGGCAGCAGCAGATAGTTTTGCCGGGCTTCATCGGCGTGCAGGGTGACCCGGTTCGCGAATATTTCGGGCGGCCGGTCCCGGGGGTCGTCGTGCAGGAACGGCCCGCAGCCCGTCAGCTCGTTCTTGAAGTTGCTCAGCCGTTCGCCGGCGGTGTCCCCGGCCCATTCGTAATCGCATCCGCGCACATTGAGCCGCAGGGTATGGCCCGGCGGAACGACGATCGACGTCGGCCAAATCTCGATATCCAGTTCCACGACCTCGTCCGGCGCAAGAGGCTGTTTCCCGTCGTGGGTGTGATACGGGCGATAGGGTTCGCTCAGCACCGGGTCCAGCCTGCGATGGGAGGCCCTGAGCCAACCCTGGGCGATGGGCGTATGAGGATCGATGGCGCCCTGGAAGACCACTTCGTTGCCGTCCGGATCGTAAACGCCGACCACGAGAAAGAGGTCGGCATCCTCGGTCGATGACGAAATAAAGAGCTTCGACGCCAACGGGCCGGTGATTTCCGTCGGCGCGTCGAACGGCTCGGTCTCGAAGAACAGTCCCGGCGACATGGCGTCATAGGAAATCTCGGCGGCCGCGCCCGGCGGCGTCCCGGCGAGCTTGCGGTTTTCGAGATCGAGATAAAGTCTGGTCCATTCCGTATCGGGGATCGGCCAGTCGGCCTCTCCACGGGGAACGAACCGCCCGGTCTCGCGGACCAGCAATTGAACCCGCGGTTCCTCGTCCCATCCGTTCGCTTCGCCCTTCAGGAAATGATCGAAGAACTTCAGCTGAATCTTCCGGCCGTAGTCCGTGTAGAACTCCGTCCAGTGTTCGATGCCGTGGACTTCCAGCCATTTCCGCTCGCCGGCGGACCTGACATAGCCTTCGAAGTTGCCGCGCGGATGAAGCCCCTGCCCGCCCCAATTGGCCGAGGAAAGAAGCGGCACGTCGATGTTCTCCCAAACGGGAGAGCGGGCCTTGTGGTAATCGTCGTCCAGCGGATGGGCGCGGATTTCGTCCCCGAAGGCGCAGCGGTTTTCGGCCAGCCGGTCTTCGCTCAATGTCTCGTCGCCGCATACCAGCTCGCCGGTCGCCCGGCTCCTGGGTCCGTTTTCGCCCAGGCCGTACTGAACGGTCGTGACCTGCATGTCGTACCAATTGTCCCAGAACGTGCAGAGGATGCCGCCGTGATGGGTCATGTCCCGGTACCAGTCGGCGGCCCCTTCCCAGACGCACATGGCGGCCAGGTGCGGCGGGTTGAGGGACGCGACATGCCACTGATTGATCCCATAGTAGGAGATTCCGTTGAGCCCGACCTTGCCGTTGCTCCACGCCTGAACGCCTGCCCATTCGATACAATCGTAGAAGTCCTTGGTTTCCCGGGGCGAGAAGTGGTCGATGTAGCCGGGCGAGCGGCCGCAGCCCCTCGAATCGACCCGTACGCAGGCGTAGCCCTCGGGAACCCACTTCTCCGGATCGACCACTTCCCAGGCCTGGTACAGGTTGGAGGAATTGGCCGGCACGTCCGGGTGCTCTTCCGCCATCCGTTCCCAGGCGCTCGGATAACCGTCCTGAAACGCCAGGCCCTTGGCATAGGGCCCGTAGGAGAGAATGACCGGATGCCGGCCGTCGCCGTCGGGGCGGAACACATCGGCGCGAACCACCAGCCCGTCATCCATCTCGATGGGGACATCCCAATCGACGGCCATGCCGTCACGAAGTTCCGTCTTGTATTCCGACATGGTGTTCTTTCTCTCCAGCTGGTTCGCTAGGCCATTTCGCGCAAGGCCGTCTTCAGGACCTTGCCATAATTGTTCTTCGGCAGCGCGTCCACAACCCGGTAGGCCCTCGGCCGCTTGAATCTGGCAATTTGCTCGATGCAGAGCGCGTCCAGCCCGGCATCATCCAGCCCCGCGCCGGACCGGAGGACGACGAAGGCCACCACCTCCTCGCCCCAGTCGGCGTGGGGCCGGCCGATGACCGAACACTCCAGAACGTCGGGGTGGAGCAAAAGCACTTCCTCCACCTCCCGCGGATAGATGTTGGACCCGCCGGAGATGATCACATCCTTGGACCGGTCCTTCAGGGTGAGATAGCCGTCATCGTCGAGAACGCCGAGATCGCCCGTATGCAGCCAGCCGTCCTTCAGCGCCTGGGCGGTTGCATCGGGGTTCCGCCAGTAGCCCGACATGACGACATCGCCGCGCACCTGAACCTCGCCGATCTCCCCCGCCGGCAGGGGATTGCCGCCGGCATCCGCCACCCTGACGTCGACGCCGGCCTGCGCCCGCCCGACGGAGCCGAGACGCCGCAGATAGCGCGGATCATCGGCCTCCATGTGCGACGCCCGGTCGAGTACCGTGATGGTCATCGGCGCTTCGCCCTGGCCGTAAATCTGAACCAGCTTCGGCCCCAGGGCCGTGAGCGCCCGCCGGCAGTCCCCGGCGTACATCGGCGCGCCGCCGTAGACGATGGTCTTGAGACCGGACAGATCGGCGTCCGCCAGTTCCGGCGCGGCGAGAAGCCGGGTGACCATGGTCGGCGCGAAAAAAAGGGTCGCGCCCCACCAGACCGACAACAGATCGAAAATCTCCGCCGGGTCGAACCCGCCCGAAGGCGGAATGACCTGTGCCGCCCCACGGGCGACGTGGGGCACGAGATAGAGGCCGGATCCGTGGGACATGGGGGCCGCATGAATGATGCAGTCGCCGGGCGCCACATCGTCGACGCAGGCGAAATACGAAGCCGTCATCGCCCGCAGATTGCCGTGGGACAGCATGGCCCCTTTTGGCCGGCCGGTGGTGCCCGACGTGTAGAACAGCCATGCAAGGTCTTCGGCGCGGCGGTCCGCGAGGGGCGCCGGCCCGGCCCCGCGGAGCATTGCCGACGTCTCCCCGCCGGCCGTGAGGACGCGGTCGAGGCCCGGCATTTCCCCGCGAACCTCCTCGAGGCCGGCGGCGAGGCCCGCTCCGGCAAAGCAGATTTTCGCCCCGGAATTATCGACGATCCAGGCGACTTCTTTCGGATGCAGCTTGGCGTTCACCGGCACCGCGACGGCGCCCGCATGCCAGACGGCAAACAGAATTTCGGAATATTCGGGCGCGTTGGCCATGGCCAGGGCCACCCGGTCGCCGGGCGCGATACCGAAATCCGCCGCCAATGCGCCGGCGATCCGGGCCGACCGTTCCGCATGCTCGGCATAGGTCGCAACCACATCGCGCCCCCGCGCCAGGGCCGGCGCGCCTGGCTGCGCGGAAGCCGAATCCGCCAGGTACCGGGCTAGATTCATCGGGCGCCGGCTCCCTCAGACGGGTTCGGCGCTCACCAGAACGGCGGCCAGCAGGCACGGCTCGTCGGTCCGGACGCTCCATGAATGGTTCGTGCCCCGCTGGACCATCACATCCCCTTGTTTGAGACACACCTCGCTGTCGTCGAGTATCGCCCAGATTTCCCCCTTGAGAACCAGCAGGTAATCGACGGTCGCCGTCTTGTGCATCATCGGATCGTCGCTGGAATCGTCGGTGGCGTGGTCCGCCCCGATCGAGCCGAAGGCATCCCTGGCGTCGGCGCGGCCGCGCCACTGGCTGTCCGGCGGAAACTCCACGACCCGGAAAATGGTGCCGTTCGCGGGAGGCTCGAGCACCACCGGCCGGTCGGCGGCATCGGCGTTCCCCGCATTGCTCGCCGGCGCGCCGCCGGTTTGCCAGATGTCGGTCAGCGCCAGACCCGGCATCGAGGCCATTTCCTTCACCGCCGTCGCATCGCCGTCGACGATGAACACGGACTTTCCGTTCTCGTCGTGGCCGGTGATCACCCGTCTGATTTTCTCAACCATGAGCCCTCCTTATTTTCTGACGATCCGGTTGCGCAAAATGCCGATCCCCTCGACCTCAAGCTCCATGACATCGCCGTCGGAGAGGTAGCGCTCCTGTTCCAGGCCGCTGCCGCCGCCGACGGTTCCCGACGCGATGAATTCACCGGGATACAGGGTTTCGGAGCGGGAAATGTGGGCGATCAAATCCTCGAAGGTCCAGTGGATCGAGCCCGAATGTCCGCGCGACCGCTCCTCCCCGTTGATGCGGGCAATCATGGCGCAGTCGTAGGGATCCAGTTCGTCGGCGGTCACGATACAGGGGCCGATGACGTTGCCGGTGTCGAAGTCCTTACCCTTGCCGGGTCCCAGTCCGCCCGGCATCTCGACCACCTGGGCATCGCGGGCCGATATGTCGTTGAAGATCGCGTACCCGAAAATGTGCTCCCGGGCCTTCTCCCTGGGAATGTCCCGTCCCCCCTTGCCGATGAAAAACCCGAACTCGAGTTCGTAATCCATCACTTCGGCGTAATCGGGCCAGATCACGTCCTCCTCCGGGCCGATGACGGCAAGGCGGTTGGCTTTGTAGTAGATGGGCTGTTGGTACCAGACCTCGGGGACGCGAAAGAGCCCCTTGGCCTCGAACTCCTTCAGCGCCGCTTCCGGGTCCGGCTCCATGGCCGCCCGGTTCCGGCGCAGGACATCGTAGGCCCGTGTCAGATGTTCCTCGAAACACAGGCAGTCCCGGATTTGCGGCGGCGCCGGCAGGGGCGTCAGAAGCCTGGCCCCTTCGGTCATATGGACCGCGACGGACGGCGGGTTTTCCATGACCTCCCGGGCGGCATCCAATGCCCCGGGTCCGCCCTCGATCAGGGCCTGCATGGAACCGAAACGGGGTTCGGGCCTGGCGGCGAACAGATCGACGATCCGGGTGTCGCCGTCGAGCAGAACGCCGGCCCGGGCATCTCCGTCTCGGTGCAGGAAGGTGACTAGTCGCATTGGCGGTCCCCGGCGTCGGATACTGCTCTGGGACCTTACTCCGCGGCCGGACCGTCCGCGAGTTTCTCGTTCATCCGCTCGACCACGCGGGGCGAGAGGAACGGCTTGATGTCGCCGCCCAGCATGCCGATTTCCTTCACCAGCCGCGACGAGATGAATTGATGGTGTTCCGAGGCCATGAGAAACACGGTTTCGATGCTGTCGTTGAGCCGTGCGTTCATGCCGACCATCTGAAACTCGTACTCGAAATCGGATACCGCCCTCAGACCCCGCACGATCAGGGAGGCGCCGCACGCCTCGGCGAAATGCATCAGCAGCCCTTCCATGGGCCGGACCTCGACGCGGGCGCCGTTGGTTTCCATCTCCGCAACCTCGGCCTCGACCATGGCGACCCGCTCATCGAGCGAAAACAGCGGTCCCTTGCCCGCATTGACGGCGACGCCGACGATCAGGTGATCCACCACCCGGGTCGCCCGGCTGATGATGTCCTGATGGCCATGGGTGATCGGATCGAAGGTTCCGGGGTATACGCCAGTTCTATCCGCCATTCGCCCTACTCTCCTGCCGGGACCGGTTCGGAAATTGCGGCATCTTCGGCCTCCTCTCCATCGCCGTCGACGTCGCGAATTCGGGAGACCGAGACCACGCGCTCATCCTCGTCGACCCTGAAGCAGGTGACGCCGCGCGCCGTCCGGCCGGTGAAGCTGATGCCGTCGATGGGCATCCGTATGAGCTGCCCGCCATCGGAGACCATCACCAACTGATCGTCCCCGATCACCGGCAGGGTCGCCACCACCTGCGTACTCGACGCCTTGCCGCGCTTCAATTCCATGCTGTCGATGCCCTTGCCGCCCCGGCGCGATATCCGATAATCATAGGCCGAAGAGCGCTTTCCGAAGCCGTCCTCGGCCACGGTGAGAATGAACTCTTCCTCGGCGGCCATCTCCCGGTATTCGGGAGCCTCCAGCTTGGCGGCCAGTTCCTCGTCGTGGGCCTTGTCTTCGGCCCGGTCGGTGTAGTCGCCGCCCGCCAGACGCCGCTTGGCGTTGACCGACTTCAGGTAGTCGTCCCTGACCGGCACCTCGACCTCGATATGCCTGAGGCCGGACATGGAGATCACCTCGTCCCCGCCGGCGAGACGAATGCCCCGGACGCCCGTCGAGGTGCGGCCCGAAAACACGCGAACGTCGGTTACCGGAAAGCGGATGCACTTGCCGCCGCGGGTGGCCATGAAGACGTCCTCGTCCTCGCTGAAAGTGCGAACCCGGATCAGCCGGTCTCCTTCATGGCCGTTTTCGAACTTCATGGCGATTTTGCCGTTGGCCATCACATTGGTGAAATCGCTCAAGCGGTTGCGCCGCACGTTGCCCGACGCGGTCGCGAAGACGGCGAAGAGGTTTTCCCACGTCTCCTCGTCTTCGGGCAGCGGCATCACCGTCGAAATCGTTTCACCCTCATCCAGGGGCAGGACGTTCACCAGCGCCTTGCCGCGGGACTGCGGACTGCCTTGGGGCAGTTTGTAGACCTTGAGCTTGTAGACGATGCCGGTCGACGAAAAGAACAGGACCGGCTGATGGGTATTGGCGACGAAGACCTGGGAGACGAAATCCTCCTCCCGGGTGCTCATGCCGGCGCGTCCCTTGCCGCCCCGGTTTTGCGCCCGATAGGTGGAGAGCGGCACCCGCTTGATATAGCCCGTGTTCGACACGGTGATGACCATATCCTCGCGCTGGATCAGGTCTTCGATGTCGGTCTCGAATTCCGCTTCCTCGATGACCGTCCGCCGCGGCGTGCCGAACTGCTCCTTCATCCGCAGCAGTTCGTCGCGGAGGATGCCGAACAATTTCTCCTTCGACGCCAAAATCTCCAGATACTCGGTGATCCTGGCGCAGATTTCCCTGAGATCGTCGGCGATCTTGTCCCGCTCCAGGCCGGTCAGGCGCTGGAGGCGCATCTCCAGAATGGCCTTGGCCTGTTCCTCGGAGAGCCTGTACGTCCCGTCTTCGGAAACCTTGCGGTCGGGCTCATCGATGAGCGCGATCAGCGGCGCGACGTCGCCCGCGGGCCACGGCGCCGCCATCAGTTTTTCGCGGGCATCCTGCCCGTCCTTGGCTTTGCGGATCAGCTCGATTACCGGATCCAAATTGGCGACCGCGACCGCCAGGCCGGCCATGACATGGGCCCGCTCCCGCGCCTTGCCGAGCTCATACGCGGTCCGGCGGGTAATGACTTCCTCGCGGAAATCGATGAACGCCTGAAGAATCTGCTTGAGATTCAGCATTTCGGGCTTGCCGCCGTTCAGCGCCAGCATGTTCACGCCGAAGCTGGTCTGCAGCGGCGTGAAGGAATAAAGCTGGTTGAGCACGATTTCGGCCATGGCATCGCGCTTGATTTCGACCACCACCCGCACGCCGTGCCGGTCGGATTCGTCGCGGAGATCCGAGATCCCCTCGATCTTCTTGTCCCGTACCGCTTCGGCGATGATCTCGATCATCCGGGCCTTGTTCACCTGGTAGGGAACCTCGGAGATGATGATGGCTTCGCGGTCCTTGGCCATCGGCTCGATCTCCGCCTTGCCCCGGATGACCACCGAACCCCGGCCGGTCGCGAAGGCTTGTTGGATGCCGTTGCGGCCCAGTATCACGCCGCCGGTCGGGAAATCGGGACCCTGCACATGGTTTTCGATCAGTTCGGCAATGGTGAGGTCCGGGTTGTCGATCAGCGCGCGGCAGGCGTCGATGACTTCGCCGAGATTGTGCGGCGGGATGTTGGTCGCCATGCCGACGGCAATGCCGCCCGCGCCGTTGACCAGGAGGTTCGGGAACTCCGCCGGCAGCACCGACGGTTCCCGGACGCTGTCATCGTAGTTGGGCTGGAAATCGACCGTATCCTTGTCGATGTCCTCCAGCAGATGGTGCGCCGAACGCGCCAGCCGGGCTTCGGTGTAGCGCATGGCCGCCGCCCGGTCGCCGTCCATGGAGCCGAAATTGCCCTGACCGTCTATGAGCGGCAGGCGCATGGAGAAATCCTGGGCCATGCGAACCAGCGCATCGTAGATCGCCGAATCGCCGTGCGGGTGGTATTTGCCCATGACGTCGCCGACGATTCGGGCCGACTTGCGGAACGGCCGGTTGTAGTCGTAGCCGCCCTCCTTCATGGCGTAAAGAATCCGGCGGTGGACCGGCTTCAGGCCGTCGCGAACGTCGGGCAGCGCCCGGCTGACGATCACGCTCATGGCGTAATCGAGGTAGGACGAGCGCATCTCGTCTTCGATGGCGACCGGTTTTATGTCGCGGTCGAAGGGCTCATCGGGGCCGGGGCTCTCGGGCGGCTCATCGTCGGGCGGCAAGCCGCCGCCATTGCCTTCCGGCGTGTCAGGCGGCGCAGTCAAGGGCGTTGATCCTATTGGATTTTTTGGGCTCGCCGCTGGATCGGCGGAGGTGGAAATTCATGAAATATCTATAGCAAAATCAGCCGCTCACAACAACCGAACAAGACCTATTTCGGGGCCTGAATATTTCTCGTAACCCATTGATAACATGAACAAATTTTCAACGGGACGGGATTGACCCGGTGACGGCCCGCCGGGACCGCCCCGAAGGGCGAAAATCATCCGGATTCGGCCGAATCGGACAACAGGGAGGGGGCCACGGGAAAGCGCTTGCAGGGGCCTTCCGGCTCCCTTAAAGCACCGGGGTGAAACTATCCCGGGAAAAGAAAAACGTCGGCGTTCTCGGCCTTTGCCAGGTTCTGTTCAACACCGGCCGGGGCCTGACGTTCCTCGCTTCCGGACTGGTGGCCGAAGGCGTGTTCGACGCCGGCGTGCTGGTCACCATTCCGATCACCATGATGCTGATCGGCACGGCCGCGGGGACCCTGCCCGCGGCGCTCCTGATGCGGCGCATCGGCCGCAAGGCCGGGTTTGTCGTCGGCTCGCTGATCGGCACCGGCGGCGCGCTTTTGGGCGCCCTCGCCATCATCGAAGTGCAGTTCGTGCTTTTCAACGCGTCGATCTTCCTGTTCGGCCTCTACTCCGGGTTCGCTCAGCAATACCGGTTCGCCGCCGCCGACGTCGCCAGCGCCGACTTCAAGGCGACGGCCATCGCCCTGGTGCTCGCCGCCGGGGTCGTGGGCGCCTTCACCGGCCCCTACTCGGCGATTATCGGCAAGGAATGGATCGACGGATCCGCCTTTGCCGGATCGTTCCTCATACTCGCGGGGTCCACCCTGCTCTCGGGACTGGTGGTGCTGGGAATAGACATTCCCAAACTCACCAAGGCCGAGTTCGACGATCCCGGCCGCCCGCTCCTCGAAATTTTCAGGACACCGGTGGTCATCGTCGCCGTCATCGCCGCCACGTTCTCGTACATCGTGATGAATCTCCTGATGACCGTGACCCCCATCTCCATGCAGTACGGCTATTCCTTCGGCGACGGCGACGTCGCGCTGGTCATTTCCTGGCACGTGGTCGGCATGTTCGCGCCGGGCTTCGTGACCGGTTCGCTGATCAAGCGGTTCGGCACCCTGCAGATCATTACCGCGGGTCTTGCTCTTCTCACCGGTGCGGTGGCCGTTGCGCTGCTGGGCGTCGAGTTCTGGCATTTCTGGGTCAGCCTGTTCCTCCTCGGATGCGGCTGGAACTTCGCCTTTACCGGCGGCACCACCCTGCTCACCGAAATCGATACGCCGTCGGAACGCGCCAAGGTCCAGGGGACCAACGATTTCATCGTCTTTACCGCCGTCGCCATCGCGTCCCTGGTCTCGGGCGCGGTCTACCAGCTGCTGGGCTGGAACTGGGTCAACATCCTGGCCGTGCCGATGATCGTCATCGCCATGGCCGCGGTCACCTGGCTGGCCCTTGCCCGCCGGCGGGAGCGCATTGCGGCCCCGGCGGAATAGCGCCGCACACCCTGTCCCCACTCCTCACTCACCCGCAAGTCGTCATCACCGGGTCAAGCCCACTGGTGTCCGGTTAAGATATCTGGACAGGTTGCATGGTGTTGATTCTACTGGTGTCCAAGCGTTTTCCGACGATTTGGACACGGAGTGAGGACCAGCACCATGCGGCACCAGA